>JBEKGY010000001.1:0-193012 GCA_050012555.1 Occallatibacter sp.
CTGTAAATCGTCAGTCGAGCATGATAGTGATAGTCCATTCGGTCTCCTGGGATTGCTTTTGTTTCGCAACTTCAGCTTCCCAGTTCTCGACCGAATGGACAACAACCTATTGAAACTTCACATTTAGCCCCCGAGGAGATGTATTTTCAACTACTTGCACTCCCTCAGCGGCTAAAGCCGCTTCTCGTTTTGACTGCTTCGACGGCACGGCTAAAGCCGTGCCCTTTCAAAGCAACGAGTTTTTAGACAGCTTCTTAGTCCAGCCGGGTGAGGAAGGCCTCGCCCTCGCTGGGGCGCAGGTGGCGGGCAATGGACTCGGCCTGCTCGCGGTCGTCGCCCTCGGGGCGGATGCGGACCCAATAGCTGTCCTCGCCGGGGAACTCGATCACGTTGGCGCCGGGGTACTTGCGCATAAGCTGTTCCTTGAGCCGGTTGGCCTCGCGCTCGCTGTGGAATGCGCCGATCTGCACGCACCAGCGGCCGCCCGTATGGATGGGTTTGGGGGTCTTGTAAACGTCCACGCGGACCTGGACCAGGCCGGCCCGGTAAACGCCTGTGGCTTTGGCTGAAGCGATGGTGAGATCGATGATCCTGCCCTCCACAAAGGGACCGCGGTCGGTGATGCGCATGGCGCTGTGCTGGCCGGTCTTCAGGTTGGTGACCACGATCAGCGAACCCATGGGCAGGGTGCGGTGCGCTGCGGTCAGGTCGTGATCGCTGAAGACCTCGCCGTTGGCGGCTTTGCGGCCCTTGGGCGCGGTATACCAGGTGGCCAGGCCCACCTCGGTCAGGATGGGCCTATGGGTAGCCACGTAATCCAGGTCTTCGGCGCTGACCCCGCCCGGCGGCGCGGGCGTGGGGGGAATGATCGCGGGCGGCTGGGGCTCCTCAGAGTACTGCTCCTGAACCTCCGGCGCCATCTCTTCGGGTGGGGGTTGTTTGGCCGCTTTGTGGTGATGCCCGCAGCCGCACAAGAACACGAGCGCCAGGGAAATTACTCCCCAGCCTGCCCAGCGCCGTAGATTCCGCAGCAGGACGGAGAAGGTCATCAGGGGCGCGGGTCCTTTGGCGGACTGGGCTGCCGGTCAGACTGCCCGTCCAGGCGGTCGGCGAAGTTGCGCAGAGAATCGGCCACCGTGCGCAGGGCGGAGATTGACTCGCTGCGGACCTGCGGGATCACTGCATCGTTCACATAGGCGGCGGCGTGGCGCAGCTCCATCTCGATCAGTTCGATGGCCTCTTCAATGCGTTGGCCCACGCTGCCCGCACCGGGGCCGGAAGGGGGATAAGTGCTCAAGGCGAGACCTCTCCGGCTGGTATTGTCTTACGAGTAACCCCACCCTCAGTCTGGAGGGGCGCGGCGAGGCGCGTCAATGGCGGAAGACCCAAAGGTGCCGCAATCGTCAATACGGGGATTCGCTGCCGGAGTTCGCTTCCCGTTTGTATTAATCTGGACTCATTGTGATGGTCTTGAGTTACTATTGATTGAAAATCTGCGTCAGACTTTTATTGCGGGCGTTGATGGCCGTTCTCCGGCGGCGATTGCGGTCGACCGATCTGGAAGCGGACCTGTTTTGCACACAGTATGTGAACAGCCCGACCTGCGACCAGCGAGGACCGGCCTTTGCAGAGCCGTTTAGCAGAAGACTACCGTAAAGGGTGCGCCGGCACGCATCGCCGGATGCGGGGGCTACGGATTGCCCGCCTGGCCGTTTTTCTGGCAGCGCTGCTTTTGAAGGCCGGCCCAGGCTGGGCCGGACAGGCTGAGAGCCCCAAACCCCAGCCGCCTCTGCCGGAAACCCCTCAACCGCAGCTCCCGGTCCGCGCCAAAGCCCCGGCTATCGAGCCTTGTCATATCAAGAGAGACGGCACTGCCGTATTGGAGGCGGGAGCCGCGGCGGCCATGGCTCTAAACCCCGCCAATCCGGTGTTGAATCAGAGCCTGAAACCGGCGCCGTGCCCGCCCCTTGAGCCTTTTATTGACTGGTATGCCCGATTCCTGACCGGACCGCAGGTGAAGCCAATGAAGGCCAGAGAAAAGGCCTGGCTGGCGGTGCGCAATGTGGTCGATCCATTCAACGCCGTCACCATTCTGGGCAGCTCCGCCATCGCGGTGGGTTCCAATGCCCACTCTCCCTACGGCCCCGGAATGACCGGCTTCGGGCGTTACGTGGGCGTCAGTTATACCCAGGATATTACCGGCGAGTTTTTTGGCACTTTTGTGATTCCTTCCATCGTCCACCAGGACCCGCATTACCACCGCTTGCCCAACGCCACCATGAAGCGCAGGATTGGCCACGCCATCTATCAGGTCGTTTGGACCCAGGGCGACAACGGCCGGGAGATGCTGAACTACGCCAACCTTGGTGGCTACGCCATCGCCGTCGCGATCGGCAATCTCTACGTGCCC
Organism: Occallatibacter sp.; assembly: GCA_050012555.1. Classification (GTDB taxonomy): domain Bacteria; phylum Acidobacteriota; class Terriglobia; order Terriglobales; family Acidobacteriaceae; genus Telmatobacter. The sequence goes on from JBEKGY010000001.1 coordinate 2,411, forward strand.
GGCCAGCAGACCCACTTCTCCGCCAGCGTGGAGCGCTATGGCACCGGGCTGGCTTCTGCGCCCATCGAAAACTTCGTCAATGAGTTCCTGCCCGACGTGGCCCGCCGCATTCACCTCCGCGTAGTCCTCTTCCAGCGAATCATCAACCAGGTGGCCAAGACCAGCGGGCCGTAGGCGGCGGCAGGCCAGGGGCTGAACGCTGCCAACCTGGTCCAACCGTTCCCTGCGCCTTGCTGCCGTTCGCTGGCAGATACTGCCGTTCACTGCAACCTCTTTGGGTTGACCGGGATGCGCGGTTACCCTAGAACTGGAATTTCAGACACTGGATTTCCCCACCTTCCGGGAAGCCGAGGTCTGGACCGGGCGAGCATCCGTCGCCGGTAACACTTCAAACTGAGGAGACCATAGATTATGTCCAAAGCCATCAAGTATGCCGAGAAAGCAGCCGTCTACGCGGCCAGGGGTGCGTGGTTCGTTTATGAGCGGCTGAACCGCATCAGCCCGAATCCATCGTTTACGCCCAAGTGGAGCGACAAGCCGCTGCAAAAGAGCTACGAGAAGGAAAAGCCGCCGCTGGGCTGGCCGCGCACCACGGACTCGCTGTGTCCCAAGTGCGTGCCGGAGATTCGCAAGCAGATTCTGGACGGCAAGCTGCCGCACGAGGTTCTGCTGAACGAAAAGGTGGGCGAGATCAAGGCGCAGATCATCGAGCGCGACGGCAAGATCCTGATGGTCAAGGATTGCCCCAAGCACGGCCACTTTGAAGACGTAATGTCGATCGACACGGCCTTCTTCAAGCACCTTGAAGAGAGCTTCCCCGGCCGCGATATGCGCGCGCATGGCCAGGGCGACGAAAAGCTGCACCATCACGGCACCTCGACCGTCACCCACGGGCGCGGTTCGGTGCTCACCATCGACCTGACCAACCGCTGCAATATGATGTGCGATCCCTGCTTCATGGACGCCAACCAGGTGGGCTTCGTCCATGAATTGACGTGGGACGAGATCAAGACCATGCTCGACAACGCCATCACCATCAAGCCCAAGCGGCAGATGAGCGTGCAGTTCAGCGGCGGCGAGCCCACGCTGTCGCCTTACTTCCTTGACGCGGTAGCCTACAGCCGCAAGGTGGGCTACAACAGCGTGCAGGCTGCCTCCAACGGCATCGAGTTCGCCAAGAGCAAGGAGCTGTGCCGCGCCGCCGCCGAAGCCGGCCTTCGCTACGTCTATCTCCAGTTCGACGGCATCGGCAACGCCGCCAACTCGCACCGCAAGGTGGGCAATCTCTTCGACGTAAAGCTGCAGGCCATCAACAACCTGCACGAAGCCGGCGTGGAGATTGTGCCGGTGACGACGATCATCAACGGGATCAATAACGAGCAGGTGGGCCGCATCATCCAGTTCGCCCTCGACAATCCCAAGACCATCAGCTTTCTGAGCTTCCAGCCGGTCAGCTTTACCGGCCGCGACGAGGATATCTCCGACGAGCGCCGCATCGCGCAGCGCTACACGCTCTCGCACATGGCGCACGACGTAAAGAGCCAGGTGGGCGTCGGCGAGCCGGAACGCGACTGGTTCCCCATCAGCTTTATGAGCACTTTCTCCGACTGGGCCGACCTGATTCACGGGCCCGCCGCCGAGTGGGGCCAGCTCAGTTGCGGCTGCCATCCCAACTGCGGCATCGGCATGGCGCTGATGATCGACAAGGAAACCAAGGAATCGGCGCCCGTAACCGCCTTCCTGAACATGAACAAGGTGGCCAAGGACCTGGCCAAGGTCAACGACGCGGCCCGCGGCAAGTGGCTTTCGGTCATCGGCTTTGGGTTGGCGCTGTTGCGCAACTACGATCCCTTCCAGTCGCCCACCCACTTCAAGATCACAGACATGATGAAGAAGATGGACAAGACCTTCAACGCCACCGGCAAGAACTACGGCAGCGTGAAGGGCGACCGGACTTTGGAAGATATTAAGAAGCGGCGCCAGGACCGCTGGAACTTCCTCTTCATCGCCGGCATGTGGTTCCAGGACCTGTTCAACTACGACTTCCGCCGCACCGAGCAGTGCATCATCCCCTACGCCACGCAGGAAGGCGAGATCAGCTTCTGCGCCTATAACACGGGCATCGGCTGGCGCAACATCATCGAGAAGATGCACATGACGGCCACCCTCACCAAGTGGTATGAGGAGCACGGCCGCCATGAGATCTTCGCCGGCGGCAAGAAGGTAGGCATGACGCAGGTGGGCCACGGTCTGGCGCTGAACATGGAGCACGTAAACTCCGAGGCCAACCACACGCTCGACGAGCTGGGCATCGCCAAGAACGCCCGCGAGGAAAGGCTGCGCGCCCGCGATTTGAAACAGGAAGCGGAGAATGCCCACATGGCCAGCCTCTATCGCGAGCATGTGCTGGGCGAAAAGCCGATCGAGGGACTGGTTACTCTCAGTTCCATCGGCCCCGCCAAGCCCGTCGAGCAGCTGGAAGCCGAGCCGGTAGCCGGAGACTGATCCTCATTGGTCTGCGGTAAATTTGTCTGAGACTCAGGCCGGGACATTCAGTCCCGGCCTGAATCGTTTGTGCGTAAATGCGCGTTTGCGCGCACAGGTCAATATAGCTCTGTAATTAACCATCGAGCGCGTCACACTAAGGTATGAAAAAGTTTTTGCTTGGATTGGCTCTCGTCTTCTGCTTCGCTTTACCTTATGCGGCGCAGGCGCAGGTTGTGGTGGTAGTAGACCACCACCACCACCACCACTATCGTCACCATCGCCACAACTATCTCAACCAGTAATCGGTTCAGACAGAAATCAAAGAACGCTCGAGTTGGCAGATTGAAGCGAGATGTTATGCATCAAACGGCGTTTCTCTTAAGCGCCAGACGACGGCATCTCATGCCTGCCCTCGCGGACATTGCCATATATAGAGCGTGAGGCAGAGACCAATTCATCGGTCGCGAACATCGCCTCGGCCTTGTATCGGCCGTTCAGCCATCGACTTTCAGGTAAAGGCGATAATGCTCGTCCTGGATGGAGGCGAAGGGCCGAAGTGTTAGTTTGCCCTTGACGGTTTGTGCCTGCCAATCGGTTGAGCTGGCGGATACCTGGCCTGCGGTGAGAAGTTCCTGCCTGCGAATCTTTGCCGGAATCGCGCCGACGCTGAACAGCGCCAGCGGTCCATGCACCGGCGCCACCAGATCGGGATGCTGCGGGTCCACGGCTTCCAGCACTGTAGGCATATCGAACTCGATTTCGATCCGGTCGCCGGTCATCCAGGTGCGGTCCAGACGGGCAAACTGGCCGGGCGTGGGACCGGAGAGAACCTGCTTCCCGTTGACTGCGACTGTGGTCTTGGGTCCGGCCCAGGCGGGAATGCGCAGATAGACCGGGAATTTGCTGGGCATTGCGGCGTCGATTGAGATCTGGGTCACCGGCTGATGAGGGTAGTTTGTCATCTGGGTAAATGAGATAACTTCCCTGCCCCGCGACCATGTCAGGCGCGACGGCACATACAGGTTGATATAAATTCCTTTGGAATCGCCGAAGTAGGCGCTGATGCCGTAATCCGCGGTGATCTGGGCAAAGGTCCCTGTGCAGCAGGACCACTGGTCGGAGTAATAGACCTTGGAACCATCGTTGTTATAGTCGGAGTAATAAAAACCGTGACCATCCTTCTTCATCGGCTTGGCGCCCAGGATGGTGTTAAAGAGAATCTTCTCCATGCTGTCGCCATAGCGACTGTCTTTCGTTACGCGCAGAAGATAGCGGGTGATCTTGAATTGGGCATAGGCGCCGCAGGGAGTTTCAAAACTCTCGTGGGACTTAATCAGGCTTTCTCCCATCTCGCCGCTGCCGGGCGCGCGGAATAGCTCGTCCGGACCCCAGCCGCCGGTGGCAAAACTTTGCGTCGTGCGCAGAAAATCGAAGCCATTGCGCGCTGCTTGAAGATGCATTTCGCTGCCCAGCACAAGATAAGCCTGCATGGCGCTCGAGAGCGCGTTCACGTGGCTGTAGGCATGCTTGCCGGGTAGAACGTTCTGCCCCGCGGCCAGAGGGCCAAAGTACCAGTCGTCGGCCAGAAAGCGTTTGGCCAGATCGCGATAACGGTCGCCCGCGCCGCACTTGTAGGCAAGGAAGAGATTTTCCGGCAAGGTATAAGGCTCGTCCCAGCAGAACGAATCATCGGTGTGCGGCCGCGCGTATTGTTCGGCGCGCGACAATCCCCTGGGCGGCAGGTAAGGCAGGGCAGCATCCACCGTGGCGTCCAAAGTTTGGAGAGCCGTGTAGTCCATGCCAAACCGATGCGCGTCGAGCAGGCCGATGGAAACTTTGTCGTAGATGTAGGCGGGAAAGCGGTTGCCTTCGTAGAACCTGGGCGAAATAGCGGCAGCATAGCCGCGCACCAGACGTTGCACCTTTTCACGCGTAGGCTTGTGGCCGGTGGCGGCATAGTTGCGCGACAATCCGGAGAGATACTGGCCAAAGGTATGGCCGGGGCAGAAACCGTGACTGTCGTTGAGATGAATGCCGTCCACCCAGTCGTACCATCCGCCCATATCGTCGCCGGGCGCGGGCAATCCGGCGCGCTGGCGATACGGCTTGAGCAGCATATCTTCATCCAGAGCCAGATAGAAGGCGTGATTGGTCTGGAACTGCTGGCAGAGCGGTCCGTCCAGCAGCTCGATCTCGGCGTAGCCGAACTCGCTGAGCGGGGCAGGCGTGGTGGGCTCTGCAGCGATGGACTTGCGCGGGGCGAGCACGGAAACTGCGGCCAAAGCCGCGCTGCTCTTAAGAAAGGTACGACGGGATTGGGTCATGGAGGAACTCCCATCGAATTGTAGCGCGGGAGTAGGAAGACCGTCACGGGGAGTGGGCTGCAGCCCTTGCGGCAAAAATCTGTGCGAAGGATCAGTCATCCGGAAACAGGCGAGTTGACGACGGCAGCGCACGGACGACAAGATGAGATATGCGCGCATTCCTGGTCGTGGCAGCCGTGTTGTTTGCGGTACCTACCTTGGGCGTTGAGCCGGCGGCGGATACCAGCCGGGCGTTCGATCAATACATTGCGGCGGCAGAGAAGCAACTTCGCGACGGGGTATTCCTCTACTCCGATGCGCACCCTGAGGCAAAGACAGCCGCCCGCAAAGGCCAGACTGTCGTCGTGAAGCAGAGAAGCGGAGACGTTCAAGTTCCCGGCGGGCTGATTCACGACTGGCTGGGTTTTTCTTTCTTTCCCGGCGCCCATATTGCGGAAGTGCGCACGCTGATGCAGGACTACGGGAGTTACAAGCGCATCTACGCGCCGGATGTTATCGATTCGAAATTGCTCGCGCAGGACGGCGGTCGCTTCCGGGTGTTTCTAAAGATGCAGAACAAGCAGTTCATCACTCTGACTTACGACTCCGAATACGAGGTGAGTTACAGCGCGCCGGCAGCGGATCGGATGGAAATCATCTCCCATTCTTCGCGCATTCAGCAGGACGGCACCGACCAGGGCTTTCTGTGGCGGCTGAACTCGTATTGGCGCTTTGAAGAAGCCGATGGCGGCGTCTACGCCGAGTGTCGTAGTGTTTCGCTGTCGCGCGGCATCCCGTTTGGTTTCGGCTGGCTGCACGAACCGCTGGAGAAGTTCCCGCGCGACTCCATGGTGCGCACCATGGACGCAACCAGGCTCGCTGCTACGAGTGGACTCGCACACCATTAGGGCCTGTTCACGCTCTACGGCGAAGGAAGACAACCCGGTTCGTCCAGTCCCATTTCCCGGCCTCTTTTTGGAGTGTCGCCAAAGCCCAAACCAACCCGCCGATGTCCGCCGGCGAAATGGACTTCTCGTCAATGAAAATTACGCCGCCATGCGGGCGCTTTTCCTCCGCCCAGGCTTTGAGCAGGGGCGGAATCGTCCGCCGGTCATAGGTGACAAGGGTCATTCCCTGGGCGGCGGCTTCCCGCAGGCAGGCGGAGTCATCCTGCCCCAGGAAGTTTCCGCCCTCCCATTCCACCAACGCGTAAACGACGATCACCCGGCTGCGGCGGCGCAAACCGCCGGATACCTCAGGCGAGATGTGCTCATCGAGAAGCAGCTTGAGCATTTCAGCGCTTCGACTCTTTCCCGGCAACGGACTCGACGGCCTGCGGCAGCATGCGTTTCAGCGCCTCAAAATCCATCGCGCCGTTATCGGCGATTGCTTCTTCGATCTCTTCGGGAAACGCCTCCGCATAGTGGATTGCAGCCTGAACCTTCACGTGCGGCCATCGTAGATGCTTGGCCACGGCAGCGGCGTCTCCTTTATAGCCGGGCAGGAGCATCATGATCTCCCATACGGCGAGCGAACTGCCCTGGATACAGGCTTGCCGGCCCGCTGGTGTATCGCGAAAGTCGATGAATGCGAACTCCGAGCGGCGCAAGCCCTCTTCGACCAGACGCGCGCTTGCGTCGCTGGGGGTCCATCCATGCCGGTTGGCCATGCGCTTGAGGCGCTTTCCGCTTTCCGTTGGGATGCGCATGCTGACGACCATCGAAGGGGCTGTTTTCATGTTGCAATCCTTACCTTGTCACTGTTGTAACTAGTATAGCGCATTTGTGCGAAATTGTAAGGCCTATTTGCGCGCAGCGCCTTGTCGCAATGAATCATAAACGGACCGGAAATGTTCGAGCTATGCTAGTTGGCTGACCTTGACCGCCAACTTCTCGAAGTCTACGGTACCCAGGCCGCGGGCGGCGGCCATCTCCAGATAAGGCAAATGCTCGGGGTCCAGATTCCAATAAGCCTTGGCGACATAAGCGTCGAGAGCCACGGGATCGGTTCCGGCGACCATGGTCTTTTTCAGGGCCACGTCTTCGAGGTTGCCGCCGGTGGGGCCGTTGCGCAGCAGGATGCGGTAGCAGTCCATCAGAGTGACCGTGGGCAGCATGAAGTTGGCCAGGTCGGCCAGGCTCTGGTGAATCTGCTGGTGCAGGCGGTTGCGCTGGCCGCCCAGGATGCCGTACCAGTTCTTCATGCCCAGCGTGACGCCGACCAGCCCGTGGTGTTTGGCGATAGGCAGGTTGAAGACTTTGTCGGCTTCAAGAAACGGCGTAAAGACCGGCCAGCTCTTGAGCACCACGCCGCCGAGATCGACTTCGCGATACAGCTCGGGATCGGGAAGAATGACCTCCGCGCCTTCGGCGCGCGCCGCAGCCTGAATGCCGGAGCGCTGAAAGCAGCGGCGCGGCTCGTTGCAACTGACGTCGGTGACGATCACGCGCTTGGCCCCGGCCTGCCAGCACTGGCGCACCACCTCGGCGACCACTTCGGGATTGGTGTTGGCGGCCTGCTCCGGGGTGCGGTCCCAGGCGATGTTGGGTTTGAGGACCACCACGTCCTGGCGGCTGACGAAGCGGCGGATGCCGCCCAGGTCTTCGAGTGCCCGCTGTACCAGAGCGCGCGGCTCTCCGCCTTGCACCACGGTAAGTTGAGGTAATTGAGAATCGGAAGTCCGCCGCGGCGGACGATGGTCGCGCCGCGCCTGCTCGGCCTGTGCCGGAACCGGCCGGAAGCTGTGCTCGCTGAGCCAGACGCCGGCGCCCGCCGCGCCCGCGGCTACGCCGCCTACGCGCAGCAGTTGCAGCATCGCCTCGCGGCGCGTGAGCCCCGGCGCCTGCGTCTGTTTCCCGTCCGCCGTCGGTTCGTTTTCCCCGGCCATGTTCATCCTCCCGGTCAAATTTCGAGCAGCTAGACTTCCAGCAAATGGATGTGTTGTGGATCGTTATAGCCCAACCCGTGCGCCGGGTCGGCGGCGGTGGCGATGTAGAGCGGCGGACGGCCCACACCCTCAAGAGTCGGCATCCCCACCTCGGCGCGCTTGCGCTCGATCATCTTCCACGCGGTGTGATCGAGGGCCACGCGGTCTTCGCCCACGATGAGGGCGTTGGGCTGCCAGAGGCGCTCGGGATGAAAGCCGGGCCCGCCGTCATAGACGGAGGTCATCGCGTCGCCAATGGTGAAGCGAACCTTCTGGCGGACGACCGGAATACAGTTCAGGTCGGCCACGCCGGGGTTGCAACCGTCGGCATGCAGTTCATTGGGATGCTTAACCACGCCGAACATATTCTTCATGGAGAAGGTAACGCCCGCCATCTCGTGGTCCTTGAGGATGGGCAGGTTGAGCACCATGTCGCATTCGCGGGTAAGAATTTTGGCCAGCTTCACATTGACTGCCGAGCCAAACGCTACCGGCTGGTCCTCGAAGCCTGCCACATCGGAGCCGTAGACGCGGATGTGGTTGGGGTCGGTGGAGATGGTAAGCCCGCACGCCTGAAGATCGCGGGCGGTTCGGTCCCACACCAGGATGTTGCCTGGCTTGACGCCGGCCTGCTGCAGCCGCTCGCAGACGGCCATCACCAGCGCCGCGTGGGTGGAAATTCCCTTGCCGCCCAGACCGTTTACCTTGAGGCCGATGACCTTGTCCACAGGCACAATCCGCTTCCAGGCCTCGACGGGTTTGTCGTGTCCGGTGTAAGCGGCGATGGCGCGGTCGAGCAGAGCGAGCACGCGCTTTTCGTCCAGTTGCCCGTCTTGTCCATGAAGGGCCGCATCGCGGGCAACCACGACTTTGGACTTGCCGGTTGCGGCGTGCCGGGCGTTTTGGTCGAGCATGGCGGCCAATCCCAATTTGTCCGCCGCGGCGGACGAGCCCAGCAGCAGGGCTCCGGTTGCTGTGGTCTTGATAAATTCCCGGCGGCTTTTCATCCCAATTCTCACCTTTCGTTCTGCTCCGGCCGGAGCTCCGGCCACTGTCTTTACAGTTTCGCCTCCACGCCGTGCGCCAGTGCAAGCAGAGCCTGCGGCGTGCCGGGCGTGGACTCATAGGCAACGATGCGCACCAGATACGGGCCTTTGCGAAAGATGACGCTTTGTGCGTACGCGACGCCCGCATCGCCCAGTTGAATGGGCTTGGCGTCGCTGGTTCCAGTCTCCAGAATCTTGCGCGCGCCCGCCGCATCGCCCATGGTGTGCACGTCCACGGTAGCTTCCAACTGGTTCTGATATTTGTAGTCGGAGGTCGAGGTGGAGACCACGCCGGCGGAGATGTACTGTTCAGCGTCGCCGTCGATGTACTGCCAGAGGTCTTTGGCCGCAAAGGTGCGGGTATCGCTGGTTTTTTGCCAATCAGCGACCGCACCCGATGCCGGGAAGGGGTCGAACTGGTGCTTTTTGCATCCTGTACCGGCGGTTGCAGCTACCATCACAACGGCCGTGGTGGCCACGATCCAAATCCTCGAACGAATCATGCGGAACGGTCTCCTTTACTTACGGTTGAGCAAAATCTGGCTGCCCGGCGATCGGCTTTCGCCGATGCTGGTGACGTAGACGGCGGGGCGCTCCTGCAGCGGGCAGGCATACTCGCAGGCGCCGCAGCCCACGCAGCGGCTGGGATCGACACGCGGCTGCTTTAGCGTCTTAGTGTTTCCGGCCGAGTCGATCACTTGGGCTTCTTCAACATAAATGGCCTTGGGCGAAACCGGGCACCACTCCTCGCAGACGATGCAATCGGTGGCCTCGGCCCAGGGCAGGCAGCGGCCGCGGTCGTAAAACGCGGTGCCCAGGCGGACCGGGTTCTGCGTGCCCACCCCCACCACCCAGCCTTTTTCTTTGGGCGTAATCTGCCAGATGGCGCCGGTGGGGCAGACCTCGGAACAGAGCACGCAACTGGGCTCGCAGTAGCCGATGCGCGGCACCAGCGTGGGCGACCACAGCCCTTCCAGGCCGGCCTCTTCGAGCGTGGGATGGAGCGCGGTATTGGGGCAAACCTTCATGCACTCGCCGCAGCGGATGCAGCGGGAGAGAAAATCGCGCTCGTCGAGCGCGCCGGGCGGACGCAGCAGCCGTTCGTGGCGGCTCTTGCCCAGGCCGGTGTTGGCGCGCATCAGCGGAACCAGCGCCGCGCCGGCCGCCAGGCCCGTGATCGTTCTGCGCCGGCCAAGGTCCGGCGAGGCGACCTCCTTCTCCTTGCGGAAGAAGCGGAATTGGAGGCCGTCGTGCGGGCAACTGCCCAGGCAGTTCATGCACATCAGGCACTCGGCCTTGCGCCAGGGCACGCCGCCAATGGGGTTGTCGCCGCCCTGGCAGTCGAGCAGGCAGCGGTTGCAACTGTCGCACGCGTCAGGGTCCTTGTGCAGCCCCAGCACACTCCAGCGGGAGACCGCGCCCAGGAGAGCGCCCAGCGGGCAGATCGCCCTGCACCACAGGCGCGTAACGCGCAGGCTGGCCAGGAGAATGGCCACGAATAAAATTCCCAGGATCAGGCTTTGCGCAAAATGCGCCTGGCGGAAGTCCAGCACCGTGAATTGCAGGACCGTGTGCAGCGTCTCGCCCGTCGCCTTGATGGCCGTTACGTGGCTGTGCTCAAGCGGCGAGAGAACCGAACGCACGGCGAAGTTGAAGGCCGGCAACAAGGATAATCCAAAGGACCGGACCAGCAGGCTGAAAGGGTCGAGCCAGCCGATGGCCGCCGAACCGAAGCAGGCGGCCGCCAGCCCGGCGATCAGCACCACATATTTGACCGTCTGCCAGCGTTTATATCTATTTGAGTCGATGCGCTGCTTGCCCCTCTTGGCCTCCGAGGGCAGGCTGCCGGCGAAGTGTTGCAGCGTGCCCATGGGGCAGATCCAGCCGCAGAAAAAGCGCCCCAGAAAGAGCGTGGGCAGCAGGATGAGCAGGCTCCAGATCAGGCCGCGATAGAGCGCGTGGCCGGCCAGCGCGTTGACCACGGCCACCAGCGGGTCCCACTCGAAAAACAGGCGCACCGGGGCGCGCAGATGAATGTCGCCCGTGGCGCCGGGCGTGGAGCGTAGCGATGTAAAGGTCAGCAGCGCAAGAAACAGGAGCAGAAAGAAGATCTGCGAGATTCTGCGCCACAGCGGCAACCTGGAACGGGCCACAATTCTCCTCCACACGCCGCGTGCGGGCGTTACCTATATAGGAAGAATGATCGGCGCACAGGCAGGCGCCAGACTGTGATCTGCATCACAGATTGGAGACTTACCGCTATCTCTTGTGTCTGGAGATTGTCAAGAAAACAACTTCCTAATGATTGCGTTCTTTGGGGAACCATTATTTTTGTTGATTGGTTGTTTCTTTGGTGCACTCCATCTCCTTCGATTTGCTCGACTCGGTCCCCTTATACCGGAACGTCTTCCGTTTCCACTGCGGCCAGGAACTCACACGTTCGCTCGCCCTATCCAGAGTTCGCATGTGGTCTAACGAGTAGTGTTCTTTCAATTTCGAGTCAGTCATGTTTGGCTCCTTGCAATTTCCGTAAAACATCCCCAAAATCATCGAGCAGTTTATCCTCGCGCTCCAAATAGCTTAGCGGCACCATTGGCACACGAGGAGGTCGCATTGATCTCGCCGGTATGACTGGAATTCCATTATCATCCTTGCGTTCAATAACACGCCCGCTGCTTAGGTCTAGTGAAAAGAGATCGAGGTAACGCCGCGGTCCGATACCTACAAAAGGAAGGAACGGAATCTTCCCCGTCTTCTTTGCCTCCCGCTCATCAAAGCATATCGCATCCGAATGAAGATCGCGTGCTCTGCTTTTCGGATACGGCTCGATGTAGTAAACCTTCTTGATACCTGCAGCAAGAATGTGTCGCGTGCAATTGTGACAAGGAAATGTTGTCACGAACAGATATTTGCCTTGGACACTGACTCCGAGCCTGACGCACGTCAGGATGGCATCCATTTCTCCATGTACTGCTCGGCCGTACTCTGTGATGTCGCGGAGGTCACTTGAATGTATCGCCTCGGAAACATCCGTGTTACTTGCAAGTGAACTACTGTTTTTCCCAACCTCTTCGTTGGCAAGTTGATCGATAGTATCCGGTAAGGCTTGAGGTTTCAGATTGCCTACGACCTTCCTGATTATAGGCAATATATTGGCAGATATTAGAAGCTTGCCGCCGAGATTATCGACGATACTTTTGACTATCCGATTGCGATGTTCAATATTAGAGTCGATTCTCTTCGTGTGATCCCGATGGTCAATAGGATCGCCATCCCAATAAGGGCCACCATCTTGCGATGGAACCTCATTCATACCGACCGCGACCACATCACCTTCTGGGGTCGCAATTGCAGCACCAACTTGACGTCCAAGTTGTGCAGATCGAGCTGCTGAGGCATACGCCATGAACATCGCATGCTCTTCTCGAGTCGGTGTCTTGAATGGATGACCGAAGATCAGGTCTAAGAAACGCTCCAATTGTTTTTTATATGCTTCACTTCTGCGCTGGACGAATACATCTGCCAAGTAAAAGGTATTTCTCGTGCGTTGCCCAAATGTAAGTTGCTCATCTTGGTCCCTTATTATTAGTTGTTCGGCTTGATTGACTGTCAGCCCAATTTCCTTGGTCAGGTAAGCCATCTGCGAATCGTCGTCGTCAGCGATCCCGATCAGAAAAAAGCCTGGTCTGTATACTTGTCGCAATAGCTGAACTTCTTCAGGTCTCTTTAGAGAGCGAATGAGATGAGCGGTTCGCTCCATCATCACTGGCTTTTTCTCTTCATCCTCTGGACGTTGGGAGGCAATCTCATTAATCGCCATTACTGCAAGTATGCTGTCGTCTGAAGCACGCTTGCATGCTTCATCTCCTGCATCCATCAGAGCGTTCATCCTGTCGAATGCAGACAGCCCTTTGAAAGAAATATCTAAATCGAGTGTTTACAGTTTCTCGCTTACTCGAAACTCCTTGGATTTGTACTTGTATTGCGTGAGGTAATGATCCAGCACACGGACAACAGGATCCGCGTCAGTTCCCACGGTATACACAAACCCAAAAACAAGTTCGGCAAATGAATCGCTTTCCATATTGATGACGTCCAATTTTAAGATGAATTGTACGCCTTGAAATATCCCAAGCAAATAAAAATAGAATCACGTTCCGTCCGAGTGTTCGGAATTGTGGAAATGTGGACAGAAACCGACGAAGCACATGTCAGTCTCAGTACCTATTCGGGAATAACGTCTCAATATACCCAGCAGCGCGGCTACTCCTCCAAACGACGTGACATCACCCACACTGATTGGCATAGCTAGTATCGGTGCGTTCACCATTCCAGCCATCACGGTGGGCAGAACGGCTGTTGTTTTGACGAGAGGGTTCATTCCTCCGCAAATTCAGCGGTAATCTCAGCCTGGATAGGTTCCGGCTCGGAAGAAGAAAATATCGGCGCTTTTCCCGTAGCTACAAAATCGACCATCTGCCTCGGGGGCAGATACTTGATGCGCGCCGAAACCTGCCCGTCCGTCTGTTTGACCAGCGAGCCGTTGGGATAATACTTCTTCCAGATGTTATAGACGATAGAAACATTGACCAACGCCTTGTCGCCGGAGTTGTATACCTTGCCAACAACCCGGTAGTGGAAGCCGTCCTGCGACTCCATCAACTGGTCATTGACGATATGCGCAACCTTTGAAGCGGCATTGCGGACGGGAGGCTGTGCGGCGACGACGTCAGACGGTTTAGGCGCCTCCTGCGCCGCCGCAAGCCCGAGCCCAACCGCCAGAATTGCACCCAGGTATGCGATGAACTTCGAGCTTACCGGTACGTTCTTCACGGGAACCTCCTCGCCGGCTCCAACCGCACTGATTATACGGCTCTTTAGCGGGTTCTCAACTCCCCGGTCTACAACTTTAGACGAAAAACGAAGCGACTTTCCTGCCACTTAGAACATATTCCCTTCAATCCTCCTGAACAGGCTCTCAGAGGCGATTGATGAGCGAAGCGATGCAGGCCGCGCCGAAGCCATTGTCGATGTTGACCACAGAGACGTTGGGCGAGCAGGTATTCAGCATTCCCAGCAGCGCCGCCACTCCTCCAAACGACGCGCCATACCCCACGCTGGTGGGCACGGCCAGCACCGGCGCGTTCACCAGGCCTGCGACCACGGTAGGCAGCGCGCCCTCCATGCCGGCGCAGACGATAAGCACGCGCGCGGTCTGCAATCCGCTCTTTTGCGCCAGCAGGCGGTGAATGCCGGCCACGCCCACATCGGCAATCAACTCGACGGTATTGCCCATCAGCCGCGCGGTCACCACGGCTTCTTCAGCCACCGGCAAATCGCTGGTGCCGGCGCAGACCACGGCGATGGTTCCCTTGCCGGGAACGGCGGGAGCCTGTTCAAGCGTAATGGCGCGGGCGGTCTCGTGGTACTGGGCGCGCGGTTCGACGTCGCGGACGGCTCGAAACACATCAGCGGAGGCGCGGGTGGCCAGCACGTTGCCGCCCGCCTGAGCCATGCGGGCAAAGATTGCAGCTACCTGCGTGGCGGTCTTGCCTTCGGCAAAGAGCACCTCGGGCATTCCGGTGCGCAGGGCGCGGTGATGATCGAGCTTGGCAAAGCCAAGGTCCTCGAAGGGCAGATCGCGCAGGCGGTCCAAGGCTTCGTTCACGGCGGTGCGGCCCTCGCGCACTTCGTTCAGCAGCGCCTCAATTGCGGCACGATCCATCAGTTCCGCTCCTTTCCTGCATTCAAGGCCGCGTAGGCCCGCATGACATCCTGCATCACCTGCTTGAGGGGAACCGAGTGCTGCGTGGCCAACAGGCGGCAATCCTCATACTCCGGCGAAGCGTTGGCGACAGTGCCGTTGGGCCAGCGGGCTATCTTGATGGTCACTTCGCCCCAGGCGGTTTGCACCTTTTTGAACTCGCGGGCCAGCGACCGCTTGTTTTCCAGCCTCCAGCGCAGGCCGATGGTGGTGGTTTCGCGGAAGAGCAGGTCCTCGAGCGCCGGCGCGAGATCGGGACGGCAAAGAACGGTCATTTGCACGCCCGTGCGCCCCTTTTTCATCTGCACAGATGCGCGATTAACGTCCCACGCGCCGGCGGCCAGCAACAGCTCGCTGACGTAGCCCAGCAACTGGGGGCTGGAATCGTCGATAACCGTCTCAATCACCGCGACGGATTCAGCCTGGTCAGCCTGCGCAGCTTCTTGCTCGCCCACCAGCAGACGAAGCAGGTTGGGCTCCCCCGGCGTTTCGCGGCCTCCGGCGCCGTAACCGGCAGCTTTGACGCGCATGGGCGGAAGCGGCTGGTAGCGCACATCGAGCATCCGCAACAGGGCCGCACCGGTAGGGGTTACACGTTCCATGGGCGCGCCGGCGGCATAGACGGGCGCATCGCCGAGCAGGGCCAGCGTGGCCGGCGCCGGCACGGGGAGGGTTCCGTGCCGGCACTCGACCGTTCCGCTGCCCACATTCAGGGGAGACGAGAGCCAGCGATCCACGCCCAGCGCCTCCGCACCCGCCGCCGCGCAGACGATATCCACGATGGTATCCACCGCTCCCACCTCGTGGAAGTGCACTTTTTCAATGGAGATGGAATGGATGGCCGCCTCCGCCTCGCCCAGCAACTGGAAGGCGCGGATGGCGCGCTCTTTCACAGCATCGGCAAGCGGAGCGGAACGAATGATCTTGAGAATCGCCGACAGGGGGCGATGAGGCGCATGCTTATCTTCGTAGGTATGTGAATCATGCGAATGCGCCTGATGCGAGTGCTCCGTATGACCTTCGTGGGAGTGGGCCGGCTTGCTTGCCGGTTTGTCCGAGGTGAGCACGTCCACCTTGGTGGCGGCCAGGCCGCCGCGGCTCACCTTGCGCATCTCCAGCCGCGCGCCTAGGTTCAGCGCGGCGGCCGTTTCCTCGAGACGAGCAAAGGGAACTCCGGCATCCACCAGGGCGCCCAGCAGCATATCGCCGCTTATGCCGGAAAAACACTCCAGGTATCCAATCCGCATGGCTGAGATTCTAAATCGCCGGCTAGGCGCCGCGCCGGTTTAAAACGTCCGCGGGCAGAATTGCGTTCATTGAGCCGGAACGGAACCCAGTGCAATCCAGCGCGACGTACTGGAATCCGGCCTGCCGGAGAGCCGCCGAGATGGCGTCCAGCATCTCCATCGAAAGCGCGCGGGGCAGCTCCGCTCGCGCAATCTCCACGCGGGCCAGTGGGCCGTGATGGCGGACGCGCAGCTCGCGAAAACCCAACTGCCGCATGCTTTCTTCGGCCTTCTCCACCTGTTCCAGCACCTCGCGGGTTACGGTGCGGCCATACTCGACGCGCGAGGAAAGGCAGGGCGCGGCCGGACGGTCCCACAGCGAGTAGCCGGCCGCTTTGGCCAGCGCTCGTACCTCGATTTTAGTCAGCCCGGCCTCAGCCAGCGGCGCCAGCACGGCGTGCTCCTCGGCGGCGCGCTGGCCGGGACGAAAATCGCGAGTATCGTCGGCGTTCATCCCGTAGGCGATGCGGGTAAAGCCCAGCTTGCTGCCCAGCGCCTCCATCACCGCAAAGAGCTCGTCTTTGCAATGGAAGCAGCGGTCGGCCTGGTTGCGCGCATACTCGTGCCGCTCCAATTCCTCGGTCGCAATCACGTGCAGCGGCATCTTGAGCGCGCTTGCAAAGGCGCAGGCCTGCTCCAGGTCGCGCCGGGCAAGGCTGGGCGAATCGGCCAGCACGGCGAGCATCCGGGTGCCCAGGACGCGATGCGCCGTTCCGGCCAGAAACGCGGAGTCCACGCCGCCGGAGTAAGCCACCATCAGGCTGCCCAACTGCTCCAGGCGCGCTTCCAGGGCCAGCAGCTTTTGCGCTGTTCCCGCCGCGCTTTGCGCAATCTCAGCTCCAGCCGGATTCGTTTGTGTACTCGCCGCCATAGGGCAGATTATAGTCTTTTGCCGCTTGAAATGCCCCGGTTGCGGCCTCTGGGTAGTGGGCTACTTTGAATTCAAGCGCCCAATCGTTCCGTTTGGTGGCATACTGGAACTATGCCAAAGCGTTTAAGCAGTACCGCACATTCCCAAGACGTGAACAAGGCCGCTTTCCAGATGGTTCGCCATTTGACCGGCACCGAAGAACCCACACCGGCCAAGGTCAGCAGCTCCGACATATCCCGCGTCATGGCCGCCATGGGCCGCCGTGGCGGGCGAATAGGCGGCAAGCGCCGACTAATCACTATGACGCCCGAACACCGCCGCAAAGTGGCTCAAAAGGCCGCTCAAACACGATGGGCGAAAAGCACCGAGAAAGGATAGGAAACCGCATGCCAAAGATCACACCTCCGCCTCCGTCACCCTGCATTTAGACCGGAAAATCCGGCACAAAGTACACCTATTACGACTATCCGATTCTTCACGTTTTCGACGCAAACGAAGACGGCAACTACATCTTCGTAAGGGTTGCAGATAATCAGTCCCGTCCGGTTTACATCGGTGAGGGTAATCTCACTGATCGAAACTCGGAACAACATCACCAGTCCGCTTGCATAAAGTCAAAGGGCGCAACCCGCTTCCATGCCCATCCCAACCCGGTCAAAGCAAATCGAAAAGCCGAAGAGGATGATTTGCTTGCAAACTACACTCAGGCATATGCCCCAACCGGTTGCAACGTGAAAGAAGGCGGCTAGGTAGCTGCTGGCGGTGTGCCCGGCACATGCTTGATCTGTTCCGTGTTGACAAGATGCTGATAGAACCTCAAGATCCGCACGGTAATCAGCGCGTCAATCCGCGACTGGAATAAAAGAAAAATTTTGGTGAGCATCATTTTCTCCTTGACAATGCTAAAGCGTATTAGTATACTGTACTCATTATGAACCGCTTATCCGGCGACACAAGAGCACAAGTGATTAATTGCTTGATCGAAGGCTGCTCGATCAGGTCCACCGTCAGAATGACCGGCGTTGCGAAGAAAACCGTAATGCGTTTGCTTGTGGAAGTTGGTGACGTGTGCGCCGACTACCAGGACAAAGTGTTCCAGAACCTCAACTGCCGTCGCTTGCAGCTTGATGAGATGTGGGCATGGGTCTACTGCAAAGAGAAACACCGCACGGAAAAGATTGCGAAGGATCACCCGGACGCGGGCGACATCTGGCTTTGGGTTGCGATCGATGCCGATACCAAGCTGGTTCCGTGCTGGACTCTCGGCAGCCGTGACCTTCGCACCGCGACGCACTTTGTTGACGATCTGGCGAGCCGGTTGAAGAATCGCGTACAGATCACCAGCGACGGCCACAAGCCCTATGTCGAAGCGATTGACCGGGCCTTTGCAGGGTTTGTGGACTACTCGATATTGCAGAAAATCTACGGCAAGCCTTCCGAAAATGAAACACGCTATTCGCCCGCGCAGTGCATCGGCATTGAAGAGCGCCGCGTCTGCGGCAACCCGGACCCCGAGCACGTCTCTACCAGCTACATCGAGAGACAGAATTGGACCGTGCGAACCAAAATGCGGCGCTACACCCGCCTCTCCAACGGATTCAGCCGCAAGCTCCGCAATCATGCGGCGGCAACCGCGCTGAATTACTTTGCTTATAACTTCATTCAGATTCACAGGACGCTCCGCTGCTCACCGGCAATGGCCGCTGGCGTTACTGGCAAACTATGGGATGTAAAGGACTTAGTTGCGCTTTGGGAATCCTACGAAGCAGAGCATATGGCGGCTTAGAGTTGATACAATCTGAGCCATGCCTGACCCCTTCGACAGTTCGCGGCGCAAGATCGCATGGGCTGAGGAAAACCTCTTTCCCGATCTCGACCGGAGAATCCGGGAATTCCATAGTCTCAACCCATACGCAAAAGTTGTCGAACCCGATCCGCAAACATCGGATTGGGAGATTCACAAGATAAAACTTGTTCAGCCCTTCCCAGAAGCGTTCGGCAACATCACCAGTGACATCGTTGTTAATTTGCGAAGTGCTTTGGATAATGCCGGGTACGCCATCGCTGTCGCTACTGGTAAACCCGATGCCAGGAATTGTGCATTTCCGTTTGCTAACGATGTAGGCAACATGGGGCGTTCTATCGGGCGTTCCGCTGACCTCCCGAAAGAGATTCAATCGTTGTTTTGTGGGTTCCAACCGTACAGAGGAGGCGATGACCTCCTGTGGGCATTGAACGAATTGTGTAATGGGAATAAACATAAATTCGTCACGCCCATGCAAACTGTCTTGTGGCGGGGACGCGCTTCTGTTCAAGGATTCGGTAGACCGTTCTCTATGCCCGATCCCCATAAATGGGACAGTGCTAACGATGAGATGGTAGTGGTCAGGTTCGGCCCCATCGTCGTTCCTGATGCAACATGGGATTACGATTTCGACTTCATTTCGTTTGTAGCGTTCAACGAAATCCCTGTCGTTGTAGGCCAACCAGTCCTTGGAGTCCTCTATAATCTTTGCCTGAAAGTCGAGAGTATCCTGCTGGCTATCGAAGCGGAGTCCCGCCGTCTTGGGTTCATTCAGTAGCTTTTCCATAGTCCCTCGTTTCAAAGTAGCCCACTACCGGCCTCTGCCAGTAAGCAGACCAGCCAGGTGCGGTAGGCTACTTATGCTGTTCACACTGCCATGGACAAAGAACCGCTTTCCCTGTGGTGCGCATACCCCGACGATCTATTAACGGACCGGGCCGAGCAAGCGTGCGCGCAGTTGCTGAGCGAAGACGAGCATGCACGCTGGCAGGCGTTCAAGTTTGACCGGCACGCCCGTGAATATCTGGCCACCCACGCCCTGGCGCGCACCGCTCTCGCCCACTATCATCCTCTTGCTCCCCAGGACTGGCGTTTTACCTTGAACAGCTACGGCAAGCCTATCGCCGAACCGGAGTGCGGCCTGCGCTTCAATCTCTCCAACTCCCCCGGCCTGGTCGTTTGCCTGATCGCCCGGGGGGCTGAAGTGGGCGTGGATGCGGAGCCTTGCGAACGCGCCGGAGAGATCGCCGAGCTTGCCCCTGATGTGTTTTCCCCGCTGGAACTGGCCCAGCTTGAGGCCTTGCGCGGGCAGGAAAAACTCGATCGCGTTCTTCGGTTGTGGACTCTGAAGGAGGCCTATATCAAGGCGCGGGGCATGGGGCTCACCCTGCCGCTGAAAAAATTCTCTTTTCTGTTTGGCGGCGCGGAGGGAATTCGTCTGGAGCTGGACCGGGATGTGGACGATAAACCTGGACGCTGGCGGTTTTGCCTGCTGGAACATGCCGGGCACCGCATCGCGCTGATGGCCGGGCAAGCGGCTGCTCCCGAGCTGCAGATTTGGGAGGCGCGGCCTTTAAGTGCGCCGCCCGCTCGGCTGGCTGCCGGTGGAGAGTTGTGGTTTCCGCAGGTTTGAGCTGACCCTACAGCAGAACGGCTTTGAGCATCTGGGCAAACGTCTCAACATTGGGCGCAAAGAGCATATTCATGTGCCCAGTAGGAACGTCATGAATCTCCAGCCCGCCGCCCGCAAGCGGACCCCAGCCCAGAGTCGGGTCCTCGCGCTTGCCAAGAACCTCGGGTCCGCGGTCCGAGGCCCGCATGAGCGTGATCTTGCCTGCATACGGACGGAATGTGTAACGCCTCAGGGCTCGCCAATGCGCTTCTTCCACCTCAACATAGTGAAGGTCGAGCGGAAGGGGCTTGCCAGCCAGCCGGTAACAGGCGCCGGCCGCGACTTGAACGCGGCGCAGCAATATCTCCCCCCAGTATTTCCTCTTGACCGCGGCTTTTCGAGTTAGATAGGGTAAACCCTCTTTGCGAAGATTTTGCCAGAAGGTAAGTGCTCGATCTTTGGGATCCACGCGTTGCTCATGCCCCGGTATAGCGGTATCGAACATAATCAGCAACCCCGGCCCCAGGCCTTGCGCATGGAGTTGCTGCGACATCTCAAAGGCAACCAGTCCGCCATAGGACGCGCCCCCCAGCAGGTAAGGCCCTTGCGGATAGAACGCCCGCATCTCCTTGATGTAAGTGGACGCCAGTTCTTCCATGCTTATCTCGCGCATCTCCGGCCGGGTAATGAGCGGAGACTGGAACGCATAAAAAGGCTGATCGGGACCCAGAGCCTTTGCCAATTGCTCATAGAAAAGAACGTCCCCTCCTACAGCATGGACACAAAAGAGGGGAATGCGCGAACCGTTGGGCTGAATGGGCCGCAGGGAAGTCCGGATTTTCTGTTCCGCCACCGACTGTTTCGACCTGGTGATCACATCCGCGAGCTGGCGTACGGTGCGTGCTTCAAAGAGGACGGCAAGTTCCAGGTCCACCTGCCAGGTCTTCCTGATCTTGGCAAACAGGCGCACGCCGACCAGAGAATGACCTCCAAGCGCAAAGAAGTCGTCGTCCAATCCCACTTTTTCCACTCCCAGCAACTCCTGCCACCACGAAGCCAGCGTACCCTCTACGCCTTCACCAGGCGCGGCCCCGGAAAGCGCGGGATGGTGCGCGGTGGCCTCGTTTGCCCGCGGCGATGGCGTTCGGTTGCGCGCGTCCAGCTCCTCGGGAGGTTGAGCGACGGCGACCACCGCTGTGGGAGTCGCCGCGAGCAGAATGCGCGTAAGAGCCCGCGCGCCTTCGAGCGGCGGTATTCTTGGGCGATCGACGATTTCAATCGGCTGCTCCCCGCCTGTGTGAGCGGCATAGCGAGCCAGCCTGTTCTCCTCCAGGACCTTCGCGAAATCGCCGATGCGGCGCATCGCGAATCCTTCGATCTCCGCCAGCACCTGGTCCTGCTCGTCGAAGAGCGTGATATCGAAGGTTTCAACTTCGTTGCGAAGCGGAGTTTCCTGCCGGGAGCGGATGTGGCTGAACAGCTTGGCGGGAATCGGACGGTAGACGCTCATCCTTTTGTACGAGATGGGAAGGAAAAGATCGTCGGAATGTTCGTAGTCTTCCGTCAGGTAGAGCGAAGCCCCTGTAGCCATATCGAGCAGCGCGGGATGCACGCGGAGGGTGGAAAAGTCCGCGGCGAACCTCTCATCCAACTCAATCTCAGCCAGGCCCTCCTGCCTGCTCATGCTCAGCCGCCTGAGCGATCGCCAGCGGGGGCCGAAGTTCAATTGGCGCTCCTGACGGGTCCGGTGTTGATCGTCGAATACGTATTCACGTCCGCGGCAACGCGCGGCGATAGCCGCGCGATCGACCTTTGCAGTTGGACGCGAAAGGCACGGCGCTATGGTGCCGGTAGAGTATTCGACCCACTCGCCGGCCTGCGCGAAAACTGAGAAGCGGAAGGCGCCCTTCTCCGTTCCGGTGTCCTGAACTCGTTTTAACTGAACCCGCACCTCTCTGCTTTCAGACTCGTCGAACATCAATGGAGTGAGAAAGAACACGTTGCGGAATTCGATTGCCCCCTGCGGCTTGCCGTGCGCAAATGCTCCGGCGGCCATTTCCATGTGACCTGCTCCGGGGATTACAGCATTGCCTGTAATCAGCCTGTGCTCGGAGAGCAACCACTGCCGTTCAAGTGAGAAGTGGCTGGCGTACACAATATCATCGGGCGTTTCAAGCAGTCGCTGTTCCAGCCATGGATGCGGAGAGGCGAAGCGCGCGCCCATCCCCACCTCGCGCCAAACGCCCCAGTTGATCACAGTCACCGGATCCTTGCGGCTGAGCGCGTAGGCATCGAGAAAGGCGTTGGCGGCCGCATAGTCCACCTGGCCCGGGGGCGGAAAGATGGAACTGATGGAGGAGAACAGGACGAAGCAGCGCAGCGGCTCATCGCGGAGGGCCTCTTCCAGAACCAGCGTTCCACGCACTTTGGGATCAAGCACCCTGGCTGCGCTTTCGGCGGTCTTCAGCATCAACGGTCCGTCGTCCAGAACTCCCGCGGCATGAAAAACGCCGTCGATTTTTCCATAACGCCGCCGAGCCTCGGCAACAATGCTGCGCATCTGGCCGAGATTCGTAACATCTCCTTGCGCAACCATCAATCCGCCCGCGTGGGAACGAATTTCAATCAGTTTTCGAATGATCCGTTTGATGGCTTCGGACTGCGCGGCATCGTCGAGAGAGGCCTCCCATTGCGCCTCGGGGGGTAACGGCGAGCGGCCCACGAGAACCAGCCGGGCTTTGAATTCGCGCGCCAGATGCTCGGCGACCACCAGTCCTATACCGCCCAATCCGCCGCTGAGAAGGTAAACGCCTCCGCGTTCCAATCGGCGACGTTCGGGAGCGGCAGACAGATCATAGGGCTCAAGCGTCTCAACAAACCGCTCGCCGCGGCGGTACGCGACGGTCGCATTCTCGCTGATTGAGGCCATCTCGGAGACAATCTGCCCCGCGCATTCCGTCACCTTGCTGTTTTCGAGATCCAAGTCGATGCTGCGGCAGGTGATTCCCGGCAACTCTTTCGGAATCACTCGCGCCGGACCCAGCAGCACCGCACGAGCCGGATCGCGAACCGGTTCCTCGGCAACCTGTTGCATCCGGTTAGAGACCAGAGCAATATCCACATCCGCAATATCCTGATTAGCCAGCGCCTGGGCAAGATAGAGAGGACTCAAGAAACTGAGCTCCAGCGTTTCTTCGAGGGCCACATCCGCACTGTCCTTTACTACGGACCATAGGTGGAGGATCTTCCAGGGCGCGTCTCCGCTCTTGAAACAATCTCCGACCAGCGCATCGTAGTCTTCGCGAACCCCCGGCCTAACTGTATAACTTCCTCTTTTGACTGGCTTATAACTGGAGCCCGCGGCGACCACAATCACATCCTGCTTGTTTGCCCTGAGCTGAGCGGCGATTTTGTCGCCCAGGCCAGGCGAGTCGCTGAAAATCATCCAATTGCCGGCCTCGTTCAATGAAGCAGGAGTTATCGCAACTGGTTTCCAGACGCGGCGGTAGAACCACTCATCGGCGACGCGCTCAACCGGCGGCGCAGGTGCAGGCGTGGCCACAGGTTGAACTTTATCCGCCTCGATCCAAAACTTCTGGTGTTCAAAAGGATAAGTTGGCAAAGAAACTCGCCGGGGAGAGTCTGGTTCATGCAGCTTCGCCCAGTCGACATTTACCCCTGAAGCCCAGAGCTGGCCCAGCGTTTGCAGCGCACAACTGAGGCCGGAGACTGTGTCGCGCGGATGAGGCAAGGACTGAAATGCCTTTGCCGTCCTGCCGCCCTGTTGGCGAGTGAAGGTTATGAGCGCGTTGCCCGGTCCAACCTCGATATAAATCTGCTCCGGCTTGCGGAAGATTTCTGTCAGGCAGTCGGAGAAGCGGACCGTCGAGCGAATGTGGCGCGCCCAATAGGCCGGATCTGCGGCTTCCTCGGCTTTGATCCAGGTTCCGCTCACATTGGAGAGATAAGGGATACGAGGAGGCTGGAAGGCGATGCCCTTCAGCCGCTTTTCAAAGGCGCCGAGAATGGGGTCCATCATCGCCGAATGAAATGCATGAGAGGTGAACAGCCGGCGGCTGGCGACGGACTGTTTGGCGAGGCTCTCTTCCAGCGCCGCGATCTCAGGCGTTGGCCCGGAGACCACGCACATCTCCGGATTGTTGACGGCGGCCAGCGAAAGCGCGCCGCTCAATTTAATTTCGCCGGCGGCTAGCGGAACAGCGAGCATGGAGCCGGGAGGAAGATCGTAGATCAGGCGTCCGCGTGTGGCGACGATGGCCAGCGCGTCTTCGAGCGAGAAGACTCCAGCCAGGCAGGCAGCCACATATTCACCGATGCTATGGCCCACCATGGCCGCGGGCTCCAAGCCCAGCGAGATCCACCAGCGTGCCAGGGCGTATTCGATGGAGAAAAGAGCAGGCTGCGTGAGCCAGGTCTGATTCAGCTTTTCGGCCGCTGCCTCCTTTTCCTCTTGCGGCGGATAGAGCGCCTGGCGCAGATCGATTCCCAGAGGCTTAAGAAGGTATTGCGCGCAGAGATCCAGCGTCTCGCGAAAGACCGGCTCGTTCTCGTAGAGCTCGCGGCCCATGCCGGGATATTGCGAACCTTGCCCGGAGAACAAAAACACAACCGGAGGCGCGGTCGCCGCGGCAACGCCGGAGGCGATCTGTTTGCGCTCTGCCTGCGCCAGCCTGCTCACAGCCTCGCGCGTATCCTCGACGGCCAGTGCGCGGCGATGCGGAAAGGCGTGGCGGCCAAGCTGGCAGGTGAAGGCAACGTCAGCCAGGGTCAGCTCGGGATGCGCGTGCAGGTAATCGGCGAGATTGATAAAGGCGCGATCCGCCGCAGCCTCGGTCTTTGCCGAGACCGTCAGCAACTGCCAGGGCTTTGGATTTCGCGACTCGGCCGGCCGCGGCGGCGCTTCTTCCAGCACCACGTGCGCATTGGTGCCGCCGATGCCCAACGCCGTCACGCCGGCGCGCCGGGGCGCTCCGTTGGCCGCCCATTCGGTGAGCTTACTGTTGACAAAAAACGGACTACCCTTCAACTCGATGTGGGGATTCAGCTTCTGAAAATGCAGGCTGGCGGGCAGTTGCACATGCTCGAGCGCGAGCACGGTTTTCATCAGTCCGGCCACGCCAGCTGCTGCGTCCAGGTGGCCTACGTTGGTCTTCAGCGATCCGATTCCGCAGTAGGTACTGCTTGCAGCAGTCTTTCGGAAAGCATTCGTGAGGGCCCGCACCTCGATCGGATCGCCGACCACCGTCCCGGTTCCGTGCGCCTCGACGTAGGAGATCTCCTCGGCGCCAACCCCGGCAAACTCCAGAGCCTCGGCAATCACCTCGGCCTGGCCTTCAACGCTCGGCGCCAGATAGCCCACCTTGCGCGCGCCATCGTTATTGATGGCCGATCCCAGAATGACGGCGCGGATATTGTCGCGGTCTTCAAGAGCGTCTTCAAGGCGCCGCAGTACCACAATGCCCACTCCGCTTCCGAAGACAGTTCCGCTCGAACTTGCATCGAAGGACCGGCAATGACCGTCGGAGGAAAGAATCTCGCCCTCCCGGTACAGATAGCCGAGCCCATGCGGAATTTCGATGGTAACTCCGCCCGCCAACGCCATATCGCACTCGTGATTGAGCAGGCTTTGGCAGGCCAGATGAATCGCAACCAGCGAAGTGGAACACGCGGTCTGCACGTTGATGCTCGGACCGCGCAGATCAAGTTGATACGAAACGCGCGTGGACAGAACGTCCTTGTCGTTGCCCGTCTGTTTCAGTTGGAACAATCCCGCGCTTTCAAGCAGCCGCCGGTTGGCCAGCAGGTTATGGATCAGATAGGTGTTCATGCCCGACCCGGCAAAAACTCCGATCGATCCATCAAAGCCTTGCGGCGTGTGCCCGGCGTCTTCCAGAGCCTCCCATGCGCACTCAAGAAAATGCCGGTGCTGCGGATCCATGATGGAAGCGTCTCTCGGACTGAAGCCGAAAAATGATGCGTCGAACAGGGGAACATCGTCGAGCACCGAGGCCCGTTTCACGTACTCCGGGCTGGCCAACTCCTCGGGCGTAGCGCCCGCTGACCTCAGCTCCGCATCGGAGAGGTCGCGGATCGACTCGACGCCATCGTGCAGGTTTTGCCAGAACTCCCGAATGTTACGGGCGCCGGGAAAACGACCAGCCATGCCGACGATTGCAATTGTGGAGGGCTTCATCGCTTTCCTTTCAGCGCTGCCGGGCCAGCCTGCGGCGCTGTGCGCGGTCTGAAACCTGGGTCGCCGCGGCGACCGGTTGAGTTCCGGCAAGGTGGCTGGCAAGCGTACTTACCGTGGAGTACTGAAACAGGTCCAGGATTGAAATTTCGCGCCTCAATGCATCTTGCAGCTTTGCCTGCACCTCGGCGACTGTGAGAGAGTGGGCGCCGAGGTCGAAGAAGTTATCGTTCATGCCGACGCTCGACACTCCCAGCGCATCCTGCCACGCGGCGGCCACAACGCGTTCCATTTCGTTGCCGGGTTCGTATTGGGGCTGGCTCGCGGCCGTGCCGGCGGCAAGGTTTGGCGGAGGAAGTTTGAGCAATGCCTTGCGATCGATCTTACCATTCTCAGTAAGAGGCAGCGCGGGAAGAAATACGAAGGCTGAAGGGACCATGTAATCGGGCAGCTTCGACTCCAGCGCGTTGCGCAGAGCGCCGGCCGCCTCGGCTTCAGCAGCTTCGGCAACCAGATAGGCAATCAGCCGCTTATCGCCCTCCCTGTCTTCGCGAGCCACGACCACAGCCTGCCGGACTCCTGTGCAGTGCTCTAGAAGGTCTTCGATCTCGCCGGGTTCGATGCGGTGCCCGCGCAGCTTGATCTGGTAGTCGGCGCGCCCCAGAAACTCAATGTTCCCGTCGGCTAAAAATCGCGCCAGGTCGCCGGTGCGGTAGATACGTTGCGCGGAAAGTGAAGGAATCATAAGAAAGCGTTCGGCGGTTAGATCGGAACGGTTCCAATAGCCGCGGGCCACTCCGTCTCCGCCAATGAACAGCTCGCCTATTTCACCCACGGGAACCGGTTGTAACTCCGTGTCCAGCAGATAGATCTGCGTGTTGGCGATGGGCCGGCCAATCGAAACCGTCTTCTCCGGCTCGCCCACGCGATAAGTTGTCGACCAGATAGTAGTCTCTGTCGGCCCGTACATGTTATATATCGCGCCTTTGAAGACCTGGCGAAGATGGTGGATGAGAGAGGCAGGCACAGCCTCTCCGCCCAACAGCATCTGCTTCAGCGAACCCAGCGCGGCAAACGCGCGCGCATCCAGCGTCAACATGCGCGCCAGAGACGGCGTCATCTGCAGATGCGTCACACCGTGGCGGGCGATCTCATCGGCAATTGTGCTCGCCCCCTCGTCGCCATGGACGATCACCTTGAAGCCGCGGGTCAAGTTCCACAGAAGCTCCAGCACCGAAATATCGAAGGAAACACTGGTGACGGCAAGCCAGACTCCAGGTTCACAACCGATAGCCCGGTCCATGCCGGTAAAAAAGTTGACCACATTCCGGTTTTCGATCATCACCCCCTTGGGCTTGCCGGTGGAACCGGAGGTGTAGATCACGTAGGCCAGGTTGTGGCTTTCCGCATTGGAGACGACTGCGTCAGGGCTGTGCGCGGAGAGGCCGGAATCATCGGCGTCCAGCACGGTAAGTCGGCTGAGATCCAATGGAAGCCGCTCGCGTGTCTCCGCCGTGGTGAGCAGAACCGCCATTCCCGAGTCTTCAATGACCAGGGAAAGACGCTCTTTGGGATGGGTGGGATCCAAGGGAACATACGCCCCGCCGGCCTTCAGAATAGCCAGAAGGCTTACCACGAGAGTTTCCGACCGTCCCATGGCAACGCCAACCAATGTATCCGGTTTCACGCCCAGAGTCTGCAAATGCCGGGCAAGGCGATTGGAACGCTCGTCGATCTCGCGATAACTCAACCGGCGGTCCTTCGCTACCACGGCAATCGCGTCCGGGGTCCGGGCGGCCTGCTCGAAAAACAGTTCAGCGATGGTGCTCAAGCGCGGATAATCGACTTCGGTTCGATTCCACTCAAGCAACTGAACGGGTAACATGGAAGTTCTCCAGGAATAGGAACTCAATGCCGGTTCCGAGAAAGGTCTCGATCGCCTCGGCGGGCGTATTCACGATCGGTTGCCCCTTGACGTTGAAGCTGGTGTTCAGCACCATCTGGCGGCCTGTGGTCTTTCCCACGGCCACAAGCAGCGCGTGAAAATCCGGATTGTCCTTCACGCTCACCGTCTGCAGGCGAGCCGAACCGTTCACGTGGGTGATGGCGGGAAGCTGCGCCCGCGCCTCGGGAAGAACATCGACCACGCTGATCATGTAAGGGTGTTGCTCGCCGGGAATCACATCGAACCACAGGTGCGCTTCTTCCACTGCGCAGGCGGGCGCAAATGGACGGAAGGCCTCGCGCTTCTTGACCATGGCGTTGATCCGGTCCCGCATCTCCGGGTGGCCCGGATCGGCCAGGATGCTTCGATTGCCCAGCGCCCGCGGACCGTACTCCATGCGGCCGCGATACCAGGCGATCACCCGTCCCTCCGCAATGAGCTGGGCTGCGGACGCACACGTGGCTGCGAGGGAATCGAAGCGCTGCCATTTGATTTTGTCGTTGAAGCGGTGAAGAGCGGCCTCAATATCGCTGGTGGAGTAGTGGGGCCCAAAGAGCGGGGCGGGCAGCCGGTGGTTGGGAATCTCCTGGGTAAGCGAGCTGCGATAGAGCGCAGCTCCCAGCGCCACGCCATCGTCGCCGGCCACGGGCTGCACATAAACTTCATCGAACAAACCCGAATGCATCAGCTTCCCGTTGGCCGTGCAGTTCAGGGCAACCCCTCCGGCCAGGGCGATCCGCCGCAACCCCGTCTTCTCCGCGAAGTGCCCGCAGACGTGAAGGATCACTTTGTCCAGGCACTCCTGAAGAGCGGCAGCCGCGTCCTCATGGTCCGTTGTAACAGGGTCGGCCGGAGCTCTGCGCGGGATCAGATTTTCGTCGAGATATGCGCGCGTGGCCGTATAGTTCTCCCGCTCTTCGCGGGTGCGGTTCAATTTCAGCATCGGGATGCGAATCGAGCCGTCGTCGCGAAGTTCCACGGCATTCTCGAAGAACGCCCGGAAGCGGGCGGGTTTGCCGTAAGGAGCCAGCCCCATGATCTTGTATTCATCGGAATTGAAGTCGAAGCCCAGATGGAGCGTGACCAGCGAATACAGAATTCCCATCGAGTCATTGGCGCCGACGGTGTGGATTTTCTCCAGATATCCGTCTTCAAAATCGTAGACGCTCAGGCTCTCGACTTCGCCCATCGCATCGTTCACAACCACCAGGCATTCGTCCCAGCCGGAGGTATAGGCCGCGCTGGCGGCGTGGGCCAGATGGTGGCCCACCGAAAACACTTTCTCTGCCGTAAATCCGGGCAGATCGCGGCGCACCTGGGCCAGCAACGCTTCTCTCGAGAAAACCTTGTTGTAGAGCTTGGCGGATACTTCATCTTTCAGGTACAGGTCGCGATACGGAGCATAGTTGAATCCGTGGGCGATCTCGTCGATCTCATCGATCGAGATGCCCGACTCGCTCAGGCAGAAGCGAATTGCGTCAATGGGAAAATCGCCGGTATGCTTTTTCCCGCTGAAGCGCTCCTGTTCCGCGGCAGCGACCAATCGGCCGTCGACCACCAGCGCGGCCGCCGCGTCCATCCCCTGGGCGATCCGATACTCGCGCTCCTCCAGGCCGGGCCACGTCGCCTGCTTGAAGGGCATGGAGTTTTCCAGCCCGCTGATCCCTATGACCTTCATCCTCGTCCCTTCTTCATTTGTTGAGCACTGGACTCGCCGCGCGGTCGCACCCCGGCAGGGTCATTCTATTGCAGGAAGGCTTCACTATAAGCCTATTTTGTTAAGAGTGTATCTGTCTTGCACATCAAAATCGCCCCATTTGTCCGATAGCAAAACCAGGGATGAAGCATCCCGGAGCCACCGCGCTTCAGTTGACGCGACCATAAACCGGGGCCCCCGCGGACAGGTCTTCGTCCGTGGGGTGGAGCGTGCGGCAACCCTGAATAGATCCGGCAAGGACGTATTATCCCTGGTTTTGCCGTATCCTCAAGAAATGCAATTCCGTTCGGCCAATTCCTTGAGCGACCCCGAGCAAAGTGAACAGGCCCTGCTCCGCCACATCCGCAGCCGCGCGGCCCAAACCTCCCTGAGCACCGTGCGCCTCGGCATCGGCGATGACTGCGCCCTGCTCCGCCCGCGCTCCGGCGAGGAACTGGCCGTCACCACCGACCTCTCCATCGCCGGCCGCCACTTCCGCCTCGATTGGCACTCCCCCGAATCCATCGGCCATCGGGCTTTGGCTCGCGGTTTAAGCGACCTGGCCGCCATGGGCGCACGCCCCATCGCCGCCTTTCTTTCCCTGGGCTTGCCGCGCGAACTGAGCACTGCTCCAGCCCGCCGCCGCACCCAGCCTACTCAATCATCCTGGATTGCCCGCTTCCTCGACGGCCTGCTCGCCCTGGCCGCGGCCTACAATACTCCGCTGGCCGGCGGCGACCTCTCCGAGTCGCCCATCCCCATCGCCGATATCGTCCTCATCGGCGCGGTTTCCCGCGGAAAAGCCCTGCGCCGCTCCACCGCCCGCCCCGGCCACCTGCTCTATGTAACCGGCGCCCTCGGCGGAGCCGCCGCCGCCCTGGCCCGCCTGCAAGAGCTGGCTGCAGCCCGGCCGGCCCGCCGACAGCCTCCCCGCATCCCCAAGAAGCTGGAAGCGCAGCTCGCGCCGCACCTCTATCCCCATCCCCGCGTTCCACAGGGCCTCTGGCTGGTGCGCCACGGCCTGGCCTCCGCCGCCCTCGACCTCAGCGACGGCCTCTCCACCGATTTAGCACACTTGTGCGAAGAGTCCGGCGTAGCCGCCCAGGTCGATGCCGCGGCCCTGCCCATCCACCCCCCCGCAACCCTCGACCAGGCCCTCAACGGCGGCGAAGACTACGAACTCCTCTTCACCGCTCCACCCACGGCCCGCCTGCCCCGCACAATCGGCGGAGTTTCCATCACCCCAATCGGCCGCATCCTCAAATCCCGCCCCGGCCGCCCCGCCGTCACGCTCCTCACCCCGCAAGGCCCCCAACCCCTCAAACCCCAGGGATGGGAGCATTTCTCCTGATACCGTCTATCATCAGTACTGTGATGACCACCAAACCCCGCGTCCGCTTTGCCCCTTCCCCAACCGGCCTCCCCATCCCCGGCGTCCGCGACCGCATCCAGCAATTTGCCCAATTCGTAGGAGTCTGAAGGCCGTGGCCGCCAATTCACTCGTCCCCGTCTTCGACTTCAGTTTTCCCCACCACTGGCAGGCTGAAGTTCTTCCCGCGCGCCCCATCATCCTGCCCACGCGCCACTTCGTCTATCCCCGCGAGGCGGAAGAGGTCGAACGCGGCGCCCTCGAAGTGCTTATCCGCCCAACCGAAGAACCGGGCGAAGAATCCAATCCAAAACGCCCGCCCTCCGCGAAGGAGTTTTTGGCCACCTGCGCCCTCGGCTTCCACGACCCGGTAGTCCCAACTGGCATTTGGTCTACTCCAAATCCAGAAGAAATCTGCGCCGTCTCCGGCGGCTATGCCTACCTGATCGATACCACCGCTCCCGAGCGCTTCACCATGATTGCTTACCGGCCAGTGCTGGAGATTCGCCCACTGCCCGCGCAGGGTCTGCTGCTCTTCGTCGGCCACCACTCCATCCTGGCCTGGGGCCGCGACGGCCAGGCATGGCAATCCGGCCGGCTCTCCTCTGAAGGCTTGACCATCACAGCCATCGAAGGCAGCGTCCTGCACGGGCTGGGCTGGAACCTCATCACCGACAAGGAAACCCCCTTCGCCCTCGTCCTGCGGACAGGGCTCCGCCTCGCATAAATTCACTTCCGCCTGGGTTAAGGAGAATTCCGGCCCTATCCAGCCGCTGCGCTTTCACACACCGCGGGCAGAACCGTCTCATACCCCGCATAGACCCCTTCAAAGACCGAGTCCCAGCTCATGGTCAGCGCGAAGGCACGCGCCGCCCGCCGCATCTCTGCATGTTTTTCGGGGTCCGCCAGCACTGCCGCCACTGCCGCGGCAAATTCGCTGTCCGGCACAATCCGTCCCGTCTCGCCGTCGCGGACGATGGTGCATGGGCCGCCGTCGGGAGTGACAATCGCCGGCACGCCGCTGGCCAGAGCCTCCAGCACCACGTTCCCAAACGTATCGGTATGCGACGGAAAGACAAAGAGGTCCATATTCGCGTAAGCCGTGGAAAGCGCCTCGCCCTTGAGCACTCCTGTAAACTCCGCCCGCGGCAGCCGTTTACGCAGCCAGTCCTCTTCGGAGCCATGGCCCACAATCAGAAACCGGAAGCTCTTGTGGCCAAGCCGCTCCAACTCTTCCTGCACCTGGGCCAGCAGCGCCACATTCTTCTCGACTGACAGCCGCCCCACATAGCCCAGCACCTGGTCGCGGTCTTTGGGCTTGCGCTTCCGTTTGTCCGGATGGAACAGCTCCGCGTCCACTCCCCGCGGCATCAGGAAGCACGGCCGTCCCGTCGTCCGCTCCAGCAGCCGGCAGAGCTCCGGATTGGGCGCAAACAGCACCCGCGCCACCGAGTAGAACCTGGCCGTCATCGCCATCGCCAGGTCTTCAATCTTTTGCCCCGTCGCATCCGATTGCCGCCTGGGCAACAGGCGCAGAAACCACTTCGACCGCCGCGCCGCATATTCATGGATGTTGGTGTGCCAGCTCGCCACCAGCGGCAAATCCAGATGGTGCGCAAGCCACGCGCCTATCATCCCTATCTCGCTGGGGCCTGTAATGTGGATCAGATCGGGCTTGAACCGCTCCAGCGTCTTGCCGATCAGCGGCATATGGCGCAGAAACGCCGGGTCGAAGCGAAGGTCCTTTTCGAGAGCAAACGACAGAAAGCCGCGCGGCATCTCCAGCGACCACAAATGGTCTTCTTCGAGGATGGCCTGCGCCCGGTCGCCGGCGCACACGCAGAGAAAGGGAAGATTCCGCCGCCGCGCAAAGGCCTCAAAGTGCCGGCTGGTATGCGCAACCCCGTTTACCTCGTGGAACGAGTCGGGAAAGTACGCCACCCGCGGCACGCGATCCGTCATATCTCTTAGAATATGTCCAGCCCGTACCCTTCACCTAAAGTAAGTTATTGGAAAGGCGCCGGAATTCCCGGTCCGCATCAACTTCAGCCGTCGTTCTCGCCCAGCGCCAGCCGCAACTGGTGCGCCTCACTCCACGCCATCCGCAGCCCGCCTGCAACCAACCCTCTGCCCATCATTTGCACCAGCCCCACGCCCAGGCGCATGGCCCGCGGCGCCTTTCCATTGGGCCAAAGTTCGCTCAGCGGACGGATCACCCCGTTCAGGTCGGGATGATAGACGCGCTCGTCCCAGGTCCGCGAACCCTGCGGGAACTCAGGATAGTGCCGCACCGCGTCGATCGCCGACTGCAGAATGCGATGCTTCCACGGCTCCGCATACTGCGGCAGAAACAGCATATTGCTCTTCTTTTCCCGCCGGATCTCGTGCACAAGCTCGGTAAAGCTGGTGGCGTTGGTCAGGTTGATGTTGGCGTTCGGCTCAACCCCGTGACGGTCCCCGCCGCTGATCAGCAGCATGTTCCACTTCTCCGCCAGCCGCCGCGTCCTGCGGTTCTCATCCCAGTGCCGCAGCCCGTTCAGTTCCATCGCGTGCAGATGCGCGCCGTTCTTCTGCAGAAACTCGTTGACCAGGAACTCATGCTTCTCCGCGCCCACCAGGTACAGGTCCCACATCGGGTGGTTGAAGATCACCAGCACGTTCCGTTCCTCGTTCAGCGCAATCAGAATCTCGGTCAACCGCGCGCCGCTCGGGTTCGTTGTATAGTCCGCAAGCGTGCTCATCCACTCCGTCGCCCGCGCGCTGGGCAGGTTGTGAATCCCCAGGTGGAACGACTGCTTTCCATACGGCGCGCTCCACTCCACCGATACCGGAATCTGCCGCGCGCTGGGAACCGTCCGCAGCAGCATCGGCGCCCTGATGTTGTCGTGGTCGGAGATGGAGACCATGGCCGCAATGTCCAGCTTCTCAATCTGCTCCCGCTCCAGGTCGAAGGCCAGCTTGGGGGTCATGGGCGGCGTCCAGTAGGCGGCCGCATAGTTCACCCGCACCCCGTAGATGGACTCCGACCGCCGCTCCAGCCGCGACAGCAGCGGACGCATCACCGGGTACTGGTTGCCGAAGTTGGCCAGAAAATCCAGCGTCTCCTGCGACTGGTTGGTATGGCTGTGCAGCGAAACTCCGGTCCGGAAGCCTCGTGTCGCGTTGGAGTCGCGCCACAGATACGAGATGGTCGAACTGGCCATGCCTGCTCCTTCTCCGCGGTCGTGCACGGATTACCGCACCCAGTATCCTTTGCCAACCATAAACACCGCGTTAAGATGGCGCGAATACAAGTTCAATTCACGAAGGAATCAAAGGAGTTACTTGAAAGCGGTCAAATAAAATCCATTTATCCCTAAGAAGTCCGGAGAAAATCCGGAAAGCGCCGCAGCCGGGCGCATTATTTACTGGTCCTGGCCAGTTCCGGCCCCAGAAAATCATCAAGCGTCAAGCCCGCCATCAGGTCCTCGCCCACTACCGGGAGGGCGCCCTCTGTGTCCGCCGGTGTCTCCTGGCTCTTGGTGCGCGCTTCCGCCGCCTCGGCCAACAGGTAATTCTCCGTCAGGCCCTTGCGCAGAAGCTCGAAGGCCTGCTCGGGCGTGTCCGCAAACTGAAACAGCTCCATGTCCTTGGGCGAAATCGTCCCTTTTTCAACCAGTGCATCCAGATTAATTACTTTCTTCCAATAATCCTGTCCATAAATGACCACTGTGATCTTTTTTGCCAGTTTCTGGGTCTGCGCCAGCGTCAGGATCTCGAACATCTCGTCCAGCGTCCCGAATCCGCCAGGAAAGACCACCAGCGCCTTCGACAGGTAGGCAAACCACAGCTTGCGCATGAAAAAGTAATGAAACTCGAAGTTCAGGCCCGGCGTAATGTAAGGATTCGGCGCCTGTTCGAAGGGCAGCCGTATATTCAGTCCGATGGTCTTGCCGCCGGCCTCGGAAGCCCCGCGATTGGCCGCCTCCATGATCCCCGGCCCGCCGCCCGAGGTGACCACAAACCGGTGCCGCCGCGTAGGAATCCTCTTGGCCCATTGGGTCAGCAGCCCGGCCAGCCGCCGCGCGTCCTCGTAGTAGCGGGCCATCTCCACCGCCGCCTCGGCGCGCTTGATCTGCAGTTCCGTGGCGTTGCCCGCCGCAATCTCCGGAACGCTTGCCGGCTGTTCGTGGCTGGGGGCCGGCTGGCTCGATCCGGTGTTCTCCAGCAACTCCAGCTCATGAGCGGCCTCTGCCCGCCCGCGAAACCGCGCCGACCCGAAGAACACTACCGTGTCCTGTATCTGCTCCCGCCTGAAGCGCGCCAGCGGCTCCAGATACTCGGCCACAATGCGAATCAATCGCCCGTCCGCGGAGTTCAGAAACCCGTGATTCTCATACGCCAGCGAAGCTCGCTCCGGCGGCGCAGGCGCAGATATTTCTGATCCCTGATCTCTGATCTCTGATCCCTGTCTTTTGTCGCTCATCGCTCATCCGTCCCGATGCCGGATCGCATCGTCAAATGCAATCCACAAATTCAATAGCCCCAGCCCCGAGACGATGCCCCGCACCGCGCCATGGGCGGCAAAGCTCCCCAGCGTGGGGAAATGCAAAAAAATCGGGTTCTGGTCCCAGAACATCCTCGACCACGGGGCATAACAAACCGCCAGCCCGATGTACATCCGCAGCAGCACACGCAGGAACAGCTCCCCGCGCTCCAGCCAGCGCGGAATCCGCTGCGGCGCCGGCCCAGGCGTGGGAGCCGGGCTCGCGGGCAAAGAAGGCGTTGTCAACTCCGGCTGCTGGGACATTCTTTGTGTACGCACTTCGCCCCCGATTCCCGCTCGACAGCGGAACCAGAGTATCTATTCCCCGAAAGCAAAGCCGCCCAAGTGACTTTTTCCTTAAGAAAAGCCACACTGAAGACTCTCTGCATGGGCACGTTAACTCTGGTTCCGCTCAAATCGCAGGCATTCACTACAGGCCGGCTAACCCCGGCCCGGCGCAGGGACGCCGTATTGCAACGGTATCACAGCAAGCGCAGGCGGCATCTCGGCGCCTCCGTCTCCCGGATACCCCTCAAAGTGATCTTGCAGAGTTTTTCCCCAAGTTGAGCAATATTGAACAGATAATTCCCATATAAATGGTTCAATCTTTTAAACGTGCGTTCACCTCGCGCTCACAACAGGGCGCTAGAGTGAGAAGAAGCGGAGGATTCAGCCCTCGTTCCGCACCAGGGCCCCAGTAGTTGAGCAGACCTCGATGGAACCGCCGCAACCCATGCGCCGGAATCTCCTGGTGAGTAAGCTGCTATTACGCATCGTCCTTCCCCGGTCATGCAAGTCGATGTGCAAGCCTGCGATTTTGGGGGATCGCAGGCTTGCATCGGGTAACCCCTCCCGGTCGCCTCCTCCATACGTAGATTTGCTTTTAGCCCGTAATCCCGCCTCCCGCTCTATGCCATGATCCCTGACCCCTAACCCCTGCCTGTGCTCTCTCCGCGCCCTCTGCGCTACCATAAGATCAGCGTTCTCGAAGACGGAATCGGAGCCAAGCATGTTCGTCGTGGTCTGGAAATTCGATATAGCCGAGGAGCAGGTTGCCGCCTTTGAGGCCGCCTACGGCCCCCAGGGCGCCTGGGCCGAGCTGTTCCGCACGTCCCCTGACTATCTGGGAACAGAGCTCTTGCGCGACGCCTATATCCCCGGCAGCTACCTCACCATCGACCGCTGGGCCAGTGAAGACGCCTTCCGCGCCTTCCGCAAAGACCACGATCCGGAATACGAATCCCTCGACCGCTCCTCGGACGCCCTCACCAGCCGCGAAACCCGCATCGGCGCTTACACTGTCTGAGATTCAAGGCGCGGACGGTTCGACGATAAGGACGTTCCGGCTGAATTCTGCTCCGGCCATATACCTGATCCCGCGGTCGAACGTGACCAGCACGCCGTTTTCCTTGATTGCCAGCCCCAGCAGATAGGCGTCGGTCACCTGCTGGTGGCCGAAGATCCGATCAGCAAATGCCGCGGTGAGAGTGACCCAGCTTTCCTCGATTACCCAATACCAATAATCAGGGTGGCCCTTCTGCACTTGAAGAATAGCGATCGCTTGCTCCAAAGTCCGTGGGCCAGGGCGAAATGCGGGATTCGTCGTTATGCGGATAAATCCTGCCTCCGTCAGCGGGCAGACTCCCCAACTGCCCTTCCTTGAGGAGTTAAACCATTCCTGCGTCATTCGGTAATGATCGTGCCCCGGCTCGGTAAGCGCGATCAGGACGTTCAAGTCAAGCAAATTTTTCCGGATCAAACTCTTCCTCCTCGAGCTTCTTCACCATCTCGGATGTGATCGTTCTCCCCGTCGGAGGAAACATCGGTAAGCCGTTCGGAGCTCGCCGAATGTCTGGTTCCGGCTTCGCAGGGGTCTGTGCCTTGCGGATCAGCTCGTCGATAGCCGCGCTGAGCTTCAGTCCACGTGCGCGAGCGTAATAGGAAACGAAATCGTGGGTCTCATCATTGAGTGTGATTGTGGTTCTCATTGATTAATTATGCATCATTTTACAAATTGATGCAACATACAGCAGGTGATGCATGTTTACGGATATTCCTGGCGGATTGCGCTTTTCACCGTATCTTCGCTTTTTCCCTATCATTGTCTCTCCAGCCCTGCTACAATCCCATCGAAATCCAATCCAGCCGCCGTGCCGTTTCCTGTGAAGAGAAGCATGGCGAGCATCGTAAGGAGCCCTCCCAATGGCCATTGCCGACGACCGCACAAAAGCCGTAGAACTAGCTCTCGCACAGATCGAAAAACAGTTTGGCAAAGGATCGATTGTGCGGCTCGGATCCAAGGAGGCCCTGCTGCCCATTGCGGTCATCTCCACCGGTTCCATCAGCTTTGACGCGGCTCTGGGCGTGGGCGGCATCCCCCGCGGCCGGGTCAGCGAGGTCTTCGGCCCCGAGTCCTCCGGCAAGACGACGATCTGCTTGCAGATCATCGCCGAGGCCCAGAAAGCAGGCGGCCTGGCGGCCTTTGTTGACGCCGAGCATGCCCTGGACCCCGGCTACGCCAAAAAGCTCGGCGTGGATGTGGACAATCTGCTGGTTTCACAGCCCGATAGCGGGGAGCAGGCTCTGGAGATCACCGAGGCCCTGGTCCGCTCCGGCGCCATCGACGTGCTGGTGATCGATTCGGTGGCCGCGCTGGTGCCCAAGGCCGAGCTGGACGGCGAGATGGGCGATTCTCACATGGGTCTGCAGGCGCGCCTCATGTCCCAGGCCCTGCGCAAGCTCACCGGCACGGTTTCCAAGTCGCGCACCGCGCTGATTTTCATCAATCAGATTCGCGAAAAAATCGGCGTCATGTTCGGCAACCCTGAGACCACCACCGGCGGCCGCGCGCTCAAGTTTTATTCCTCGGTGCGCGTGGATATCCGCCGCATCGCCGCCATCAAGGAAGGCGAAGCGGTCACCGGCAACCGCACCAAGGTAAAGATCGTCAAGAACAAGGTGGCCGCGCCCTTCCGCGAGGCGGAGTTCGACATCCTCTACGGCGAGGGCATCAGCAAAGAGGGCGACGTGCTGGACCTGGCCGTAGCCAACAACATCGTCGAGAAGTCCGGCGCCTGGTACAGCTACGCCGGCGAACGCATCGGCCAGGGCCGCGAAAACACCCGCGCCTTCCTCAAGGAGAACAAGGACATCTTCACCAAACTGGACTCCGAAGTGCGCAAGAAGCTGAACATCGGCGGCGTCAAAGGCGATGTGCCCGAAGTCCCCGCCGCCGGTCCCGCCGAAGCCAAGGAAGCCGTGCGCGGACGCCGGGGATAATCTTTTCAGATCAAGAGTGGATGACGGCAGCCTTCGGGCTGCCGCATTTCTTGACAGCAGGTAAATAATGTATGTATAGTTGTGAATGCTGGATATTGGGAGGGTACATGAAACCTACTGAACAAACCAAAAGGCACGTGATTTCAACCTACGTGCAGCCCGCACGCTTGAAAGGCGAGAAGACCATTCAAGTCAGAGTTGGAAATGTCCAAAAAGAACTGGGCTGGACCAACAGGACTCCTTCAGTTTTTTCGACTTTGTCGTCAAAGGATTTCCAGCAGGAAGCTGGCGTGGAGTTGATCGAGAAGAGAGGCGGTCCGCCGTCCGGAGGGCCAAGCACAACCGTACATTTCGTGTACCAGGTGCTCGACGAAACTGCACAGACCCCTCCGAAAGCAAATACGATCCCCAATGGAGCCGGGTTGAGGGCGCTCTATGGACTCTGTGCCGAGACGTTCAAGGCGCTAGGGGGCGGTGAGGAGTTTTTGCGGCGTGAACGGGAATGGGGGCCGGACGTGTGGGAAAGATACGAAGCGGAGAAGCTTGAGCAGCAGAATACCGAGGCAGCAAAGTGAACCGGGTTTACTGGGACTCAATGCTTTTTATTTATCTGCTAGAAGGAAATCCGAAGTACGGCGGGCGGGTGCAACGAATGCATGAAGCAATGCTGCGGCGAGGCGACATCTTGTGCACGAGCATTTTTACCGTTGGTGAAGTGCTTACGGGGCCGCGAAAACGGAACGATGTTGCGGGAATCAACGGTCTGAAGAAGTTCTTTGACAGCAAAGACGTTGAGATTCTGCCTTTCACTATCGAAGCCGCTGACAGGTACAGCATGATCCGAGCCGAAACGCGTGTGAGCCAGGCAGATGGGATTCATCTGGCGACGGCTGCTGCTGCAGGAGTTGACCTCTTCATTACCAACGACGAAAAGCTGCGGGCGCTTACTATTCAGGGGATCAGATTCTTTGCGGACCTGGACGGGAAAGTTATTTGATCTTTCAACTTAGGAGTGCAATGCAATGAAAAAGTTTGCTTCTGATGTGTTTATTGCTGCCAGAACAGGCAGGCTGACGGAGCCGTTCGACGCTGTCATGGTGAAGAAAGCCTGTCCTGGATGGGCCGAACATACTTACCACACGTTTTTGGGCAAGCACGCGCTCGGGAGTGGGGCTACGACAGAACACTTTGTTCGTGTTGATCTTGGCCAGTACAGACTCCTGAGGCCAAAATGATCCCCAGCGCAAACCGCGCACCGTTTCCCGGTCAGCCTTTCCCGTCACGCGCTGCTAGAATCCGAATAGAGCATCATGAGCGTAAACGCCCTTTATCCCGGCACCTTCGACCCCCCGACCAACGGCCACGTTGACCTGATTCAGCGCGGGGCCAAGCTGTTTGGTCACCTGACGGTCGCCATCCTCAACAATCCGGGCAAAAATCCGATGTTCACCGTCGAGGAGCGGGTGGAGATGCTCACCGAGGTCACCAGTTCGCTGGAAAACGTCTCGGTGGCCACCTTCGACGGGCTGATGGTGGAGTTTGCGCGCAAGCAGGGAGCATCGGCGGTGCTGCGCGGCATCCGCGCCATCTCCGACTACGAGTACGAGTTCCAGATGGCGCTGATGAACCGGCGCCTGGCCCCGGAGATCGAGACCGTCTTCCTGCAGCCGGCCGGACGCTACTCATTTGTCAGCTCGCGGATGGTGAAGGAAGTCTTCAGCCTGGGCGGCGACGTCACCGGCCTGCTGCCTCCCAACGTACTCAAGCGCCTGCGCGACCGGATCAACAAGAGCTAGTTGCGAGGCCGACGATGAAGAAACTGAAGATCGAAGAATTCGCCAACGTTTGGGATGCGATTGCCGACACGCCGGAAGAGGCGGCAAACCTCACCGTACGGTCGGATCTCATGATGAAGATTGAGGAGATCGTCAAAGAGAACGGCTGGACTCAGGCCGAGGCCGCGAAGCGCTGCGGAGTGACGCAGCCGCGCATCAACGACCTGCTGCGCGGACGCATCTCGCGCTTCTCGCTCGATGCGCTGGTCAATATCGCTTCAGCGCTCGGGCGCAAAGTTACGGTTAGTCTCGACGACGCTGCTTGAATTTCGCTTCTATTATCGAATCCCAAGTCTCAGAAGCGAGACCTGGGCAGCCGGCAACCATCTGCAATGGGGTAGACTCCTGATTGTTGTTTGGGGAGGCTAGTATCCTTCTTATGGCTGCCCGATCTGGGAACCGACCGAATTGGTCGAGTATTCCACAGAAGGTACATGATTTGCCAATATCCACAGCTTGTATCCGCATAGGAGAGGAGGTGTAATCGGAGTATGGAGAGGGGACTGCAAGCTATACGCTCTAACGGGTTGAACAGCACGAATTGTAAAGCTACTAAGCCGCTTCGCGCCCTATCGCTTTTTTCCGGCGGTGGTGGGCTTGATTTAGGATTTTCAGCTGCGGGCTTTGCAGTCTGTTGTTCAACCGACATAGACCCCTTTTCCTGCAAAACGCTGCAGATTAACAATGGCAAGAAGCCGTTTTACGCGCATACGCATTCCATTCCTGCCGACATCAGAAAAATATCTGCAGCTCACCTGCTCAAAGAAATTGGCCTAAAGGGGCAGATCGATATAGTTCTTGGCGGACCCCCATGCCAAGCCTTTTCCGTGTTCGGGCAGCGCAAAGGCATGGGCGACCCAAGAGGTAATCTGGTTTGGGAATACCTGCGGATTATTCGCGAGGTTCAGCCGAAAGCATTCTTGTTCGAGAACGTGGCGGGCCTCAAGTCAATTCACGGCGGAGAATTGTACGAGAAAATCCTTGAAGAATTAACTGCGTGCGGGTACAGAGTATCTGCGCACAACTACCAAGTAGCTGATTTCGGTATCCCACAATTCCGCGACCGAGTGTTCTTTATCGGTGCTAGAAATGGCGCGCTTGTTCCGCCGATGGAACCCACACACGGCAACAGCCATCTATTCATTGCCCAGTATCGCACCGCGAATGAAGCGTTACGCTTCTTGCCTGATCCAGGCCCCGGCAGCGGCTTACCCAACCACATAGGCCGAAAACACAGCAATAGGATAGTAACACGCTATAGGGGCCTTGAGTTCGGGGAGCGCGACCCGAAAACGCGTATTAACAAGCTTGAGCCTTCACGCCCAAGTTTCACAATCATTGTTGGTTCTGACAAAGGCGGTGGGAAAGGCCATGTGCATCCGTTCGCGCCCCGCGAAGTTACTCCCCGCGAATCGGCCCGAATGCAGACATTCCCTGATTGGTGGGAGTTCTGCGGTACCGGTCGTCACGTTATCCGACAAGTTGGGAACGCTGTGCCTCCCTTATTTGCAGCCCTACTTGCGGAACATGTGAAGATGCACGTATTTGGCGCGAAGCAAAAGAAGAGCTATGAAGAGCTGGTCAAAATCCTTGGTCTCGACTATCTATGCGAATAGGAATTGGCCCCAGCATGATCACTGATCTTTTTAGCCACAAAATACATTCGAGCGGAGACGAGTGGCCTGAAAAGCTCGCGGAGCTTGCCGCGATTTTCTCCGAGTTCGATGGCAGGCCGTATGACCGCGACGCATTTGAAGAGCGCCTCCAACGTATAAGCCCTCGCGCTTCCTATGCCGCAGAAACACTTCGCGACGCGTCAAAATTCCGGGACGAAATAAGCGCGTATCCCGCGTACTTGGGCCTGTATTACCTTGAACAATCTCCCGCCGGGTGGATTTTGAGGCTCAGCGAAACCGCGAAACGTTTTCTCGTTTGCGAAGAGCCTAATGTCGCATCTTTCCTCCGCCTCCAATTGCCTCTATTCCAATATCCGAGCGCAATGGGAGCGGCCTATCGAAGTCGTTCAAACCTTCTGCGCATCCAAGCCAATTCCCGCGACCGGACCCTTGAGTTCATCAGACAAGATATACATTTTTCCCCCGTCCGGTTAATAGCTGTTGCGCTCAAGGCGGATGCACACATCCGGGGCGCGAGCGTTTTGCAGGCATCTGTCACCTACGACGAAATTTTCGGTCTTGCAAACACGCCGGAAATAAACCAGCGTGCGCTTCCTTCGATTGGGGATGTAGCGAACACCCTGAGCGCGATCCGCGTGGGAATCATAGGCATTCCCGAAAAATACGAGAGCCGTTTTCACACCCTCCGGCATACGGAGATGTTTTTACTTGGCGGCAGAGCCGTTCGACTTCGAGACAGCGTGAATGAGGCCGACCGAGAACAATTACTGCGGCAGCTAAACGCTATTTGCAGCATAAAGAGCCAATTCAATGGCTTTGACGGATGCGCTACTGGCACGGACCTTAAAGAAGTGATTGCAAGCGGGGAATGGGGAAGGTATTTCGATGGCGTGCGCGTTCTCCCGTCCAATATCGTGGAAGCGTTGACTAACGATAAGGCACTTGAAGCAGCCATGCCGCTCGAACCTAATGCGACAGGAGAAGCCTTGCTTAT
Organism: Occallatibacter sp.; assembly: GCA_050012555.1. Lineage (GTDB taxonomy): Bacteria > Acidobacteriota > Terriglobia > Terriglobales > Acidobacteriaceae > Telmatobacter. Next base: position 46,001 of record JBEKGY010000001.1, read on the forward strand.
CCCGCAACCTGTTGCAGAAATTTATCCCTTCCGTGAACGCACGAATACTTTGCCGCCCGTTAAGCCATACAGCCGTCGCCAGGAGATGGCAGACCCGGAGCTTACTCGGATCAAGATGCAGCGCAGGAACCTCACCCACAAAGAACTCATCGATAAAATGGATGGTTGGCTTCGCCGGCTTGGGGCGACGCCCAAGGAGAACGACCACATTGATTTGTTCGCAAAAATCCCAGATGACGGCTCCTTTATTTTCGAGATGAAGAGCGGCGGGGAGAGCATTCTTGAACAAATCCGCAAGGGCCTAAGCCAACTTTACGAGTACAGGTATAGGTATCGCGATACCATTGGCGAACCTGATATTTCCCTGTGCCTCGTTCTGCCCGGATCGCCAGCTATACCTTGGATAGAGGACTATTTGGTTAGGGACCGGGACATTAACGTCTGCTGGTTTGAAGAGGGTGACAACCTGGCGTGGCCGCAATTGTGTGCGGAACGCATGGCGGCCTTAACTACTCCTGGGGATGCCGCTCCGTCGTAAGGTGGTCGCATGGACAGAAGCCAAATGATGGCGGCGGTCCGGTCGAAGAACACAGCGCCGGAAATGAAGGTGCGTCAGCTTGTGCATTCAATGGGCTATCGTTATCGGCTTCACCGCCCCGATCTGCCAGGAAAACCAGACTTAGTTTTTCCTGCCAGAGGCAAGGTGATTTTCGTGCACGGTTGCTTTTGGCATCAGCACGGATGCAAAGGTTCACATCTCCCCAAGTCGAATGTGTCGTATTGGGCTCCAAAATTAGAACGTAACCGCACGAGGGACATGGAACACCTCAAGGCATTGCGCGCGAATGGATGGAAGTGCCTTGTGTTGTGGGAATGCGAGTTAGTGGATAATGGCCAGTTAAGGGGCCGACTTCGCCGCTTTCTTGGATAATCTTACATCAGCGAAATGTGAATGGGTAAAACCTATCCCTACCAAGCCGTGTTAATTTGGGCTTTATACTGGGGTGAAACCCTCGACTCCCTCCGAATTGAGTTTGCCGCAGCGTGATAAAGTCCATCCCGTGCCGCACTCGCATTTTGTCATTGGGGGGAAATCTGTAAAGATAGAGGTGCTATGACAGTCTCAACTTCTTCTCAAGTCTTTGCCGACCGGATTGGCCGGATCGAGGTTTCTGCAACCATGGCTGTGGCTGCGGAGGCCGCTAAACTGCGTGCGCAGGGCGCTAACCTGGTGGATTTTGGGGCCGGGGAACCGCATTTTCCCACTCCACGGCACATCAAGGATGCGGCGATTGCCGCCCTGGAGGCCAACTTTACTCGCTATACGGTGGTTCCGGGGATTCCTGAGCTGCGGAAGGCGATTGTGGAGCGGCATGCTACCGACTTCGGGTCGGACTACGGGGTGGACGAGGCGATATTTACCGCGGGCGGGAAGCTGGCGCTGTTTAATACGCTGCAAATCCTGGTGGACCACGGCGACGAGGTGATCCTGCCCGTCCCCTACTGGGTGAGCTTTAAGGACATCATCCAGTACGCGGGCGGCAAGGTGGTCTATCTGGAGACCAGCGAGGCGGAGAGCTTCCGCATTACCGCCGACGCCATCGAAAAGGCCATCACGCCCAGGACCAAGGCCATCATCCTCAACTCGCCGTCGAATCCGGCGGGGTCGGTGGTCTCCGCCGAGGACCTGGAGCGGATCGTCCACCTGGCCCACGATCGCGGGATTTTCCTGCTTTTGGATGAATGCTACGTCTATCTCAACTATGCCGGCAAGCCGGTCAGCGGGGGCTCGTTTACCTGGGCCAAGGATCACCTGGTAGTGCTGGGGTCACTGTCGAAGACCTATGCGATGACCGGCTGGCGGGCGGGGTTTGCGCTGGCGTCGAAGCCGGTGGTGGCCAACCTGAGCAAGCTGCAGTCGCAGTCCACCTCCAACGCCACCAGCTTTGTGCAGAAGGCCGCCATTGCCGCGCTGGCCGGCTCGCAGGAGTGCGTAAGCGAGTTTCGCGCCGAGTTTATCGATCTGCGGGATTATATGCTGGCCAGGCTGACGGCTATTCCCGGCATCACCTGCACCAAGCCCGAGGGAGCCTTCTACGTTTACCCCAATATCTCGGCCTATCTGGGCAAGGGCGGCATCAAGACGGCTACCGAGCTGGCAACGCGGCTGCTGCACGAGGCGCACGTGGTCACCGTCCCCGGCGAGGCCTTCGGCACCGGGGAGCACATCCGCATCTCCTACCCGGTGACCAAGCAAAACATCGACGAAGGGACCCGGCGGATGGGAGAATTCCTGACCAAGCTGGTTTAGAGCGGAGTGACCATTCAGCCGGCTTTGCCGGTGGTTTCTGGGCTACAGCGACTGGGAATTCACTTTGGCCAGGCCTCCGGCTGGGTGAAACTCCGGCAAAAAGAACATTCACCCTGTGCAAACGTAGTGTTGGTCGAGTAGGATGCTCTTCGATGCCGAAGTCAGTCGATTTTCGTCCTGTGATTCTTGCCGGGGGCAGCGGTACCCGCTTCTGGCCCCGTTCCCGCCGCGCCCACGCCAAGCAGGTTCTGGCGCTTGACGGCGAGCGCTCCATGATCCAACAGACCGTGGAGCGGCTCAAGCCGCTCGCCCACCTGGACAAGACCTGGGTCATCACCAACGAGTATCTGGCCCACGAGATCGCCGACCAGTTGAAGGGCCTGCCCGCCGCACAGATCGTGCAGGAGCCGGTGGCCCGCAACACGGCGCCGGCCTGCGGACTGGCCGCCTTTCTCATCGAGAGGCAAAATCCCGAAGCGGTGCTGGGGGTCTTTCCCTCCGACCACGTCATCGCCGACGAGCCGCGCTTCCTCAAGGCGCTGCAAAAGGGCATCGCCGTGGCCGCCGCCGGTGAAAACATCGTGGTGCTGGGCATTGAGCCCACCCGCGCCGAGACCGGCTACGGATACATCGAGACCGGCGACCTGACCCCCGACGACGCCGCACTGCACGTGCGCCGTTTTATCGAAAAACCCAACCAGAACCGCGCCGAGGAGTTCGTGGCCGCGGGCAACTACTTCTGGAACTCGGGCATCTTTCTGTGGTCGGCGCGCACCCTGGCCAACGCCGTCCGCGAGCACCTGCCGGAGACCGCTCCGCTGCTGGAGACCATCGCCGCTGCTTACGGCACGCCCCAGTTCGACGAGGTCTTCCACGACGTCTACCCCAAGTGCGAGAACATTTCGGTCGATTACGCGGTGCTGGAGCCGCGCTCGGCCAAGGGCGTGCATCTCTCCCATCTCTACTGCATCCCGGCCGAGTTCAGTTGGAACGACCTCGGCTCCTGGACTTCGCTCTACGAGTACCAGCAGCAAACCAGGATGCGCGGAGACGCCGAGGGCAACGTCGCCGAAACCGAGGGCCTGATGGCTCTCGAAGCCGCCAACAACTATATCTACAGCCCCAGAAAGTTCGTGGCCCTGGTCGGCGTCGAGAACCTGGTCATCGTGGATACCGAAGACGCTCTGCTCATCGCACACCGCGACCACTCTCAGGATGTGGGAAAGATCGTCAAGGAACTGGGACTCTCCGGCCGCGATGAGCTGATCTGAAGCCTGCTGCATATCGAGTGAATCCAGACGGGACACAGAAGTAACGTAATGACAATGTCATTACGTTATGATATGCTGGTCTTTTCAGGGAGGAATTCTCATGCCTACGCTTCAACAGGCAAAGGGCAGGCGCGATGCGCTCAACCTGCGCATCAAACCCGAGCTGCGCGGGCTTATCGATCGGGCGGCGGAGCTGACGGGCAAGAATAGGACGGATTTCGTGCTCAATGCCGCCCGTCACGCCGCCGAGGATGCGCTATTGGACCGCACGGTATTTGCGGTTAACTCCAAAGCCTATGCCGAGTTTTTGGCGCGGCTCGATGCGCCGCCGCGACCCAATGCCCGGCTGCGCCGCTCCCTGCAGACGACCGCGCCATGGGAGAAGTAAGCCGGCTCCAGCCGCCCGAGCCGCTCGGGGATGGCCACGAATGCGGGGATTTCAACTGCGGCGAGGCCTCGCTGGACGATTGGCTGAAACGCAGAGCGCGCGCCAATCAGGTGAGCGGCGCTTCGCGTACCTATGTTGTTTGCTGGGACAAGCGCGTGATTGGCTACTATGCGCTGGCTTCCGGCGTGGTTACGGTGGAAAATGCTCCCGGACGGTTCAGGCGGAATATGCCTAATCCTATCCCGGTAGCCGTGCTGGCGCGCCTGGCCGTGGATCTCGATTGGCAGGGGCAGGGCATTGGCCGCGCCCTGTTCCGGGACGCCGCGCGCCGCGTGGCGCATGCGGCCGACGCGATCGGAATTCGCGGCATTGTTGTTCACGCACTATCGGATAAGGCGAAGAACTTTTATTTGGCGCTTGGCTTCGACCCCAGCCCGCACGAGCCAATGACGCTCATGGTAACCTTGAGCGACATTCGAGCGGTTATTTGACAATAGGGGAGCGGCGATGAGAAACGCAGCAGAGGATTTGCTGAGCAGAAGAAGGTTGATACAGAACGGATTGTTGTTGGCGGCCGGCTGCGCGTGCAAGCCTTCACTCTTCGCCGCTGAGCAGAACGTGGTGGCCAATCCGGCTTCCGATGCCGCGGCGAAAACCTGGACCATCGGCAATGACCGAATTGGAAGAACACTCGCCTTCCAGCCGAAAACAGGACTCTTCACTCAGCAATTGACTGACCTGTCGACGCATGCGGAGTTCATCCTGCCGGGGAAGATCATCACCAGCACGGCCCCGGAGTTCTCCTTCCTGTGCAACGGGCGCCTGTGCGCGGGGACCCATGCGGATTTCGACCTGGTGAGCGCCGGCGAGGCCGCTCTTACCAACGGAAAGTCTCTGACCATCCGGCTGCGCCACAAGGACCTGGCTCTGGAGGTCGCGGCGGTTTACTGCGTCTATAACCATCATCCGGCCATCCGCAAACATCTGGTCCTGCGCAATACCGGCACGCACGCGCTCCATATTACCCATCTCAATATCGAGGCCATCGGGGTTGCGCTGGGGCCGGAGAATGAAACCACGCTGCTTACGCAGTACGGAACCATTCCCCGCGAGATCTTCTTCACCGGGCGCTCTGAAGATGCGGGACTGCTGGTGGCCAACGGCCGAACCGGCATCGGCGTGGCCATTCTCAGCGAGGTTCCCGGTGCAATGAAGCGCACCGAGATTGACGGTTGGTATATTCCGGGGAGTGTGGGCATCGGCGTCCTCTACGACACCGATCTCATGCCCTTTGAACGCGCTCTCGCCGGCCAAGAAGAATTCACCACCGCCAGCGTCTCGCTGGTGACCTACCGCAACGGCGACGGCTTCAACGATCCGCATTGGCTGCTGCCTTATTACACGGCGCAGGTGCTGGAGCGGCGCGTCGACGCCGAGGGTCCGCCGTGGATTTACAACACGTGGGAGCCCTTCGAGCGCGGAATCAATCACGATACGGTGCTGGAATTGATCGATGCCGCGGGCGCCATGGGGCTCGATATCTTCACCATCGACGATGGCTGGCAACAGGACTACGGCGAGAACACGGTGAACCTGACCGCGTTTCCCGGCGGGTTGCAGCCCATTCAGGATGCCGTGGAAGCGCACGGAATGCGGCTGGGTCTGTGGATTCCCATGGCCGCCATCGGAACCACGACCGCGGTCTATCGCGATCATCCCGAGTGGGCCGCGCTGGACCAGGAAGGAAAGCCCAAGATCACCTATACGGCGGCAGGCGCCAAGGCGGTGATGTGCATGGCCAGCGCTTATCGGGAAACCGTAGCCGCGCGCATCATCGACGCCATCGACCGTTTCCACCTGGCCTATGTGAAGCTTGACCTGACCACCGTCTTCAATGCCTATGGCGAGGCTCCAGGCTGCTGGGCCAGGGGCCACGACCACGGCAACTGGGCCCAATCGCTCAACATGATCTATGAAGGCATCTCCTGGGTGACCGGCAAAGTTTACCAAAAGCATCCTGACGTTCTTCTCGACCTGACCTTCGAGCTCTGGGGACAGAAGCACATCATCGACGCGGGCCTGCTTGCCGCCGGCGATCTTGACTGGATGAGCAACGTAGCCGACGGAGAGCCGGATTCAGCCGGTCCAAGGCAGGCGCGCCAGTTGCTCTACCAGCGCGCGGCCTCCATGCCTGTCGAGGCCATGCTGATCGGCAACCTCCACGCGGAGCTGCCAACCATCGAGGAGAGTTTTGCCACCGCCATCGGCTCGGCGCCTCTGCTGCTCGGCGACCTGCGCAAACTGAGCGCCGCCGACCGGCAGTGGTACCACGAAAAGACCGGCTGGTTCAAGAAACTGAGAAGGAGCACGAAGATCAGCGAGAGCTTTTTCCCTCTCGGCAGTTGGCTCCAGCCCTCGCCCGCCGCATGGGACGGCTTTGCGCGTTTGGCGCGCAGCGGCAATGGGGTGATTGCGATTTTCCGCAACAAGTCGCAGGAAGCGGCTGCCACTGTGCGGTTGTCTTTGATTCCCGCGGGAAAGTACAGCGTCCGCTCCATCATCACCGGCAAAGATCTCGGCGTCTTCGCGGACTCCGATTGGGCTCAAGGCGTATCGATCGGGTTTTCGGATGCGCAACTGGTCGATGTTCTTGAAGTTTCTTCCTTCAATGGATGAATGCATCGAGGATTTTACAGACTGCGGAAAAACTAGCTGTTTTGAAAGGGCGCGGCTTCAGCCGTGCCGTAGAACGATCCATACAGATCCCGGCTTTAGCCGCCGAGGGAATGCAAATTGTTGAAAATTACATTCCCTCAGGGGCTAAAGCCCAAATTCCCCTTGTTCCCGGCTGCTGGCGCGGCTAAAGCCGCGCCCTTTCAAAGCAGAGAAATTACCCGCTCAGAGGAGTTCTTCCGTAGCCTCTTTAGCCCTCGCCTCCGCCATCCTTTACCCTAGACTTCAGGGAGAACGAGAACGCATCCATGCCTCATCCCGTAATCAAGTTCGGCACCGACGGCTGGCGCGGCGTCATCGCCGACGATTTCACCTTTGCCAACGTGCGCATCGCCGCCGAGGCCATCGCCGCCTACGTTCACTCGAGGGAAGACCCCGCCAAAGGCCTGGCGATTGGTTTTGATACGCGCTTCGGATCAAGAGATTTTGCCCTCGCCTGCGCCGAGGTGGTGGCCTCCACCGGCATCCCCGTGCAACTGGCCAACGCCATCACGCTAACCCCGGCCCTGAGCTGGGGCGTCCGCGAGGGCGGCCTGGCCGGCGGCATCATGATCACCTCCTCGCACAATCCGGCGGAATGGAACGGCGTAAAGTACAAGGCCTGGTACGGCGGCTCCGGCAAGCCCTCCATCATGGCCGATATCGAGTCCCGCCTGGGCCAGCCGGTTGCTCGGTCCGCGCAGCCCGCTCCCGTCAGGCAAGTCGATTTCCTGCCTACCTACATCAAGGCCATTGAGAACTTCACCAGCCTTGACGCGCTCAAAAAATCCGGCATGAAGTTCGGCATCGACTCCATGTACGGCGCCGGGCTGACCATCCTCTCCGGCATCTTTACCCGTCTGGGCGTGGCCCACGTGCAGATTCGCGGCAATCCCGATCCGCTCTTTCCCGGCATCAATCCCGAGCCCATCGAGCCGCACATCCGCGCCCTGGCCGAGGCGGTGGTGGCCAACGGCTGCCAGGCCGGCCTGTGCACGGACGGCGACGCCGACCGCATCGGAGCGACAGATGAACATGGAAACTTTGTCGATCCGCACAAGATTTTCTGCGTACTCCTGAGCTGGGTGCTCAAGCGCAAGGACTGGCCCGGCGCTGTCACCCGCGCCTTCAATACCACCAAAATGCTGGACCGCATCTGCTTGAAGCACGGCCGCGAGTTGATCGAGCACGGCATCGGCTTCAAATATGTGGTTGACCTCATGCTGGAGCGGGAGATCCTGATGGGCGGCGAGGAGTCGGGCGGCATCGGCTTCCAGCGCCACCTGCCGGAGCGCGACGGCCTGCTCAACTCGCTGCTGCTGGCCAACGTCATGGCCGAGGAAGGCAAGACCCTGGGCGAGTTGGTCGCCGAACTACAGGCCGAGTACGGCGAGCACCAGTACGGCCGCGTCGACCTGGCACTATCCGATGAGATCAAGGACGGCGCCATTGCACGGGCGAAAGCACTTGAAGTCGGCGACCCGGTCTTTGCCGGCATGCCCATCCTCCGCCGGCAAACCCTCGACGGCGTCAAGTTCTTCCTCGATAACCCCGAAGCCAAGACCAAGCCCAACGCTGCCGAGACCTGGCTGCTGCTGCGCGACAGCGGCACCGAACCCCTGATGCGCATCTATACCGAGTCCTGCTCGAAGCAGTCGGTAGCCAAGCTGCTGGAATCGGCGCGCGCCTTTGCTATGGGTGGGTGAGAGCGCTATTGTTGGGCGTTACGAAAGGAACACGCGTTTCGCCTTTTTTCCTAGACGGACCTGCAATTTAAAGTAGAGCTGATTCGAAGGTCGCCCAGGGACCGTAGAGGGTGGACCTAAGTTCGCTAGAGGCATCGCGGCATTGCTCCAAATCTGACTGTTGATGCGAACCGCTCCCTCTTTGAGCTTGCGTTGGGCTTCGGCGTTTGAGCTCGTGAGTCCACACGCCGTGAGCAAGTTCGCAACCTTCAGAAAGGCTCCCTCTCTTATAAAGGGGTCGGAGGGTGATACGCCGTCAAGCATTTGAACAATCTGAGCAATTTCAAGCTCACTCCCTGGCATAAAGGCAGCTATCCGCAAGTTCACTTCATCCACATCCTCCGAAAACTCCTTCTGCTGAAACATCCGCGCCCAGTTCTCGTCTGCGCTGCGCGCCGCGGCCTCGCCATGAAACCCCGCGGTAATCGTCCGCGCCAGCCGCTTCTTCGCTTCCATGGGATGCAATTTGCCGGCTGTCACGTCAGCCTTGAGCGCTTCAACCTCACTCTGGCGCAGGTCGGTCAAAAGCACCCAGTACTTCCACATCAATTCATCCGAGATGCTCATCAGCTTGCCGTACATCTCCCCCGGCGGCTCGTTAATCCCAATCGCGTTGCCCAACGATTTCGACATTTTCTGCGCGCCGTCCAGGCCTTCGAGGATCGGCGTCATGAGCACGATCTGCGGCTTCTGCCCGTAGTGCCGCTGCAACTCCCGCCCGCACAGCAGATTGAACTTCTGGTCCGTCCCGCCCAGCTCCACGTCGCACTCGAGGGCCACGGAATCGTACCCCTGCATCACCGGGTAGAGCAACTCGTGCAGGCTGATGGGCTGCTCGGCCTGGAAGCGCTGATGAAATTCGTCGCGCTCCAGCATCTGTGAGACAGTAAAGTGCGCCGTCAGACGGATGGTACCTTCATAGCCCAGCTTTCCCAGCCACTCGGAGTTGTACCGGACCTCGGTCGCCTTCTCGTCCAGAATCTTGAAGACCTGCTGCTTGTAGGTCTCGGCGTTCTCGTCGATCTGTTCCCGCGTCAGCGGCTTGCGAGTCACGTTGCGGCCGGTGGGGTCGCCGATAAGCGAAGTAAAGTCGCCCACCAGAAAAATGACCGTATGCCCCAACTGCTGGAAGTGGCGCAGCTTGCGCATCAGCACCGTGTGGCCCAGGTGCAGGTCGGGCGCGGTGGGGTCGAAGCCGGCCTTGATGCGCAGCGGGCGTCCCGTTTTGCGGCTTTCTTCCAGGCGCTCGCGCAGGTCGCTCGCGCGGATGATCTCCGCCGCGCCCTTTTGGAGCAGGTCCATCTGTTCGTCTACGGGTAAAAAATTACTCATGCCGTCTTTTAGTATAAATTCGCGGGCACGGGCGCACCGGCGGCGGAGTGCTCCGGCGCCGGCTTTCCTCTATTGGCCGTCTGTTTCGACAGGCAGGCCTTTATCAATGGATGCCGTCAGGATGGGCAACTCCACGGCCTTGGAAAGCCTGCGCGTGATCACCTGCAAGTGATAGCCCATCACCGCCAGGGTCATGGCCGCGCCCACGCAATGACGATAGCGTGTGGCCACCGCCAGCAGAAACTTCCAGTAGCTCCAGCGCTGCCGGCCGAAGATGCCCTGGCGGACAATCGAAGTAACAAAAGCCCGCGCATTCGCGCGCGTCACCCACTGCTGCCGCGACACACGCTCTCCGCCGAATCTTTTTTCAGGCTTAGGCTGCGTCCGGCTCAGGTAGAGCTTCACGCGCTCATAGTAAGCCGCGCTCGAGTAAATCCGCTTCAGCACCGAGCGGTAACCCTCCACCAGCCTGGCAGCGTCCATGTGGGGAAGAAAGTTCAACCTGTCGCCGGTGTTGTCGCCGCCGCCCGCGTCCACAATCCGCCCCTCCCGGCCCAGGCGCCGGAACAGTTGTGTTCCCGGCATGGCCTGCAGCAGGCCGACCATGGCAATGGGTATGCCGCTCTTCTGGATAAATTCGACCATGCGGTCGAAGATGTCGTCGCGATCCGTATCGAAGCCCAGGATGAACCCGCCCATCACCTGCATTCCATAGCTCTGGATGGTGGCCACGCTGTCAAGCAGGCTGCGCCGCGTGTTCTGCAGCTTGTTCGTGGCGATCAGGCCCGGCACATCGGGGGTCTCGATGCCCAGGAAGACGGAGATGAAGCCGGCATCCTTCATCAGTTGCATCAGCACCGGATCGTCTGCCAGGTTGAGCGAAGCTTCGGTGAGGAAGTCAAAGCTTTTCTTGTGTTGGCTGCGCCATTCGGCTAACGCTTTGCATAGTTCCCTGGCGCGGGCCCTGTTGCCGATGAAGTTGTCGTCGACGATAAACACCGCTTCGCGCCAGCCGGCCGCGCGCAACTGGTCCAGCTCGGCCAACACCTGCGCCACGGCCTTGGTGCGCGGCCGCCGGCCATAAATTTCGATGATGTCGCAGAACTCGCAGTTGAAGGGGCAGCCGCGCGAGTATTGCACCGCCATGGTCGAGTAGCGATTCATCTTGATCAGGCTCAGGTCGGGCAGCGGGCTGGCGCTCATCTCCGGCCTTGCTTCGGCCTGATAGACTGCCTTCGCCGTCCCCTGCTCCAGATCCCGCGCCAGAGTGGCAATCAACTCCTCGGCCTCGCCGATCACCACGTGGTCCGCCTTCAGCTCGGACGCCGGCACGCTACTGGCAATCGGCCCGCCCACCACCGTGCGCAGCCCGCGCGCCCGGCACCGCTCCACAATAGCCAGCAGCGGATCGCGCTGGATGTGCATCCCGCTCAACAGCACCACGTCGGCCCAGGCCAGGTCGCGGTCGCGCAGCCGCTCCACGTTGGTGTCCACCAGCCGTTTTTTCCACTCGCCCGGCAGCAGCGCTGCCACCGTCATCAGCCCCAGCGGCGGCTGCGCGGCACGCTTGCCCAAAAACTTCAACGCATGTTTGAAGCTCCAGTATGTATCGGGAAATTCCGGATAAACCAGAAGGGCGTTCATGGGGTACCTGTCAATAAAGAGGAGCGGCTGCGCGAGCAGAAATCGGAAACTTCAGACCGTATTTCCCCAGCTCGGAAACAAGTGCGGCCTCGCCCGTTGCGGCAAACCGCTCCCACATCCATATTTCCCATTGTGCGATTTCATTTCTGGTCAAAAAGAACCACATTTGCGAAAATTAGCGCGCTTTAACCTGCCCCGGCCCCGAAATCCAGCCGATGCCCGCGCCGGGCGCCCGTCTTCCTTGCCTTAAACTGGATCGATGGAAGAGTTCAGCAGAATTCAGCGCCTGCCGCCTTACGTCTTCAATATCACCGACGCCATGAAGCGCTCCGCCCGCCACCGCGGAGAAGACATCATCGACTTCGGCATGGGCAACCCCGACGGGGCTACGCCCAAGCACATCGTTGACAAGCTGGTGGAGACGGCGCTCAAGCCCGGCACCCACCGCTACTCGGTCTCCCGCGGCATCCCGCGCCTGCGCAAGGCCATCTGCAACTGGTACAAGAGCCGCTACAACGTCGATCTGGACCCGGAGACCGAGGCCATCGTCACCATCGGCTCCAAGGAGGGCATCGCCCACCTGTGCCTGGCCATTCTGGACTCGCGCGACACGGTGCTGGTGCCCAACCCCAGCTATCCCATCCATATTTACGGCCCGGTCATCGCCGGGGCGCACGTGGTCAGCGTGCCGGTGCACGACCGCGAGCAGTTCCACGCCCAGCTTGAGGACCTGATTCCGCGCATGGTGCCGCGGCCCAAGGCGCTGATCGTCAATTTCCCGTCGAACCCCACCACGGAGTGCGTGGATCTGCCCTTTCTCGCCCGCCTCGTGGAGCTGGCCAAGGAGTACGGCTTCCATCTCATCCAGGACCTGGCCTACGCCGATATCGCCTTCGACGGCTACAAGCCGCCCAGCGTGCTGGAGGTCCCGGGCGCCAAAGACGTTGCGGTCGAGTTCTTCACCCTGTCAAAGAGCTACAACATGCCCGGCTGGCGGGTCGGCTTCATGGTCGGCAACCCGGTGCTGGTCGGTGCCCTGGCCCGGCTCAAGAGCTACTTCGACTACGGCACCTTCACCCCCATCCAGGTAGCGTCGATCGCCGCTCTCGAAGGCCCGCAGCAGTGCGTCCGCGAGATCTGCGAGAACTATCGCAAGCGCCGCGACGTGCTGGTCGAGGGGCTAAACAAACTCGGCTGGCCGGTGGCGCTGCCCAAGGCCACCATGTTTGTCTGGGCGCAGATTCCCGAGCAGTACAGGAAACTCAGCTCGCTGGAGTTTTCGAAACTGCTGCTCACCGAAGCCAAAACCGCAGTTTCGCCGGGGATCGGTTTTGGCGACTACGGCGACGGGCATGTGCGCTTCTCGCTCATCGAGAACGAAGAGCGCACGCGGCAGGCACTGCGGGGCATCAAGCAGATGTTTGCGAAAGGGTAGCTAGGTTGGTGCAATCCCATGTCTCGTAAGGAGAGGATACCTGTCAAGTGCAATCAGGCTGGGATATTAACTACGATGCGATACCGACCAGTACGATGTGGACGGATGGATCTTGAATGGAAGTATCGCTGCGCAATTTTCATACTTGCCTATATTTCGGCAAAAAGGCTCAGATCACTATTTTGGCTATGATTCGAATACGTACCCCAGGAAATCTCATATTCGTCCGCTTGATTACCCCAGCTTGTCCATCCCTTGCGGCTTCCCCTCGCGAATAGTTCAAGATATGGACCAGGCGAACAGGCTTCGATCAGTGGATACAACTCGTCGGGTTTGCGGCTGTGCTCTCTTTTGCGGGTCTGGATAATGTTAACTTGTCTGCGCCCTGGCGCAAGCGTTCGAGCGTTCTTGCCCCTGATGCCGAACAACACCACCTCCGTGACGTTACGGAAATAGAATCCTACACCCCGTCCATCTGGGCCACCGTCCTTGCGGATCTTGTGCCAGACAATATTGCTCTTGTATTGAAATCCCCAAGCTTTCATGACCTCCAACCCCTCGGGAAGCATCGCGTTAGGGACCCAAAGATACAGATGCGCCACTTCTTTTACGACCTTGCTTACGGGCAGTGCTTTGATCTTTTCTAACGACATCGTGTTGTAGCGATTTAGGCGTTTGTGCTCCGGAGCCATTTTCCCGGTACGGTTCTGGAATTGCCATGGTGGATCAGCGAGCACGGTGGAGAACTTCAGCCGACCAACCCGTTGCAACAGTTCTTGTGCCGCTAATTCCATTTATTTTCCTAATCCTTCTTTCCAATCGCTAATCAGGCGAGGTGTGATGCCGAAAACCAAGATTGGGCAACCACCGCCACGACCGGCATTCAAACGAGGCAGCAGCTTGCCCATCCAGGTCGTAGATGCCCCGTATTTTCCCGCTTGTCCTAATGCTTCGAATACGGGATTCAACTCTGCGCTTCGCGTGAGGAGAACACCTGCGCTGATCCTCCCATTATCGTGGAAACTCCTAAAGGCGAATAAGTCTCGATCAAATGTTTGATCTTTCGAGTTCCATTCTAGGTCAAATGCGACTCTTCCCTTTATGTAATCCACCTTGTGCGAATCCGAACGAACAACTGTCCCGTCCACCACCATTTCTGCTTTCAGTTGGTCCTCCTTCCAGCCAAGAGGCCGCAAAATTTTGGAGATAATCTTTGGAATATTCGACTCGTTCCCTCCACTTTTTGTAATATCTGTGGTTGTGATCCGAAAAGCCCGCAACGCATCAAGAATCTCGCCAAATTCCTCTGGGAATTCTGACGCGAGTATACACGCCGCGTGCCTGAAGTCATGCACCTCGAACAGGTTGCGCACATCCTCGGGAATATAGTCTTGCCATGTCACGTGGCAACGCTATCACGTTTAGAGCGGCCATCCCAGTCCCTTTTTGGATGCTCCTGTGGGAATCAGGACAGTTTATTTGCCGGATGCCCCAGGTCTCGCCTTTAAGACCTGGGATTCCATGCTAAGAATCCCGCAGATATACCTCGATTCGATTACTCGTCCATGTGGCGATGCCAGAACCGAAGAAGTCCTGATCTTCCGTCCAGATGGGAGCTGCAAGCATTAAGGCTGTAGCGACTACTGGCCAGTCCTCGGGATCTCTGGACGCGATGCGCTGACGAGCCAACTCTTCAAACTCTTCAAAAAGGCTCCGGTCGAGGCTTCCACAATGCGCGAGATCTGATCGAGCAACTCCAAACCAACCTCGGTGTCGAAGTTGCGGCGTTCAGCCAGTGCGGGAATATAGCGCCGCGCGTCCTGAAAACACACGTCGGGACTATAGAAAGCGGCCAGATCCTCATAGGATTCGAGGATGCCGCGCACCTTGATGCCAAAGACAGCGCGCAGCAGAATATTGGCATCGAGAACCAGCGGCCTGGACGATCTCATTTGCGGCCACCAGCGCGCCAGTTCTTGTAGTCCTGAAGGACCTCCTCTTCCGAGATTCCTTCGGCGGCCAGCATTTCTTGCATACGCGTCGCCACCTGCCGGAGCGCATCCCGTTCACTCTCACTGCGCCTGCGGCGTGCCGGAATGTAATAGCCCACCGTGTCCCCATGCCGTGTGATCGCAACCGGAGCATCGGATTCCAACAGGTAGTTGGAGAGCTTGTCCCGGAATTCTCGAATTCCGACCTTGCTGGCCTCCATCGGCGCCTCCTGCATTTGTGTACGCAAGTGTACCATAATATACGCACCTCGATCAAACAGATTGCCCTGATCTCGCTGACGAGACCGTGGGCGGGGCTCAGGGTTTCCGCAAAAGGCAGAAGAAAAAAAGCTCCAGCTTTCCCTGCCTCTGCCGCCGAACAAGTACACTGTCCACTGTCCACTGACAGGAGGCCTCCCCATGCAGACAAAGATTCAGGGCACCACCATGCCCGTGCTCGATGTGCAGCTTGACCCCAACGAGAGCGTCTTTTCAGAGAGCGGGGAGCTTTCGTGGATGACCAGCTCGATCCAGATGACTACGCATACGCAGATGGGCGGGGGCGGGGGGATCTTTGGGGCTTTGAAGCGGGTGGCCGGGGGCGGGAGCTTGTTTATGACCGAGTACCGGGCTGTGCAGGCTGCGGGGACGGTGAGCTTTGCTACCAAGGTGCCGGGACACATTGTGCCGGTGGAGATCGGCCCTGGGAATGAGTACATGGTTCACCGGCACGGGTTTCTGTGCGCCACGGATCAGGTGACCATCGGGATTGGGTTTCAGCAGTCGCTGGGGGCGGGGATTTTTGGCGGGAATGGATTTGTGCTGCAACAGGTGGGCGGGCGGGGAACGGCATGGCTGGAGCTATCGGGCGAGTTGATTGTGAAGAACCTGGCGCCGGGCGAGACGTTGCGGGTGCATCCGGGGCACGTAGGCGCGTTTCAGAGTTCGGTGGCCTTCCAGATCGCCATGGTTCCGGGGCTGAAGAATGCGATCTTCGGCGGGGATGGGCTGTTTCTGGCCGTGCTGACGGGGCCGGGAGCGGTGTGGCTGCAGACCTTGCCGATTTCGCGGCTGGCCCACCAGATCAACGAGTATCTGCCGCATAACGACAGGCGGGATTTGGGTAATGCGGCGGGCGGGGCGGTGCTGGGCGGGATTGTGGGGTCGATTCTGGGTGGGGACCGGTAGGGCAGTTATTAGCGGCTCCCAGGTTTCAAGGGCGAAGAAGCCTATCGCTTGAGATCTACCCGTCAGGGAATGCGCAGCCTGGCATTCTTCGGCGCAGCGGCCAGGACTCTTTTTGAGTGCCCGCTATTGTTTCATGTGGCCGTAGCGGTCGATACGTCCGCCGCGAAAGAAGCGGTGACTCACCATGCTTTGGCCAAGCAGAAAAACGGCGACCGCCAACACGACAAGAAACAGGATCAGGCCAATTTGGAACCAGGGAGAATTTTGACTTTCCGGGGATGGCGTCTTTGAATTGGTTGTCATCTGAGATCCCTCTTCGACTGGTCATGAGCCTGCCATGGAGATGTGCGCCAACCATCGGCAGAACTGCCCGCCAAACGATCGAGGCCACGCCGGAGTTGCCCTCCGGCGTGGCCTGAAGCTTCCCGATAAGCCGCGCGCTACTTCGGTTGCGACTGCGCCGGAGCAGTCGAAGCGGCAGGCGTTGCCGTTGTTGGCGTCGCAGCCGGAGCAGAAGCCTTGGGAGCTGCCGGAGTAGCGGGCGTTCCCGGCTTCGACGCGTCGGGCTGGGGCGCCCGTTTCGGATGGGCGTACGGATCTGTCACATCCAGCAGTTCGACGTCAAAGATGATATCGGACTTGGGAGTAACCCCCGGATGGGCAGCATTCGGCCCGCGACGCCCAAGCACGCCATAGGCCATTTGGTACGGAATGAAAATGCGGCGTTTTCCGCCCACCTTCATGCCTATCACTCCCAGGTCCAGGCCCGGAATCACCTTGCCCTCGCTCTCGGTGAAGGTGAAAGGCATCGGCTCTGGGTCCTGCTTGTATTTGCCGTTTTCACCCATCACCGGCTTGCCGTCCTTGTCCTTGAGATTACCGTGATGGTCGTAGGTCGAATCGAACTTGATTCCACTGGCCGCATTCCAGCCGGTGTAGTGGAGCGTGTACTTTTTGCCGGGCAGTGCCTCGACGCCGTCGCCAATTTTGATGTCCTGGTAGCGCAAGCTAAAGGAGTCGTGCAGGCGGGCTGTGGCCGGAGGAATTCCATGGGGCAGCTTGATAACGCAAGGGGTGTTGATGCCGCAGTGGATGTTGGCCAATTTTTCGGGGGCCTCCGGATGGTAGATCGGGTTGCCTTCATCATCCTCGTCGACCGGGTGCTTGGGGGCCGGCTTGGCGTCCGCCGGTGCGGCGCCAGTTGCGGCTGTTGCTGCCGGCTTGGCTGCAGGAGTTGCGGTGGCCGCCGGTGCGGCAGGAGCTGATGTTGCTGCCGGTGTGGCGGCGGGAGCCGTTGTTGGCGCCGGGTTGGTTGTGGTTTGGGCAATTGCGGCAGCTGTGCTTGCCGCCATGATCAGAATCAAAAATGTGTGCTTCATTGTGCGATTGAACTCCAGCGTGATTCTTTACAAAAGTTTAGGACGCTCTGCCTTCCGGCGATGGTGAGATTGCCATCCATCTCAGCGGAGCGAGGGTCAACTGTGTATTGCCCCATGCAATTTGAAATGGTATGAATCATTTCGTTAGCATTCCTTTTATTGCTTTACGATGCTCCTGTCAACACAACTTCACGTCTCAGTATAGCAGGACGAAGAGGTTAACCTCACGTTGCCGTTTTGGGGCCTCAGATGATCTTCGCGCAGTGTGAGCCCGCACCCGGCTTGCTATGATTATGTTCTATTTTGCCGGAGGTTTTCGCATGGTCTCTTTTGCCAGAGCTTTGATGATCGGCTTGGTCTCGCTGGCTTTGCCGGCCTTTGCTTCTTCTCAGGCGGCGGATTTCGTCTACCGAATCGACGGTCCGGCCAGTGTTTCGGTCCTGCACGTTACCGGCGCTTCCGCGGAATGGTCTCGAACCACGGAAGACGGCGCGGCGATCGAAGCCGTCCCGGAGAAACTGCCCCCTATCCAGAATGGTGCAGTTCATCTGGTGCTGGCGCCCGGCAACGCCTCATCGACCGTGGAGTTGAATGCGGAATCCGGATTGGCCTCCGACTGGTCCGGCCACGGCAAACTCGTATTCCATCTGTGCAACGCCTCTGAGTTCATGATCCCATTCACGCTGACCATTCGCGACGCGGCCGGCGCAACCTTCACGGCCAATCGTCTGTGGATGTTCAGGGCCCGCAATCGCTTTGAGATTCCGCTCGCCGACATTCGCACCGACGACGGTACGCCGCTCGATCTGAGCCGGGTGCGCTCGCTCCAATTGGAGATTCGCAGCGCGGAGAAGTTTGAGCGCGACCTGTGGCTCTATAACCTCTATATTGCCGGGAGCGGCAGTCCTTCCAGGCCGCGCAGCGAACTGCTTCTGAATTTCTCGCCGCAGGGAGCGCCGCTGCTGGATGGTTCGCGGCCCATCGACGAACGCACTGCGTATGCGAAATGGCGCGGCTACGGCTGGACCACCGCCATGGATAAAGCGAACAGCGCGCAATTCAATCAGCCCAAGCCCGACCCCATGCTGAGCAGCATGGTCTGGGCCGATCTCGGTTCGCGGAAAGCCACGTTGCAAGTGGATCTGCCCGACGGCGAGTATCGCGCCCGATTCTGGGGCGGGAACTATACATCGAAGGCAGTTGCGGCGCGGGCCTTCGCGCTTGCCGTCAATGGCGCTGTGGTGGCGGAGCGCCGCGCTGACCCGGCCACTTTCTATACTGCCGCTGAATATTTTCGCGGCATCGACGACTGGTACGAGCCCGGCGAGGACACCTGGGCGAAGTTCGGGCGCAACCTCTATTCGCATTTCGATTTTCGCTTCACCGTGCGCGGCGGCAAGGCGGAGTTCACATGGTCCAGGACGCTGGCTGCCTTTGGTCTCCTCATCGCGCCCGCTACCGATTTCAATGCGGCCATCGAGCGCGTCGAGTCCGCACGGCGAGAGGCCTTCGAGGCGAATCTCAAGCTCCCGCAGCCGGCAACGGCGAACCAGCCTCCGGAGCCCGCCGACCAGCGGCGAGGATTCCTGCTGTGGAGCCGTGACTGGCAGAAGACTGTGCGGCCCTATGACGCACCGGAAGCATCCGAGCGCAATCCATCCGCCTTGCACGCCATCGCCGCACAGGGCCAGCGCGTTCACTCCACCATTACTCTTACGCCGCTGCGCTCGCTTGGCTGGGTAAGCGCCTCTGTGAGTGCATTGCGGAATCCCTCCGGCGCTGTGTTGCCTCATTCGGCCGTCGAGGTGCGAGCGGTGAAGTATCTCTGGGACGGCTGGCCGGCCAGCCTGGATCGCTACTGCCTCTTTCCCACCTCACGCGCGCCGGCGTACTTGAACCTCAACCAGACCTGGTGGTTCACCATCACCCCGCCGGCCGGCGCCAGACCCGGCGTCTACACCGGAACCGTGCGCTTGCTCGCGCAGAATGGCGGCGCTGTCTCCGTTCCCATCAGCATCGAAGTTCTTCCCTTCCAACTCGCCAACGCGAAGCAGCTCGGCGCTTCCTACAGCCTTTGGCGCAACAGCGATTACAACATGGGTTACGCCCTGCGTTACTTCATGCCCGCGAAGATGGATTATTACCGCCGACTCTTGCGCGCCGAGGCCGCGGACATGAAGGCCCACGGCATGACCGCCTTCCACTTCACCCCGCCGGCCATCACCGGCGTTGAAGGCGATCACGTCACTCTGGACTTCAGCCTCGTCAAGGAAGAGTGCCGCGTGGTGAAGGAATACGGGCTCTATGGTCCTGCGCGTCCGGCGCTCGTCTTTCTGCCCATTGAGATCTCCCGCAAGCTGATGAAGGAGACGCGCTACGGCGATTTTCAGGAGCCCGAGGAGATGACGCCCATGCTGCCGGACAGCCAGCGGGACGAGGAGTTTTCCGATCGCTTCAATCGCCGTTTTATCGACGCCGTCCGCCAGATCAAGGATTTCTTCGACGCGCAGGGCATTCCCATCATGCTGCAGACGGCCGACGAGCCGCGCGAGCGCAACATCAATCAGTGGAACCGCAATCTTGCCGAGACCATCCGCTACGACAAGATGATTCGCGCCGCGATTCCACGCGCCAAGCTCTATATCGACCCGGAAGGGGATAAGGATTCGGGAGTGGATTATCTGCCGCTGCTCGATGATTTAGACCTGTTCTCCACGCATCCCTGGGACCAGTCGGCAAAGATGGTAGAGCGCGCGCACAGCGGCAAGCCCGTGCTCCGCTTCTACAACGGCATTGTGAACGACCGCTACGACTGGGGCTTTGAGGTCGCCGCTGCCAACAGCACCGGCTTCGCGCAATGGCACTTCGGATGGGAACTGCAGCCCTTCCAGCCCTTCCAGGCCACATGGCATTCGGGTTACACGGTGGCCGGTCCGGATGGTCCCCTGGACTCGCCCGGATACGAAGTGGCTGCCGCGGGCATCGACGATTATCGCTATATCGCCACGCTGCGCGCCCGCATCGCGGAAGCGAAGAAGGCCGGATTCAGCGGCCCCGCCGTCACTCAGGCGGAGGCCGCGCTGAGCCAGCTGCAAACCGGCTCGGAACCCTACGCCATGCATTCGGAGTATGCCGATGAGAGGCATTCGCAAGTGCGCAACACCATTGCCGGGAAGACTCTCGACGAGTGGAGAACCCGCCTGGCCGGGTGCATCGAGTCCATCGACCGGGCCCGATCGGCTGCTGGAAGATAAGTGCGTAGCCGCTGAGACGAAGATCGACTTCAGCAAATGGGATGCGGCACACTGCGAGTGTGCCGCATCACTCTCTGGGAAACCGCTCTTTCACCAGACGCAACGCCTCCTCCGCCGTCCCAATCGTCCCCTCCAACTGCGCATCCTCGACTGCCCTGAGCATCTCCTTGAACCCGGCTCCCGGCGCATACCCCGCCGCGATCAGCTCCCGCCCGGTAATCAGAGGCCGCGGCCGCACCGTCTCCTCCGGCATCGCGAGGTACCGCTCTCGCACATAGTCCCAGTGCTCCAGATTCCCGCTCCCCGCCAGGCAATCCATCCGGTGCAGCTCCAGATGCTGCTCGAACCCGGGGAGCCGGAAAAACCGCTTCAGCGTCGAAGCCTTCATCCGCTCCGCATCCGCAAACCGCATATGGTTCTCAATCAGCGCCAAAATCTGCTGCGTTTCGTCATTCGAAAACCGGAAGCGCCTGCAGATCTCCGTCCCCATCGCCATGCCCACCTCGACGTGCCCGTCAAAACGAATCCGATCCGGAGCCCTCCGGAACGTCGGCGGCTTGCCCACATCGTGCAGCAGAGCCCCCCACGCCAAGTTCACGGCGCATCCCGCCTCCAGTTGTGCCAGAAGCATTAGAGTATGCGTCCACACATCGCCCTCAGGATGAAATTGCGCCGGCTGTTCCACGCCCTTCATCCGCGCAACTTCGGGCAACACTTCGGCCAGTAATCCAGTCTCGTCCAGGAGCTCAAACGCCCTCCGTGCTCGTCCCTCGGTCAGCATCCTGGTCAACTCATCCCGCACCCGCTCCCGGCTCACCGCGGAAATCCTGCCCGTCAGCCGCCCCATCGCCGCAGCCGTTCCCGCCTCCAGCTCAAACCCGAATCGCGCCGCGAACCTCACCCCCCTGAGCATCCGCAGGTGGTCTTCCTCAAAGCGCGCTTCCGGCCTCCCGATCGCCCGCACCACCCCCGCATCCAGATCCGCCAGCCCGCCCACATAATCAATCACCGCCGGGTGCAGTTTTTCTTGGATTGTGATCGATCTGTCATCCTGAGCGCAGGTCGCCGCAGCGACCGGAGTCGAAGGACCTGCGTTTTGGAATAGCAGCGGATCAAGCAGCAGCCCATTGATGGTGAAATCCCTGCGCCGCACATCCTCCTCGGCGCTCCTCGTATACCGCACCCCATCGGGATGCCGCCCATCGGAATAAGACCCATCCGACCGGAAAGTCGCCACCTCGGTCGTCACGTAGCCGTCCTCATCGCCGTCGGCCACCAGCACCACTCCAAAGTGCGCCCCCACGGCAAAGGTTCGCTTGAAGAGTCCCAGCACTGCGTCCGGCGTCGCAGACGTGGCCACGTCATAATCCTTCGGTTCGCGTCCCAGCAGCAGGTCGCGCACGCATCCCCCCGCCAGGTAGGTCTCATACCCCGCCGCCCGCAGCTCCCCCACCACCCGTAAAGCCGCATCGAATTTTCTAGTAGTGGGCAACATAGCTGCTTCCATTCTCGCCCCATCCGCCCCAGCACGTCCTGTTCACTCGCCAATTCGCCGCTGGACGCGCAAGCGGCGTCTGCCCCACAGCAGGTGGCCCGCTAAACTACATAGATGAGCACGCGCGGTCTCATCCTCGGCATCGAATCCTCCTGCGACGAGACCGCCGCCGCTGTCGTCGAGCGGGGAGCACGCACGCTCTCCTCGGTGGTCGCCTCTCAGATCGCCACCCACGCCCGTTACGGCGGAGTGGTTCCCGAGCTGGCCAGCCGCGAGCATCTCCGCGCCATCGTTCCTGTCGTCCGCGCCGCCCTCGCCCAGGCCGGCGTCACCCTGGCCGACCTGGACGCCATCGCCGTCACCTCCGGTCCCGGCCTCGCCGGAGCTCTGCTGGTCGGCATCACCTACGCCAAAGCCCTGGCCTTCGCCAACGGCCTGCCTCTCATCGCCGTCAACCATCTCGAAGGCCACATCCACGCCGTTCTGTTGAATGAAAGAGAGGCCCAACCGCAGTCCTTGCCGGACGGGCAGCCAGTTTTGAAGGGGCGTGGCGGGGCACCCTCTGAGTCCCACGCCATCGATGGCCAAAAAGATGACGGGGCGGGTGCCCCAGGTCTCGCTTCTGAGACCTGGGATACCGCACAGCTAAATCCGCCCTCTACTGACCCCGAGCCAGCCTTAGCTTTGGTCGTCTCCGGCGGCCACACCCACCTCTATCTCGCCCGCCCCACTCCATCCGCCTGGCATTACACCCTCGTCGGCCGCACCCTCGACGACGCCGCCGGCGAAGCTTTTGACAAGGTTGCCAAGCTGCTCGGCCTCGGCTATCCCGGAGGCCCCTGGATCGACGCGCTCGCCCAGCACGGCAACCCGCATGCCGTGCCGTTTTCCTTCTCGCAGATCAAACCAAAGGTCCACCTCGGCGGTAAGGCCCCGCGCACCAAGGCGGCCCGCACCGCTCCCATCGCCAACCTCGACCCGCGTTTCCTTTTTTCGTTTTCGGGGATCAAGACAGCGGTCCTGCGCTACGTGGAACTCCACAACCTGCGCCCGGAGGCCGAATCGCGCCGCGACGCCCTCTTCACCGGCCCCGACGCGCCCGCGCGCCCCACGGTTGAAGACGCGCTGGCCCAATGCGATCCGCAGACCCTGGACCTGATCGCCAGCTTTCAGCACGCCGTCATCGGCGACCTGATGAAGAAGACCTTCGCCGCAGCCGAATCCCTGAGCGCCCGCCGCATTCTGGTTACGGGAGGGGTGGCCGCCAACCGTTCACTCCGCGCCCGCTTCCAGGCCGAAGCCGCCCGCCGCAATCTTCACGTGGCATTCCCCACGCTGGCGCTTTCCACGGACAATGCCGCCATGATCGCCGCCGCCGCCTGGCCACGGCTTGAAGCCAAAGACTTCGCCAAGCCAGACCTCTCTGCCGACCCGTCGCTGGCGCTGGGAGGGTGAATGCATTGGTCAAGATAGCCAGAGGCCGGGTGCCCCACTTCTCGCGTTTGAATGTGGAATTTCATAATTATCAAAAGCCACGCAACCGGGTCACTGCAAGTTATTTTGCCCCCGCTGCCCTGGCCGCCGCCAGCATCTCCCGCCGCAGAATCGCATTGATCCGCGACTGATAGCCCTTTCCCTGCGCCTTCAGCCACTCCAGCACATCGGCATTTACGTGTGCAGTAATCTATCGCTTTACTGGGCGATAGAAACGCCCGCGCTCGGCGTTCTTCCACTGCTCATCGGTCATCTCGGGAATATCGCTGAGATCAATCTCGCTGTCTGGACGCGCAGCGAGCGCCTTCAGATTCGCAATCTGCTCCTCGGTCAGTTTCGGGAGGGTTTCCGGCGTATAGCTAACTATCTTCATGTTCCAAGCCTACCCCAATTCTGGCTCACCCGTACTAGGGAGCCGGACCGGCCGATTTACTACTAGCCAGCAGCCACCCGACTCGCTGGCTTGCTACAATCGTAAGGGCCGCAAACCACGAATTTCATCGGCTTTTATGAGCAAGCAGTCCGATCAATGACCCTCCGCCTCTTCAATACCCTGTCAGGACAAATCGACGAGCTCCTGCCCATGGACGGCAAGGCCCTGCGCATGTACGCCTGCGGGCCTACGGTCTATGACTACGGCCACATCGGCAACTTCCGTACTTTCTTGCAGATAGACGTGCTGCGGCGGTTCCTGAAGCTCAGCGGCGTGAAAGTGAACCACGTTATGAACATCACAGACGTGGACGACCGGATTATTCAAAACGCGGCCAAGGCCGGCATCTCGATTCACGAGTACTCCGCGCCGTTCGAGCAGGCATTCCTTGAGGACCTAGAGTCGCTGCGCGTGGAGCGGCCCGAAGAGCTTGTGCGCGCCACTGAGCATATTCCGAAGATGGTGGAGCTGATAGAGAAGCTGGCCGCGGCCGGAGCCGCGTACAAGACGGAAGATGGAAGCTGGTACTTCCGGCTGGCCTCTTTTCCCGAGTACGGCAAGCTGAGCAAGAAGGATTTGAGCGGGATAGAGGACGGCGCACGCGTCGATCTGGACGAGTATGAGAAGGACTCCGCGCGCGACTTTGCCCTGTGGAAGGCAGCCAAGCCCGGCGAAACCTCGTGGGATACGGCCATTGGCCGCGGCCGCCCCGGCTGGCACATCGAGTGCTCGGCCATGGCCATGGAGTACCTGGGCGAGAGCTTCGATCTGCACGCCGGTGGCGAAGACCTGATGTTTCCGCACCACGAAAATGAGATTGCGCAGAGCGAGAGCGTGACCCAAAAGACCTTTGCACGGCACTGGATGCACGTGCGTTTTTTGCTGGTGGACGGGCGCAAAATGTCAAAGAGCGAGGGCAACTTTTTTACCCTCCGCGATTTGCTTTTGAAGGGCTACAAGGCTTCGGCCATTCGCCTGGCGCTGATCTCTGTGCCCTACCGCCATCAGCTCAACTTCACCTTCGACAGCCTGCAGGAAGCCACCAACGCCATCGACCGCCTGAGAATCTTTCACCAGCGGGTCACCCAAGGGGGCTTTGCACCCGGCAAAAATCCTCAACTTCAAGATGCGGCTGCCAAAGCGCGGGCCGATTACCTCGCCGCGCTTTCCAACGACCTGAACACCGCCGAAGCCCGCGCGCCCATCTTCGACCTGATCCGCGCAGCGAACACCTCCATCGACCAGGGGCAGTTTTTTTTGGCGGACCGGGATGCGATTCTGGCGGTTTTGGCTAGCTTCGACGCGGTCTTTGACGTGATCGAGGACCGCGACGCCGAATACACACGACGCGCCCTCAAGTGGGCCGAAGAGACCGGACGGATTGACCAGGTGGTGCTGTATCTGATGGAGCAACAGGCGCTGGACACCGAAGCCATCGATGCCCTGGTGGCCGAGCGTACGCTGGCCAAGAAGCAGCGCAACTTTGCCCGCGCCGACCAGATTCGCAAGGAGCTGGACGAGAAGGGCATCGTCATCGAAGATACGAAAGAAGGCGTGCGCTGGAAGCGCAGGTAATTTAAGATCGAGCATCACGATTTCCCGCGAGGTCCCCATGGAAGCCAACGAAGCCCAGGAGTTGCAGGAAAACGCCGAGCACGCCGAGCACGAATCCTCGCTGCGCCCGGTTGCCTTAACCATGACCGTGCTGGCCGTGCTGGTGGCCGTGACCACCGTGCTGGGCCATCGCACCCACACCGAGGCCATCCTCAACCAGGACAGGGCCACCGACCAGTGGAACTACTACCAGGCGCACAAGATTCGCGCCAACGATACGGCTCTGGCCTCGGATCTGCTCAGCGTGGTGACCATCGCCGACAAGGATGCCGCGAAAAAGCTGGCCAAGGGCTATGCAGACCACCAGGCCAAATGGACCGACAGCCTGAAAGAAGAGCAGGATCAGGCCGAGGCGCTGCAGACCAAAGTTGAGCAGGCCGAAGCCAAGGCCGTCCGCTTCGACCTGGGCGAGGCACTGCTGGAGATTGGCCTGGTGATCACCTCGGTCACGCTGCTCACCCACGCCCGCATATATTGGTATGTGGGAATGGTCTTCTCACTCGTCGGAATCGCTTCGGCGGTTTCGGGTTTGTTGCTCAAGTAGTAACGAGAGTTCGATCAGTCCTACTCCGCCGGCATCTGCTCCAGTTCCTCGATGGGGCGCGGTTTGGCCTGCACCTGCGCGGTGGTGAGCAGAAACACGGCCACCACGATGCCGGCCATGCCCGCGAACTCAGCAGCCTCCGGCCGCTCGTGAAGCAGGAAGATTCCCAGCAGCACCGCGACGACCGGATTCACATAGGCATAGGAAGAGACCTTGGCCACCGGCACGTGCTCAATGAGGTAGACGAAGGCGGAGTAGCCCAGCAGCGAGCCGCCGGTGATGAGATACGCCTGCGACCCAACCGATGCGGCGTTCACGTGAAACTCAGGCCACTGGCCCAGGGCCGTTCCCAGCGCGGTGCAGAAGGCGCCGGCGATGAGCATCTGCCAGGCCGCGGCTACAAAGCAATTTACCGGCAGCCGCGCGTGCCGGGCGAGCAGGCTGCCCACGGTCCAGGCCAGCGCTCCGGCCAGCAGCGTGGCGATGGCCCACAAAAGCGCGCGGTCGCCGGCCAAGCCGCTGCGCAGCGACGGCCACAGCAGCGCCGTCAGGCCGGCAAAACCCAGCGCCATGCCCAGCCAGCCGCGCGCGGGCAGCGGCTCTCCCCCCGGCAGCAGCATCTCGGCCAGCGCCACAAACAGTGGAAGCACCGCCAGCACCAGCGAGGCCAGCCCGCTGGGCACGGTCTTCTCTGCGTACACCAGGGAGACGTTGCTGACGCTCAAGAGGAAGAATCCGATCAGGCCCAGCGTCAGCATCGTCCTGGGCGGCCAGAAGAGGCGCAGCCCGCGCCATCGGCACCAGACCAGCAGAATCGCGCCCGCAATCAGAAAGCGCGTCCCTGACAGCAGCAGCGCCGGCATCTCAGCCGCTCCGATGCGAATGGCCGTATAGGTGGAACCCCAGAAAAAATAAACGCTGGCAAAGGACAGCACAATCGAGGTGGTGGTCGCTGCTTTCTTTTGCGGATGGCCTGGCTGGGAGGTGGAAGCGGGCATGGAGATAATTCCATCGTAGCCCCTGCCGGCTCAAGGTATCGCATGAACGGCGAACGACAGCCGAGGTCATTTCGTTTCTGCCCTACGGGGCGAGAATTTCTGCTGGGATTCGATTCCCAGGGCTACGCTTTGCTTCGCCCTGGGCTACTTTCGTCCCATCCCTCCGGGAGGAGGCACGGCTGCCGGCCGGCACGAACAGCAAAAAGAACCATCCCTGGAGACAAAAAAGCGTTCATGCGATGCCCTGCTACTGGGAGCGTGCGTGGAAATGTACTGGAGGTGCGTGCTATCCTCAGGCCAGAGGGTTCCCGTGCAAACGCGCGCTGTTAATCGACTGTTCGCGCCAGCCGCCAAGCGCTGGTCGCGGTCGCGCGCGCGCATCATTTGCCCGCGGAAGCATTTGCGTGTGCTGCCTATCCGCACCCGACCTAGCCTCTTCGCCAGCGATTAGCAGCGCTGCCGTCCGCCGCGGCGGACCTCGCCTGCCTTTTCTCGCCCCACCGGACGAGCAGAACTGGATGATCCCACCGCCATGGGTCCGTGGCCGCGCTACATCCATATTTGGGACAGCATAACCGAATCTGCCAAGGAGACCGGAAGATGACCAAGAAAGAGATCTACGAAAAATACGGACCGAAACTTCGCTGTCCCTTGCCAGGACCCAAGGCCCAGGCAGCCGTCGCGGCCGATGCCCGCCTGATCTCGCCCAGTTATACCCGCGCGTATCCGCTGGTGGCCAAGCGCGGCCGCGGCATCCGGGTGGAAGATCCGGACGGCAACGAGTTTCTCGACTTCGCCGCGGGCATTGCCGTGGTTTCCACCGGCCATTGCCATCCCGAGGTGGTCGAGGCCATCCGGAAGCAGGCAGGCGAACTGCTCCATATCTCCGGAACCGACTTTTACAACGAGTCTCTGACCGATCTGGCTGACCGGCTCTCCGCCATAGCGCCCATGCCCGGGCCGCACAGGTTTTTTTATGGCAACTCCGGTGCCGAGGCCATTGAGTGCGCACTCAAGCTGGCCCGCTACCACACCGGTCGCCAACAGGTGATCTCATTCTTTGGCGCCTTCCACGGCCGCACCATGGGGGCGCTCTCGCTCACCGGCTCCAAACCCCAGCAGAAACGCCGCTTCTCGCCGCTGGTTCCGGGCGTTACGCATGTGCGTTTTCCCTATACCTATCGCGGCTGCAGCGGCGGCCCGCAGGAGGAGGAAGCCTTCAGCCTGGGCTGCGCGCGCTATATCGAAGAGAAGCTCTTCAAGTCCATCCTGCCGCCCGAGGAGGTAGCCGCCATCTTTGTCGAGCCCATCCAGGGCGAGGGCGGCTTCATCGTGGCGCCCGATAACTTCCTGCGCGAGTTGCGCGCTATCTGCACGCGCCACGGCATCCTGCTGGTGGTGGATGAGATTCAGTGCGGCATGGGCCGCACCGGCAAGTGGTGGGCCATCGAGCACTCCGGCGTGGAGCCGGATATGGTCTGCATAGCCAAGGGCATCGCCAGCGGCATGCCGCTGGGCGTGTGCATGACTCGCGCCGAGATCATGGACTGGGTCCCCGGCTCCCACGCCTCCACCTTCGGCGGCAATCCCGTCTCCATCGCCGCCGCGCTGGCGACCATGGACATTATCGAGCGCGAGGCGATGGCCAACGCCGCCCGCGTGGGCGAATTGATGCTGGAGCGGCTGCGCCCCTGGGCTCATACCCACCCGCTGGTGGGCGAGGTGCGCGGACGCGGCCTGATGATCGGCATCGAGATCGTGAAGGACAAGGCTACACGCGAGCCGGCCGCCGCGCTGCGCAACCGCGTGGAGACCTTGGCCTTTGAACGGGGCCTGATGGTGCTCGGCTGCGGCGAAACCTCGCTGCGGCTCTCGCCTCCGCTCATCGTCAATGAGCACGAAGCCACCGTTGCACTGGATATTCTCGAGGAGGCGCTCACGCTGGTTGAGAAGGAACACGAGCACGCCACCGCGCTCGAGGTTGCGACGGCCTGAACGTTATCTGCCTTGCCGTGCCGCAGTAATTGGCGCCGGACTCACAGCTGGGGTTGTGGCGCGCGATTTGCGCCTTTCGCTTATCCAGACGAGAATGGTTTGCTATGGGTTGGCTGGAGCAGATGCGCATCGACTGGCTGGAGCGTACTCTGGCCGGACTGGACTGGGTGGCGAAACGGCGCGGCCGGCCGGAGAACCTGCCTGCCCACCTGGCCACCGGAATCGACGGCGAAAACGCGGCCTTCTTTTACCTTCGCCGCAAGGGCTACGTCGTAGTGGCGCGGCGCTGGTCGGCGGGCAACCTGCCCGGCGACCTGGACCTGATCGCCTGGGCTGGGCCGATGCTGTGTTTTGTCGAGGTGAAGACCCGCACCGCCCATGACATCGCTCCCGCCGAGGCGCGCGTCGACTCGCACAAGCGCACGATCCTGCGCCGTCTGGCCCGGCAGTACGTGCGCCAGTTGCCCCAGGAGACTGCTCCGCCGGTCCGCTTCGATGTGCTCAGCGTGTACCTTGTGCCGGGAGAGAAGAAGGAATTCCATCACTTTGAAGGTTCCTTCGGATGGAGCGAAGGGCGGGATTATGAATGGCAATGAACAGATCGGCTGGCTCGCTCATTAATTCCCAATGGCCCTCGGAGTATAATGCGACTAAGTTGGTCATATTATGGTAAAGTGATCCTATGCGGACTGCAAAAATCAGCGAATTGAAGGCCAAACTCAGCGCCCATATCGAATTCGTCAAGAACGGCGAGGAAGTGCTGATTCTTGACCGGAATACCCCGGTTGCCCGACTGGTCTCTCCCGGACCGGTCGAGGATGAAGACGCGCGAATGCGGCGTCTCATTGCCAAAGGTATCGTCACTCCGCCAAAAGTGCCTCGGGTAAAAGGGGAAAAATGGCCAGAGCCGCCCGGACCGATGGTATCGAGAGAGGTGATGGAGCAGGTCTGGCGTGAGGAGCGGGACGGTCGATGAATCCGCCAGACGCTTATTGGGATTCCAGCGCGCTCATCCCACTCTGCGTATCGCAGCCACAGTCGGCTAAGGCGAGATTGCTTTATGAAAGTTACGGCATCGTCGCCTGGTGGGCAACTCAGGTTGAGATAATGAGCGGATTGACCCGGCTTGAAAGGATGGGGCAGATATCCCATGACCGGTTCCTCGTCGGCAAGCAGTTGGCGCGGGATATTTTGCAACGCTGGATTCCCGTTGACTCGCCTCCGAGCATCGCGGGTGTTGCCTGTTCGATGCTTGAACTTTATCCGCTTCGCGCCGCCGATGCTCTTCAATTAGCGGTGGCTTTGGAGGTATGTGAGCAAAAGCCACAAGGCTACGTCTTCATCACGGCAGATCAGCGCCTCGCGGACGCCGCACGCCGAATCGGTTTTTCAGTCGAGTTCATCTGAGGAAGCATCCAGGCGCATCGGCCTGGAATTCACCCCCGCGCGTCCTTGAACTCCTCGTGCCAGGCCATCTGAATGGCTTCGAGGCGCGGCTCGTTCGACTTGGCCGGATCGTCGGCGAAACCCTCCAACTCGGTCACGTAGCGGTGCAGGTCGGTGAAGCGCACCGTCAAGGGGTCCAGGTCAGGGAATTTCTCTTGCAACTGGATGCCGATCTCTTCGGCGTCGGTCCAGTGAATCTCGCGCGGCATGGGGGCTCCTTATTTCTGTCCCGTGCTTTCCCAGGTCTTTCGCCGCGGCGAACGAGACCTGGAGCACCCATTTCCTTACTTTTCTTCCGCCAGCGTCAGCGGCTTGCCCTCGGAGACGTAGTTGCGGTTCCACTTGGGAATCTCGACCACGTAATTGCCTGGGCGGGTGATCACGGCCTGGCAGCCCAGACGCGAGTCCAACTGCTGGTCGGCGGCCATATCCATCCGGTCGATTTCATCATCTTCCGCCACGCTGATGCCCTCCTGGTCCTTGATCCACAGGTGGCAGGTGGTGCAGGCGCAAACGCCTCCGCAGGCATGATCGAGAAAGACGTTGAAGTTCTCCGCAACGTCGAGAAACGACATTGGTTTGCCGTGGTGCTCGTAGGGCAGGGCGCCGAACTCGAACTCTACCGTCCTGCCCTCGGGTAGAAATGTGACGCGGACGAGTTTATCGGCGGGTATATTTTTCTGATTTGCTTCACTCATAGAATTCGTCTCTTTCACGTTGTTGGATGTGTTTCATTGAACTGAAAAATTAATTCAACAAAACCTCCGAAAAAATCCCTCAGGGGTTAAAACCCAAAACTCAATTTACTGCTCTGCCACCGAGACAGAGGAGTCTGCTGTCTCGTCTAATTCAAAAAAGGCTACACGCGAATCAGAAACTGTCAGATCATAACGACTGACGAAATCGGGCCATCTTTCGGGGCTCTGATTATACGTTTCAATCCATTTGGACACTGCTTCGGAAACAACAACAATCAATGCTTTAAGGTTAATTCTTTTTGCTCCATTACGATAAGGTGGCAGTGGTTTTGATGAAATGCCCACAGAAATAATAAGAGGAACCGTCTCGCCTTTCGCTACAGCTCGTGACCGGAGATTCGTCATGTGCAATAAGCCGTTGCGGAATTCCCATAATTCTTTCGAAGTGATACCAAGCGAGGGAAGATCTGCAAAGGCATCAAGCCAGTTAACGAAGCCGTTTTTAACGTCGCCAGCATCTATAAAAGAAATCGTATCTATAAAGGACATCAGAAGTTTGGCGCTTGAAACGTAGTGCCTGTTATTGAATAGCAGCTTAATCGCATGAAAATAATCATCATTTAGCAGACGTGGCACATCAAAACCCTTGTCGGTCATGTAGGCTTCGAGATAGTCAACCATTCTTCCAGGTTCTTCCAACAGTGTGCCCTTCAAATCGTCGCGCATAAGTGGACCGAGTTTCGTTACCGCATCAAAGCGAGGCTTTTCGTTCAAGATCGGCGTAATGACAACCAGAGGTTGTTTAGGAGCATCAAGGAGGACGAATAACTCCTCAAATATCTCAAGCTCCCTTCCTAGGCGAATTAGACCTTCATAGTATTGCCACGTCATAGGACGCTTCAGCTTGTATCGCGTGGCTACCTGGAAATCGTTATCGACAAGATTCCTCATTGTTAAAAGATTTTCTTGGTCTGTGCCATTTAATTCATGAACAACTACGCCAAGTTCTTTGACCTCTGATGTATCGCAATAGACAAACAGATTGTAGCCTTGCTCAATCAATGCATCCTCCACGGCAAGCCGACAATGTTGTTAAGTGCAACTCTCACGCCTAGCCAAGGGAGCGGCTTGCACTTGCGGCACGACTAAAAATCGAGCCCTTTCAAGGTACTTCATTTGAACTCTGCCGGCGCCATGGCGTGGGGTGCGGTGACTGCTTCGCCCAACTCCTCGCCGGCTGTGTCCATGGTTTTGCCGCGAATGGCTGTGGTTACCGCAGCATCCATCACCAGCTCTGCAAAACGGCGTGTGGCCTGGTCGAGAGCCAGGGTTGCTTCGCGAATAGCTGCCAGGTCTGTTCCTTGTTTGATGACTACGAGCCGGTCGCGCGCTGCTTCGATGGCCGACTGCTCTTCGCCGGTCAACTGCTTCCACGCGGGGCTCTGAGGTGCGCGCTCGACTGCGGATAAAATCGTCTCCGCCTCGTTACGCGCTTCGATCAGCAGGCGCTTGGCAAAGTCCTCTTCGGCGTGGTCGAAGGAGTCGAGAATCATGCTTTCGACTTGCTCGTCGGTCAGGCCGTAGGTGGGCTTGACTTCAATTTTCGCGGCCTGCCCGCTGCGCTGCTCACGCGCTGATACCTTCAGGATGCCATCGGCGTCGATGAGGAAGCGAACTTCGATGCGCGGCAGCCCGGCGCTCATGGGGGGAATGCCTTTGAGGTCGAAGCGGGCCAGCGAGCGGCAGTCGACGGCTAGTTCTCTCTCGCCCTGCACCACATGAATGGCTACGTTGGTCTGCCCGTCCACGCCGGTAGTGAAGTGCTCGGTGGCCGAGGCGGGGATGGTGGAGTTGCGCTGGATGATGCGCGCCACCGTGCCGCCGAGGGCCTCGATGCCCAGCGAGAGCGGGGTTACGTCCAGCAGCAGCATCTCCCCGGTGGTCTTCGAGGCTCCGGCCAGAATATCGGCCTGCACCGCCGCGCCCAGCGCCACCACCTCATCGGGATTCAGCTCGATGTGCGGGCGTTTGCCACGCGGGCGGAGTTTGAATAGTTCATCTACCAGCTCGCGCACCGCGGGAATGCGCGTGGACCCGCCCACCAGCACTACTTCATCGATCTGCTCCAGCGTGATGCCGGCGTCGGCGAGGGCCTGTTTGCAGGGGCCGGCCGTGCGTGCCAGCACCGGCTCGATCAGCAGCTCAAAGACCGCGCGCGAAATCTCGCGCTGGTAGCGGTCGCCGTTGGGCAGTTCAATGTCGAAGTGCGCCGCCGGCTCGGTGGAAAGTTGGATCTTGGCTTCGATAGCGGCCTTCCGCAAGGCCTGCACCGCGCCCGGATGACCGCGCAGATCCACTCCGTGCTCGGCGTGAATCTCGTCCAGGGCAATGGCCAGCAGCAGATTGTCGATGTCGTCGCCGCCCAGGTGCGTGTCGCCGTTGGTGGACTGCACCTCGAAGATTCTGTCGCGCAGCTTGAGAATGGAGATATCGAAGGTGCCGCCGCCCAGATCGTAAACGGCAATGGTGCCCACTTTGGCGCGGTCGAGGCCATAGGCCAGCGCGGCCGCGGTGGGCTCATTGACCAGGCGAAGGACTTCAAGTCCGGCCATGCGGCCAGCGTCTTTGGTGGCCTGACGCTGCGCATCGTTGAAGTAGGCGGGCACGGTGATGACGGCCTGCGTGACGGGCGCCGAGAAAAACCGCTCCGCGTTGCGCTTGAGCTGGCGCAGAATGTAGGCCGAGATCTCCGGCGGCGTGAACTTCATTTCGCCCAGCTTGATGCGCGGCACTTCACCAGTTTCAACGTCCTCGGCCAGACGGAAGGGAAACAGCTTCAACTCGTCCTGAATTTCTTCAAGGCCGCGGCCCATCAGACGCTTGACGGAATAGATGACCCGCTCCGGAGTCTCGATGAGCGCCTTGCGCGCGGTGTTGCCCACGGTGACCGTAGGCCGGCCGCCGCCGGCCGGAACAGGGTCCAGCGCCACTACCGACGGCACCAGATTCGAGCCGTCCACGCCGGGAATCACCACCGGCGTATCGCCCTGCATATAAGCGACCAGGGAATTGGTGGTTCCCAGGTCGATTCCGACTACGCGTCCTTCCGCCATGATTTTTGTTTATGCTCCCAGGGTCTCGGTCACGTCGCGAACCAGATTGCTGAGGTAGCGCCTGCGGTGAAGCAGGGCCACCATCGTTCTCTGCGCCGCATGCCGGGCGGCTGCATCGCCCTCGTCCCACGCCTGCCACTGCACGCGCAGGTCCTGGTCCACCTCGTCCAGCAGGCCGTCGAACTTTCTCTTTGCCTGCTCCAGGCTTGCCTGTAATTCAGGTTCTTCTTCGCCCGTCTTGCGGGCCATGCGCATCTCTTCCAGTTGGATGTTCAGGTCGAAGACCTCTTCCAACAGGTCGGCGGGAACCCGCGAGGGGTCCTTGCGATCCTTGCCGTCCGCCTCGCCACGGCGAGCAGGCGCGGCGGATTCTGGACTCAGGTCTGGGCCAATCTCCGCGCCTTCCAGCTTGAGCAGGTATTCGGTGCGGTGGAGGGAGTCTTTGAGAGTCCGATAAGCATCGTTGAGCAGCGCGGTATCCGCCAGGCTCCATTGCCGTTCGTTCTCCCCGGCGCGGGCAAAGCGGTCGGGATGCACTTTGCGGCTCAGGCGGTGAAACTCGTGCTCCAGCGCGGACAGGTCGATGGCAAATCGGCGCTGCAAACCGAAGACCTGGAAAAAATCGCCGCCGGGAGGAGGCTGAATCTTGCTGCAATGCGGACAAAAGAGCGTGGAGTCGTTGTGGCCGATGGAACAGGACCAACAGGCAATAGGAACCGCGGTATCGAGAGCTTTCAACATGATTTCACCGAACCCTTTGACGTACACAAGCTACTACGAGAAGGACGAACCGCAGCCGCAGGAGTGCGAGGAATTCGGATTGATGAAGTTGAAGCCTTGCCGCATCAGCGTCTCCTCGTAATCCAGCGTCATGCCGTGCAGATAGAGGAACGACTTGGGATCGACGAAGACGCGTACGCCGTCGAACTCGTAGATGCGGTCGCGCTCGCGTGGCTGCGTATCGAACTTGATGGAATAAGAAAGCCCGGAGCAGCCGCCGCCCATCACGCCCAGCCGCAGTCCGCCCTCTTGCGGCGAGACGCCTTCCTTGGCCATGGCCATGCGGATGCGCTTGATGGCCCGCTCGGTCACCTGCAAGCCTTGACCAGGAGGCGCCTGCGGCGCGGCAGACTGCGGCTGCGCCGCAGATGCGCCTTCCGCAGGCTTCGATTCGATTGTCACCACGTTCGACATAGTTGCCTTTTTCTTACTGCGCCGCTGCCGCATTCGCGGCGTCAGCCGTTTTCGCCACGCCGTTCTTCTTCTTCCAGTCGCCGATGGCCGAGCGAATTGCATCTTCAGCCAGCACCGAACAGTGAATCTTCACCGGCGGCAGCGACAACTCCTTCACAATGTCGGTGTTCTTGATGCCCAGTGCGTCATCCACCGTCCGGCCCTTGATCCATTCGGTGGCCAGCGATGAGCTGGCGATCGCCGAACCGCAGCCGAAGGTCTTGAACTTGGCTTCCTCGATGACCTGCGTCGCGGGGTTCACACGAATCTGCAAGCGCATCACGTCGCCGCACTCCGGCGCGCCCACCAGACCCGTGCCCACTTCCGTCGAGCTCTTGTCCAGTTGGCCCACATTGCGCGGGTTGTTGTAGTGGTCGATTACCTTGTCGCTGTATGCCATTGGTCCAATCCTCCTGCGGGGGAAGCCGCTGAAAAACAGTTGTCAGTTGTCAGTGATCAGTGATCAGTTTTGAAACCTTGCCAGTTTGAGTGCGTGATGAGCAACGACTGATAACTGACAACTGATCACTGACCACTGTATTAATGCGCCGCCCATTGAATCTTGGTCAGGTCGATGCCTTCCTGCACCATCTCGTAGAGCGGTGAAAGCTGGCGCAGATGCTTGACGACGTCGATCACCTTGGCGGCCACGTAATCCACTTCGGCCTGGGTATTGAAGCGGCCCAATCCAAATCGAATGCTGCTGTGCGCCACATCGTCGCCCAGCCCCAGCGCCTTGAGCACATAGGAAGGCTCAAGCGTGGCCGAGGTGCAGGCCGAACCGCTCGATACCGCCACGTCGTTGATGCCCATCAGCAGCGACTCGCCCTCGACGTACACAAAACTCATATTCAGGTTGCCGGGCAATCTATGTTCCATAGACCCGTTCACGTGAACGTAGTCCAGTTCGGACTCGAGCTTCGTCTTCAGCCGGTCGCGCAATCCGCGCAGATAAGCCGCTTCGGAGTCCATCTCCTCCAGGGCGATCTCGCATGCCTTGCCCAGGCCCACGATGCCGGGCACATTCAACGTGCCGGACCTCATGCCGCGCTCATGGCCGCCGCCGTCGATCTGCGCGGCGATCTGCACGCGCGGATTGCGCCGGCGAACATAGAGCGCGCCCACCCCCTTGGGGCCGTAAATCTTGTGTGCGGAGAGCGAGAGCACGTCGATGTTGTCGGCAATCACGTTCACCGGAACCTTGCCCACCGCCTGCACGGCGTCGGTGTGGAAGATCACGTTCTTTTCATGGCAGAGCTTGCCGATTTCGGCGATAGGCTGCAAGACGCCGATCTCGTTGTTGGCCGCCATGATGGTGACCAGAATCGTCTTCTCGTCGATAGCCCGCTTCAGATCGTCCAGGTCGATCAGCCCATCGGCCTTCACGGGGAGATAGGTGACGCGGCAGCCGTTCTTCTCCAGGCGCTTGCAGGTG
The DNA here is from genome assembly GCA_050012555.1 of Occallatibacter sp. Classification (GTDB taxonomy): domain Bacteria; phylum Acidobacteriota; class Terriglobia; order Terriglobales; family Acidobacteriaceae; genus Telmatobacter. Next base: position 83,149 of record JBEKGY010000001.1, read on the forward strand.
TCCAGCACCGCCTTGTGCTCGGTGACCTGGGTGATGATGTGGTTGCCGCGCTCGCGGTACATCTCGGCGATGCCCTTGATGGCCAGGTTGTTGCTCTCGGTGGCGCCGGAGGTGAAGATGATCTCCTTGGCGGTAGCCCCGATCAGCCGCGCAATCTGCTCCCGCGCCGTTTCGACGGCCTTCTCCGCCTCCCAACCAAAGGAGTGGTTGCGGCTGGCCGCGTTGCCGAACTTGGTGGTGAAATAGGGCAGCATCGCCTCCAGGACTCGAGGATCGAGCGGGCTGGTGGCGTGGTTATCCATATAAATCGGAAGGCTTACGCCTGCAGGCGCTTCCACTTGGCTGGCAACTGTGCTCATTTTCGTCTCCATCTTCCTCTTTGCTCTTCTCTGCGCCCGATCGATCTCCGGCGCGGAGGGGGAAATTTCGTCGTTACAGCGTCGTCAATGCAACCAAACCGCCCGCATCGTGTGCTCGCGCAGGAGAGTGTTCGTGCTCCGCCAGATCCTGAATGCTGATGCTCTTCAGCACTCCGGCGATGGTGTCGTTTACCCGCGCCAGCGGCTCCCTGATGGTGCAGCTCGGAGTCAGTTCGCAGCCCTTTGCGCCCTTGGTGCAGGAGGTAATGAAAAACGGCCCGTCGATGGCCAGAATCACCTCATAGGCCGAAATCCCGCGCGCAGCCCTGGCCAGCGCATAGCCGCCATTCATGCCGGCGTGCGAGCGCAGCAGCCCGGATTTGGTCAACTGCTGCAGAATCTTGGCCAGCAGTTGCGCCGGTATCCCGTAGGCGTCGGCCACGTCTTTGGCGCTGAGCGCAGTCGACTCCGGGTGCTCGGCGAGGTACTTGAGCGCCATGAGCCCGTAATCGGCTTTCTTGGTCAGCTTGAGCATGGATATCCGACTTCTTCGGTCCGTATTCAGTATACGACCATTTCTGTCGGGATTTCAAGTCCCGGTCTGAAATCGGCCCGCCCGCCTACAAAATCGGGAAGGGATGGGAAGATTCAACAAATATACGTTTTCAATTGTCGAAAAGCCCGCTACAATCTGGCGGAAAGAGTACTTTATTCCACAGATACCACGAACGATGGCAACCGCCTGCAAACATACCAGGGTACGAATCGTCTCCCGGCACGAAGACACCGAGTTTGTCGAGTGCCTGGATTGTGGCGAAGTCTTTGATTCCGAAGAGTTTCGCGATATGGAGATTGAAGACACCGTCGATACAGAGGACGTCCCGGACGACTTCTAAGGCCGGGAATTACGGCATTTTCCGAATTACCGGAGAGTCGCCAAGTGTGTACAGGGTGGATTTTACTTCCACCCCAGCGAGCAAAAATCACTCGCCGGGGACCCCGGTAAGGAAAAATCCACTCAGCAGCATTGGCCTCACTCTATGCAAATTCGGAAAATGCTTTCAAGGAGCCTCACCTGGCGCCGGGGCCGTTGGCCGCCGGAACACCCACCCGCCTCGCCGCAACCCATGCGTAATGCAGGCCCGATACCACGGTCAGCACCATCGTGGCACCGAGCGCCACCATGCGCACGTCCGCGACCCAACGGGCCGATGTGAGCTGATGCAGCAGCACGGCAGCCACCGCTCCGACCTGGGCCGCGGTATTGGCTTTGCCGAAGATGCTGGGGCTGAAGTCCCGCCGGCCCACGGCCGCGTAGAGAATGGCTGAGACCACCAGGATTCCCAGGTCCCTGCCGAAGACCAGCACCGTCACCCTGGCCGGGATCAACCCCATGTATGTGAGCACCAGGAAGAGCGTGCTCAACAGCAGCTTGTCGGCCACCGGGTCGAGGTATTGGCCCAGCATGGAGCGCTGTTTCAGCAGGCGGGCCAGCGTGCCATCCAGCGCATCGGTCAATCCAGCGGCCACAAACAGGCCGAAACTCAGCGCATAGTGGGCCTCCAGAGTGGAGGCGACCAGAAACGGCATCAGGCAAATGCGCAGTAGCGTGAGCAGATTCGGAGCGGTGCGGATTAGGTTCGATCGTGTATTCGCAATATCAGCCATGACAGTTTTTTCGAAGCAGCAGACCGAAGCGCCAAACCCCCCATCCCGGAGCGATCTCCCGGAGCGATTTCAAGAAACGGCAGCCTCCCGGCAAGAGCTTAAGGGGCCATGCCGCCTCAAAAAGCGCCGGTACGCGTTTCGCCGGCGGAGGAGAGTACGTCGTTCGTCAACGATGGTACAGCATGGCCCATGGGCGCGATAACCCCGCCAGCTTTTCCCGCCGCCCCGATCCTGCTAAACTACCAGCTATTGCATCGCAGGCGCGTAGCTCAGTTGGTTAGAGCGCTTCCTTGACACGGAAGAGGTCGCTGGTTCGAGTCCAGTCGTGCCTACCATATATATCAATAACTTAGACGGGTCGAACGGTCATTTCCCGATTATTTGTGTCACTGTTTGTGTCATAACCTCCCATTCTGCTGCTTTTCGAGAGGCATTCCATCGCCGTGCGCTTGGCTTCCATGCGGACGTGACTATACCGCTCCAGCATCCGGCGGCTGACGTGTCCGGCAATCGCCATGATGGTGCTGTCCGATGCCCCGCTCTCCGCAAGAGACGTAATCGCGCAATGCCTCAGATCGTGGAACCGGAAGCCGGGAAGCCCTGCCTTCTTTGTCAGAGTCCGCCATGCAGACCGCCAACTGTTGACGTGCTTTGTGGGGTCGAATTCCGTCAGGTTGCTGCCCACGACCGCCGTACCGTTGAAGACGCGCCGGGAGACGTAGGACGCAAAGACATAGTGCGCCGGGTCCACCGGGCCAAAGGATTCAGCCCTCGTCCGCAACCTTGCCAAGGCTGAGCAAGCAACGTCCGTCAGAGGGATTGCCCGGACTCCGGCATCCGTCTTCGACTTGCGAATCGTCACAGTGCGGTCGAACAGGTCCACATCGGACCATTGCAGCCCCTTCAATTCGCAGCCCCGCGCCGTGGTGTTCAGGCAGAGGATCGCGGCAAGGTAGGCTGTTTCCCACTCTGGCCGCATCATGGCGGTTTTGAGCAGCCGTTGCTTGTCTTCCTCGGTCAACGCCTTGCCGATGGTGGTTGGCTCTCTCAGGGGCCGTATATCGTCGGCAACACGCGCCCACAACTTCGCCCGCTTCAGGATGCGCCGCAAGATGCCTAGTTCCGCGTTCAGCGTTGCCGGTCCCACGCCTTGCTCTGCCCGCCATGCCCGGTACTCAGTGATCCTCTTCGCCGTGACCGCTTTCAGTGGTTCCTGCTTGAAGTAGACCCGCAACTGGACAAGCAACTGTTTCTCTTTCGCTTGGCTGGCCGGGGCCAGTTCCAGCTTCCGGGCGGTCACATAATCGTCTGCCGCCAGACCAAACGGCTGCCGGGTCACGGTGGCTGAGGTCTGGTGCAACTTGCCCTCTGAGGCTGCCGCTATCAATTCCTTTTCCTTGGCTTGCGCCTCTCGCCAGTCCGTTGTTTCGAGGCTCTGCCGGAATCGTTGCCCGTTGACAACGAAATGACAGTGCCATGTCTTACCGCGTTTTTTCAGCGCCATTTTGCTTCCCCTTCCTGTTCTTGTTCCACCATTCGAGCTTGACTCTCCGTTGCGCTGCTTGAGCGCAATCTTCGCTGCAATACTTCTCTCGCTTGTCGCTGGCAATGAAGTACGGTGACTTGCAGCCCTTACCGCGATTCGTGCAAACGCATAATAGGGGAGCGGGTACAGACGCCATTTCAAGGGCGACGAACGCGGGAAGAAAATCCGTTACGAACGTGATTCTGCCGTTGATAAATCGGAGCCGGGTCGAAAAGGGGCCGTCTCCGATGGAAAGCGGAATCCCCTTTCGCCTGCACTTGGAAATCCAAGCCCACATATCCTGCAACTGTCTCACGCTCACGCCCCAGTCGCGCACCGAGAATCGGAACGGCTCTCCGGCGCGATAGGGAAACTCAAGCGGCCCATATTTCCTTGTGAAATACAGTGCGGCCTTTTCGAGACGGCCCCGCCCAACGCCAGGGAGTGAGTCCAGCAGCTCCGCAACTTTTGGGAGACCGCCCTCAAGTGCGTTCAATAGCTCCGCAGGTTTTGGGAGACGTTCTGGCTCAGCCCCTTCGAGCGAATTCAATAGCTCAACAGCGACGGGACGGGATGCCCCAGCACGAATAACTTTGGGAGTGGCAAGCCACCTCCCCGCGATGTAGTCGTCTTGGAAATCCACGCTTTGGATTTCCACGTTGGAAACACCCGTCTCGACTGCAATTCCGAAATTTGTCGATCCTCTGTCTAGAGTACATTTCATATATTGCGCTCTAGGCAGGATAGTGCAATCCTATGCAAGAAGTAAAGGAGAATCGCAAATGGCAATCTGTTATTCGGTGAAGACTGCGGCAGAACAGTGCGCGTTGTCTGCGCGCACTCTCCATTCGGCCATCAAGCGGGGAGACTTGAACGCGTTGCGCGTCGGACGGCGCGTGCTCATCACCCCCGCTGCGTTGGAAGACTATCTGCATGGGAAGTCCGGCAAGAGCAAGGCGGGTGTCCAGTGACCACCGAACGGCTCTTGACTCTATTGGAAGTGGCGGACTTGCTTCGCGTCAGCCCGCACACAGTCCGCGCGTGGGTCCGCAAGGGCCGCTTGCAGCCTGTCCGTATCTGCCGCCGTTTGCTTTTCTCCCCGGATGTGGTGTCGCGCTTTGTCAGCGTTGCGGAGCCGCGCCGGTGACCGCCCAAGCCGTTGCCGATCTCATCCACGCGCGGCCATGCACGGCCCAATCCCAAGAGCAGGAATGGCCAGAGCCGGAACCTTTGGTGGAGTCCCTGCCCGATGTAATGCAGTTCGATCTGGAGTTGATGCCGGAGTCCTTCCGTCCGCTGGTGAAGGATGTAGCCGAGCGGATGCAGGTTCCGCTGGACTTTCCCGCCGTGGCTGCGATTGCCACGCTTGCGGGAGTAACCAATCGGCGGGCCATGATTCAGCCGAAACGAAATGACCACACTTGGACGGTAGTGCCCAATCTTTGGGGCGGAATCGTAGCGCCGCCAGGGATGCTTAAGAGTCCTGTTATTACCTGCATGACAGCCCCGGCGCGGTCAATCGAGAGCGAATGGCGCAATGCGCATCAACGGGCAGAGCAGGGCTACAAAACCGCGCTGGAATTGCACGAAGCGAAACTTAAGGCATGGAGCGCACAGTTGCAGATCGCCTTGAAGAAAAAGACCGAGCTACCCGGCAAGCCGGAATCGAATCTTGTACCGCCTTCACTTCGCCGTCTTATCACCAGCGATGCAACCTTTGAAAGCCTGCATCAGGTTCTATCGGAAAATCCAGCCGGGTTGTTCGTAATCCGGGATGAACTGACAGGGTGGATGGCAGGACTGGAGAGGCAGGGCCGGGAACAGGAAAGATCGTTCTATCTTGAATGCTGGAGTGGCGATGCGACTATCACCCTTGACCGAATAGGCCGTGGAAATATCCACGTTCCGAATGCTTGCATTTCTCTGTTTGGCGGAATCCAACCGGCCCCCTTGCAAGGCTATCTCGCCGATGCCTTGCGCGATGGACCGTCAAACGATGGACTGATGCAAAGGTTTCAGCTTTTGGTGTGGCCAGACAAACCGCCAGAACCCCGCTATATCGACCGCAAGCCAGACACAGTCGCTCTGGAGCGTACCGCTGAGGTCTATCGCCGCATAGCCGCGCTAGAAGCTACAAACCCGCTTCGGTTGCAATTTGACGATGAGGCTCAGGCCCTATTCGTTCAATGGCTGCCCGATCTGGATCAACGCATCCGGGACGATGGTTTGTCGTTAGCCATGCAAGCGCATCTTGCGAAATACCGTAGCCTGATGCCTTCCCTTGCGCTGCTCTTCGCTCTTGCCGACGGGCATTCGGACTGTGTTCCGCTCTCACAGGCACAGCTTGCGTGTGACTGGTGCGACTATCTGGAGACTCACGCAAACCGCGTGTACTCCGCTCAGGCGCGGCCAGAGCAACACGCTGCAATCGCCTTGAGCAAGCGACTGGCAAAGGGCTGGAAGCGTGAAGATGGGTTCTTCACCGTGCGGGACGTGTATCGGAGCGGCTGGACCGCGCTCGATTCACCGGAAGCGGCGCGGGGCGCGTTGCTGGTACTCGAAGAATACGGCTGGGTACGGCGGGAGACCGATGCACAGACAACCGGACGGCCCAGCGAAACCTATCGCATCAATCCGAGAATAGGGGGAACCCATGCTGGCAAGTAGACGCTGGAGAGACTGGAATCCACCTGCAATCTTTCAGGAATGCCCAGAGCGCGAAGTGCCAAAAGTGCCAGAACCCCAACCGGACCCCCTTTTGTCACTTTTGGCAGTTCCTACTCTGCCCGTTTCCAAAAGATTCACCCTATCGGCCAGCATCCCACCGCATGACCTGGAAGAGATTCCGCCAGTGGAAGGCCCGATAGATGAAGGCTGGGGGCTTTGGCTCCTGGAGCATTGTGCCTTCCGTGACCGCTGGTGGGGCGGAACTGGTGCGCTGTACCTTTCTCTTGCCCGCTGGTGCGCAAGCCACGGGCGGCCTGTGCCAGCGTCACGGCGGGCCTTTGTGACCGCGCTACAGGGCGAAGGCTTTCAGCCTACGTCAGACAGCCTTGTCTACGGACTGGTGTTGAAGGCGGACCTGGAGGCACACGAGCAATTCCAGACCGCTCCAAACCCGGCAAGAACGACAGTTCCCGCACGGCGGACCCGGAGGCCACTGTGAGCCGTGTGGAGAGTCCGCAATTCCCTGTCGGCCAGCGTCGTAAACATGAGGGAGCTATGAGCATTCAACGAACAGACCCGAAGAAAACCGCACACAAGAAAAGCGATGCGCTTGCGGTGAAGACACCAGCGCCCGCACCAGCTCCAACGCCGCTATTCTCGAAAGACAAAGACGGGGCTCTCCAACTTTCTGATGAGTGTTACATGCAGACCTTCAGCACTTTCATGGGACCACGCGAAGCCCGCAGGCGCCTAAACCTTAGATCCCCCCATAGCACCACACGTCTCAGCACCACACTTCTCAGTCAGGTGTCAGGCGCACTTCCATACGGAAAGGGCGAGTGTCAGAATCTAGATGCGTTGAACTTCGCGCTGGAGGCCGTGGCCTCACTTAAGCCCCGCGATGGCCTAGAAGTAATGCTGTGCTCTCAGATGGTCGCCCTTCACAGTCAGGGATTGGAATATCTGAGGCGCACGATGTTTCCCGAGCAGACAAACGACGGCGTAGATAGGAACGTCAACCGCGCGACCCGCTTGCTGAGGACGTTTGCGATCTTAGCGGAGAGCCTACGGGCGCATCGAAGCGGGGGAAAACAGACCGTGACTGTTGAGCACGTCACCGTGCAAGCTGGCGGTCAGGCGATTGTAGGGACGGTCAACCGGGGGGTGGGGGGTGGGGATGCACAACAAAACGGCGAATGAACCCCATGTAAAGCGGTGTGGATTGCTCAAGAACGGCAATCCTTCAGGGAATCCCAGCGCCGCGCCACGATGCGGAGCCCGCACACGCAAGGGAACCCCATGCGGCTGCCCGGCTATGCGGAGTAAGAAACGCTGTCGCCTGCATGGGGGATTATCGACCGGGCCGACCACGGCGGCGGGCCTTGCCCGTTCCAAGCGGGCTCGTTGGAAGCACGGCCAATTCTCGGCAGAGGCAAAGCAAGAGGCGGCACACTTCCGGCAATTGCTGCGAGAGTGCAGGGAACTGGCTAGGGGGCTGAGTGCTTACGATTGACAATCCGCGCGCACGCGAGGGATGTCTTTTTATCAAAATCCCTTGAACAACTCTTCCAGCTTCATATCGAGCGCCAGCGCCAGAGCATACAGGGTGTCAATTCTGACGGCAACGGCTCCATTCTCGATTTGGCTGAGGTGCGCTCTCCCAATCCCCGCCATATCCGCGAGTTGCGTCTGAGACAGGCCATGTTTTTCCCTCAATTCGCTCAAACGGCGACCGAGACGGACGGGAAAAGAGATTGCCATCTCCCCATCGTTGACTGTATCGCTGGGAGCATTGTTTGATATACCGAACAACGCGAGACTAGAATGGGCAAGAGAATTGATCGGGCAACTGGACTGGAGGAATGGCGGTGGTCTGCCGAGTGGCGATTCTACGCGCCGTTTCAGTGGCGGCAACACTACCTGACCTGTGGGCGCGCATATCTGGCACCTGACGAACAAAGAAAGCGAAGTCAGAAAGGACGGCTAAGGATGGGGATCAATTGCAGGCACATCACGGTCGTAGGTCTTGCGGCGCTATTCGCGCTGCCAATCGCCGCGCAGAGTCTCAGTCCGGTGAAAACCGAAACTTATCCTGGTGGAGTCATAGTCCAAACGCTATCCAATGGAAATAAAGTCAAATTCTTCCCGTATGGGAAGGTAGCATTTGGAAATGCGACCGTGATCTTCCCCAATGGAAGTACGATCAAAGGCACGTACAGCGTGTTGCCCACTGGAGAAAGGCGTGCAAACTTCCCTGATGTGAATGAACTCGACATCCTCCCTGAAGGGACAACGATTTCGCATCTCTCCAATGGGTATATAGCTGAATTCTTCCCGAACGGGGAGGTTACCTTGATCCTTCCCGGTGGGACAATCACCGTTCAATCCAAGAATCTCCCAAATGGAAACAAGATGTTGATGCTGCCCGGCGGAAACGAACTTGAAATCGATCCCGGCGGAAAAACGACGTTGATCCTCACCAGCGGGGAGAAGGTCGAAGGCATTTTCAACGTGGGGCTTGACGGAAGCGCGAGTGCAACTCTTCCCACCGGGAGCAAGATCGAATGGTTTCCAAACGGGGTAGAAGATGTCACCCTTAGCAATGGCTACCACATCGTGAAGTCGCTAGATGGAACGGTTTCGATGAACCTGGGAGAGCAAGGCATAGGCAGCTTTACACTTAGTCCGGGACTTTCCTCGGCCAGCGCACTCGGGAGGGAAGTCGTCATCTTCAACATCCCCTCATCTTGGATTATCAAGGATGGCACGGTATCCAATCACCTCGTGATTGTCTGCGGCTGCCGCTTCATGGACTTTCAGATCAGAGCTTTTGTACCCTATGACGGGAAGAACGGTGATGGTTTGCCCCAAATCGAAGGGGCATTTTTGCCCCACGAAGCGGTCAAATTCCTCTCTACACAAGGGACCGAGATTGGGACCACCCAGACTCCCGAAAGGCTGCGGTGGAACATACCGGACACCTTTCCTCAGGGATTCGAGCCTGGGATCACCCAGTCTGGGACAGCCGTACCTGGTTCGGCACTTGCAGCGCTACTCGATAAAAGCTGCAAGAAGCCGTTGATAGCGCCTACGCCTCAGCCTGCTATTGCCCCTGCTCCAGTTGCCTCTCAGCAAGAAACTTCCGGTTCCCTGTCCGCGTCCCAAATAGCCAAAGTTACTTCGGGGCAGACTCCAGATCAGGTAGTAGCGATCCTCGGACCGCCAGTCTCCATAGCACCAGGCCCAGTCACCGTCTATAGCTACCCGTATCTCGCAATTTCTTTCGTGAGGGGGAAGGTCTGGAAGATTCATCAGTTTCAGTAGCCGCCCTTCATGGGCGTGCGATTGGGGCAACCCGCCCCGGCCATGAAATGCGCCCTCACATTTGCCCCAGGGCGCGTCCGCGAGCAAGCGGTGATGGGTTCCCCTATGCCGGATTCGTGGGAGCGCGTCTGACGGCGAGTCCGAACCTGTACAGGCGGAAATCATACCGGGGAAAATACCGGGGACCGTTGGCATTCCCCGATGCGGCGCTCAGCGACCTTGTGTCATAGCTTGTGTCATAACCCTGCCATCCCTGCCCGTGTCGGGCCGTTTCTGGCAGTGTCGTTCGGGTACAGACAAGAGGCAGCGAACCTGCGTGAAACCCGCATGAACACTGCCTTTCCGTGTCGCTCTGGTTCACTCGGCTCTCTTCCGTATCAATGCACCCGGCGATTTGACACGGAAGAGGTCGCTGGTTCGAATCCAGTCGTGCCTACCATTTACAGATTCAGTCGTGTTCGCGGGTAATGCTTTCACCCTGCCTCCGGAATAATGAACAGCATAAGGAATGAATCCAGAAACATGCCCTCTTTTTAGCCTGCGACCAGGTATCGATCCATCCATTTAAGTATCAGCTCCCGCATTTCGGGTAGTTCCTGATGCGCGCAGTCGAAAAGCTCAATCCGCAGATCCTCTTCGCGTCCATAGCTACGATACAAAGGCATGAGTTCGTCCCGAATCTTCTCTACGCCCGCGGGAGGGGTGAGCGGGTCCTTGCGGCCGTTCACGCTCAGGTGGGCACGCGGCGCAATCAATGCATTGATCTGAGACGTATCGAAGTGCTTGAGCAGGGATGGAACAAAATAGTAGATGCCGTGACCGCTCAGTCCGTGAGCCTGGATAAGAGACTCAAAATCGGTCAGGCAGCAAACGTCGATGGTCAAACGCACGCGCGGATCGAGCGCCGCAAGCCACCAGGCCTTTGTGGCTCCCATGGACATACCGAAAGCGCCCAGCCGGGAGGGATCCACTTCAGGACGGCCGGTGAGAAAGTCGAGGGCGCGGAACTCGTCGAAGATCATCATTCCCCACAGCACTCTTCCCCGCCATAACATCTCCTTGAACGCATCTTCTTCACCCTGGTGCCCGTTGGCCTCGTGCTTGCGCTCTCCGAAGCACCAGCTATCGATGGCCAGCGTGACCAGCCCCTTTTCCGCGCAGACGGGCGCGTAAGCCGGCTGAGCGCTTACTCCCTGGAGCAGTTGCTCCTTGCCCAGATCATATTGGCCGGCGTGCCAGTGAATGAAGAGCAGCCCTGGAGCGGGGTTTTGCCGGTGGTCGGGAATCAGCAAGAGCGCGGGGACCGGCTCGATTCCATTCAGATCCAGGATCCATCGCTCCAGCGTGTACCCATCATGCTTCTCTGTCCGCACCCGTTGCGGTAGTGAGGGCTTGTGGGCCCAGGGCAGGTCGCCAAGCAAACTCCAGAGTTCCTGACGGCGATGCTGTTGATTCATGCCGAAGTCTCCGCCCGCGTCCCATGAGGCGACGGGATTGTTGTTCGCCTGCGCCGCCAGGCTTCTGGCCAATGCGGCCGATCCGATCATGAACTCACGGCGGGTGACCCCAGGCCTTGATTTTGCCACTTTTCCCCCATTCAACCGGGTTTACTCGAACAATGTATCACCAACCGGGCAGCGGGGAAGGGAGTGGCTTTGTCCATTGGCGGGAGGATTTCTATCCTCAGATGCGGTCAGTGGGGAAGCTGCCGACGGTTTCGCCGGGGGCTACGGTCTGTCCGGCGAGGACGATGGCGTGGCTGCCGATGCGGGCGCCGGGGCCGATGACGGTGGGCACCAGCGTCACCTGATCGTAGTTTTCCGAGTTGTGCATGTGGGAGTAGACGCGGGCGAAGGAGCCGATGACGGCGCCCTTGCCGATGGTGATGCCGCCGCGGTCGTTGAGCAGGGCGCGCTGACGGATGGTGACCCCGTCCCCGATGGAGAGGTTGTAGCCGTAGGTGAGATCGACGCCGTGGTAGATCTTGACCCCCGTGCCCATGTGGTCGAAGATGTGGCGGCCCAGCATGCAGCGGAAACGGATGCCCAGCCAGTGGTTGAGGCCTACGGGAGAGCGATCGAACATCTGCCAGAACCAGAGCAGCGGCTTGCGCGGATTGTATTTTTTCTGGTCGGCGTCGGCGAAGTGCTGGGCTTCGAGGGTCACGTTTTCCGGGTCCAGCGAGAGGCCGACGACGTTGCCGGGCAGCTCGGAGGTGAGGGTGAGGTTGAGCTTGCCCCCGTGCGGCCGGCCCAGGTAGAGCTGGTAGAGCTGATCGCGCACAATCTCAGAGCGGCGTTCCGGGGAGCTGTGCCGGATGAACTCGTCATCGAGAAACTGGAGCCAGCGGCGGTAGACCTCTTCCGCCTCGGGCGCGGGATGCGGGACGCTGTTCTCAGATGCCATACGGATTGGACGATACACCATGGGGGTGGGACGCTGCGAGTGAATAGGGACTGAGGGACTCGGGACTAAGGGACTAAGGGGCCGAGGACTGCTTTGCTCGAATGGACTTTATCAGTGCGCCGAGAAGCCTGCCGACGTCGTTACAGAGGGTCTCGGCAGATTGAAGATTTTGAATTGCGCCAAACCCAAGGTTTTTGGCAATTACGATTTGTGTTTCAAGCTCCGAGCTGGACCCGCGAGCATGTCCGAGAAACTGCACATACTCGCCCTTTGTTGAGCGACCATAACCCTCCGCGATGTTGCTCGCAATTGACACGGAAGCTCTGCGCATCTGGTTGGTTAAGCCAAATAGTTCGGATTCGGGAAACTTAGAGGTCAGCCTATAGACAGCGGTCGTGAGTTCGATGGATCGTTGCCAAACGACCAAATCTTTGAATGATAGCCCCATCGTCTTTCTCCTTAGTCCCTTAGACCCTAGTCCCTTAGTCCCTGTTTTTTTACCGCCGCCCCTGAATCGTCTTCGGATTAGCACCGAGTTTCTTGGCAGCGCGTTTGGCGGCGTGGGCGTGCATCTCCTTGCCCATGCTGGATTGATTGATGCCGATCTGGATGCCCAGGTTGATGATGTTGCCGGTGCCCCAGTAGAGCGCCAGTCCCGACGCAAAGTGCCACATGGAGAAGCCGAAGATGACCGGCATCATAATGGCCATCATGCGGCGCTGGGTCGGGTCCATGCCCGGCGAGGGCGTGATGTACTGCACCAGGAACATGCTGGCGATGATGAGGATGGGCAGGATGTGCAGCGGGTCGGGCGCGGAGAGATCGGTGAGCCAGAACCAGTGGGCCTGGCGCAGCTCAATGACGTTGGCCAGCACGCGATAGTAGGCGAAGAAGAGCGGCATCTGGATGAGCATGGGCAGGCAACTGCCGTACATATTCACGCCCTCGGTCTTGTAGAGGGCCATCATCTCGGTGTTCATCTCGGCCTTTTTGGGGTCGTTCATCTTGAGATGGGCGTAGCGCTTCTTGAGGGCCTCGACCTTGGGCTGGATGCGCATCATCTTCAGCGAAGACTTCATCATCGACAGGCGCGTGGGCAGCATGAGCAGGTTGAAGATCACGGTGACGACGATGATGGCCCATCCCCAGTTGGGAACGCCGTGCTCGTAGAGGAAACGCAGGGCCAGGTAGAGGGGCTTGGCGATGATGGTGAGCCAGCCGAATTGGATAAGCGGCTCGAGCGACTGTCCGTTCGGCTTGCCGTCCGCGCCGGTGGCATGGATGGAGGTGAGCACGTCCATGGCCTTGGGGCCGGCAAAGAGGCGCAGGCGGGTGAAACCGCTGGTGTCGCCCACGGCCAGGCCGAGCACATGCGCCGGCTTCTTCTGGCTGTTGGGGTCGCTCAGGTCGGTGGGCAGATCGATGGTGTTGTGCAGCGTGACCAGGGTGGTGCGCTCGGGCGAGTCAGGCAGGAAGACCGAGGCGAAGTAGAGATCGGTGATGGCCGCGTATGCGTAAGGCTGGTTTATCGTGTCGTTGCCGCCCACCTTAGCCGCCGCCTCCGAGTCCTGTTTGCCGTCCAGGGACCAGGCGAAGTAGGAAGGCGTGAACGCCTGGCTTCGCGTCAACGACGAAGGGAGGAACTCCTCCATATCGCCCAGGCCCGCGGGCCAGGCAACCAGAGCCCGCACCGGCGCGCCGTTGCGCTTGACCTCGGCCTCGACGACGACCACGTAGCTGGAGTCGAAGCGGATGATCTTCACCACGTCCAGGCCATTGGCGGCGTAATGGAAGGTGAGGGCATTGGGGGCCAGCACCAGGCCGGTGGCCGAGGGAGGCGCGCCCGAGGCCGAAACCTGATAGAGCGCCTGATTCAGCTGCGCGGTGAGGGCCGGCTCGTAGGTAAATAGCGAGAGCGGCAGACCGAAGCGCGCCGCGGCCTGGGGCTGAACCATATCCAGCGGCTTGCCGGCAGTATCAGTGTACTTTTTCAGGATCCAGTGCTTTACCTGAGCGCCGTGATTGGTGAGTACGATCTTGTACAGATCGTTTTCGACCGTGGTCTCTGTCTCAAGAGCGGCAGCGACAGTCGGGGTAGCCGCGGGAGCCTGCGCTTGCCCTGCGGCCGACTGCGGCGGGCCCGGTTGGTTCGGTACGGTCTGCGAGGCCGGCTGCGGCGCCTGCGATTCGGTTTGGGTGGTTGACGGAGTGGCGGCCGGCTTGGGCTTGAAAAAGTATTGGTAGCCCAGCAGGACGGCCAGCATCAGCAAGGCGAAAGCCATGGTGGAGCGCATATCGCCGCCACTGCCGCCGCCGGAACCCTGCGTCTGAAGATTGGGATTGCGAATTTCGGGCAAAGGGTACTTCCTGTCGATCAGAAAGGGCAACCCGCCGGGCCGCCGCTCTTCCTATGGTAACGGTTCGTGGGGAGAAATGGCTTGCCGTAGCGGCAGGCGGCGCCGGGGCGGCACTGGATCGAGTCCTCCGCGGCCGAAGGGGTTGCAGCGCAGCAGCCTCCACAGAGCCAGGGCCACGCCGCGCAGGGGGCCGTGCGTGGCGATGGCGATGGAGGCATACTCCGAGCAGGTGGGCAGATAGCGGCAGCCGTTGCCGGGGCTGAGCGAATGCAGGGCCGGCGAGAGCCAGCGGCGGTAAAAGGCGAGAGTGGCGAGCAGCAGGCGCGTCATCATGCGGACTTTGCCGGTAGAGATTTGTGCTTTGCCGGGGCGGGATGCGGATCGGGAGCTGCCGCGATGTGCGCCGCCTCGGCATTTGCCTGCTCAAGGATACGTACAATCTCCGCCTCAAGTTTCGCAAATTCGATGATGAGCACCGTGCGGCGGGGATGGAGGATCAGATCGCAGCCCAGGGGAAGCAGGTCCACGTGGCGTCGCACGGCCTCCCTCATGCGGCGCTTGATGCGGTTGCGTTCATGCGCCTTGCCCAGCACCTTGCCCGTGGTGAGACCCACACGCGGGCCTGGCGGCGGAGCCGCGCCGGGGTAAGCGGACTGTTGCGGGGCCAGAAACCAACTCATGGACGCGGACTGGCGCTTGCGGCTGGCCGCATAGGCACGCTGAAAGTCGGCGTGCTTGCGCAGGCGCGCGCCGGTTAAGGATTGGCGCTGGGCAGGATGGGGAGGGATGTTCATGGGGATGCCGGGGGGAGTTCTGGCCGAAACGGTGTGCAACCCATTCCGGCTCCAAGCAATGGCCGGGGGCAGAACGGCAGGCGAACGTTAGTCGCGGAAGCCGGCGCTGACGGACACGCGCTTGCGGCCGACGGCGCGGCGGCGGCTCAGAACGGCTGCGCCGGCCTTGGTTTTCATGCGCGCACGGAAACCGTGAGTCTTCACGCGTTTGCGGCGATTGGGTTGAAATGTGCGCTTGGGCATAAAAATGCGCTCCTGTTTCCTGTGGAGAATCTGTGCCTTACCGGCAAGATTCAAGTGTATCGCAGGTTGGGCCAGGAATCCAGCGGGATACGCGCCAAGGGGATAGGTCGCACCGGCAAACCGAGATGGGGGATCGCTCCGCCAGGGACAGAAGCAGGGCTAGACGATGCGTCCAAGCTGTTCAGGCATTCACCCTGGTATTTTTTTCTGAGAGTTTCACCATCAATGGTGCAACTCGCCGGGCAGGAACTAAAGTTATGTGAATAGGGGATTGCAACGACCGCGAAATGTGCTACTATCGGGACCGTTCCAGAATGTTTTTTAGCGTCCAACGGAACGGAATTCATCCACGGCCCCGAGGTCAAAGTTCAGGGGCAGACCAGCGGTAGCCAGGCAGTCGGCGAGCAGCATATTGACGGAAAGCCAGAGGCTTTTCGCCAAGAGAGCGTTGCTGTTTAAAAAACCGTGGATAAACCGGACCGGTAGTAGAGAGGCGCAGGCAAGGATCGGCACGATGGCATTCGCAACATCTCCGGCAACACCGCTCAATCCCTGGCTCCAGATTCTAGCGGCCCTCGAAAAGAAGGTCATCCGCCAGTCGTTCGAAACCTGGTTCAAACCCACGCGGTATAGCCACGTCGCGGGCCGCACGCTGTATGTGCGCGTGCCCTCGCCGGAGTTCCAGCACATTGGCGACAAGTACGGTGACCTGATTCAGGAGGCCATTGACCTGCAGTCGATGGAGCTTGACGACGTCAGCTTCGTGACCGCCGAGGAGGACCCCTCGATACCGCCGCAGCGCCGGGATGGGGGCTTCGGCCCGGTTCCGGCGCACGCGCCCACGGCGCCGCCTCCAGCGCCGGCGCGTACGCCGGAGCAGGCGCGCTTCGACTGGTCCTCCGCGGCGCAGCTTAACCCGCGTTACACCTTCGAAGCCTTTGTCATCGGCAACGGCAACCAGTTTGCCCGCGCCGCCGCGCTGGCCGTGGCCGAGCGCCCCTCCAAGGCCTACAATCCGCTCTTCCTCTACGGCGGCGTGGGCATGGGCAAGACCCACCTGATGCACGCTATCGGCCACGAGGTCAAGCGCCGCCAGCCCTCCTCCAGCATCTGCTACGCCTCGGCGGAAAAGTTCACCAACGAGATGATCACCTCGCTGCGCAACGACCGCATGACCAGCTTCCGCGATCGCTTCCGCACCGTGGACGTACTGCTGATCGACGATATCCAGTTCATCGCCCAAAAGGAGCGTACCCAGGAGGAGTTCTTTCACACCTTCAACGCGTTGCACGAGAGCATGAAGCAGATCGTGATCGCCTCGGACCGGCCGCCCAAGGAGCTGGCCGAGATCGAGGACCGGCTGCGGTCGCGCTTCGAGTGGGGCCTGATCGCCGACATTCAGCCGCCGGACCTTGAAACCAAGGTGGCCATTCTGCAGAAGAAGGCGGAGAGCGAGCAGGTGCAGTTGCCCACCGACGTGGCGCTTTTTGTGGCCTCCAACGTGCGCACCAACGTGCGCGAACTGGAGGGCGCGCTGGTGCGGCTCATCGCCTGGTGCCAGCTCAACCGCATGGAGATCACGCTTGCTTCGACCCAGCAGTGCCTGAAGCAGTTCATCGACATGCAGGTGCGCAAGATCACCATCGAGGCCATTCAGCGCGCCGTTAGCGAGCAGTTCGGCATGAGGGTCAGCGACCTGAAGCAGAAGAACAACTCGCGCAATGTGGTGGTGCCGCGGCAGATCGCCATGTACCTGGCCAAGCAGATGACCGAGGCCAGTCTGCCTGAGATTGGCCGCCAGTTCGGCAACAAGCACCACACCACAGTGATGCACTCGATCTCCAAGATCGACGAGCAGCGCCGCACCGACAAGGACCTGCACCGCACACTCAATAAGCTGCAGGAGCTGTTGAACTCTTAGCGAGTTGGCGAGTCAGCAAGTCAGCGAGTCAGCGAGTCAGCAAAGAACCTGGAAGCCCACGCCTCGATTTCAAGGTGTGGGCTTCTTTGTGTTCCGTTTGCCGGGTGCCCCAGGTCTCGCTTCTGAGACCTGGGATTTCACAAACTCAATCAGCGCTAACGCCGTGGGCGTCCGCGATCTCCAAAGCCCCTCGGCTTGAGCGGCGAGGCTATGGGCAAATTCGTCTTGCCTTCGGGATAGACCGCGAGAAAGCGGTCCTGGCCCTCGCCGGAACTGGCCGTCTCCACGCCTTCGATTCCGCGGAAGGCCATATGCAGCAGGCGGCGCTCGCGGCTGTTCATGGGCGGGAAGGCATAGGGGACGCCGGTCCTGAGAACCTTATCGGCGGCCGTTTCGGCCTGAAGACGCAACTCAGCGGCGCGCAGAGCCTTGAAGTTGGCGGCGTCGAAGCTGACCAGGTCGCCCTCGCGCTGATCGAGACGAAGCATCTGTCCGGCGATGGTTTCGAGCGCGCGCAGCAACTCGCCGTTGTGCTGCGTGACCAGCGGCACGTCAGGGCCGGCCAGCTCGACGTAGATGACGCGGCCCTCCAGACCTTCAGGGTCGCGCGCGCCGTCGCCCGCGGTGATGCGGTACTTGAGACGCATTCCACCCAGCTTGTTCAGGGTGGCGAGTAATCCGGCAATTTTCTGGGCAGCTTCTTGAAGGTCGGCGATTGGCATAACTGACTAGTATCGCAGAGCGGAGCCGGGGACGGGCGGGAAACTGGGGGTAGAAACAGGGCAATCGAATGAACGCGGATCGGCAGCGATGATGAGCTTCATCCCGGCCCTACGGGGCGGGGCAGGCGTAACATGACTGGCTTCCCAGGGTTGCGTCCGCCACGGCGGACTACACCCTGGGCTATTTTCCATCGTCCCTACGGGACGACAAACACTCAGTCCCTCCGCATCCTGGGGCTCAGGTACTCGGGGCCGACGGGATCGGTCACGGATTCTTCTACGATTCTGTCGATCTCGGCCATCGCGCTCGCATCGAGCTTCCAGCCCATTACGCCGGCCACGGCATCCAGTTGCTCGGGACGCCTGGCGCCCCACAGGGCTACGCTTACGCCGGGGCGGTCCAGCACCCAGCGCGCGGCCAGCTCCAGCACGCTTTTGCCGAAGTGCTCGCGGGCAAAGGCGGTGAGGCGTTCCACGGCCGTCATGTACTGGCTGAAACGCGGCTCCTGGAACTTGGGGTCGTAGTTGCGAATGTCCCTGGGGTCGAACTTCATGCCGCGATGCGCACGGCCGGCCAGCAGGCTGCGGCAGAGCGTGCTCCAGGTGAGCACGGCCACGCCGTTGGCCGCGCACCAAGGTAGAATTTCGCCATCGATCTGGCGCTCGAATAGGTTGTAGGGCGGCTGGTCCGAGGCCAGCGGGGTCACGGAACGAAACTCCTCCATCTGCGCCACGCTGAAGTTGCTCACACCCAGCGCGCGCACCTTGCCCTCGCGCTGGAACCCGGCCAGCAGGGCGGCGACCTCGGCGATGGGCACGAGAGCATCCGGCCAGTGCACCTGGTAGAGGTCAATGTACTCCGTGCCCAGGCGGCGCAGGCTAGCTTCGATCTCTCTGCGAATACGCGATTCCGTTGAGTTCGAGAACACCCCGAAGGGGTTCCACTCCAGGCCGGCCTTGGTGGCGATGTAGAAGTCTTCGCGGCGGCCGTGAGCGCGAATGGCCTTGCCGATGATCTCCTCGGAGCGGCCGCGGCCGTAGATGGGAGCGGTATCGATGAGGTTGATGCCGCGCTCGACGGCGCCCAGACAGGTGGCGACGGCCACATCCTCCGGAACAGCGCCCCATTCCCGTCCGCCCATGGGCCAGGTGCCCAGGCCGATGCGGGATACTCGAACGCCGGCAATCGTCGTTGTTTCCATGCACATCATCTTAAGCGCTGATGCGCGAAGGGAGTGTTACTTTTAAGCCAAGGGAATTCCGATTTATTTGCGACTTTCATCTCGACGGAGAAGGCCGGTCATTCGAGTGCGCAGGCTCATTCAACTGCTACTTCCGCTCATGGCGGCAATGGGCGCGTCCCTGGCGAGCGCGCAGGGCGGTCCGCCCTTTATTACCGACGACCCCGGCACGCCCGGCAACCGGCACTGGGAGATCAACCTGGGCTGGATCGGCGATCATAACCCCGGCCTCGCCTACTACCAGTTGCCGAACATCGACATCAACTACGGTTGGGGTGACCGGATTCAGCTAATGTTCTCGCCGTATTTGGCAGCGGCCACCGACGAGAACAACACCACGCGGACCGGTCTGGGCGAGACGGTCTTTGGCTTCAAGTGGCGCTACTTCGAGCATCACCGCGCCGGCGAGCCGAAGTCCGATGAAAATATGAACTTTTCGCTGGGCACCTACCCGCAGGTTTCCATCAACAACCCCTCCAGCAGTGTGCGGCGCGGGATTGTGGAGCCGGGGCCGCAATACTATCTGCCGGTGGAAGCGACGGCCAAGCTGGGGCCCATCGATTTCAACGGCGAGGTGGGGCACTCGTTCGGCAACCAGCTTATTCCCAGCCGCTGGGGCCGCGGGCTGATTGCAGGGCGCGAGTTCAGCCAGCGGCTGGAGCTTTACGGGGAAATCTACGACCTGCAGGACGCCAATCGCATCGGCAGCACGCCCAAGCAGCGCGAGCTTACGCTGGATATGGGCGGGCGGCAGACGCTGGACCGCGGCGGGCATCTGCGCCTGCTGTTTCTGGGGGGCCGCGCAATCCAGGCGGTGACCCGCCGGAACAGCGAGCCGAGTTGGATTGCTTATGTGGGTGTGCAGATTCTGCTGGGTCCGAAGGATGTGGACGCGGCAGTGGGGAAGTGATGAAAACGGGCTGGATGGAAGGTTGGGCTTCTATGCTCTCCCACCCTTTTCGCGTTCTATGCGAAAAGGGTGGGAGAGCACGAACCTCGACCGCCGGCAGTGGGAGAATAGTGATATGCCACCCATTGATCCAATCCTGCCTGAGCCGATTGTGCTGACCCGTGCCGAAGCCCGCGTCCTGGGCGCGCTGGTTGAAAAAGAAGTGACCACGCCGGACTACTATCCCCTGTCGCTGAACGCGCTTATCAACGCCTGCAACCAGCGCTCCAACCGCGAGCCGGTGATGGGCCTGGATGAGGAGGCAGTGCGCCAGGCCTTGCACGGCCTCGAAGATCGGCGCCTGGCCGGGCAGGCGCGAGGAGCCGATGGGCGCGTGACCAAATACGAGCACTGGCTGGGCGAGGTTTTCAACTTCAGCCGCGCGGAGACGGCGCTGATGTGCGTGCTACTGCTGCGCGGGCCGCAGACGCCCGGCGAGCTGCGCGGACGGACCGAGCGGATGCACCGCTTCGAGGAGATTGGCGAGGTGCTGGCCGGCCTCGAAAAGCTGATGGAGCGGGAGCCGCCGCTGGTGACGGTGCTGCCGCGCCAGCCGGGAACCAAGGAGTCGCGCTACGCGCATCTGCTCACGGTGCCCGTCGAATCGGTTGTGGCTGCTTTTGTGGCCGAGCCTGCATGCTCGCGTCGAGAAGCCGGACTGGATGCGGGGCCAGACACGGGCCACAAGGAACGCATCGCGCAGTTGGAAGCGACTGTGGCGGAACTCCGGCAGGAAGTTATCGCGCTACGGCAGAAGATCGACGATCTGTTTGGGGATTGTGGAGGCTAAATTTTCCTTCTCATGAGCCGACCCTGTTTTCAGTGCTCAGGATGCTTTCCTGGCCCGCTGCGGAAATATTAAAATGCACGCAATCACGAGCCCAACCAGCGCAGCGGAGGCGGAATAGCGGCTCAAATTGAGGCCGCCGTGCGCCAGTGGCTTATCGAGAAAATCGCCTACAACGGCTCCAAGCGGCCGCGTCAGGATAAAAGCTGCCCAGAAAAGCACGGTCTTCGAAATCTTTGTCCCAAAGTGGCATGCCGCCACGACGGCAAGAAGCAGGCTGAAGATAGCCACCCCGCCACCATACCCAATCCCGGCGCTATCGGCTGTCCAGTCCCCAAGGGCGGTTCCGAGGGTTTGCGAGAACATGATCGTCCCCCAGTAAAACATCTCAGCCTTGGGTGTACTGACGGTATTCACCGATACAGACCCTAGTGTCCAATACCATACGCCAAGCGATGCCAGCAAAAGCGCAAACAACGATAGACTTCCCCCCGCATAGCCTATGCCGAGAGAACGGTCGGCGAAGTCGGCCATGGTGGTTCCAACCGTAGTGGTAGCGATAATTGTCGTCCAATAGAGGAACGGATGAAACCCCTTGGCTTTTACCTGAGCAATAACTGCCACAAGAAAGATTGCGGCGAAGATCGCGGTGCCAACCAGATAGCCAAGATTCATCGACATGGTCACTGCATCGCCCCCGGTTTCCCCGAGGGTTGTGCAAAATACCTTGATGATCCAAAAGACGAGAGTGACTTCTGGGACCTTGCTGAGTTGGTTTTCGCCGGTCATTTCGGTGCTTTTTGCCGCGAATCGCATTTCAGTTCTCCAGGGAAACATACGGAAGTGTGGAGTGCTCAAGCCGCAGTTATCAGGTTGCAGCCTGTCGCATGTTCAATGGTGCATCCAGGATGCCAGCGATCGAAGAGGGTCTCTGGCAAATCTTCGACGCACCCCCAGTCGGATGGATAGCTAAATCAACTCGTACCCTGCGAACCAATAGCCGATCTCGAAGGCGGCGGTCTCCTCTGCGTCGGAGCCGTGGATGGCGTTCTCCTGCAGGGAGCCGGCGAACTTCTTGCGGATGGTTCCTGGGTCGGCGTTGGCGGGATTGGTGGCGCCCATCAGCTTGCGCAGGTCGGCGATGGCGTTCTCCTTTTCCAGAACCATCAAGACCAGTGGGCCGGAGGACACGAAATCGCAGAGCCCGTCGAAGAACGGCTTCCCGGCGTGGACGGCATAGAAGCCCTGGGCCTGTTCTTTGGAGATAGTCTGCTTTTTGATGGCTACGATCTGGAAGCCGGCCTTCTCGATCTCGGCCAGAATGGCCCCGGTGAACCCCTTGCGGACCGCGTCCGGTTTGACGATGCTGAAGGTGCGCTGCGGCACTTATTTGCTCCTGAAAAGATTTACTTCTGCGCCTTCTATTGTAATTGCCGCCGTTTGCGGCTGCCCGGCAGGGCCTCAAATCTGTTAGAGTTTCGGCATGTTTTGCTTCGCTGCTGCACACTTTCGTTCTTCGATCGCAGTCACTGCCGTTCTAGCCGCCGGATTAGCCTCCTTTCCGGCACTTTGCCAGAACGCCGCGCCAGCCGTGCCGCCCTCCGCGCCGGAATTGCGGGTCTTCGATCCCTCGCTGATCGACAAGACCGTAGACCCCTGCGATAACTTCTACCACTACAGTTGCAACGGCTGGTTCAAGCGCAACCCGCTGCCCGCCGACCAGGCCTCCTATGGCCGCTTTACTGAACTGTATGAGCTGAACCGCCTGCACCTGCGCCAGATTCTGGAAGAGACGGCTGTGCCCGCGGCCACACGCTCCGCCAACGAGCAGAAGATTGGCGACGACTACGCAAGTTGCATGGACGCGGCGGCCGTGAACAAGTTGGGGCTGGCGCCGCTCACCCCGGAGTTGGACCGCATTGCCGCGCTCCAATCTGCCGCGGAGCTGCCCGTTTTGCTGGCGCATCTGCACGCCATCGGCGTGAACGCCTTCTTCGGCATGGGATCGAACCAGGACTTTGCCGACTCGAGCGCGATGATCTCCTTCTATAACGCGGGCGGCCTGGGTTTGCCGGAGCGCGATTACTACACGCGCACCGACGCAAAATCAGTGGAGCAGCGCCAGCAGTATGTGGCCCACATGAGCAAGATTTTTACGCTGGCGGGCGAGCCGGAGGCGCAGGCCGCGAAAGATGCGGAGACCGTGCTGGCCATCGAAACCCGCCTGGCCAAGGCCTCGCTCACCATTACCGAACAGCGCGATCCGCAGAACCTGAACCATCCCACGGATGTGGCCGGCTTAGGAAAAGAGATGACTCACTTTTCGCTGGCCGATTATGCGGCCGCCGCGCACGCGCCCGCCGTGGGCAAGGTGAACGATACGGAGCCGAAGTTTATTGCGGAGTTCAACAGCCTGGTTGCCGATACGCCCATCGAGCAGATCAGGACTTACCTGCGCTGGCACCTGCTGCACGCCTATGCCGGCACCGGTTTGCCGGAGAGCTTCGATCACGAGAACTGGAACTTCTACTCGCACATTCTGAATGGCGCTGAAAAACAGCAGGAGCGGTGGAAGCGCTGCACCAGCCGCGTGGATCTTGAGTTGGGCGAGGCGCTGGGCCAGGCCTACGTGGCCAAATATTTTCCGCCCGCGGAGAAGCAGCGTACGCTGGAGATGACGCTGGCTATCGAGCAGGCCATGGAGAAGGACATCGATGGACTGAACTGGATGAGCGCCGCGACCAAGGTAAAGGCCAAGGAAAAGCTGCACGCGGTGATGAACAAGATCGGCTATCCCGATAAATGGCGCGACTACTCGACGCTCAAAATTGTGCGCGGGGATGGGCTGGGCAACCAGATGCGGGCGCGCGAGTTTGAACATGCGCGTGATTTGGCCAAGATCGGCAAGCCGGTGGACAAGGGCGAGTGGGAGATGACGCCGCCCACCGTGAACGCCTACTACGATCCGCAGATGAACAATGTGAACTTCCCCGCCGGGTACCTGCAGCCTCCCTTTTTCAGCGGCTTGGAGGACGACGCGGCCAACTACGGCGATATGGGTTCGACCATCGGGCACGAGCTGACGCACGGTTTCGACGACGAGGGACGGCAGTTCGACAAGGACGGCAACCTGAAGAACTGGTGGACGAAAAAAGACGAGAAGAAGTTCACCGAGCGCGCCGAATGCATGGTGAAACAATATGACGCCATCGAGGCCGTGCCCGGCGTTCACCTGAACGGCAAGTTAACGCTGGGCGAGAATCTGGCCGATCTGGGCGGGTTGTGGCTGGCATGGCTGGCCTGGCTCGACAAGGCGGAGAGCGTGCACGTAGATATGGCCGCGAAGACCGACGGCTACACTCCCGACCAGCGCTTCTGGATCGCCTATGCGCAGCAGTGGTGCACGCAGACGCGGCCCGAGCATTTGCGCAGTCAGGCGCAAGGCGATCCGCACGCACCGGACGAGTACCGCACCAACTCAGTTTTGCAGGATTTGCCGGAGTTTGCCAAAAGCTTCAGTTGCAGGAAGCACGAGCCGATGGTGAACCCGAAGCCTTGCCGGGTGTGGTGAGAAACAGCTATCAGCTTTTAGCTATTAGCTATTAGCTCTACTTGCTGGTGCACACTGCATAGGGTCACCACCATGGACTGCGACTCAGGCGCGAAAAACCAGGGGCTAGAAGCAAAAAGCTAATGGCTAATAGCTGAAAGCTAACTTTTCCCGATCACGCGCGCCAGGGTTGCGCCGATCTCGGCTGGCGAAACCACGACGTGGATACCGGCCGCGGTCATGGCCTTCATCTTGTCGGCGGCGGTGCCCTGGCCGCCGCTGATGATGGCGCCGGCGTGGCCCATGCGGCGGCCCGGAGGCGCGGTCTGCCCGGCGATGAAGCCGACCACCGGCTTATTCACGTACTGCTTGACGAACTCCGCCGCAGCCTCTTCCGCAGAGCCGCCGATTTCGCCGATCAGGACGATGGCTTCGGTCTCGGGATCATCATTGAAGAGGCGCAGCGCGTCGATATGCGTGGTGCCGATGATGGGGTCGCCGCCGATTCCAATCGCGGTCGATTGGCCGATGCCGCGCTGCGTGAGCTGGTAAACGGCCTCATAGGTCAGCGTGCCGGAGCGGGAGACGATGCCGATGGAACCCTCTTTGTGAATGTTGCCGGGCATGATGCCGATCTTGGCCTTGCCGGGCGAGATGACGCCGGGGCAGTTTGGGCCGATGAGCCGCGATTTTGAGTTCTTCAGCTTGGCCCATACCTTGATCATGTCCAGCGTGGGGATGCCCTCGGTGATGGCCACGATGAGAGGAATGCCCGCGTCCTCGGCTTCAAGGATTGCATCGGCGGCAAAGGGTGGAGGGACGAAGATTACGGTTGCGTTGGCGCCGGTCTTCTCCACGGCGTCGGCCACAGTGTTGAAGACAGGCCAGCCTTCGTGCGTGGTCCCGCCTTTGCCCGGAGTCACTCCGCCGACGACCTTGGTGCCGTACTCGGCAGCGCCTTTGGCGTGGAAAGTGCCTTCCTTGCCGGTGATTCCCTGAACAATGAGTCGAGTTTCTTTATTTACGAGTACGGCCATGTTATGCTCCCACGCTTGCAGCCGCGGCTACGACTAACTCCGCCGCATCTTTCATTGTTTCACCTACCTGGAAATTCAAGCCGGACTCCTTGAGAATTTTGCGGCCCTCTTCAACGTTTGTTCCTTCCAGGCGCAGGACGATGGGCAGGGTTACGTGCAGCTTGCGCGCTGCCGCGACTACGCCGGTGGCCAGGCGATCCACGCGCAGGATTCCGCCGAAGATGTTGATGAAGATGGCCTTCACGTGGGCGTCGGAGAGCAGGATTTCAAAGGCGTGCTCGATCTGCTCCTGGGTTGCTCCGCCGCCCACGTCGAGAAAGTTGGCCGGGCTGCCGCCGGCGTATTGAATGATGTCCATGGTGGCCATGGCCAGACCGGCGCCGTTGACCATGCAGGCGATGGAGCCGTCGAGCTTGATGTAGTTGAGCGCGTATTTGCTGGCCTCCACTTCGAGCGGGTCCTCTTCGGCGGTGTCGCGCATCGCCTTGAGGTCCGGATGGCGGAAGAGGGCGTTGTCGTCGAAGGTGATTTTGGCGTCGAGGGCGAGGAGCTTGTCGTCCTTGGTGGTGATGAAGGGATTGATCTCCACCAGCGAGGCGTCGGTTTCAACGAATGCCCGGTACAGGCTCTGCAGAAAGGCGACGGCGGGGTTGATCTGCGCGGGCTTGAGGCCCAGCGCAAAAGCCAGCTTGCGCGCCTGCCATGCGCCAAAACCCACGGCCGGATCGATCGTCTCCTTGAAGATGGCCTCCGGAGTCTTGGCGGCCACTTCTTCAATCTCCATGCCGCCGGCCTGCGAGGCCATGAACACCAACCTCCCTGTCACCCGGTCGAGGACGATGCCCAGATAGAGCTCGCGGTCGATGGCCGCGGTCTCCTCGATGAGCAGCCGCTGGACTTTTTGTCCGAGAGGGCCGGTCTGGTGGGTGACCAGCGTCATGCCGAGAATCTGCTTGGCGTAGAGCTCGGCCTCCTCGCGGGTGCGGGCAACTTTCACTCCGCCGCCCTTGCCGCGGCCTCCGGCGTGAATCTGCGCCTTGACGACGACGCCTGTGGCGCCCTCGGCAAAGAGCTTGCGGGCCACTGTCGAGGCCTCTTCCAGGGTGTTGGCCACTTCGCCTCTGGGCACGGCCACGCCGTATTTCGCCAGGATTTCTTTTGCCTGATATTCGTGAATCTTCATGTTTGTTGGGACCGCCCGCGTCCGCTTTGGTTGGTGGATTCGTATTCCGGCTCCGGTGAATGCCGGGCCAGCGATACCATGCCAGCAGCATCCAAATACTATCTTGTGCGGCGAAGGAGCGGCAAACGGGGAAGCGCAACCGAGTCGCGCCGTTATCATGAATAATATGGCCTCTCTGAAGGAACTCTTGAAGCCGCTGGCCGAGGACGGCACGGCTCTGACCCGCGAACAGGCGGCCCACGCGCTTGATGAGATCTTGTCCGGCGCGGTGCCGGAGGTGGAGACGGCGGCGCTTCTGACTGTGATGGCGACGCGCGGCGAACAGGCGCCGGAGCTGGCCGGCTTTGTCGAGGTGATGCGGGCACGCGCCACGCCGCTTCCCTTTACGGACGCGGAGCGGGACGAGCTGGTGGACGTGGTCGGCACCGGCGGCGGAGGGCCGCTGACCTTCAACATCTCCTCCGGCGCGGCTCTGGTAGCGGCGGCGGCGGGAGCAAAGGTGGCCAAGCACGGCAACCGCGCGGTCACCTCGCTGTGCGGCGCGGCAGACGTGCTGGAGGCGCTGGGCGTGCCCATTGCTCTCAAGCCGGAACTTGCCGTTCAGTGCCTGCGCGAAACCGGTTTCATGTTTCTGTTTGCGCCGCTCTATCACCCGGCCATGAAGGCTCTGGGGCCGCTGCGCAGGGCGCTGGGGTTTCGCACCATCTTCAATCTCTGCGGGCCGCTCACCAATCCAGCCGGGGCGCGGGTGCAGGTGATCGGCGTGCTGTCGCCCAGTAAGGTGCTGCTGGTGGGGCGCACGCTGGCGGCTCTGAAGGCGAAGCGAGCCTTTGTGGTGCATGGAACCGATGGCATCGACGAGCTGACCACGACCGGCGAGTCCATCGTGGCCCGCGTCGAGGAGCCGGAGACTGGCGGCGCGCCAACTTTGAAAGCCTCTCGCGTGACGCCGGAGATGGCCGGGCTGCCCCGCGCCACGCTGGATCAATTTACGGGTGGCGATGTGAAGACCAATACTGCCCTGCTTTACGACGTGCTTACCGGCATTCCCGGCGCGCGGCGGGATATTGTGCTGCTGAACGCAGCGGCGGCGCTAGTGGCTGCCGGGCTGGCCGCAGATTTGAAGGATGGCGTGGCTCAGGGCGCCGAGGCCATCGACTCCGGCCAGGCTGCCGCGACACTGGAAAAACTGAGGCGGTTTGGGGTTAAGTACGCGGGGGAAAACAAATGAGGTCGCCGCCCTCCGGGGCTAAAGCCCGCGTTGATTCTTTTTGGCTTTATGCGGGGGTTGAAACCCCCGCCTCCCTCCGGATCGAGTTTTTCCGCAGCCTGTAAAGCCCGTACCCTTCAAACTGACCCACTACCGGAAATCTTCCGGGAAAGACCTGCAAGTTTATGTATGCTTTACGTTCAAGGGATGAAGGAGACCGATTTATGCCTGTGAAACAAGCAATCGTGGTATTTGCCCTGCTGGCCGGCTGCGTGGCAATGAATGCGCAACAGACCAGCCAGGTCCAATTGAAGATCGAACCCGCCAACCGCACCCTCACCGTCAGCGCGGAGGGGCGGGTGACCGTCGACCCGGATGTGGCCATTCTGCACATCGGGTTCCAGACCCAACCCTCCGATGCCAAGGCAGCCTATGCCGCGGGCGCGAAGATCTCGAACGATATCGTCGCCGCGCTCAAGCAGGCCGGGATTGCTGAGAGCTCGATTCGCAGCGAGCGGCAGCGGCTGGATAGCGCCAGCGGCAAAGCGCACAAGTTCACGCTGGTGCAGGAATGGACGGTGAAGACCCCGCCGGAGCGCGCCGCGGAGATTCTGGATATTGCTGTGGCTGCGGGCGCCACCGACAGCGGCGAGATCGACTGGACGGTGCAGGACGAACGGGCGCTGGAAGACCAGGCTCTGGACCATGCCGCCGCGCGCGCCAGGGCAGACGCAGAGGTGCTGGCCAAGGGAATGGGCGTACACCTGGGCGCGCTGGTCTATGTGACCAACCAGATTTCCGCGCCGCAAGCTATGGAGTACGCCAACAACGCCGCTCCCGGAGCAGCCTTTGCCGCGCCGCCGATGACGCTGGCCATCGAGCCGCGCAAGGTGAGCCGGGAGGCCAGCGTTTACGCGGTTTTCGCCATCGAATAAATAGCGATTCGAGGGGCATCACGGTGTTTCGAGGGCATCCGTCCGTGTGCTAGAGTGTTCGCATCAGGCTATGAGTATTCCCAAAACCATCGGGCGGTACGAGATCATCGATGAGCTGGGCCACGGCGCCATGGGAAGCGTATTCCGCGCGCGAGACCCCGCCATGGACCGCGTCGTCGCGCTGAAGACCATCCTTACAACGGCCCTGGCCAGCGAGCAGGGCGGCGAATACCGCCAGCGCTTTTACCGCGAGGCGCGCGCCGCGGGCGCCCTGGCCCATCCCGGAATTGTGCCCGTCTTCGACGTCGGCGAGCACGAGGGCATGCCTTATCTGGTGATGGAGTTCGTCAATGGCCGAACCCTGGCCGCCGCGATGAAGACGGGCGAACGGGCATCCCTGGATCGCGTCTGCGAGATCGGACAGCAGATCGCGGACGCCCTCGGGTACGCTCACCGCAATGGCGTGATTCACCGCGATATCAAGCCCGCGAATATTCTGCTCACTTCGCGCGAGACATACGGAGACGAGCGGCCGAAGATCACGGATTTTGGCGTCGCCAAGCTCACCGCCGGAGAGATCACCACCACCGGTCAGCTACTGGGAACGCCCGCGTTCATGCCTCCCGAGCAGTTTACCGGCGCGACCATCGATGGCCGCACCGACCTGTTTTCGCTGGGCGTCATCCTCTATTGGATGGTCACGGGAGAGCAGCCGTTCGCCGGCGAAACCATGACGGCGGTCTCCTATAAGATCGTCCACACTGAGCCCATTCCGCCCGCAAAACTGAATCCCGCCATCCCCGCCCCGTTGGAGGCAGTGATTCTCAAGTGCCTGGCCAAGAGCCCCGCCGAACGCTATCAAACCGGAGATGAACTGGCCCAGGCCCTGGCGGAGTTGCGGACCAATGCAAAGACCTCAGGCATGCATACCGTGGTTCCGCAGGCGATGGCGGCTGGGGGCGATTCAGCTCCCACCAGCCTGCCGCCGAAGTCTGGCATGGCATCGGTTCACCCGTCAGCAGTTCAGCCGCCCAAGCAGACTCCACCAGCCAAACCGGCCAAGCCAGCAAAGCCGCTCGACAAGAAGCTGGTGCTGATCATCGCGGCGGTTGTTCTTGTCGCCGCCGTTGCCGCGGGCGGCGGGTATTTACTGACACATCGCAGCCAGCCTGCTCCGCAGCAACCGCCGCCGGCGCCTGTGGCGGCCACACCTCAAGCGCCCGCGCCTTCGCAGCCGGCGCCGTCCACACCTGAGAAAGCGGCGCCTGCCCCGCAAGCACAGGCCTCCGAGGCCGCGAAGGCCGCCAAACCAAAGCCTGGAAAGAATGTTGCCGCACAGCCCGCCGCGCAGCCCGCCCCGGCACCGGTCGCGCAGCCCGCCCCGGCACCCGTCGCACCGCCGGTCGCCGCCCCTGCTCCCAGCCCGCAATCGGCAGCCGTGGCGTTCGATCCCAAAAAGCTCGATCCAAAGCAGAACACCCGTTTGAAGTTTGATTTCGAGAACTTCCCGCCCAACTACACCTTCACCGTCGAAATGGGGGGTAAGACCTATTTCAAAGGTTCCTCGGCCAGCCCGTCGGACTATAGCAATCTGTTTGTTCCGCCCGGTGTGCATGAGTTTCGTGTATCGGTCAGCTCCGGCGGCGCGCAAAAGGCTTCGAATATCGTCAGCGCCGAATTCGTTGCCAGTAAGCGCATGACTCTGAAGGTTGAACTCAGGTCTCAATCGAATGGTACTGCGCCTCTCCCTGTCCTCGATGCCACTACGCAAATCGTTGCCACACTCAAGAAGGACCGCTTCTTTTTTTAGCGGAACTGAGCCAATCGGGCATTGCGACTTATTGCTCCGGCCCTTCATTAGTATTGTGGTTTCCCACCCTTTCCGCCGGAAATACAAAACGCAGGTCCTTCGACTGGCTGCGCTCGCTCAGGATGACAGGATGGGGCACGGAGTATCAGTATTTACGGGCCGGATCAATAGAAATAGCGCAAACAGCGAAGCTACAGCAGCCCGGAGCGCCCGGCCAGACGGCGCGACAGCAGCCAGGAGAGCAACGACGCTGCCAGCGCCAGCGCGACCCAGCCCGCTTGTTCGAGGGGCCGCTCGAGGGCGGCGTAGAGATGCGGCGGGGTAAGCGAAATCCGGCTCACAGCGGGCAGGGCGTGACGGGCAAGCTCGACCGCGGCCCAGGCGAATACTCCGCTGGCCAGTAGAATGCCGGGAACGGCCCGCTTCCACGGAAACGGGATGGGCTGAGGCAGCCTTGCCTCTTCATGGACGCTTTCCATCACCGAGGCCAGAAAGCCTGAAGAGGGAATAAGCGCCTCTTCCGTCGACAGAATGGTTTCGATCCTGCTATGGTCCGTCTCTTCGCGATTTGTTTTGGTCCGGTTCATCTTCAAGCCTCCTTTCCTGTATTGAGGGCGGCTAATTCCATCTCCGCGTGCTGGGCTTCGAGGTGCGGGAAGCGCCGTCGCAACAAGGCCCGCGCTCTGGATAGGCGGGCTTTGAGGGTTCCCTCGGGCAGGCGCAAAGTGGCTGCCGCCCGGCTCAAGTCCATCTCATGAAAGTAGAACAGAATTACCGGTTCGCGGTAGCGCAGCGGCAGGGCGAGCACGGAGCGGCGGACCTCTTCGTTACTTAGCTTTTTGGAGAGAGTGCTCAGCTGAGCGGCGAGGCTGGAGGGCTCGGCGATCTCGTCCAGGGGCAGGTTGACGGTGGGAAACCGCTTGAGCTCGGAGCGGAAGACGTTGGCCGCCAGGGCAAATAGCCAGGTGGAGAAGCTGGACTCGCGCCGCCACCCGGCCAGCCCGCGCCAGGCGCGGAGGAAGGCATCCTGAGCCAGATCTTCGGCGCGGGCGCGGTCGCGGCAGTAGCGCCAGGCCATATTGATGAGCGGACCCTGCCAGCGGCGGACGATGCCCTCGAAGGCCTGCGCGTCGCCGGCCAGCACGCGGTCTACGTCGGCCAGGTCTTCTTCGGCGCTGATCGCGGCATTCATGCTGAAAAGCGCTCCTCTGCAACCGGTAAGACCGTTCCCGATCCGCCCAGGTTGCATTTTTTTAGAGAAAACCTTCTACCTGAAATTATGCAACCGGACGCAGACTCCTGCTGTCCTACCAAACGCATGGGGAGATACCCCGGCAAGGAGGAAGAGATGGGTCCAGGTGAAGCAGAGGTTGCAATGTTCGGCGTTCTGATTCCGATTGTGTCCGTTGTGTCGGTGTTTACGTTTATCACGTTTGCCGTTTGGTTCAAACATCGGAGCCAGGAGCGCGAGGCGTTTTACAAGGCGGAGACTCTGCGGCGGATCACCGAGGCATCGGGTGAGGGCGCCAAGGCCGCCCTTGAGCTGATGCGAGAGGATGATCGGCTCAAGCGGATCAAGGCCCGCGAAGGCATGAAGATCGGCGGCCTTATCAACATTGGCGTGGGCGTGGCGCTGGTCATTTTTCTGCGGGCGCTGGTGAGCAACGAACCCGTCTACCTTTGCGGGTTGATTCCCGGATTCGTCGGCATCGCCCTGCTGGTTTACGCTCTTTTCCTTGCTCCGCCTGTGGAGTAGGAGCTGAGGGGTTGATTCGCCTCCGGGCGCGGCCATTCTCTACAGTTCCTTGGATTGATACCACTGTCTCCTGCGCCCAATGCGCTGGCCGGAGTCGATGAGGACGGCCAGCAGGGCGAAGGCCATGCAGAAGTCGAGTCGCGTCTCGTGGAGAAAGCTCAACCAGCCGTAATGGGCCAGTTTGACCAGCGCAAACGGCCCCAGGGGCCGTCCCAGCAGGATGGGCAGCTTGGTGGTCACCAGCGCGGTCACAATGACCGGCAGCAACAGGATCGCGGCATCGCCGGCAAAAAAATTAAGAAAGACTGCAGCGCCGGCGATGATCTCAGTACCGCCCACCAGCGGGGCAAGCACTTGAGGATAGGGCAGACCGATGCCCGCAAAGCGTCCAATGCCAAACTCGTCGGGGCGCACGAACTTGAGAATGCCTTCAGTGAGGAATACCAGGCCGACAACCACCCGGATCAGGATCATGGGAAGAGCTCGGCGCATCGTTGCCTCCGGCGCTGGGATTTTGTGGGAAGGCCTGCCCGGTTTTCGGGAAAAGGCCGGCACACAAGCCAGATATGCAGAAAGCATACCTCAGGGGCCGGGCGGGGTGCGGCAAAAGGGGATATTGCAGGCGAATTCCTGAAGTGGCTCTCTCAGTGCAGTAGCAGGATGCGGACAAACGCCTCGCTCAGTTCCGGCTGTCCAGCAGCCCTTCAATGGGGATCGCCAGGGCCTTTGGCTTTGTCGAGGGGCCGAAGCGCCCCACCACGCTGCCCTTCCGGTCGACGAGGAACTTGGTAAAGTTCCATTTGATCCTTTGCATACCGAAGACCCCGAAGATGCCGGGCTTGCCTCGCTTGAGGAAGCGATAGAGGGGGTGGGCATGGGGGCCGTTCACGTCGATCCTGGCGAAGATGGGGAAGCTCACGCCATAATTTTTTTCGCAGAAGGCGCCGATCTCGGCTGCCGAGCCCGGTTCCTGGGCGCCAAACTGGTTCGAAGGGAAGCCCAGCACCAGGAAGCCGCGGTCTTTATAGGCGCGATAGAGCTCTTCCAGGCCTGCATATTGGGGGGTAAAGCCGCTCGCCGCGGCGAGCTGGCGGTATTGACGATAAGCAGGACCCGGCCCCGGCCCGCCGCGGCGGGCGGCCAGGCTGACTGTGCTCCCATCCAGCAGCGGGGCAGAAAATTCATAAACCGTCTCTTGTGATTCTTCCGTCACCCCAAAAAACCTCCACGCGGGGAGAATGTCCTGTGCGCCCGGTCTGCGTCAAAGAGAGATGCGGCGAGGGGCGGCGAGGATGCAAAGAGCCGGCCCAACCCGTTTGTTTCCGGTAGACTGTGGTTTGGGTTCCAAATAACCGGGATGGTAAATGGCCGGGGTGGTACATAACCGGGGCCCCCAACGACCGGGGTGGTAGCTATGCCCCGATTCTTGAAGGTACCCCGGCGCCCACTCCGCCGCTGGGATGGTAAAATCAGTCTTTCATCGAGCAGGGTCAGATTTTCAGCAGTGAGGGTGAGCATATTCTTCCCGTGAAGCCGAACTATGGACCGCACCAGTACGTTTGCTCGCCGCAGGGCTCCAGCCCGGTGAAGACAAAGCGCAATTGCATCCCCCGCGTCCTGTGGACTTCCAGCCTTCTGGCGCGCCCGGCGCGCGTCCTGTTGTTGCTGGCCCTGGCGCTGCTGGCCGGCGCTGCCCAGGCCCAGCAGCCGCAGACCATCGATTCGATTCGTGTCATCGGCAACCGGCGCATCCCCAAGGAGACCGTGCTGGCGCGGCTCTTTACCCACCCCGGCGACACCTACGACCCCATCTCCATCGAGCGCGACTTCAACTCGCTGTGGAACACCGGGTACTTCGAAAATCTGCGCATTGAGCGCGAGGACTCGGAGAGGGGCATCATCCTGGACATCTTCGTCAAGGAGAAGCCCACCATCCGCGAGATCAACTACAAGGGTCTCAATGCCGTCTCCGTGTCGGACGTGCTGGACCGGTTCAAGAAGGAAAAGGTCGGCCTCTCGGTGGAGAGCCAGTACGACCCGGCCAAGGTTTTGCGGGCCACCGCCGTTCTGAAGCAGATCCTGTCGGAGCACGGGCACCAGTTCGCCGTCATCAAGCTTGACATCAAGGACATTCCTCCCGCCTCAGTGCAGGTGAATTTCAACATCAAGGAAGGTCCCACCGTCAAGGTGGGCAACATCAAGTTCACCGGCAACCAGCACCTGAATTCGCTGCTACTGCGCCGCTCGATGAAGAACCTGAAGCCCATCGGCATCCCCTATTCGGTTATTTTCGAAAATCTATTTTCCCAGACCTTCGACTCTTCCAAGCTGGAGGAGGACACCGAGCGGGTGCGCCAGGCCTTCCGCGACAAGGGCTATTACAACGCCGCGGTCGAGGAGCCCAAGACGCAGATCCGCGACCAGGGCGGACTCAACTTGTTAACCTTCCGTCCCAACAAGGGCAAGCGCATCGACATTCTGATGCCCATTGAAGAGGGCGCCCGCTACCGGCTGGGCACCATCACCTTCACCGGCAACAAGGCGGTGACCAACGTCAAGGCCCTGCGCGCCACCTTCGCCGTGAAGGATGGCGAATGGTTCAACGCCACGCTGATCGGCAAAGGCCTGGAAAACCTGAAGAAGGCCTACGGACAGTTGGGCTACATCAACTTCGGCGCCATTCCCAAGCCCAGCTTTGACGACCAGAAGAAGACCGTCTCGCTGAACATCGATATCGACGAGGGCAAGCCCTTTTTCGTTTCGCGCATCGAGTTCCAGGGCAACACCACGACCCGCGACAAGGTCATTCGCCGCGAACTGATGCTCGACGAAGGATCGGTCTACAACTCCCAACTGTGGGAGTACAGCCTGCTGCGCCTCAACCAGTTGGAGTACTTCGAGCCGCTCAAGGTGGAGCAGGACTCCGAGGCCCACCAGGATGCCGATGCCGGCACCGTAGACCTGCTGCTCAAGGTGAAGGAGAAGGGCAAAAACTCGATCGGCCTGAACGGCGGCATCAGCGGCCTGTCGGGCGCGTTCCTGGGCGTGAACTACCAGACCAACAACTTTCTCGGCTTGGGCGAAACGCTCAGCCTGCAGGGCAACCTGGGCAACGTGAGCCGCCAGTTCATGTTCGGTTTTACGCAACCCTACTTTCGCAACCGCCCGTTCAACATAGGCTTCCAGCTCTTCAACAACAAGATGGACTACAACGCAGCCAAGAGCTACGGGGTCACCACTGGCCTGTCGGCCAACCTGACCGCGGCGCAGCAGTCGCTGACGCAAAACTACAATCAGGCATCCAAGGGCTTGACTCTTTCACTCAGCTATCCGCTGAGGAGGCACGCCTTCCAGCGCGTGGGCATGACCTACTCGTGGAACAGGTCGTCGATTACCGCGTTCAGCACCGCCTCGCAAACCTTTTTCCAGACCATCAGCTTCCGGTCGGGCATTCAGGGGACCAATGCTCTGGCGGGCATCATCAACAGTTCTGCCTCATTCAGCTATATCTACAACACCGTCAACAACCCCCTGCGCCCGCGCAGCGGCAAGGAATTCACGGCGGTGTTCCAGGTGGCCGGCATCGCCGGCAACGTGCGCTACATCTCGCCGCTGGTGGCCTACAAGCGCTTCATGCCCATCCACTACCTGATGCTGACGCCCAACGGACGCAACGTGCTGGGCCTGCGCGCGCAGTTGGGCTACGTGCAAGGCTGGGGCGGCGACGTGGCCCCGCCCAACAACCGCTTCTTCTCCGGCGGCGAGGGCGATTTGCGCGGATTCGATATCCGCGGAGCCACGCCTTACGGCTATGTTCCGAACCGCATCAACATCCAACTAACCAATCCCGACGGCAGTTGCGTTCCGCGCGACCCGACCAATCCGCAGGACAACCAGTGCATCCAGGTGCCGCTGCCCATCTACGGCATCGCCTCCATCGGCGGCGATACCAATCTCATTACCAATGCCGAGTATCGCATTCCCATCGCCGGTCCGGTTACCGTCTCGTTGTTCAACGACTTCGGCGTCGACGTGGCGCTGAACCACGGGCAGTTGAAGCAGAGCCCCGAGGGCTTTGCCTCGCTCACCGCGCCCCTCTATGGCTGCCCGGTCTACAACAACGGCTCCTGCCAGGGCGGCATACCGGGCTCCGAGGTCGGGTTCCGGCAGAATATCCGGCCCGTCGAAGGCACCAATTTTGTGCCGCGCATGTCCCTGGGCGGCGAGCTTTCGGTCATCATGCCGGTGATCAACGCGCCCATGCGCATCTACTATGCCTACAACCCGTTGCGCCTCTATGAGCAGCCCTTCTGCAACTCCGTTACCCTGGGGGGCGGCAAGCAAAGCTGCTCCTCGCAGCTGATTACCCGCGATCTCTTTCCGCCCGGCGGCGCGGGCGACTATACATATGCGGAGGCACAGGCAGGCTACGGAGCGCAATACCTGTTCCGGGAGCCGCGCAAGACCTTCCGTTTTACCGTTTCCACAACCTTCTAAAGGAGTTCTCGACCCATATGAAGCGTTTACTTGCAATCATCATTACGCTGGCCTCGGGCTTTGTCCTGAGCGCCGCCGCACAAACATCGCCCGCCCCCGCGGCGACTGCCGGCCCTGCCAAGGTTGCCGTCTTCTCCTTTCAGGCGGCTGTAGGTCAAACCAATGAATTCCAGCGCGACTTTGCCGACCTGCAAAAAAAATACGAACCCAGGCGCCAGCAGCTCAAATCCCTGGCAGATGAGATCGATAGCCTGGAGAAGCAGTTAAAGGCACAGGGCGACAAGTTGAGCGAAACCGAGCGCGCCCATCGCGCCAAGGCCATCGACGAAAAGAAAAAACATGCGCAGCGCTTCGCCGAGGACGCGCAGAACGACCTCCAGGGGGAGATGCAGGAGATCTACAATCGAGTGGCCGGCAAGGTTTATGACGTACTGTCAAACTACGCGCAGCAGCAGGGCTACACGCTGGTCCTGGACGAGACCGTGACCCGTCAACAGGCTCCTGTCATACTCTATTCGGATAGGAGTACCGACATCACCAAGACGGTCCTCGATGCTTACAACCTGAAGTCCGGCGTACCCGCTCCGCCGCCGCCGCCGGCCGCCACGGCGCCCAAACCGGCCGCCAAGCCTCCCGTCACGCACTAAGCCCAGGCTGTATCGCTCACAAAGGCCCCGCTACGCGGGGCCATTGTGCTTCCGGCGATTGGATGCGGACATCAAAACCCCGTCGCATACCGCGACAGAGCTCAAGGCCCTTTAGTTTCCAACCCAGCGACAAAATGAGCGCCGGGGTACTCTCCAGAGTCGGGGCATCGCTACCACCCCAGGAAGGAAAGGCCGCTTCCTGGGGATCCCGGGTTTGACGCTCCTGTTCCGGCCCTTTTATAATCCACCTTAGTTTCCGTTGACGTTTCCGTCCGCGTTTTTTCTGTCTCTGCCCTTGCGTGGACAACCGCACAGGAATTCCGAAGGAGTTTTCACTCAAATGAAGCGTTTGCTTGCACTAGCCGTTACGCTGGCCTCGGGCATCGTCCTGAGCGCAGCCGCCCAAACATCGCCTGCTCCCGCTGCGCCTGCCGCGCCTGCCGGCCCAGCCAAGATTGCCGTCATCGCCTTCCAGGTGGCCGTGGGCCAAACCAACGAGGGCCAGCGCAACTTCGCAGACCTGCAGAAGAAGTACGCGCCCAGGGAAGACCAACTCAAAAACCTCAATGACGACATCGAGACCCTGACCAAGCAATTGCAGACGCAGGGCGACAAACTGAGCGAGGTTGAGCGCGCCAGCCGCGCCAAGGCCATCGACGACAAGAAGAAGAAGTTGGATCGCGACGCCGAGGATGCCCGCAACGACTTTCAGCAGGAGATGCAGGATATGTACAACGGCCTGGCCTCCAAGGTCTATGACGTTCTGGAAGCCTACGCGCAACAGCAGGGATACACTATAGTTCTGGACGTGGCCCAGCAGCAGACTCCCGTACTCTACGCCACCGAGTCGACCAATATCACCAAGGCAGTCATCGACGCCTACAACCTGAAGTCGGGTGTGCCCGCTCCGCCGGCGCAACCGGCCGCCGCGGCGCCCAAGCCAGCCCCCCAGTCCGCGAAGCCTCCCGCCACGCACTAAGGCCGGGTTTGAACGCTCAACAGGGCCCCGCCGAACGGGGCCTTGTGCGTGCATTGGCGATTGTTAAAGAGCAAAGAAAATAGGTTGCTTGCCGGACAAGGGAAAAATCCACTGCTACCAGCGGTTTATTGTGGAAAAAAATGTGGAAACCTTCCCCCAATACCCCGCACAAATTCCGTTTTACCCTCTTGCCAACGTCGGCCGGCTTCTGCTAAGAAGAGTAACCCTTTATTTATCAATTAGAAACGGGCAGAGCTTCTCGTTCTTTAAGCGGGTTTGCAGGTGAGCAATAGCAGACGCCGGCTTAGGGCGGTTTCCACAATCTCCCATGAACATCCGGTGACTAAAGTATCTATTGAGTCAATGTACAGTAGCTACTTCTGCTGATCTTCGCCTACCCGCAATATAGCCAGGAAAGCCTCCTGCGGAATATCGACCTTGCCGATCCGCTTCATGCGCTTTTTGCCTTCCTTTTGCTTTTCCAATAATTTGCGCTTGCGGGTAATGTCGCCGCCATAGCACTTGGCCAGCACATTTTTGCGCAGCGGGCTCACCGTCTCGCGGGAGATGATTTTGGAGCCGATGGCGGCCTGTATGGCAACCTCGAACTGCTGGCGGGGGATGAGTTCGCGCATCTTGGAGACCAGCGCCCTTCCGCGCTCGTAAGCAACGTCGCGGTGCACGATGATGGAAAGCGCATCCACCGGCTCGCCCGAGACCAGGATGTCGAGCTTGACCATCGGCGACTCCCACTCGCCCGTAAGTTGATAATCCAGCGAGGCATAGCCGCGGGAGATGGATTTGAGGCGGTCGTAGAAGTCGAGCACGATCTCGTTCAGCGGAAGCTCGTAGGTGAGCATCACGCGGGTGGGGGTCACGTACTCGAAGTTCAACTGCTTGCCGCGCTTTTCCTCCACCAGTTTGAAGATGCCGCCCACATATTCCTCGTTGGTCAGGATCTTGGCGGTGATCACCGGCTCGCGGATCTCCTCGATGCTGCCGGGATCCGGCCAGCGCGAGGGATTGTCCACCTCGATCACGCTGCCGTCGGTGAGCGTGATATGGTGGCGCACGCCGGGGGCGGTGGTGATCAGGTCCAACTCGTACTCGCGCTCCAGCCGTTCCTGGATGATCTCCATGTGCAGCAGGCCGAGAAAGCCGCAGCGGAAGCCGAAGCCCAGGGCCACCGAGCTTTCCGGCTCGAAGAAGAACGAGGAGTCGTTGAGGCGCAGTTTCTCCAGAGCGTCGCGCAACAGCGTGTGTTCGTGCGAGTCCACGGTGTAGAGGCCGGCGAAGACCATGGGCTTGATGTCTTCAAAGCCGGGCAACTGGGCGGCCGCGGGCCTGGTATCGTCGGTAACGGTGTCGCCGATCTTGGTGTCGCCGACGTTCTTGATGGTGGCCGCGAAAAAGCCCACCTCGCCCGCCGAGAGCTGGCCGATCTCCACCGGTTTGGGCATGAGCACGCCCATGGACTCGACTTCAAAGGACTTCCCATTCGACATGAGGCGGATGCGCTGGCCCTTGCGCATGGTTCCCTGCATCACGCGCACCAGCACGATGACGCCGCGATAGGCATCGAACCAGGAGTCGAAGATGAGCGCCTGCAGCGGCGCATCGGGGTCGCCCGTGGGGGCCGGAAGCCGGTGGACGATAGCCTCCAGCACCTCGGCAACGCCCTGGCCGGTCTTGGCGCTCACCGGGATGGCGTCGGTGGCGTCCAGTCCCACCGCCTTCTCGATCGCCTCCTGGGTTCCGACGATGTCGGCCGAGGGCAGGTCGATTTTGTTGATTACGGGAATGATTTCGAGGCCGTGGTTGATAGCCAGGTAGGCGTTGGCCAGCGTCTGCGCCTCCACTCCCTGGCTGGCGTCCACCACCAGCAGCGCGCCTTCGCAGGAGGCCAGCGAGCGCGAAACCTCGTAGCTGAAGTCCACATGGCCGGGCGTGTCGATCAGGTTGAGCTGGTAGGTGTTGCCGTCCTGGGCCTTGTACATCATGCGCA
This sequence comes from Occallatibacter sp., assembly GCA_050012555.1. GTDB lineage: Bacteria > Acidobacteriota > Terriglobia > Terriglobales > Acidobacteriaceae > Telmatobacter. The sequence goes on from JBEKGY010000001.1 coordinate 123,721, forward strand.
CGGCATGAGCCTTGATGGTGATGCCCCGTTCCCGCTCCAGGTCCATATCGTCCAGGATCTGGGCCTGCATATCGCGCCCGGTCACCGAGCCGGTGAGTTCCAGCAGACGGTCGCTCAAGGTCGACTTGCCGTGGTCGATGTGGGCGATGATAGCGAAGTTGCGAAGGAAGCGGGCGTCCATGCGGTGGCTGACGAAAGGAGGTATTGCGCCGTTCTTGCGCGTCCGCCGCGAAACCGGGGCCCCCGGCGACTGGTCTTCGTCGCTGGGGTGGAAGGCGGACCTCCAGGCCATAGCTTATCATCGGCATAGTGTCTTCCGCGGCAGCGTTCGAGCCGGGGCTGCCGCAACTTCTCATGCGCAATAGTTCGATCCGCTATCGTTTGCTCGGATTCGCCCTGCCGGTCCTCATTCTGGCCGGCTGCGATCCCTCACAGCCCAAGGGCGCTCTCGCGGGAGAGCAGCCGCAAGCTACCGCGCCTGCCCTGCCGGCGCCGCCGCCGCGTGCCGCAACTCCCGACTTGCCTCCGCCGCTCACCCTCGAGCAGAAGCGCGTTCGCCTGCTCATCCAGAAGGTGGAAGAGGCATACGCCAAAGGCCAGGCCGCCTATGCCAAAGGGAGATTGCCCGAGGCCAAGGTGGAGTTCGATCGCGCCGTGGATCTGATGCTATCCAGCGGCATCGACATCAGGGGCAGTTCCGAGTTGCAGGACGAATTCAACCGCATTGTGGATGGGGTGAACGCGCTGGAGATGGAGGCTCTGAAGCAGGGCAACGGCTTTGCGCCCAAGGAGGAGCCCACGCCGGCCGACGTGGCCAGCGAAGTGACCTTCGAGGTGGACCCCAACATCATGGCCAAGGCCCGGGCCGACCTGGCCACGACCAAGTCCGATCTTCCCCTGGTGGTCAACGACTATGTGGCCGGTTACATCAACTTTTTTGCCTACTCACTGCGCGGCCACAACACGCTGACGCACTCGTTTGAGCGCGCCGGCCGCTACAAGGCCATGATCCAGCGGGTGATGGCCGAAGAGGGCGTGCCCCAGGACCTGATCTACCTGGCGGTAGCCGAGTCCGGCTTCCAGCCCCAGGCCGTCAATCGCCGCTCCCGCGCCGGCGGCATGTGGCAGTTCATGCCCCATGGCAACTACGGCCTGGCCCGCAACGCTTATATGGACGAGCGCTTCGATCCGGAGAAGTCCACGCGCGCCTATGCCCGCTACATGAAGTTTCTTTACGACCAGTTGGGCGACTGGTACCTGGCCATGGCCGCCTACGACTGGGGCGCGGGCAACGTGCAGCACGCGGTGGAGAAGACCGGCTACGCCGATTTCTGGGAACTCTACAGGCGCAACAACCTGCCCGCGGAGACCAAGAACTACGTGCCGGAGATCCTGGCCGCCATCATCATTGCCAACCATCCCAAGCAGTATGGCTTCGACGAGCTCACGCTCGATCCGCCGGTGCTCACCGACACGGTTTCCGTCCACTATTCAGTGGCTTTGCGGCTGGTATCGGACATTGTGGGCGCGCCGGTGGATGAGTTGATGGCTCTGAACCCCAGCCTGCTGCGGCTTCTCACGCCGCCGGACGTCCCGTTCGATCTGCATCTTCCCGCCGGCACGGCCACTTTGTTCACAGAGCGCATTGCGGCGATTCCCGAGCCCAGGCGCAACGCCTGGCGCTACCACCGCGTTGCGACAGAGGACACGCTGGCCTCAGTGGCGCGGGAATATCGCGTGACGGAGCCGGAGTTGGCCGCGGCCAATCACCTGCGCTCGAGCGCGAGCCTGGAGGCTGTCGAGGCGCTGGTGGTGCCGGTTGCCCCTGCCGCCGCGCCGTCGGCGCACATGCTCTATACGGCGCGTAGGGGCGATACACTGGTCACTATTGCCGACCGTTTCGGCGTATCGCTCAATCAGTTGCGGCGCTGGAATAAGATCACCGGGATCAAGGTTGAGCCGGGCCGCCGCCTGCATGTGGCTGAGCCCGCGCATGTGCGGCCCTTCGCGCGCAGTGGTCGCCGCGGAGCCTCCGCCCAGAGTAGCGCAAATGCTCATAAAACACTCCCAGCAAAGGGTTTCGCCGCCAAACCAAGGGCGCCTGCGCCCCCAAAACACGGGGCAGTTGCCGAGAAAAATCGATACTCCCACAAGCCCGCCACCGCCGGCGGCACGAGGAAGAACGGGGCATCGGGCGCGAAAAAATCCCACCCGCAGAGGCCCTCCGCGCGCGCCAAATCTTCGACTCGACAACAAAAATAGACCGGGTAGCTCATTACGTGCTTGTGTTTTGCTAGTGTTTGCGTGCAAGCTATTGTTACAAAGGCTTCCGCACAAGGAACGCGTGCGTCCGTTGTGCGAAGAGGCAAACAAATACAATTGCAGCGGCTAGCCGCTGGAGGCGATGGGATGGAAGAATTGTTCAGGATGTATGCGATGAGTGATGGCAACCCCTATCGGGAGCCGAAAGATCTGGACCGCGATTACGACGAAGGCTTTGGAGCCGAAGAAGACGAAGAAGTCGAAACCTCCAGCATACTCACCTCCTCGGATGACGATGAGGGAGTGGTCGAAGAGGCTGTGATTGTGGTTGTGGACAAACCTGTAGCGAAGCCGGCCCCGAAGCCGGCCCCCAAGCCGGCCCCGAAGAAGGCCGCGAAAAAGAAGTCTTCCGCGAAGAAGGCTGTAAAGAAAGCCGTGGCGAAGAAGGCTCCGGCCAAGAAAGCAGCCGCGAAAAAGGCTTCGGCCAAAAAGGCCGCCAAGAAAGCCCCCGCAAAGAAAAAGAGCGCCGGCGCAAAGGGGAAAAAGGCCGCGGCCAAGAAAGCCGGGGAAAAGAAGTCTTCCGCGAAGAAGGCTGTGAAGAAAGCTACCGCCAAGAAGGCAGCAAAGAAGAAGGCAGTGGCCAAGAAGAAGGCGAAGAAAAAGGCAACCAGGAGATAACGGCAACAGGCTCCCAAGGCAAGCAAAAGAGCCCGGCTCAGCGCCGGGCTCTTTTTGCGTTTGGAATCGGATGCTTACTTTGTCAGTTGGTCAATTGCGGCCAGCACTTCAGTGGAGTGAACCTGTGGGTTCACCTTGGTCCATACCCTGGCGATATTGCCCTGGGGATCGATCAGGAAGGTGTTGCGGTTGGCGATCTTCATGGTCATGAAGCTGCCCAGCGAGCCGTAGGCATCCACAACTGTGTGATTCGGGTCGGCCAGCAGGCGGAAGGTAAGCCCTTCCTTGGCGCAGAACTGCTTGTGGCTGTCGGGAGTGTCCACGCTCACGCCCAGGATGACCGCGTTCCGGGCATCGAACTGGGCCAGGTCGCGCTGGAAGTTGTGGGCCTCGATGGTGCAGCCGGAGGTCATGTCCTTGGGATAGAAGTAGAGCACCACCCACTTGCCGCGGAAGCTATCGAGGGAGATCTGGGAGCCGTCCTGCGAGGGAAGGGTGAAGGTGGGCGCAACCTGCCCGGCGGCGGGCATGGTTTGTTGATCGGCCGCATGGACCGTGACAAACGCGACCGCGAGCACAAGGGCCGCGGCAAGGACGAAGAGAATGGGTTTTCTCATGGGGGAACCTCCAAAAACAGTGGTCAGTGGTCGGTGAACAGTGGTCAGTAGCCGGATCGCGCATTTGGCAGAACACTGAAAACGATCAACTCGAACAGCAACGGGGAACCACTGCTGGCAATCAGTATAGCCGTAAATCACTGACCACTGTTCACTGACCACTGACCACTGGCGTAGCCACAATGGCAATCCCTGCCTGCCGGGCGCGTTCGAGCAGGGAGTCGCGCTCGAACAGGAGCGTGCGTCCGGCCTCGACGGAAAGGCAACTGGCGCCGGCGCGGATCATCGTCTCCACCGTCGCGATGCCGATGACGGGCACGTCGAAGCGCATATCCTGCTCAGGCTTGGCCACCTTGACGACGGTCAGGCGGCGTTCGAGCAACGGGGTCCCCAGCGATGCCCCGACCCTGAAGGGTACCCCGGCGCCCACTTCGTCGCTGGGTTGCAGCGTAGAGGCGTCGCCGCCGAGCGAGCGCATCAGCTGGCCGGCGCGCTCGATGGCCGCGTCCGTGCCTTCCATGGCCTCCACGGCTACGCAGGCCTGCGCGGCTACCACTACCGTCTGGCCAATGTCGAAGCCGGCCAGGGCGCGCGCTACTCCCCGGCCGTATGCGATGTTTTTTTGCTCCTCGTCGTCCGGGGCGCGCGTGGTGAGCACTCCTGCCTGGGCCAGCAGCGGCTCCAGGAATGCCGTGGAGCTGATCAGCTCAATGCCCTCGTCGCCCAGCACCTTGGCCACTGCGCCCAACAGCATATCCGTCGAGCGGGTTGGCAGGTTGAGCAGCAGCTTGGCCAGGCGCCAGTCGGGGCGGATGCTGGAAAAAATCTGCTTGTGCCTCACCTGCCCGGCCATCACAGCCTTTTGAACGCCTTCCTTGTGGAAGAGCTCAATCAGCCGCGAGAGCTCGCCCAGCGAGAGCCAATGGACGGTGATGCCGTCGTCCTCGGCAGCGCGCCGGTCCATCTCCGGGTCGGTCTCCTCGCGAATCGCCGCAATCACCACGGACTGGCCCTGGGCACGCGCCGCGTCCAAAAGCAGAAACGGAAAGCGGCCGTTGCCGGCGATGAGGCCGAGGGTCATAGTTTGCTCCCGGGAAAGTGGCTATTAAGCAGTGAAATCCTGCCCTCATCATCAAGAGAGCGACTGGAATTCGACTGCTCATCACACAGTTGTCTCAAGGATAGGTTCTTAACTTGCCGTTTCGTCGGCTTCTTTTTGGCTAGAAGCGTAACTGGATATTGACCGTTGTAAATTTCACTAAAACCCGACTTGCGGTCTATCTTTAGGACGATTAAGAGGTCAGGATGATCTTGATAGTCTGCCAAGCTCACCGCATCACCAGCTGTCAACTTTATTTGAACCGATTTGCGGTTTTCGTCGAGGGTTAGCGCATCAAAGTTTTGATTACCAATAGGGAGTAGTTTGAGGTTATAAAAATACTTAGCTGCAATCTCGCCGATACTTCCGACAAGGTGTCCATCCAAGGTGAACCTTCTTTCCGGGAATAAAGTTTCCAACTCATCTACCAGTGCGTAGAGGCTAGTGATTATGGCCGGAATTCTCGACTCTGACATTGCATCCCTCTCTACTTGATCACCCCGCGCTCGCTGCGTTCTAGGAACGCGGCAAGTAGCGCAACGTCCTCGCCTTCCAGCTCCTTGATTTTTTCGAGCGCCTGCGTGGTGTTCAGCTTGGCGGCAAGCAGCAGGCGGAAGGCCTTTTGCAGCAGTTGCAGCCGCTCCGGCGAGAAGCCGCGCCGCTGGAGGCCGATTTTGTTGATGCCGAAGGCCTTGTTCTCGCGCTTGGAGGAGGTGAGCGAGAAAGGCAGCACGTCCTGGGTGACGATGGTGCCGCCGCCGATGAAGGCGTAGGTGCCCACGGTGCAATGCTGGTGGATGGGGCAGAAGGCGCCCACGGTGGCATAGTCTTCGATGATTACGTGGCCTGCGAGCGTGGCGGCGTTGGCCAGAATGCAGTGGCTGCCCACCTGGCTGTCATGGCCGATGTGCACGCAGGTCATGAGCAGGCAGTTTGAACCCAGGCGCGTTACGCCGCCGCCGCCCACCGTGCCGCGGCTGATGGTCACGCTCTCGCGGATGGTGTTGTCGTCGCCGATCTCAGTCTCAGTAGGCTCGCCGCTATACTTCAGATCCTGCGGCGCCACGCCGATGGAGCAGAAAGGGAAAAACGTATTGCGCGCGCCGATGCGGGTGCGCCCGTCCAGCACCACGTGGGAGACGAGGGTGCAATCTTCGCCCAGCACCACCTCGGGACCGATGGTGGAATAGGGGCCGACCGTGCAGGAGTCGGGAACTCGGGCTCCGGGCGCAACGACCGCGCTGGAGTGAATGCTCACTCCGCCGTCTCCGTTTCCGCTGCCGGCTCGGCTGATGCAGGTTCAGGCTCGCGCACGCGCGGTACTATCGCGCAGGTCAGCGTAGCCTGGCAGGCCAGCTTGCCATCGACGAAAGCCTTGGCCTCCATACGGCCGACACGGGTCTTGAACGCCAGTACGTCCACCTCGATGCGCAACTGGTCGCCGGGCGTGACTTGGCGGCGAAACTTGGCCCGCTCGATGCCTGTAAAGACGGCCAGCTTCTTCTCGCGATCGGGGAGTTCGATCAGCATGATGATGGCGCCGGCCTGGGCCATTGCCTCGATCACCAGCACCCCCGGCATGATGGGAGTGCCGGGAAAGTGGCCCTGGAAAAAGGGCTCGTTCATGGTTACATTCTTGATGGCGACCAATCGCTTGGCGGGCTCGAACTCCACGACTCTGTCGATCAACAGGAACGGGTAGCGGTGGGGAAGTAAATCCAGGATCTCCTGGATGGTTAAGGTCATTCTCTGGCTCCAGAAAGCGGTCGTTCGCGACCGCTAGGCGTTTGTCTGGATTATAAACAAGGCCGTGCCTCAGGATTCCTGCCGGTGACCGTCCGGCGCCCGCGCCGCTACTTTTTGATGCGGAGCTCGGCTGCGTCCACGCTCCAGAAATCGGGGTCCAACGGCTGGTTATACGTTACGTGAACCAGGAAGTACTGCCGGGTCATATCGTCGTTCTTGTAGCGGGTGACGGTAAACGGCGTGGAGATTCCGTCGATCGTGTGATAGTCGTCGTACTCCTCTGCGTCCGTATTCTTGTCCTTGTAGACCGGATCGCGCCACTCGAAGGTGCGCCGCAGCGGCAGGTGGGTCTCGACGTCCATCTGGATGGTCACGGACTCGTTCGCGGCAGAGATCAGGGTCACCTGGTTGGCCAGATGACGCTCGGCCAGCCGCTGGCCTTCATAAACCAGGATGGTCTTGGGATCGTTGAGCCAGGTCTTGACGACGGTCTCGATGGAGTGGTCGCGGCGACGCAGCCAGTCGTCCACCTGCTCCTGCGGCAGCGGCGCTTTGCCTTTGTAGGTCACTTCCATGCCGGCGCGCCCCAGGTAAAACTGCGCCACGTCGCGGTGCCTGCTGTAGTCGATGCGGTCCTGGTCAGGCCAAGCATGGCATTCCCAGTATTCTGTGGCGCCGCCCGAGGGCTGGCCATGGAAAAAGGCGGCCACCTTCCCCTGCCGCATCTGATTCTTCATGGTCAGCCAAGCTTGACCGCCCAGAGCCTGCACCATCGCGTCCAGAGCCGCGCGCGCCTGGGCTGCATTCTTCACGCTTGCCTCATCGGTGGTTTGTGACGGGGTAGTGAGCGGCAAGGCCAGCATCATCGCAGCCAGCATGACGAATCTCAAGGTGACCGCCGATCTGTTCCCTGTTCCCTGATCCCTGTTCCCTGATCCCTGTTCCCTGTTCCCTGTCTTACTCACGCCGCCCTCCCCGCTGCTACTGCGGAAGCCCACGCCCACTGGAAGTTGAACCCTCCCAGTTGCCCGGTCACGTCCACCGCTTCTCCGATGAAGAACAACCCCGGTACAGACCGCGCCTCCATCGTACGCGCCTGAAGATCACGAGTATCCACGCCCCCGGCGGTCACTTCGGCCTTCTCGAAGCCCTCGGTCCCCACCGGATGCAGCGCCCACTGGCGCAGTCCCCGCTCGCAAGCCTGCAAGGCTGCATTCGACCAGCCCTTGGGCGCGCCCGCCTTGGCTAAAAAGCCCGCCAGCCTCTGCGGCAACACATCACTCAATGCCCGCTTCAGCGCTCCCAAATCCCGCCGCGCTCCCGGCTCTCGTAAAGCTCCCAAAAGGTCCGCCCCAGCGACAAGCTGCGGCGCAAAATCAAGCACCAGCGTCTCGCCCGGCCGCCAATACGAAGACGCCTGCAAAATCGCCGGTCCGCTCAGCCCACGATGGGTCACCAGCATTTTTTCTCTGAACGTCGCTCCGCCGGCAGTAGCCTCGACCATCGCCGCCACCCCTGCCAGCTCTGTCCAGCCCGCCTCATCCCCGCCCAGAGTGAGCGGAACCAGCGCCAGCCGGGGAACAATTACCCTCAGCCCGAACTGCCGCGCCAGCTCATACCCCAGCCCCGTGGCTCCCAGCTTGGGAATCGACAATCCTCCGGTGGCCACCACCAGCGTCTCCGCGCTGAACTCGCCTTGCGAGCACGCAACCCGAAACCTGCCGCCGCTCTCGACTGCAATCCCGCGCGCGTTCAGCACCACTTCCACGCTGCCCCGCTCGCACTCGGCCAGCAGCATCTCCACAATCGCGCGAGACGAATGGTCGCAGAACAGTTGCCCCAGCGTCTTCTCATGCCAGGCGATCCCGTACCGCTCGACAAGCTCGATAAAGTGCCGTGGCCCATAAAGCGCCAGCGCCGACTTGGCAAAATGCTTATTTTCAGAGAAAAAGTTGTTGGGCCCGCAGTGCAGATTGGTGAAGTTGCAGCGCCCGCCCCCGGAGATAAGAATCTTCCGTCCCGGCTGCCCGTTGTGTTCCAGCAGCGCCACGCGCCGCCCGCGCTGCCCTGCTGCCGCGGCGCACATCAGCCCAGCCGCCCCCGCTCCCAAAACAATTACATCGAATTGGCGCGGAGTTGTTGGCATGACTATTGTTCAGAATAGCCGTATTGCGAAAGCCATCCCGCCAGACACGCGCGTGCCCATCAGCCCGCCACCGCTTCACCGCTTCTGAAACGAAGTAGAGAAGCGCACGCCCAGAATCAGCGCCCAGCTTAAAGACGAGCCTCTTCCGAGCTGTGGACGTTTTTCTACAGTTTTTCTTGCATTGTCTATTGACAAAATATTTAGACCGTGCAATTATGAACTGAGGTTAGACATGAGCGAGTCTCCGATCACCAAAACGATGGATGAGATGTTGGGGAAGCTGAAAGATGCCGTCAAGACCCGTAAGGAGGCTGAGAAGCAGATCACCGAATACACAAGTGCAATTAGGGCACTCGCCAAGGTAATCGAAGACAAGGAGATTGGGGACAGCTACCTTGCCAACCTTGATGAACTCAGTGGGAAGCCCGGATTCCTGGATTCGGTTCGATCTGTTCTCCGTTTCCGGAAGGAAGGAGCTACGCCTACGGAAATCAGGTCCTGGATTCATATAGGAAAGAAAATGGATCTGTCTGTCTACTCGAATCCTATGTCAAGCATTCACACGACGATTCGCCGAATGGTTGATTCTGGGGAAGTTGAGCCCTTCGAGAATGCAAAAGGCGAGAAGGCTTACCGCCTGAAAGCAGCAGGCGGAGGTATACCTCCACCGCCTGCCCCGATTAATGCACCGGCCCCTCCATCATCCGGCGGGATAACGCCCCCACCCCGAGCCTCCCGTACAAGTACGGAGGGTTAGAAAACAGTAGACATGGAACCAAATACGAGCCGACCAAGCCCCGAAGTTGTAGTCTTGATGGTTCTCCGCCCAAAGAGAGACGGCCGCCCGGAGGCGGCCGTCGGATCCTGCGCTACGCGCACAGGAGCTGTTAGTACTACAACTCAATCGTAGCGCATTTCAATCATTTGTCAAGCAATATGTCGGGAAGGGAAGCCGGAAAGGGAGCAAAATGGCACGACCTGCGAGTTCGAATAAATTCCGCGTTATCACATACATAGACGGATTCAATCTCTACTTCGGCCTCCGTGAGCAAGGGTGGCGCAAGTACATGTGGCTTGATCTGCCTGCCCTTTCCCGCTCGTTGCTCCGCGCCGACCAGACCCTTTTGTTGACCAAGTACTTCACCTCCCGCGTGAGCGGAAATCCCGGCAAGGAGCAGAGGCAAAGTGCTTGGCTGGACGCCATCGGTACGCTCCCCGATCTGTCCATTTATTGGGGAAAGTTTCAAACTGATCGCAAGGAATGCAAGAAGTGCCATAACGTGACCTTCGTGCCCCAGGAGAAGAAAACCGATGTGAACATTGCAACGGAACTTCTCTGCGATGCCTACTCCGATGCATTCGACACAGCGATCATCATTTCCGGGGATGCGGACCTGGTCCCTCCGATAGCTGCTATTCGTAGGCTGTTCCCACAGAAGAAGATTGTTGTTGCTTTTCCACCGTGCCGCTACTCGACAGAACTCGTTCTCACTGCAAATGCATCCATGCGAATCTTTGAATCGTACTTTAGAAAAAGCCGCCTCCCCGAGAACGTAACCTTGGCCTCAGGAACCGTTGTCACTCGTCCGCCGAAATGGGCCTAATCTCAGGCTGGAACTCTCCAGGTAACGAATTGCCCTCGTTCTCACAATGAGAACAAATGTTCTCATTGTGAGAACGAAAGTCAGTTACGATGGGCGCTTCGACCAAATAGCTAATCCCTGACCCCCTCACCCCTGATCTTTGTTTTCCGATCCTTTACATTCCCATAAATTCAGCGTTTGCGCATCGCTCGGGCCGCATATCTGAACAAAACGTGGAGTTAGCCGGGCTGGGTGGCGAAGTACTGGGCCACTTGATCCCAGTTATCGACGCGGACGAAGCCGGTAGCAGTGAGGTTATGCGGGGCGGTGTAGAGGATGCCCACGCCCTCAAAGCGGAGCAGGTTCTTGGGCAGGTCGTCGATCAGATAGTCGGCGCGGAGAATGGACTTGTTGCCGCAGAAGACGTAATGTGTGGGCGGGATGAAGGGAAAGTGGCGCTGCAGCCAGCGGTATTTGGGGCCCAGGGAGTTGGGGACGGTCATGGCCTGGGTGGCGATGAAAATTTCAAAGCGGGCGGATAGGTCTTTGAGCACCTGCTGCGCGCCGGGCATCAGTGCCAGGTCCTCGAAGAAATCCTCGGCGTCAAGGAAGGCGCGGAGCTGCTGCTGGCGGTCGAGGGGAGTGATCTCCCACAGGCCCTTGCCGGCCAGGTCCTGGGGAGTCACTTCCTCGTCGAAGGTCTGGTTGTAGCGGCGCAGGTGCTCGGCCAGAGTGTCGGCCATGACCTCATCCATGTCCACACAGATGCGCCGCATGGCTAGGCTCCGGCTTGGTGGGATTTGGGGATGCGGGGGCGCGCGGCGGGGGTGTGCTCGGGTTGCGGCTCTTTCGGGGCGGGAGCCATGGCCGGGTCCCAGTAGAGCAAGCGGCCGCAACTATCGCAGGTGAGCAGTTCGCCCTCGCGGAGCTGGTTCCACGTCTGGGGCCGGACGCCCATGCGGCAGCCAGTGCACTGCTGATTATCTACGCGGGCCAGGCCGGTGCCGCGGGAGCCGGCGAGGTGATCGAAGCGGGTGAGCAGGTCGGGCTCGATTAACTGGCGAAGACTTTCGCGCTCGGCGTTGAGGGTGGCCAGTTCGGCGCTGAACTCCTGTTGGCGGAGGGTGACGCGGGCGCGAATCTTGTCCAGGGCGGCGGCCAGGGATTCAACCTGGGCGCGGGCTGCGGCGAGTGTGGCCTCCTGGGCTTCAGAGCGCTCCAGGCTGGAGAACTCGTCGTTTTCCAGGCGGTCGGCTTCAGAAGATTCGAAGCGGATTTCGTGCTCGATGGCCTCGGCCTGGGCGGGGGTTTTTACCGAGTCGAGCTGGGTGCGGAAGCGGGCGGCTTTTTGGCGGTGGCCGGCGATCTCGCGCTCCAGGCGGGTGCGCAGTGTTTCCTCGCGGCTGAGCGCATCAGAGGCCTCGGCGGCCTGACGTTCGACTGCGGCGAGCGCGGCCTCGGCCTGGGCAATCTCCGCCGGCAGGTCGCGCGCGGCGAGGGTAATGCGGACGCGTTCCAGATCCGCTTCTTGCAGCTTTACGAGGTTTTCAATATGCGCTTGCATCCGTGTTATGAAGTCTACGGCATTTGCCGGCTATTAAGAAAATGAGGGCAGGCGAATCCTGCGACAATAGAGGTCAGTCGGGAGGCGGGTTTGGGTCGAGTTCAGTCATCTTTCTGGCGCAGGAAGCGGTGGCTGATGTGGGTTGCGGGCGGCTTGCTTGCGGCGGCGGCGGTGGCGGCGGGGATCGTGGCTGTGCTCCTGCACCGGGCCGAGCCGTTCATGCGCGCACGCATCCTGGAGGAGTTAGAGAGCCGCTTTCACGCCCGGGTGGAGCTGGACAGCTTTCATATGTCGCTGGTGAATGGGCTGTGGGCCGAGGGAAAAGGGCTGCGGATTTGGCCGCCAGTCAACCACCCCGAGGACGAATCCGCCGCGGCGGACTCAGGGACCCCAGTGCAAGTGGAGGGGGTTACGGTGCCGGGAACGGCGGGGCCGGATGAGCCGCTGATCCGGCTGGATGAGTTTCGCTTTCATGCGCCGTTGCGCTACGTGCCGGGCAAGCCGTTTCACATTTCGTTGGTGGAGTTGCAGGGGCTGGATATTCATTTTCCGCCCCTATCGCACTTTGGGCGAACTGCCGTGGACGCCGGCCAAAGCAAAGGCGGCCCATCGGGAGTTAGCGCGGGAGGCGGCGCGCGGTTGCTGCGATTCGAGGTGGATAGCATGGAGTGCAGCGGGGCGCGCCTGGTGCTGGAGACCAGCAAGCCCGCCGCGGCGGGCAAGCCGGGCAAGCTGCCGCTGGAGTTTGCCATTGCGCACTTCAAGCTGAATAACATCGCATCGGGCGGCGCGATGGACTTTGACGCCGAGCTGACCAATCCGCTGCCGGTGGGGACGATCCATTCGACGGGGAGCTTTGGGCCGTGGCTGACGGAGGACCCTGGTGGGAGTCCGGTCACCGGCGACTACCGTTTTGAGCACGCGGACCTGGCCGGTTTCAAGGGGATTGCGGGGATTCTTTCTTCCACCGGGCACTACCAGGGCACGCTGCGCAACCTCACGGTGGATGGGGAGGCGGATGTGCCCGACTTCCAGCTCTCGCACTTCGGCAACGCGCTGGCGCTCAACACGCGCTTCTACGCCCGGGTAGATGGGACCAACGGCGACACGTGGCTGGAACCCGTGGATGCCACGCTAGGGCACTCACACCTTACGGCGCAGGGGCAGATTGTGCGCGTGAGGGCCGCGGAGGCCGGCGAGCCTCCTCATAGCGGCGGGCACGATATTGCGCTCACGGTGAACGTGGACCGGGCGCGAATTGAGGATTTTCTGCGCCTGGCCAGCCACTCTGCCACGCCGCTGCTGACGGGCGCAGTGACCATGAAGACCAGGCTGCATATCCCGCCGGGGCCGGAGCCGGTGCAAAAGCGGATGCGGCTCAATGGGTCCTTCGTGCTTGATCAGGCGCGGTTTACCAGCGCCAAGATTCAGGGCCGCATCGAGGAACTGAGCCTGCGCGGGCAGGGGCGGCTCAAGGATATGAAGACCACCGATCTGGGGAGCATCGACTCGACGATGCAGGGAAATTTCCAGATTGCGGGCGGGGTGATTACGCTGCCCAGCCTGACCTACACCGTGCCGGGCGCCACGATCGATTTGAAGGGCGCCTATGGCCTGGACGGCGGCGCGCTGGACTTTACGGGAACCGCGAAGATGCAGGCCACGGTCTCAGAGATGGTGGGCGGATGGGTGGGATCGCTGCTCAAGCCGGCCGACCGCTTCTTCAAGAAAAACGGAGCGGGGACGGAGGTCCCGATTCGTATCCAGGGAACGCGTGAGCAGCCCAAGTTCGGGATCGATTTCGACCGGAAGAAGAGCAGCGGCGCGGTGCAGCCTGGGGAACAGCGGTAGGGTCGGGGCTCGCGATCTCCCGCCTTCTTGCCCAAACTCCGCCCTGCGTGTTTGACTGGGGTCCGAAGGCGGACGGCACTGATGGCTTATATCCTTGCGCTCGACCAGGGGACGACCAGTTCCCGCGCGATTTTGTTTGACGAGGCGGGGGCGATTGTTGCCACTGCGCAGCATGAGTTTGAGCAGTTCTATCCCCAGCAGGGATGGGTCGAGCACGATCCCACCGAAATTTTTACCAGCCAGTTAAGTTGCGCAGTTGAAGCGCTGGGAAGGACAGGCGCGCGGCCCCGTGACGTGGCGGCCATCGGCATCACCAACCAGCGCGAGACGGTAATTGTGTGGGATAAGGCGACGGGTAAGCCGGTTTATCCGGCGATTGTGTGGCAAGACCGGCGGACTGCTGCGCAGTGCAGCCTTTTGGTCGAGAGCGGGGTTGAGGAAGAGGTTTCTAACCGCACCGGCCTGGTGCTTGACCCGTATTTTTCCGCTACCAAGGTGGGGTGGATTCTGGATAACGTGGAAGGCGCGCGGGAGCAGGCCGAGCTAGGCAAGCTGGCCTTCGGCACCGTGGACAGTTGGCTCATCTGGCAACTGACCAACGGGCAGCGGCACGTGACGGATGTGACCAATGCCTCGCGGACGCTGCTCTTCAATATCGTCAAGGGCGAGTGGGATCCGGAGCTGCTGCGCATCTTTGGCGTTCCGGAAGGCCTCTTGCCTGAAGTGGTGTGGTCGAGCGAAAAGGTGGGCGAAGTGACCACCACGCTAGGCCTCGGCGGCGTGGCTATTGCGGGCATCGCTGGCGACCAGCAGGCGGCGCTCTTCGGGCAGTTGTGCTGGCAGGCGGGCGAGGCCAAGAACACCTACGGGACGGGCTGCTTCCTGTTGCAAAACATCGGCACGGAGTTTGTGCGCTCCAGGCACCGGCTCATCACCACGCTGGCGGCCAGTGCCGGAAAGCGCCTGGAATACGCCTTCGAGGGCAGCATCTTTATCGGCGGGGCTGTGGTGCAGTGGCTGCGCGACAACCTGAAGCTGATCGGCTCCTCGGCCGAGGTGGAGGCGCTGGCCGCCAGCGTGCCGGACACGGGCGGCGTGGTTTTTGTGCCGGCGTTTGTGGGCCTGGGCGCGCCGCACTGGGATGCGCACGCGGGCGGACTGCTGATCGGGCTGCGCCGCAGCACCACGCCGGGGCACATTGCGCGGGCGGCTCTGGAAAGCATCGCCTTCCAGGTGGCCGACGTGCTGGAGGCCGTGCAGAGCGAGACCACACCACTTGCTGCGCTACGCGTGGACGGTGGCGCCGCCGTGAACAATTTATTGATGCAGTTCCAGGCCGATGTGCTGGGCGTGCCGGTGGTGCGCCCGCAGGTGACGGAGACTACCGCGCTGGGCGCTGCCTACCTGGCCGGGCTGGCGACGGGCTTCTGGGCCAACCCGGAAGAGCTGCGCGCGAAACGGCAAAACGATGTGCGCTTCGAGCCGAAGATGGATGGGGCGGACCGGGCTGAGCGCCGCAGCCGCTGGCAGCGGGCCGTCGAGCGGGCAAAAAACTGGACCACCTGAGGCATCCGGCAGGTCAGCCGAAGAGTTCGCTGTGGGAGCCGAGACGGGCAAGGCGTAAGGTTTCCACATCGGTTTTCCGATAGATCAACAGCAGGTCCGGCTTGACGTGGCACTCACGATAGCCCTGCCAATCGCCGCTCAGATCATGGTCGCGGTGACGAGGCGCCAAAGGTTCGTCGTTTGCCAAAGCCAGCAAAACGGGCACCAGGTCGGCGTCGAGCGTTGCGCCGTGCCGGCCTCGGGCCTCACGCTTACTGTCGCGTTTGAAGGCCGAAGAACGCTCAATCGTCCGCATGCAAATCCGCCATCAGCGCCTCGACGCTGGCAAAACGCTTGCCCTTCCCGGCCTCCAGTTCGGCGATTGCCTTTCGGGTGGTTGCGTTGGGAACCTTGACCTCGAAGGGCAGGCGGCGCTCGTCGGCAATGCGCAGCATCAGCAGGCGGATGGCGTCGGAGATGGACAGGCCCATCGCCTCCAGTGCGTCGGCGGCGCGATCTTTGGTCTTCGTGTCAATGCGAGCGCGGACGTAGGTGTCGGCGGTGATCATGGGGCTCTCCTTACATATCAGCAACAGAGTTCAATTGTAGTCACATCGAGACTACATTGCAAATAGGACTCTCTTCCAATACAAGATGAGCCTGAAGGCGGGATCTGATTCCAACACAAGATGAGCCTGAAGGGGCGGTCGTGCTGGGTAGTGAACATCCGCATGGTTCGAGCAGAAGAGTTGAGTTTGGAGGCGATTGGCCGGTTTGTGGAGGCCAGCGAGGAGATCCGGTTTGAGGCTGAAAATCAGCAGCAGCGCTATGGCTGGGTGGAACAGGTGCTGGGCGTGCCGGTGGTGCGGCCGCAGGTGACGGAGACTACCGCTCTGGGCGCTGCTTACCTGGCGGGGCTGGCGACTGGTTTCTGGGCCAATCCGGAAGAGTTACGTGCGAAACGGCAAAACGATGTGCGCTTTGAACCGATGATGGATGTAGCTGAACGAGCCGAACGCCGCGGGCGCTGGCAGCGGGCCGTCGAGCGGGCTAAAGGTTGGGGTGGGTGAATGGGAATAACCCCGTAGGGTGTGGTTCTTGGTTCTCGATCTATGCGCCCAAAAAATGATACACACCGCTATTGGTCAAACGCTGCCTCAAAGTTTTGTCCGCCGTAGAAGATGCCGAGGATGGTCACTACTTCGTCTGTAATCTCGAAGGTGATGCTGACGCGGCGTCGAAAGCCAAAGACGCGCAAGCCGGGGCGAATATCGTCCCGGCGCGCACCCCGCATGGGGAAGGCCTTCAGGCTTTCGCATTGCTCTACGATGGCGCCGGTGTAGCGGGCTGCAATCTCGGGAGAGGCTGCGGCGGCAATATGGAAATACAGGGCCACCAGTTGAGTCTCTGCTTCCGGGGCGTACACGACGCTGTGCATCATCCGGTTCTGAGAGCGGATTTGTGGGCCGCCGCCAGCGAGGCGCGCACCTGGGCTGCCGAACGAGCGCGCGAAGGGTCGGCTTTCATGGCGTCATAGGCCGCGGCTACATCTTCGCGCAGCCATGCCTCAAGGGCTCGATCGTGCATCTCCAGGGCGCGCAGCCCGTCGCGGATGACCTCGCTCTCCGAGGCATATTCGCCGGACTCGACCCTGGTGCGGACCATTTCGGCCATTTCATGGGGCAGTGTAATGCTGAACTGCTGCGTGGTGCGCATAATTCCGCCTCCCATCGGGTAGGATTCAATCCTACCCTGTTTTGCCCAATATTCCAAGGCAAGAGTGATCGGGCGCCTGACCGTGCAATTAGTCTGCAAATCCGCGAACCACTACGCTAATTCCACATCAATCTTCTTGGCTTCCGGGTCCAGCTTGACGATTTTGAAGCTGCGGATCTGGTCCAGGCTCAGGGGCTCGGGCTTGGCGGAGGCGGCTGGGGCGTTGCCTTGCCAGCGGGCTTTGAGCATCGATGAGAGGCTCGACAGGTCGGGTTTGGATTCGGCTTTGGTTTTGGACTTCGACCTCGGCTTCGACTCGCCGGTCTCCGCGGCGGATGGTTCGGCAGCCGGAGCTTCAGGGGTGGAATTAGAGACAGCGATGCAGGTGGCGCGGATGCCGTCGCCCAGCTCGACGACGGTGAGCGTCGGCGACTGCTCGATGACGCGGCCGGAGACTGTATCGCCGGGTTTGTGCTCGGCGATGTATTCGTCGATGTCGTTGGGGATCAGCTGCTTGATGCTCAGCTTGATCTGGCGCTTTTCGGGGTCGATGGCCAGGACTTGCGCCTTCACTACTTGGCCGGCGCGTAACACGTCCGAGGGGTGGCCGAGACGGCGTTCGGCGGTGATCTCGCTGATGTGGACCAGGCCTTCGACGCCGTCGGCGAGCTGAACGAAGGCGCCGAAGTTCATCAGCTTGGTGACCGGGCCGGCGATCTGCGAGCCGACGGGGAATTTGCGCTCCACCTCGATCCATGGGTCGGCGAGGGCCTGCTTGAGGCCGAGGGAGATGCGGCCGGCTTCAGAATTGATGGGGGGCTTGATGGCCAGGATGACGGCATCCACGCGCTCGCCCTGCTTGAGCAGGTCGGAGGGGTGACGAACTTTTTTGCCCCAGGACATTTCAGAAATATGAATGAGGCCTTCGACGCCGGGCTCGATTTCGACAAAGGCGCCGAAGTCGGCCAGGCGGGTGATGGCGCCGGTGATGCGCTGGCCGACATGCAAGTGCTCAGACGCGGTTTGCCAGGGCTCGGGCTGGAGCTGCTTGAGGCCGAGAGAGATTTTTTGGGTCTCCGGGTCGATATTGAGGATTTTTACCTGGAGTTCCTGGCCTACGGTCAAAACGTCTTCGGGCTTGCTGACGCGGCTGTGGGCAATATCCGAAACATGAAGCAGGCCGTCGATGCCGCCCAGATCGATGAAAGCGCCGTAGGGCATGAGGCTGCGCACCGTGCCCTTGACCGAGTCGCCCTCCTTCATGGCTTCGTAGCGGGCCTGTGTGAGTCCGCGGGCCTGCTCTTCAAGAACCACGCGGCGATCGACGACAACATCTTCATCGGTAACGTCGAGCTTGGTGATGCGGCAGGTGATCTCGGTGCCGACCAGCTTTTCGAGCTCCGCGGCGTCCTTGGTTCCGCTGCGGCTGGCGGGCATGAAGGCGCGGACGCCGATATCCACGCTGAGGCCGCCCTTGATGACCTCGGTGACGGTGCCCACCACGGCCAGCTTCTCTTGAAAGGCGGCTTCCAGGGCCGACCAGTCGCGAGGCTGCGCCACCTTGAAGCGGGAGAGCACGTAGTAATGCTCTTCATTGCGGCCGGTAACGGAGACCGGGAAGCTGTCGCCGGGCTTTACTCCCTCGGCGTTGTTATTGAAGGCCGAGCGGGGCAGAACGCCCTCCGCCTTGTAGCCAATGTCCAGAAACACCTGGTCGGCGGAGACGGAGACGACCGTGCCCTGCAACTGTTTTGAACCGGGCTCGGCTTTGTGCGAGTGGCTGCGCTCAAACTCCTGGAGTAGATCGGCGAAGGATTCGGTGGGCTCTTCAATGGACTCCGGCGGTGTGATGACCTCGGGGACGGACGAAGGGGTGTTCTCGGGTGTGGGTAGGGTTTCTGGAAGGCTGTCGTTGGTCATGGCGGTGTACTGTTCCATTCTCCCATGATTGAACGGAGGGGTGGCGCGAGGTCCGCGGATCGGCCGTTCTGCCGTAGCCAGTGGACACCGGGCAGGCCGGGGAGCGAGAATTGCGGGTTCACCAGGAGAGAGCTATGAAGACGGCTGTAATGACAAGGCGGGATTTTGTGCGGTTGGGCGCGGGAGCGGTTGCGGCGGGGGCGGCGGTGAAGGCGACGCTGCTGGAGCCTGTGGCGCTGGCTGCCGAGACGGGGCGCAGGATTCGCTTTGCAATCGTGGGAACCGGGATTCGCGGCTGCGACCTGCTGCAGGCCGCGCGGCAGGTGCCGGCGGGGATTTGCGTGGGCGCGGCGGACCTGTACGAAACGCGGCACCAGGCGGCCAGGGAGGCGTGGGGCGGGGAGATCATCACCACGCGCGACTACCGGAGGCTGCTGGACCGCAAGGATGTGGATGCGGTGTTTGTGGCCACCTCAGACCACCACCACCGGCGCGTGACGCTGGACGCCATTGCGGCGGGAAAGGACGTCTACTGCGAGAAGCCGATCTCGCACAACGTGGCCGACGGGCTGGCCATGGTGGAGGCGGTCGAGGCAGGCAAGCGCATCTTCCAGGCCGGCAGCCAGCGGGTGAGCTCGATTCTCTTCAAGAAAGCCGCGGAGATTTACGCGTCGGGGCGGCTGGGCGAGGTGCATTCGATCGATGCGCATCTCAACCGCAACTCGCCGGGCGGAGCATGGGTGTATCCCATTGCGCCGGACGCCAGCCCGGAGACGATCGATTGGAATGGTTTTCTGGTGGATGCGCCCCAGCGGCCGTTCGACCCGGCGCGCTTCTTCCGCTGGCGGTGCTTTGCCGACTACGGCTCGGGGCTGGGCGGAGACTTATTCGTGCATCTGCTCTCGGGCATGCAGGCGATTACCGGAATCAACACCGTGGCCAGCCGGGCCTATTCGAGCGGTGGGCTCTACCACTACAAGGATGGGCGGGATTTTCCTGACTTGCTGGAGACGGTGTACGACTATCCTTCAGAAAATGGGGGTATCCAGGTACACCTTCACTGCAACCAGAACAATAACGACGGCGACGACACGATCAGCCTCTACGGCTCAACGGGAACGCTGGTGGTGACGGGGGACTCGGTGACTTTCATGCCCCAGGACACAACGCCGCGCTTTGAGGGCTACGGCTGGCACGGGATGACCGAGGCTCAGAAGAAGCAGGGTCTGGAGGCGTGGAACACGGCGCATCCGGCTCCGCCCGCGGCTCTGGGCGAGGTCGAAAGATTCGCGCTGCCGCAGGGTTATGACGACACCGTGGACCACATTGCCAACTTCTTCCGCGTCGTGGAGACGCGGGAGCACGTTATCGAGGACGAGGTTTTCGGCAACCACGCCGCCATCGGCTGCCACCTGGCCAACTACTCTTACTTTCACCGCACCGTGGCGACGTGGGATGCGGCGACCAAGACGATCAAGGGATGAGCTTCAGCATACCCATGGAGGACGAGAAAATGAGCTTTACTTCACGCAGGAGTTTTTTGAAGGCTAGCGGTGCGGTTGCCGCCGCGGCCTGTGCAGGCGCCGGGCATCTGGCTGCCAAGTCGCTTCGGATACCCATGGGGCTGCGGCTACCTATCGGGCTGCAGCTTTATAGCGTGCGCGAACTGCTGGCCAAGGACTTTGACGGTACGCTGCGCAAGGTGAAGGCGGCGGGCTATACGGAGGTAGAGGCCGCCGGCTACTACGACCGCACGGCGCAGGAATTTCGCCAGGCGATGGACAAGGCCGGGCTGCGCTGTACCAGCACGCACCATGGGCTGGACGTGCTGCGGGCACGGCTGGACGAGCTGATCGAGTATGGGCATCGGCTGGGCCTGGACTACATCGTCAGCCCCTCGGCCATGCACCGCGACCCGGCGGCCAAGGGTCCGATGACCATGGACGACTGGCACTTCAGCGCGGACGAGATGAACCGCATCGGCGAAAAAGTAAAGGCTGCCGGCATGACCTTCGGCTACCACAATCACGACGCGGAGTTCGATAACGAGGACGGCGTGGTCTTTTATGACGAGTTGCTGCGGCTCACCGATCCCAAGCTGGTGGTCTTTGAGATGGATTGCGGATGGGTGGTTGCGGCCGGGCGCAACCCGGTGGAGTTTCTGATCAAGTCGCCGGACCGCTTCCAGCTGCTGCACGTGAAAGACATGGTGCGTGGCGCGACGGGCGGCTTCCGCTCCACGGTGATGGGCCAGGGGATAGTGGATTACCAGGCGATCCTGCGCGCGGCCAAGGGGCTCAAGCGCTACTACATCGAGCAGGAGGATTTCGATATCGACCCCATCGCAGCTATCCGGCTGGATGCCGAGTACATGCGCAAGCTGAAGCTGTGAGCTAACTGACCCACAGAAAAGGCTGCAGAGATTTCGACAGAGTGATCGGTCAACGGTGTTCCAGCTTAAGCTGGCTAGCGTAACCAGCGGTCACGATGTTGCTTTGAACTGCTTCCATGGCATGGATGTTGGGCATTCCCCTGGTCATCACGCCCTCAAAGAAGTAACCTTTGGCCGAATTGCTGTTATCGCCGCCGATGCCGAGGATGATGGCTCCTTCCTGCAGCATGGGTTGATAGCGGTTGGGAAGAGGGACAGCGCCGGTAGTGGTCAGGGCTCCGGACTGGGCGTTGCCCTGGTAGATCGCGTATGTGTGCTGACCATCGCTGGCGCCCATATCGGTAACAAAGGTCGTGCCGGTGGGCACCTTGAGGTGGCCGTAAATGCCGTCCTCCATATCCAGACCTGCATAGGGACTGCATAGGTTGCCGTGACACATGATCATGATGTTGATAGCGTCCATATGACCGGCTTTGTTGTCGAGATCATTCGTTTCGGCATTGCCGAAGTCAAAGCAGCACTTGTCGTTGAGATTGAGGGCGGAGGTGACCATGTAGACACCTTCAGGTTGACCGTGGACGGCAGTGCTTGTAGGGGTGTCGTTCCGGTAGCCGGTGCCAGGGGAAATGGCGATGCCGTAGACCTTGTGTCCGCCTGCGGTTACCGGGAGAGCGTTGGCCACGGCGGGGAGATCGAAGCCGTTGGGGCCGGGGCCGTGTGCTGCGCCACCGGGAGGCGCGGGCGTGAGGTCGTTGTGGTTGGGTGACTGGTCGTAGAGCTTGGTGATGGTACAGGAAGAGTTGGCGCAGAATGTGTCTTGGGCGGCGACCTTGGCGTAGCCGTCTGGGAGGAGGCCGATGTCGGTGTAAGTCTTGTCTGACTGCCGTGTGACCTGGTAGAGCGGGCCGGTGTACTCGCTGTACAGCGCGCGGGTGGTGCTGAAGGCAGCAACACAGGGAGTCGTGGTTGCATAGAGGTCACACGGACGAGGTGTGACCGTTTGCGCTGAAGCGACGCCGATCGGGGTCACCGCGAAGGCGAAAATAACAACTGTGGGCGACAGGATTTTTCCGAATAATGACTGTGATTTGAGTTGCATGGATGTTCGTGAGCTCCTTTGCTTTGTTGGTTTCACTTTACTGCCTGATAGTTGGTCAGCGCAACGGACTTCTCGCATCGATTTCTCCCACTGTGGCCGGGAGGCCTGCGGGGAAGCCGATGAAACGTTAGTAGGAAAATTTAGGAGACACGCTGAGCGACGCATGCTCCGCCCCACAGTAGATTGTGGGCGAATGACGGTCAATCCGGAAACTGACCTGCGCCCGCTTTTCGAGTAGGCTTTGGGTATGAGCATTTTCGAAGAAAAGCGTGTGGAGCTGGAGCAGCATGAGTTCATGATGGGCGTGGAGCGGGGCAGGCTGGCGGTAGCCCTGGACCTATTGACCGATTCTCTGATTCTGGTGGGCCAGCACGGGGTCTATTGCGCCTCCAGCCGCAACCCTGCCACGCCGGCGCTCGACCTTCAGGCCGTTCTGGAAGGAATGGAAGGAGCCAAGGCGCTGATTCAGAGTGTGATGGAGGAGTTGAAGGGAAAAGCAGGGAACAGGGAATAGGGAACAGGGAACAGGGATTAAGGCGCAGTATGGCCTGACTGGCTAGACGCACCCATAACAATCTCAACTGCGGTATGCTGGTAGAGTGCGCCCGTAGCTCAGCTGGATAGAGCGAACGCCTCCGGAGCGTTAGGTCGGGAGTTCGAATCTCTCCGGGCGCACCATGTTTTTTATACCAACCCATAGTTTATTGACGGTTTCTATTTGTACTTCTTACTATGGGACATGACCCCAACATTTCAGACCATACGCTTGAGAAACCTTTCTGCATTTCTCTTCCTAATTTTTAGCGCTTTGGGTGCGCTGAGTCAGACTCTGGCGCGCGACCTGACCTCGCCGGAGCTATGGAGGCCGGAGCGCGTTCCATTTTCCTTCCAATACGGAGGCAAGGACTCCGCGCAACTGCTGACCACCTGGCAGTTCGCGCACGAAGTCAGGGAGGGAAAAGACGGCCAGGTTCAGCTTTACTCCTATACCGATCCGGCTACGCATCTGAAGATTACCGCCGAGGTTCGGCTTTACCCCGATTTTCCGGGCGTCGCCGATTGGGTGCTCAGGTTCCGCAACGACGGCGATTTCGATACGCCGATCATCGAAGATATTCTGCCTCTGCATTGGGCCATTCCGGCCTCGCCCGGCGACTGTTTCCTGCGCCATGCGCAAGGCAGCGACGCCGGCGCGGAGGATTTTACACCCCTGGCGGAGCACTTCGGTCCGGGCGGTGCCGATCATCTCGAATCCCGTGAGGGTAGGTCCTCCAGCGGGCCGACTCTGCCCTACTTCAATCTGCAAACCGGCGATCATGGACTGATTGGAGCGATTGGCTGGTCGGGAAATTGGAAGTCCGATTTCACTTATTCCAAGGATGGGAAAACCATCACCCTGGCGGGCGGAATGAAGGAGACGCATCTTCTGCTGCATCCCGGCGAGGAGATTCGCACGCCGCGCATTGTGCTGATGAGCTGGACGGGCGGCGACTGGCAAGAGGCGCAGAACCCGTGGCGGCGACTTTTGTTTGCGCACTATTCCCCGCAGGAAAACGGCAAGCCCATGCGCGGGCCGATCCTCTTCGGCAGTTGGGGTTCGGAGCCGATCGCCGACAAACTGGCCTATATCCAGTGGGTGCACGACCATAAAATTCCGGTGGAGCTGTATGCCGTGGATGCCGGCTGGTACGGCGATTCCGTCGGTTTGGAAGATGACCCAACCAATCCATTGTGGAATCCCTGGTGGAAGAATCGCGGCGACTGGTTTCCCAGCCCGCTGTACTATCCACACGGCATCAAGCCGCTCGGCGACGCTCTGAAGGCGGAAGGTTTTGGCTTTTCGCTCTGGATTGAGCCGGAAACGACCATGCCGGACAAGAAGATCGCCCAAGATCATCCCGACTGGTTTATTCGCAGGCCGCCGGCGCCATCTCATGTTTCGCTGTTGGCCAACCTTGGGAATCCGGCGGCGCGCCAGGGGCTTACCGATATGGTCTCCGATTTCATCACCGATTTCGGGATGACCTGGTACCGGCAGGATTTCAATCAGGGGCCAGAGAGCTTCTGGAAGGCGGCCGATGCGCCGGATCGCATCGGCATGACCGAGATCGGCCACATCGAGGGTCTTTACAAGATGTGGGACGAACTGCTGGCGCGGCATCCCGGCTTGCGCATCGACAACTGCGCCAGCGGAGGCCGGCGGCTGGATATCGAGATGCTGTCGCGCAGCTTCGCGGTCTGGCGGACCGATTATCGATTCTACGATACGCTCGCCGAACAGGCGCAGACGCAGGCTCTGGCGTTCTGGGTTCCGGAGAATATGGGATTCGAGACCTATTCCGGCTCCGCTCCATGGACCAGGCCCGGGCCCTACTCCACGCCGGAGAGCTTGTACCTGATGCGGCTCGGCTATGACGCGGGCTATGGCGTGGGTCCTGGGGCAGCGGGAGTGAACAACGACGAATGGGTCGCCTGGATCAAGCAGGCCATCGGCGAGTATCGCGAGGTGCAGCCCTACTTCTATGGGGATTTTTACCCGCTGCTGCCCTACAGCCGGGATGCGGAGGCCTGGACTGCCTGGCAGTGGGATCGGCCGGAGAGCAAAGACGGCCTGGTAATGGTCCTGCGACGGCCCGCGAGTCCCTTCATGCTCATGGAAGTGCGTCCTCGGCACTTGAATTCAGATGCCACGTACGAGGTCGAGATCCGAACCACTTACGACAAGGCTCCAGTCAGAGTGATGAAAGGAAGCGAACTGGCGCACCTTCAGATTCAATTGCCTGACGCACCCAGCTCCGCGATCATCTTCTACCGGCAGAGATAGCCGGCCGAGGCGTTTAAACTGAAAAGGGCTTGCAAAGCAGTCAATTTGCGGCCCGGACAGGGTTCACATGCACTTCAATTTTGGTTTTACCGCCGTCCAGATTCTCTGGACGCTGACGTTTGCGGCGCTCCTGGTTCTGCTGGTGGTATTGCTGGGGCGGGATCGGGCGCGCCGCTTTCCGTGGTTCACCGCGAGCATTGTGCTGCTGACCCTGCGCCTTCTGTCCAGCAGACTTCTGTATGGCAAGCTTCCGCCGCTCACGTTGAACACAATCTTTATTACGCTGGCCGATGTGATGGCGCTGGTTGGACTGCTGGTATTGGTGGAAATGGCGCGCCGGGCCTTTAGCGGGGCTCAGCGTTCGATCTGGATCGTGAATACCCTGGGGATGCTGGCTTTGGCGGGCGGCGTGGTCGCCGTGTGGGGACCGTGGCCGGCGTGGAAGACGCTCACAGCGAGCTCGCAACTGGCTGTGCTGGAGCTGATGCAACTGGCGGCGCAGAAGGCGAATTTGCTGCTGGAAGTGCTGACCGTGGAGCTGGGTCTGCTGGTGGTCGTGTTTGGCCGCCGCTTCAAGGCCGGCTGGCGCAGCCACACGCAGCAGATCGTGATCGGCCTTTCGACGGCGGCAATCGCGCACCTGGCGATGCAGGGGACTTGGCAGTTGATTGCGCTGAAGGCGGTGCCCCACACCCAGGCGGAATACGAGCGCATCCTCGGGCTGCGGGACAAGCTGTCCAACGCCAATGGTTCTGTGTACGTGGCCGTGCTGCTGTGGTGGATCGTGTGCCTGTGGATCGACGAGCCGGGGACGGAGGTTGCCGGCGAGGCGCCCGCGGAGATTCCGGCTGCTGCTGGCACGGTGGAAACGGCGGAAGAACCTGCTGGCGCTCACATGGAAGAAGAAGAAGAAGAACAGAAAAGCGAGCTGTAGTGGTTTCCCACCCTCGCATTTTTTCTGCACCCTGTTCCCTGACCACTGACCACTGACCACTAGATATGGCAGCTTGCCTGGCCGCGCTTTTCAAGGTAGCGCTGGTGGTATTCTTCGGCCCGCCAGAAGGTCTGGGCGGGCTCGACTTGCGTGACAATGCGCTTGGGTTTGAAGCGGCCTTCGGCGGTGAGCTGCTCGATCTTGGCGCGGGCCTGCGCAGCCTGCTCGGGGGAGTGGAAGAAGATGGAGGAGCGGTACTGCGTGCCCCAGTCCGGGCCCTGGCGGTTGAGGGTAGTGGGGTCGTGGAGGGCGAAGTAGGCGTCGAGGAGTTGCTCGTAGCTGACCTTGCCGGGGTCGAAGTCGAGTTCGACCACTTCGGCGTGGCCGGTCTGGTCGGTGCAGACGTCCTTGTAGCCGGGCCGGGCCAGAGAGCCGCCCTCATAGCCCACGGCGGTCGCCGTCACGCCGGGAAGGTCGGCAAATGCGGCTTCAACGCCCCAGAAACAGCCGGCTCCGAAGGTTGCTTTTTCCTGGCCCATCAGTTATGAGATGCGCGGGGCGCGGGTTCGGTAACAATTTTGCTTGCTTTAGCCGATCAGGTTGTAGATCAGGCCGTAGGGATCCTTGATGTAGCATCGCGGGAAATCCGGTTCATCCTTCACGACCTGGCACCCGTTATTGACCAGCCGGAGCCTGGCTGCTTGCACACTGTCAACCGTGACTTCCAGGACCGGTCCCAGCGCCGGGCCTCGCTCGATGAACAGGTTGATGCGCGGGCCATGAAGGCTGACCATCTGAGGTTCTTCGTCGGTGATCTCGAAGCCAAGATGCTCGACGTAGAAATTTGCCGCCTTTTTCGGGTCTGGCGCTTGAATCAGAATATCCGTTCCAAAGGTGTTTGCCATCTGCATTCCCTCGTGCCTGTGAGGCTATTCAAGATGCGCTTTTCAAAGCAATGGTGAATTGGCAACATTTTAGCCCTCTTGCGGCCCGGTGACAGAATACGCGGAATCAGCGACCCTGCCCAAGGCAAGGTCGCAGTTTTTAGCTACGCTTCTTTCCGCCCGGAGCGCCTGTCCGCCTGGGGCCGGAGGGTTTGCCCTTGTAGGCGGATTTGGAGAAGCCGCCGGGTTTCCACCCCACGGACCACCCAGAGGGTACCCGCCTGTCCGCGGGGGCCCCGGGTTTCCACCCCACGGACCACCCAGAGGGTACCCGCCTGTCCGCGGGGGCCCCGGGTTTGGAGCTGCCTCCTGAAGCCGGTTTGCCGGAGCCACCGTACCGAGTCTTGGGCTTCCAGCCGGGACCGGCCTTTCTTTCGGCGCGCGGTGCGGAGTTGGGATACGGTTTCGGGCCGCGGCTCGATCCCGCGCCATAGGAGCGGTTGGTAGCAGGCTTTCCGGGTTTGCTGCTGGGGCGCGCGCCGCCTGCACGGGGTTTGCCGCTGCTGGTGGTGAAAGGGCGCGCGAGGCCTCCTTCGCCGCGGAAGGGTCGGGCAGAACTGGAGCGGCCCGCGCCGGAATGGCCAGCGCTGTAATGGTCTGGGCCGGATCGGTCTGAAAAAGGACGGTCAGGACGAGGCCGGGGTGCGCTGGGCCGGTTGGGGCTGGGGCGATCCGATTGCAGGATCGGCTCAATGTGCAGGCGGGACGGCGTTTTGCGGCCCAGATCCACGATTTCGTCTGCGTCGCGCCGTGGCCTGGCGGAGCGGTCCACGGGGGAACGCTTAGAGGGCGCCCATTTCCGGGATTCCGGCTTCTTCCAGGCGGGTTTGGCTGGGAAGACACGGTCCGCGGAGGGTTTCTCCCCGTAGGGCTTGCCTGGGTAGGGGCGATCGTTCTTCTTCCATTTGGGCCGTGCGGAGCCGAAATCCTTGGCCGAGGGGTGGGATGGGCTGTCTGCTCCGAAGGATTTCTTAGGCCGATAGTCGCTGGGCCGTGCGGCGGAGGAGCGATCTTCAAAGCGCCTGGCCGCAAAAGGCTTGGCCGGTTGGGGACGGGTGGGGCGCGGAGCCAGCGTAGGCAACTGGGCATCGGCGGTCCGCCGCGGCGGACGGCGGCGGAGTTCCTTGGATTTTGGAGTGCGCAGCTTGCCCTCGGCGGCCTTGCGCAGGGCTGCGAGTTCTTCCGGCTCCAATTCGCGCAGGTTGCCCGGTTCCTGGTCGAGAACCAGCGGGCCGTAGCCGACGCGGCGGATCTTTTCCACGAAGTGGCCGATCTCCTCGAACATTTTGCGCAGCTCGCGGTTGCGGCCCTCGATGAGCACGACTTCGTACCAGGGATTGTCGCCCTGTCGGACCTGGCGGATGCGGGCCGGTGAGGTGCGGACCTGGCCCGAGCCGGGCTTTCCTCCACCCCGCAGACGAAGACCTGTCTGCGGGGGCCCCGGACTACCGCGCTCGATGGCTACGCCGCCGCGCAGCAGGTTCAGCTCGGCTTCTGTGGGTTGGCCGCTGACCTTGACCAGGTAGGTTTTTTCCACGCCTGCTGCGGCGCGGGTGAGGCGGTTGGCCAGTTCTCCGTCGTTGGTGACCACCAGCAGGCCCTCGCTCATGTAGTCCAGGCGGCCGACGGGATAGAGGCGCTCGTGCATCTTCGAAAAAAACTGCATGACCGTGGGCCGGCCCTCGGGGTCCTTGACGGTGGTGACGAAGCCCCTGGGCTTGTTGAGGACGAAGTAACGGTGGCGCTCGGCGCCCTGGAGCAGCTTGCCGTCCACGCGGATGTGGTCGCGGGCGGCGTCGGCCTTGGTGCCCAGCACGGTGACCACCTTGCCGTTCACCTGCACGCGGCCCTGCTCGATCATCTCCTCGGCCTTGCGGCGGCTGGCAACACCGGCCTTGGCCAGGATCTTTTGCAGGCGCTCCAATTGGACGGGGGGACGGGCATTGAATTCGGGCTCTGAGTCTTCGCTTGCGGGCCCGGCTTCTGTCCTGGATTCGATCGCGGGTTCGATGGCAACTGCGGCCTCGCCGTCGGTCTCGTCTCCGATGGGGTCCTCTATTTTTGCTTCGGGCCTGGCGTCTGGTTCGAGTTCGGTCGATACGGGCTGGAGATCATCGGACTTCCTGGTCTTTTTCGTCATGGGGAAAGGTCTCGGTTTCTGCCTGCTCTGTGGGGCGAGGCGCTGCAGGTGCGGCCTCTCCAGGGGAGTTCGTTGCCGGCCGCCGTCCCGGCGGTCACGATGGGTTAAGGGGTTTCCGGGGGAGCGTTCAGGAATTCGTCTCCAGGCTGATCGTCGCTTTCGTCCAGCTCCAGGCTCAGGTCCAGACTCGAATTCGAGGTTGTTGACGGAGACGTTCTTCCATCGGAGGAGAGTTCAGGCTCGTCGAGCTCGATGGCGGCCATCTTCTCGAACTCCTCCATGGAGGGCAGTTCGGCGACGTCTTTGAGGCCGAAGCGGAGCAGGAACTCCCTGGTGGTCTTGTAGAGGATGGGGCGGCCGATGACCTGCTTGCGGCCGGCGGTGGTAATGAGCTTGCGGGCCAGGAGCGAACCGAAGACTGCGGATGAATCCACGCCGCGAATCTCGTTCACCTCGGGCGCGGTGACCGGCTGCTTGTAGGCGATGACGGCCAGGGTTTCCAGGGCCGGCAGGGAGAGCTTGAGGGGCGGCTTGAGGCTCTTTACAAAGGAGCGGACCGCGTCGTGGCACTCGGGTTTGGTGGCCATGCGGTAGCCGCCGGCGATTTCGCGAATCTCGATACCGCGGGCGTCGGAGACGTAGGAGGCGATGAGCTCGTCAACCAGTTGCTGGATCACAATGCGAACCTCGCGGTCGCGCAGGCGGGCCTGGCGGCGGGCTTCGAGTTCAGCTTCTGCTGCCTCGGCGAGGTCTGAGCCGGCTGCCGGAGAAGTCGCCCGATCCGCTTCGGGGTCCGTTGCACTGTCCGAATTCGAGACAGTTTCGGCGGAGGAGTCAGCGGCAGCGGCTTCCTCATCCGGGCCTGGGTAGGCGAATTGTTCATCCAGGAACGATTGGGATGCGGCGGCTTCCGGCGTCCCTGGAGAATCGGAGGCAGACGCGGCTTCCTGCTCCGCCTTCCACTCCAGGGCGTCGGCGGCAAAGAGAACGGCGAGCTGGGCCAGGGTGACCGGCTCCTCCGCGGCGTAGATGACAGCTTCCAGCTTGGCTTTCAGGCTCATTCTGCAAAAGGTACTTCAAGTATGGTAACGGAATTGGAGGAGGCTTGCGTGGTTTCCTACCCTTTACGTAGGAAAAGCAAAACGCAGGTCCCCTTCGGTTCCGCTCAGGGCAGGCTTTCGACTCGGTCGCCGCGGCGACCTCGCTCAGGATGACAGCAAGGATGGGACACGGGACGAAAGGAAGACGAGAAAAAAGGGCGTCCGCCGTGGCGGACGCCCCTCTGATTCAGCTCCAATCGGCTTCAGGAAGCCTTGTTGTTCTTGGTATGCACGATGACTATCTTCGTTTTCCCTTCATTCTCCGACGGTTTGCCGGTAATCGTCACCATCACGGATTCCTTATCGCCCATGGGGAGAGTGATGACAGCGCCGTCGTTGGTATCGAAGGTGGATGCGGCGCTGCCAAACTTGGTCTTGTAAAAAGCGAGCACCTGGTCCTTCGAGTCGGAAGTGACGAATACGCCCGTCACCATCGAGCCAGTGGGCAACTCCATCCTCATGCCCCCGTGAACGCTCTGCGCGCCGGGATAGATGTCCGTGCCCAGATCGGATGCGCTGTAAGTCTCGGTGGTGTTGAGGTCGACTTTGCCTTCGGGGGTATTTAGCGTCACCTGGCCTCCGTTGTTGTTTACATGGATGGCCTGCGTGACGCGGTGGCAGGCGTACATAACGCCGGCCAGGGCGAGAAGGCCCAGGAACGCGACGATGGCGACGATAATCAGGATGATCTTGACCGCGCTGCCGCCGGATTTGGCCGGCGCGGCAGTTGGCTGCACAGCGGCAGGTTGGGCAGGCGCCGCTGCGCCACAGGATGTGCAGAATTGCTTGTCAGGGGATATTGCAGCCCCACATTTTGCGCAGAAGCTTGCCACGATGATCTCCTTGGGATTGAGTTTTCGTCCGGAGTTTCCAGTTTGCCTTCCAGACTATGAGCCAATATACCGCACCCTGCTCATGCCTGGTCCGATTTTTGCATCCATCTTCCTTGAACAGCCGGAAAGCCCACTAGAAACCAATCAGGAGATCGAACGGAAGAGCCAGAAGAGCAGGCCGGAGAGCAGGGCGGCGGCGGGAAGGGTGAAGACCCAGCCGGCGGCGATGTTGCGGATGGTGGAGATGCGCAGACCGCTGCCGTTGGCGGCCATGGTGCCGGCTACGCCGGAACTGAGAACGTGGGTAGTGCTCACCGGCAGGCCGAATGTATCGGCGGCGAAGATAGTGGCCATGGCCACCAGTTCGGCGCTGGCTCCCTGCGCATATGCAAGGTGCTCCTTGCCTATCTTTTCACCCACGGTGACGACGATGCGCTTCCAGCCCACCATGGTGCCCAGACCGAGAGCCAGGGCCACGGCGACTTTGACCCAGCCGGGAATGAACTTGGTGGCCTTATCCACTTGGCTTTTGTAGTTCGTGAGGGCGCTGTTTTCGGCGGGCGTGAAGGCAGGGTTGTGGCTCTTCTGCATCAGGCGGATGGCTTCGCCGGCCACGTACATGTCGTTGCGGACGTTGGTCTGGTCTTGCGCCGGAACCGATTTGAAGGCCTTGTAGAGGGCCACTTCGTGGTTCAGGTCTTCCACCAGTTCTCGAAGCGCCAGAACAGTGTCGGGCTGCAGCTCCTTGGTGCGGATGTAGTCAGTGACCTCGGCGCGGGCGTCGGGGCCGAGAGTGCCCTGCGGGTCCACATGCCGGTCGAGGATGTGCCCGGCCTGCTCGGAGGCGGCGATGAAGTCCTGAATATCATTGGCGGTGACGGCGTGGTTGAGGGCGTAAGCGGTGGGGACGGTGCCGATGAGGATGAGCATGATCAGACCCATGCCCTTCTGGCCGTCGTTGGAGCCGTGGAAGAAGCTGACCCCGGTGCAAGTGAGTACCATGAGGGCGCGGATGGGCCACGGCGGCGGCTGTTTGTCCTTGGGAGCTTCGTAGAGCGAGGGGTATTTGATGAGTTTTTTTGACAAGAGCAAGAGCAGAGCGGCAGCGCCAAAGCCCAGTATGGGCGAGATGAGCAGGACCTTGAGGACCTTGATGGCCTGCTCCCAATCCAGGCCGGAGGCGCCGACGTGGGGATTGAAGAGTTGGTTGGCCACGCCCACGCCGATGATAGAGCCGACCATGGTGTGGGAGCTGGAGGCCGGCAGACCAAACCACCAGGTGCCCAGATTCCACAGAATGGCTGCAATCAGCAGCGCAAAAACCATGGCGAAGCCAGCGCCGGTGCTGACCTGCAGGATGAGTTCGACCGGCAGCAGCGTGACCACCGCAAAGGCCACCGTGCCGCTGGAGGCGAGCACGCCGGCCAGGTTGCAGATTCCCGACCAGACCACGGCGATATTCGGTTCGAGCGAATGGGTATAAATGACCGTGGCCACGGCGTTGGCGGTGTCGTGGAAGCCGTTGACGAACTCAAAGCCGAGGGC
Source organism: Occallatibacter sp. (assembly GCA_050012555.1). Lineage (GTDB taxonomy): Bacteria > Acidobacteriota > Terriglobia > Terriglobales > Acidobacteriaceae > Telmatobacter. The sequence goes on from JBEKGY010000001.1 coordinate 156,259, forward strand.
GATCAGCAGGGCCAGGGCCAGCAGCAGATAGGGCCAGATGCTGGTGATGGTCACATTGTCGAGGTCTTTGGCTACATGAAAACCGATGAAACCGAGACCGCCCACGAGGGCAGTAAGAAAAGCCGCTATGCCCACTCGGCTCGTCGATCTCTTGACGGCTTTGCGGTCAAGGGTCGTTGTGCCCGCGGGCATGACTTCGACTAACGTTGCCATACCGGCCATCAGAGATTTCCAAAGCGGCCGGAATCGTTCCGGTAGCGCCTGGGCCTCCAGAAACCATATTTAATAAAGGGGTTGAAAAGCGAATACAAAGAAGATGGATTGTGGCGGGAGCGAGAAGATCGGGCTAAATTGGCGTCCATAAATCCCCAGCAACCACATACTTGCGCGGCTGCTTGCTCGGTGAACCAGGGGGAAGTCTGGTTCTGCTTTATTGATTCTACACCGGATGGGCGGTGCGGTTGTAAAGGGGTTTATTGGAGCGGTGGAAATCGGAGGCAGGATTGGGTCAGCGGATCATGAATCCGCCAGCTTTTGCAAGGTTTCGCTGTACCTTTCCATCACACGCTTCGCCACCTCAAGCTGTTCGGCGAGTTGAGGGTCATCCTTAGCCTTTTCCTGGATTTCTGCCCAAAGTCGGCTATGGCGATTATCGCTAGGTTTCGCTTTTTCTTCTATTTCTGGTTTTCTTTCTGACATCACACGATAGTTGCTCAGACAGCTAGCAGTTGCCGCTGAAAGCCCATCTCCTCCTCTATAGAAACCGGCTCATTCCGGAGTACGCTTGCGTAGAGCTCCTTCATTCTGGCGATGGGTAGCCCTTTGGGAATGAAGCGGAGCACGGAGGCCGCAACGTACTCGCGATTCAGTTCAAAAGCAAGCCAACGACGCCCTTCAGCTTCTGCAACCATGCCTGTTGTATTGGAACCGGCGAAGATGTCCACAACCAAGTCGCCAGGGTTGGTCAACAGGCGGATAAAGAACTCGGGTAGCTTGGAAGGAAAGCGTGCTGGATGTCCCTTTACTCCAATCTCCTTGCACGCCCCCAGGTACACGCCGTTGCTCTCGGAGTTCGGAATCTGCAAGAGGTTGGAGGGGATCGCTCCACCGTTATCGATTGCGAAGGCGAGGCCAATCTCGTGGCCGGACGGCCTTTGCCTGGGCGTATAAAAGGCGCCCGGGTCTTCCAGCAGCTTCTTCATGCGCGGGCTGTATTCAGCCAGTACATTGGAAACATTTGCTTTGGGCCATTCAGAACGAGAAAACCACCAGAGGGTATTGACGGTATCCTTGGCCCGCATCTTTCGCTTGTTCACCCACTCAATTGGGCTGGGCAGCTTGGACGGATTGTGCCAGAAAAACTCCTGGGCCAGGTGGAATCCCAACTCGTCGCAGAATCGCAGCAGCACCCGGAACTGGTAGAGGCTGCGCACCGGAACGCCCTTCCGATATGCTCCACCGAGATCGAGAACAAAGCTTCCGTCCTCAAGAAGTTTCCGGTGCACCAGCCGCCCAAACTCCAGCAACCAATCCACATATTCAGTCTGGTCAAGGTTGCCGTATTCCTTTTGCCGCTGTAGGGCAAAGGGAGGGCTGGTGATGACCAGATTGACGGAGCCGTCGGGCAATTCCGCGAGCAATTTCAGGGAATTGCCTACGTACGCAGCGCCGAGTTGCGTCGAGTAAGCGGGCGTCGCGGAGATGAGGGTAGCCGACATCGTTACCTCATTATTGTAGTAGCATATCCGTCAGGGCAGGTGATCTCAGAAGATGAACGACAGGCCCACAAAGAAGGTTAAGGCTTGGTTGGTCACTTGGGAGTGGTGTGGCGACCATGCGAAACAAGATGATAAGGTTGTTGCGGTCTTCAATCCTCGACTTGGGGACAACCACATCCGCGATCTTGTCGAGTTCCTATATATGACCCACTGCTACACAATAAGCGAACGTCTTGCATATTCCCTCCATCCCAAAAGTAATCCCTATAGAGCGCATTTCGGGGAGTTGGACGGTATGCCTTGGGGCGGTGAGATTATTTGCGGGCACAATCCCTATCTTCGAGCGCGGTTGGTTGATGATCTGACAATCGAACGCAACGACGACGGCAAGGAAGAGGTGAACTGGAAGGAGCGTCCAAAGCCGGATGTACAGTGGATGCGAGCGTGAAATCCCATGAGTGATGCGATGGTTTTCCCGCATTCGTCCACTCCCACGCGCAGATTGAGCCTTACTTCGAAAAATGGACCAAGAAGTGGGCCGACGACGGCAACAAGAACATCAATAATCCCAAGATTCCGCTAAAGTTCGTGCGGGAAACGGGAAAGTGTATCTATGCCACTGCCTAAACTTGGTAAATCAACCATGCTACTTCCAGTCGTCGCGGGCGTTGGCCAGGCCTTCGTTCATTGCGGCTTCGAAGCCGGTGTGCTTCTTGATGAAGATCTCGCTGAACTGGCGGTCCTGGCGGAGCAGGACGGCCTGTAAGCGAACCATCTCCAGCAGGGCCAGGAAGATGGCGATCAGCGCCCGTTCGGAGCGGGTGTGGCTGAGCAGTCGGCGCAGGGCCACGGGCTTGTCTTCCATGGTGAGGCGGCGGGCAAGAAACTGGATCATCTGGCCCACGGTCACCGCATCCTCATCGACGTCGAAGACGGGGCGGGAGCGGACGCGCTCCAGAATATCCCGGAAGATGCGGACCAGGTCCACCGTGTCGGCGGCGATCTCCGGCTCGGCGGCGTCATCATCCTGGAATTCGCGGAATCCGGGGTTGGTCCAGGTTGCGGCCTCCAGCATTTGCTTTTGTTGCAGCATCTGGGCGGCGTTTTTGAAGCGCTCATGCTCCAGCAGGCGCTCCACCAGCTCGCGGCGGGGGTCCTCGGCGGCCTCTTCGGGGCCGGCGGGCGAGCGCGGCAGCAGCATCTTGCTCTTGATGTGGATGAGCAGCGAGGCGATGTAGATGAACTCGCCCGCAACGTCCACGTCGCTGGCCTTGAGCTGGCTCACATAGGCCAGGAACTGGGCCGTGATTTTGGCGATGGGAATGTCGTAGATGTCGATGTCCTGCTTGCGGATCAGGTCCAGCAGCAGGTCGAGGGGGCCGTCGTAGACCTGGTCCACGACTACCGAGAAAGGAGAGAGATTGGCCTCGTCGTCCCGCGTCTCCAGCTTGATGAACGGCTTGGGGGTCGGCGCCAGTGGAGTTTCAGGGACAGGATCCGGCTCATTGGCCGTCGCTGCGGGAGTCTCTGCTGCAGGAGCGACGGGAGAAGTGGGTGCGGAGATCGGCGCCGATTCGGGTGCGGCTACAGGCTGCTCGGGGAGCGGCTCGGCAGCAGGAACAGGTTCGGGTTCAGGCACTGCTTCGGCGGCTGGGTGCTCCGGGACCGGTTCAGTCGAATCGCTCGCCAGTTCGACCTCTTCAGGAACCGGTTTAATGCTCTGCTCCGGGACTGGATCGGGCGCATCAGTGGCCAAAGGCTCCTCGGTGGGAGTAAGTTCGGCGGCGGGTTGAGGGTCGGCTGAGAAGAGAATTTCTGCAATGGATTCGGTCTCGGGCTCATGCTGCGGTTCCGACTCGGTTTCCGGCTCTGGCGCAGGAGCAATCTCTTGCGCTGGGGTTGGTTCGATGGCTGCGGCTACGGACGGTTTAGTCAGCGGAGCGTTGCTGGCGACAGGGGCAGCTTCGCCGGCAGGAGTGGGCGCGGCCACGGTCTCAGCGGCGGCGGGGATAATTTCCGGATTGGGCTGATCGGTCAATGCTGTTTCAACGTCCAGCGATTCTTCCGGCATGCGAAATAAACTGTTCTCTTCCAACGGCACGGCGGGTACGAATTCCGCGGGCCGGGGGAAAAGACCAAATCCCGAGCGAATTCCACCTAAAGCGTAATCCAGGGCCCTTCGCCACCACGGGACTATCTTTTCTTGCATTTCCATTCCCTCGGCGGTTCAAGCCGCCGGCGTGATTTGAGGGCCGTCTGCGATGCGTTCCGGATTGGCGGGCTTAGCTGTCAATGCGGCTTCTTCTTCAAGATTCTTCGATGCGGTTATTCACCAATACCCATGGCGGCGCGTACCTGTTGCATGGTCTCTTCGGCGCGGCGGCTGGCGCGGCGGGAACCGTCTTCGAGGATTTCCTTTACCTGCGGCTCTGTAAAGCCGGCCCGGCGCTGCTGAATCGGCTCTAAGATCTGCACCAGGGCGTCGGCGGCCCAGCTTTTGCACTCGATGCAGCCGATACCTGCGGATTGGCAGCCAAGACGAACTTTGGCCTGCGTTTCAAGTGTGGAAAAGACCTTATGCAGATCGTACACAGGACATACATCGGGATTGCCTGGGTCGCTGCGGCGAATGCGGGCCGGATCGGTGACCATGGTCTTGAGCTTCTGGCGCACCACCGGCTCGGGATCGGTCATCTGGATCGTGTTCCCATAACTCTTCGACATTTTGCGGCCATCAGTGCCGGGAAGCTTGGGTGAGACCGTGAGAAGTACCTTGGGCTCGGGCAGAACTTCGTCACCTTCCCACCAGGCAATCGTGACCGGTCGGATATCAGGGTGCTTCCCTGCGTCCCTTGCTTTTCTTCCACCAAGCGGAAAGAAAAAGTTGAAGCGCCGCGCAATTTCGCGGGTCAGCTCCACGTGCGCTTGCTGGTCCTGGCCAACGGGCACAAACTGCGGTTGGTAGAGCAGAATATCGGAGGCCATCAGCACCGGGTAACCCAGGAATCCGTAGGTGGTCAGGTCCTTGTTGACCAGGTTCTCCTGCATCTCCTTATAGCTGGGCACGCGCTCCAGCCAGCCTAGCGGCGTAATCATTCCCAGCAGCAGGGGCAGTTCGTAATGTTGCTTCACCTGGCTCTGCACGAAGATAGTGCACTTCTTCGGATCGAGTCCGGCAGCCAGAAAATCCAGCGTCACTTCAAGCGTATTGGGCGCGATGCCCGATGTGTCGGCGTAGTCGGTGGTCAGCGCGTGCAGATCGGCGATGAAGAAGTAGCACTCGTACTGGTCCTGCAGCTTGACCCAGTTGGCCAGGGCGCCCATGTAGTTGCCCAGGTGGAGCTTGCCGGTGGGGCGCATGCCGCTGAGGACGCGCGGACGGGAGGATGAAGTTGCTGTTTCAGGCATTTTGCTTATCGATTCCGTGATGGCGCCAAGAGAATGCAGCCGTCTTTCAGAAAATACTGAAATGGCTCATTCCATTGTAGCGGGAGGTGGACGGCGACGCCCTGCCTGGCCTAGATGCGTTCGAGGGCGAAATAAACCAACGCCAGCGCCGGACCGAGCAACGCCATCAGCAGATACCGGCCCACGAAGATCATAATCAGGTAGCTGGCCCAGATGGGAACCCGGTCGTAGACCTGTACGGCGCTGTAGGGAAGCATATTGCGCAGAACCCGGCTGCCGTCCAGAGGCGGGATGGGGAGCAGGTTAAAAAAGCAGAGCGAGAGGTTGATCAAAATGGCCAGGGTGCAGAGCAGAACCACTGCCTGCAGGCCGGAAGGCACGTTCTGGGGGATGCCGCCCAGGAAGGTGGACAGCACCAGCAGGCGGCCATCGGGGGCTGCAACGGAGAGGCCGGCCAGGGCGAGAAAGGCAACCAGAACGAGCAGCAGGTTGGAGGCGGGGCCGGCCAGCGTGGTCAGGTTGTCGTCGCGGACGATTTTCTTGAAGTTGCGGGTGATGACCGGGGTGGGTTTGGCCCAGCCGACCAGCATGCCGCTGAAAAAGTTGAGTCCGATGAAGGGGCCGAAGATGATCAGCGCGGGAAAGAGCAGGGTGCCGACGGGGTCCACGTGGTCCATGGGGTTGAGCGAGACGCGCCCCATCATGCGGGCGGTCTGGTCGCCCAGGCGGGAGGCCATCCAGGCGTGGGCGCACTCATGCACGCTGAGCGAAAAAAGGAGCAGGACGAACTCGAAGACGGCAATGATGAAGCGGCTGGATTGCAAACGAACTCTCCACGGGGTTGAACAATCAGGTTAGCATGGAGGGTCGTGGAGATTCGACGGCGGGACGGGAACAAAGCGAGGGCCGGCGCGGTCTAAGGGATTAAGTAGCCCAAATGTTCTGTGCGAAAGGGGAACGGTATGCGGAGATGGATTACGGGAATTTGCCTGTGCCTTGCGGTTTTGAGCATGGCGACGGTGGGATCGGCGCAGAACGATGAGGCGGCCAGGGCAAATGCCCTTTACCAGGCAGGCAAGCGGCCGGAGGCTTTGCCGCTCTATGAGGATTTGACCAGGGCGCATCCCAACGAGCAGCTCTACTTTGAGCGGCTGGCCGACTGCCTGGGAGCGCAAGCCGTCCAGTTGAGCGATCCGGCCCAGATCAAGGCGGTCAGGATGCGGGAGCGGGATGCGGCCAAGCGCGCCGTGGAGTTGGGCGATAAGGCCGAATTTGTGCGGCAGATGGCCATTCTCGATCCCGATAAACCGCTCTATGCGGGCATCGTTAGTCCGGGGAAGGCGCTGCTCGAGGAGGCGGAGAAGGCTTATACGGCGGGAGACTTTGCGGCGGCGATGGCCAAGTACGAGGCCGCGGCGGAGGCCGACGGCAAGCTGTACGAGGCGCCTCTCTTTGCCGGCGATACGGCCTATGTCGAGAAGGATCTGACGACCGCAACCCAGTGGTTCGCGCGGGCCATTGCCATCGATCCGAACCGCGAGACGGCTTACCGCTACTGGGGCGACGCGATCCTCAAGCTGGGCAACGACCCGGCGGCGGCCAAAGAGAAGTTCATTGACGCCATCGTGGCCGAGCCGTACAGCAAATTCGCCTGGCAGGGTTTGCGGCAGTGGGCGCAGATTGAGAAGGCCGTGGTGCAGGCCCCGAAGATCGATCGGCCTGCGGCTCCGGTGGCGGATGCCAGCAAGCCGAACAACATCTCCATCAACATCAATCCCAGCACGACCGACGACAAGCAGCATCCGGGAGCGTCATCGTGGATGATGTACTCCATCATCCGCGCCAGCTATCGCGGCGTTCTGTTCAAAAAGGATTTTCCCGATGAGAAGGAGTACCGGCACACGTTGAAGGAGGAGGATTCAGCGTTGAGCACGGTGGCTTCGACCGTCAAAGACAAAAAGATCAAGACGGAGGATCTGGACGAGAGCCTGCGCAACCTGGTGGAAGTAAGCAATGCCGGAATGCTGGACTGCTGGATTCTGATCAGCGGGGCAGACGAAGGCATTGCGAAGGATTACGATGCCTACCGCAGCGAGCATCGCCAGCTATTGCACGATTACATTGAGCGGTTTGTGGTGCACGCCGGAGCGAACTGAGAGCGTTTGGCACGAACGCAAGACTCGAGCGCGTTTTAAAAAAGCCGGACTTGCTTCAGGGCATGGTTTCCCTCCACGACGAGCGGAAAAGCTCGATGATTTGGTGCGGGAAACGTCCGTTTCCTCCCCGCGGGCTGACGAAATCTGGCGAAATACTAGTAGAAAAAGGCCGGAATTAAGCAATTTTAGCGCATTTTTACCCTTAGTTTTCAGATTATTTTCATTTATAATCAACAACTTACGCGCAAATAAGGGCGAACAGGTGGAGAATCGGACCCCCGGGGGGGGGCAGATTCTCCCGGCTTCCCAGGCTGATGAGCGGCTTTGCGCAGTTCTCATGCTTCTACCAGTGTGGGCCTGTTGAGGGTTATTTTCTGCAAAAGGAGGGGATGAGCAGCAAAAAAATATTCGACCGGGCGTGGGATCCTGGGATGATTTTCAAATTTGCCGCTTAAGGAGTGGTGGCCAGAGACGGGATTGAACCGCCGACGCCGGCCTTTTCAGGGCCGCGCTCTACCACTGAGCTATCTGGCCTCAGTGCATACTTCCAGTTGCAATTTTCCGCGCGGATTCCGGCGTCGCCGGAGAAGGTGGGCGAGTCCACGAACACTGCGCTCAAAAACAACTCCTGCCAGTATACCAACTCCCATTCACTGCGCCAAACCGCCGGTAGTGTCCTAAGACTGCATTGCTGGGATTTCATCAAAACTCCCCAAAATAAAACGCAATAATTCGACTTTTCCTCCTCTTTCGCCCTTGACAGAGGAGATAGAATGATTATTCTAAAATATAGATGTGTCCTTTTGAAGACCAATTCGAAGCCGAAAGAAAAGCTGTGGAGAGCTTGTCGAAGCTTCTAAACTTGGCGTCTGAGTGCAAACGGCTTCATGAGAACGCTGGATTGCCCTTGCATCCACTCCTTGTACGGATATTCAGCGACTCAAAGAGTGTAGCGAGTTTGCACCCTCAGTCAATCACAATCCCTGCAATTCAGCGTGATAGAACGCCCAAAGAGGCAAGGGAAGATTGGATTTCTATTGATGCCAAATCAGCTTCCCCGACCACAATAGCGATCGCTGTTATGAGAGAGAAAGCTAGACCGATACAGCCCAGAGAGCTAGTCGAGCTAGTGAGTAAAATCCTGCCAAATGTCGCGCCGGGAAGTATTTACAATCTGGGTGTTCGATTGGAACAGGAGGGAAGATTACTTAAAGGTGAGGAGGGATGGACACTTTCAGCGCCCGATAAGGCCCCGATATTGGACAGCGGGGTGCTATGGGGAGCAGTTGATACATTGGTCAAGCAGGACATTGCTGCCCATCGAAGAGAAGCAATTATTCACATTCTCAAGATGGACACGGCAGGACTCCAGACGGTGCAGTTAGTAGCAAAGTTGAATAGTTGTGCGTGGGTCAAAGCCCCCGCCAACAAGGACTTAGTGAAAATTGATATGCAGGTACTGGAGGAGAGCGGACTGGTTAGACAGCGAGGAAATTCTAGGAAATGGGAGGCAGTGCCAGGGGAGTGATGATGAAGGATGGGGAAAACCGCCTCTAACGGCTTCCCTCTTGACAAATGGAGCATCGCCTATGAGAACAACGCTCGTGGACGACACAAAATCGAATTGAATTTCTCTTGAATACTGTATCGGAGGCTGCGTAATGGGAAGACGACCGGGTACACGCGGTACACAGCATATCGACAAAGAAAAGGCGCGGAAGGAGCGAGAGGTGATGGATGCAATGCGTATGGCGATTGATTGTGGAGATGAAGAGGGCTTCCTGGAGCTTGTAAAACAGGCGAAACCAAACCTTACGCGTGCAGAACTTCTGTCCGTCCAGAATCAATTCCGATCGGTTCTTCGCAATCGTTAGAGCGGGCTTTAATCTTTGCTATCGTTTCTTTGCTTTTCCGGTCAAATTCCTCGAATTCTTCCTTCGACATACCAGATATGCCACTATGAACAATGGCGTTAACCCTTGTTAGCAATGCTTCAGGAGTTGCTAGATGTCTCTTCTTTGCCATTGTCTTCCCTTCCGAAATGTTCTGTTCCGCCAATATACATCTTCTGATACAACTTTCGTACCATATTTTGCTCTATTTGTTTAGAGTGCTCAAATCCCTAAAAGGAAGCACCCCCTGCCACTTTAGTAATCTTCGCATTTTCATCCCTATATCCATTTCAAACTGCACCACTACCGCCTAGCCGCGCAACCCTGCCCGCATTTGCAAATCCTGCACTACACTGAAAGGCAACTATGCGCTGCCCTGTTCGATTTCTCGCCCCGCTTGTTTTCGCCGCAACTTTCGTCCTTCATGCCCAGGCTCCCACGGTCCGCGCTCCTGAGCCGGAAACCCGCGCCGCACGGGCCTACCAGGAGGCGGTAAAGGCTGGACCGCTGGCTCTGCACGCGTTTCTTGCCGGATTCCCCAAAGGCGCCGACCTGCACGTGCACCTTGTGGGGGCAGTGTATGCGGAGAGTTTTATCCGCGCCGCGGGGGAGGACGGGCTGTGCGTGGACCCCACGGCGCTCAGCTTCGCCAAGCCGCCCTGCCAGGGACGGCTGGTACCGGCGGCCGAGCTCCCGGCCAACCAGGAGCTCTACGACCGCCTGGTCGACGCCTTCTCCATGCGCAGCTTTGTGCCCACCTCCGGCATCAGCGGTCACGACCAGTTCTTCGCTACCTTTGAGCACTTTGCAGGGCTGAGCAAGCGGCATACGGGCGAGTGGGTGGACGAGGTAGCCAGCCGCGCCGCGGCGCAAAACCAGCAATACCTCGAACTGATGCAGACGCCGCCCTTCACGCACGCGGCACAAATCGCCCACGAGGTGGGCTGGAATCCGGAGCTGGCCCAGTTCCGGCAGGCGCTGCTGGACCACGGTCTGCGGGAGGAAGTGGCTGCCGACCGCGACGACGTGCGCACAGCCGAGGCCCAGCGCTGGCAGATGGAGCATTGCGGAACTCCGCAAGCTACGCCCGCCTGCCAGGTGGAGGTTCGCTATATTTACCAGATTATGCGCGGTTTCCCGCCGGAGCAGGTCTTCGCGCAGACGCTGCTTGGCTTTGAAACTATTGAGGAGAGCCTGAAAGCGGAGCGCCAGGGCCGCCACGAGGGCGGCTTTGTGGGCATCAACTTCGTCATGCCCGAGGACGGCTTTATCTCCATGCGGGACTATAACTTGCAGATGAAGATGCTGGATTACCTGCACTCCGTCTATCCGCAGGTCCACATCAGCCTGCACGCCGGCGAACTGGCTCCCGGCCTGGTTCCGCCCGAGGGCCTGCGCTTCCACATCCGCCAGGCCGTGGAGCTGGGCCACGCCGAGCGCATCGGCCACGGCGTGGACGTGATGTACGAGGACGACGCCCCGGCCCTGCTCAAGGAACTGGCCCAAAAGCACGTGATGATCGAGATCAACCTCAGCTCCAACGAAGGCATCCTGGGCATCAAGGGGGCAGATCACCCCTTCGCCAACTACCGCGCCGCCCACGTTCCCGTCGCGCTCTCCACGGATGATGAAGGGGTGAGCCGCATCGACCTCACTCACGAGTACGTCCGCGCCGCGCTGGACTATCACCTCAGCTACCTGGATCTGAAGCAACTGGCCCGCACCGGCATGGAACACAGTTTCCTGCCCGGCAAGAGCTTATGGGCCGCGGCGGACGACTTCACCCAACCCGCCGCCCCCTGCAAGGCCCAACCCCTGGGCGGGGAAAAGCCCACCGGCGCCTGCAGAAGCTTTCTCGAAGGCAGCGAAAAAGCCTCAGCGCAGTGGGAACTGGAGCGGCGGTTGCGGGCATTCGAGGCCCGGTGGTGAGGTTGCCGGGAAAAGCATACCTCAGGGCCTAAAGGCCACATTTTTTTGGAGGTAGTTTGATGCCGGGGCTAAAGCCCGGGCCTACCGCTCCCTAGACGGCCTTGAGCAGCAGGAGAGTGATGTCGTCGTGTTGCGGGGCGTCGCCGACAAAGCGATCGAGATCCAGCATGATGGCGTTCAACAGTACCTGCGGCGCCGCCGCCAGGTTGGCGAGAAGCACAACCATCAGACGCGTTTCTCCGTACTCTTCGCCGCGGGCGTTTTCCGCCTCGGTTACGCCATCGGTGAAGATGACCAGCCAATCGCCGTTTTTGAGCGTGACCGTTCCCGATTCGTAAGCAGCGTACAGCTCGATTCCGAGCGGAATGCCGCCCGCCTCCAGGCGCTCGACGGCTCCTGTCTGTCGGCGCAGGATGGGCGGATTGTGTCCGGCGTTGACGTAGTTCAATCCGTGCGATGCAGGGTCATATTCGGCGATGAATGTGGTGGTGAAGCGGCGGCCATTCTGGCTGTTGCCGCAGGCGTAGTTGTTCATGCGGGCCACCAGCTCGGTCAACGAGCTGGCGGTGCCGGCGAGCGTCTTCAGGCTGGCCTGGTAGGTGGCCATCAACATGGCCGCGGGCACGCTCTTGCCGGCTACATCGGCGATGGTCACCAGGTACGCGCCGCCGGGCGAGTTTGTAGCGGAACGGGGGAAAACGTCGTAGAAATCTCCGGCCACGGTATTGGCGGGACGAGTGGCAAAGGCGATCTCGAGGCCCGGCACCGGCGGTGGGTTTGCCGGAAGCAGCCAGGACTGAATCTCCTTGGCGATCTGCAAGTCGCGTTTCATGACCACGCGGTCGGAGATTTCAAGCGCGAGCAGCACAAAGAGCAGAATGCCGCCCCAGAAGGCGCCGCCTAAATGGAAGCTCATCAACTCGCCTTCGCTGTTCTGCCAATTTGCCTCCATGTTGACGAAGAGCAGGAACAGGGCAATCACCAGGAAGACGCGGCGCGCGGGAGACAGCTTTTCAACGATGGCCCAGAGAAACTGTTTGAATACGCGAATGAAGTGCTTGACCTTTCCCACTCCGGGCGGGCGGGTGGTATCGACTTCGAGCGAATAGAGCCGGTAGCTGGAACGAGCGTCGGCCCGGAAATGCTTCCAGAGCTCGCTGAGTGCTATGCCCTCGGTGATGCGCTGCCAGAATTTCCGTTTGCGCGTCATGATGTGCCGGTCCCGAACAGCGCATTTCTCGCGCGCCGGCGGCACAGATTCTGCGATTTGGTCGAGTCGATGCGCGGCATGGCGGGATTATACGTGAAACCGGAAGCAGAAAACGAAACTTCGAAGTGCACCTTCGCTTAAGACAGATCAGGCCTGGAGGCTCAAAGCCTACTCAGGTTTTCCCGTGTAATGTTCGTGGTGGTGGACTTCGGCGTGATCTTCCAATGACTCCAGGTGGGTTACAACTTCCGCGGGAATTCCCAGCTCGGCCGGCAAGCGCTCCTCCAACATCGTGGCCAGGGCGTGAGCCTCGCTCACCGATGTCAGGCGCGGGAACAACAGGTGCACCTCGATGATCTGGCGGTATCCGGTGGTTCGAAAACGCACGCCATGGTATTGAATGCTCAGCTCGGCGCAGAGGGCATCCAGCCGGTCGCGAATTTTGCGGCCCGCCTGCGGATCGGAGTAGTCCAGCAGTCCGACAGCGGAACGCCAGACCAGGCGGCCACCGGACCAGAGAATGTTTGCAGCGACGACGATGGCCACCAGAGGATCGAAGGGCTTCCAATGCGTCAGCAACACCAGGCCCAGGCCTGCCACGACGCTGAAGCTGGTCCAACTGTCGGTCAGGACGTGTTTGCCGTTGGCTTCGAGAATGAGGGAGTTGGTGCGGCGGCCGGTGCGGACGAGATAGTAGCCGAGACCCGCGTTGACGAGTCCAGCCACGAGGATCAGCACCACCCCGGCTCCCAGGTGCTGCAGCTTGAGCCCGCCAATCCACTCGCGAATCGACTGCGTGAGAATCGCGATCGCGGCCACGACGATCAGGGCCCCTTCGAACCCGGCGGAGAAGAAGGTGATTCGTTCGTACCCGTAGAGGAAGTGGCCTGAAGCCGGCCGCGTGCTGAGACGAAGACTGAAACTGGCAAAGCCCACGGCGATGACATGAATGACCGATTCGGCCGCGTCAGAGAAAACGGCCGCCGAATGGGTCATGAAATAGGCTGCCGTCTTGCCAATCAGCATGGCAAAACCAACGATCAGCGACAGGCGCATGGCGAAATGCGCGTCGCGCAACTGCGCATTGGCCTGCTGTGGCGCGGAATTGGATGCGGCTCGCGTACGCATGCTGCCTTCTCTGGTCAAGAAGCTTAGCACCCGGCATAGAGTCACACAAGAAATATGGGTCTGCTGTGAGGTTGGCGGAGATGGAGGGGTGGATGCCGTGATTGATAGCTGACTTTTCGTGACCGGGGGCCGATTTCGTCTTACACTGTCGGCATGGACAACGAGCGCATCCGGGAGATTTGCCTGGGGCTGCCGCACGCGGCGGAGACGTTGAACTGGGGGCATCACCTGGTCTATTGGGTGGGCGACCGGGAGATCGGCGGCAAGATGTTCGCCATGACCGACCTGGAGGGCACGGGATTCGGCGTGCTGTGGTTCCACTGCGGGGCGGAACGGGTTCATGAACTGCTGGAGAAGGAGGGAATCAGCGCCGCGCCTCACCTGGCCAAGGCCTTTTGGGTGGCCGTGGAGCGTTGGGATGTGCTCAGGCCGCGGGAAGTGGAAGACGAGCTGCGGCGGGCTCATGCGCTGATCTATGAAAAGCTGCCCAAGCGCACCAAAGCCGTGCTGGCCATGCCGGAGAAGGAACGGGCCAGAGTTGCGAAAACGACGGCAGATGCCCGTAAGATATAGGGGTCACGAGTATAAATGGGGTACGCATTTCAAAGTGGAGGCAACACGATGCCTAAAAGGTCGATGGCTGTATTCCTGATTCTCTTCGCTATGGGAGCAAATGCTCAGATTGGGATGAGGAATTCACTCATTATTCCCGGCAGCGGGGCTGGTGGGATCACCCTCGGCATGTCAGCGGGCGACGTTTTTCGAATCATGGGCGATCCGCCTCACACCGGCACGACGGACGACTTTCCGGGAGCGATCGTTTACTACTACGATGGGCTCGGAGTCGCGGTGCAGCGGTCGAATGTGGTTCAGTTTTTAGTGACCGGGAGCCAATACGCAACCGGCAATGGCATTGGAGTCGGCGTAAGCGAACTCCGCGTAAAGGCCATGATGGGCGAACCGAACCGGGTTGGCCGATATAAGAAGGGTAGCTGCACAGGACGGATTTCCGGCTATCAATACAGCGGTATCTGGCTCCATTTCGACTGCGATGGGCATGTGACGGAGATTCGAATACCCTGAGCCCATTTCCGTGCCGTGGGCCGGGATTAGAGTTCTCTTCCACTTTGTGATGACAGTTGTACACGTAAAAACTACGTGGATAGCCTGCCTTGGGTGGAGTCGAAGGAGTAGGCGCCCGTGCGTCTTCTGCTTCTTACGTGGTTGGTGTGGCTTGTGTGGGTGGGGCCTGGGTGGGCGGGGCGTCTGTAGGTGGTGGTGTGGGCGGGGCGCCGGGTTTGGCGGGGGGAGTGAGGACGAAGCCGTTGCGGACCAATGCGAACCCCTGGTAGGGGAGTTCGGCCTGGAGAAGCTGGTTATCGGGGCCGGAGAAGAGGTGGGTATCGTTGCCGGCGATGGTGGCGACTAGGTGATGGACGTCGATGGGCTTGCCGTCGATGGTTCCCTTTTCGTCGGCGTAGGTGGCGAGCTGGATGGGGGCGATGGAGCCGGATTGCTTGGGGACGATGGCCCAGAGGCCGCGATTGTTATTGGTTACGGCGAGGGCCAGGAGGGTTTCCAGGGCGCCGGGGTCGAAGTCGGGAAGGAAGACGGCGGCGGGGTGGAGGTCGAGGCGGGTGGTGGAGCTGTGGCCGTTGGCGGAGATGTTGAGCAGGAACTGGGCGGCGTCTGGCGCGCCGGTCACGTTGACGGCCGTGTTGTTGACGGTGGCGCTCAACTGGACGTGCTGGAGGTGGTTGGACGAGGTGAGTTCTTCAGTTTTAGAGAGGTTGTAGTTGAGGTCCTGCATGGCGACGCGGACGACGGAGGTGGAGTCGTAGCCGCCGGGGGTAAAGACGAAGTTGAAGGAGGCCGTACCGACGGTCTTGCCGTGCTGGGCGACGATAAAGCTGCCGGTTTGGGCTGGTGCTGCGGCTGCAAGCAAGGCAAACAGTCCGGCGAGGGGGATAAGGGCGAAATTAGGCACGTGTTTCTGCATGGCTTTGAGTGGTTAGACACGGGATATGGGAAAGAGTTGCGGAAAGACAGTTTTCAGTGGTCAGTGGTCAGTTGTCAGTGAACCGGGGTAGGTTTGTGGTTTCCCACCTTTTCCGCAGAAAAAAGCGGAAAAGATGGGGCACGGGAGATTTGCGGCGCCAGCCACGTTTCTGACCACTGACCACTGTTCTTCAGCCTTTGGCGACGGCAAAGCGCTTGTTCACTTCGGCCCAGTTGACGACGTTCCACCATGCGGCGAGGTATTCGGGGCGGCGGTTCTGGTATTTGAGGTAGTAGGCGTGCTCCCAGACGTCGTTGCCGAGGATGGGGTAGAGGCCGTGGGTGAGGGGCGAGTCCTGGTTGGCGGTGGTGAGGACCTTGAGCTTGCCGGCGGCGAGGACCAGCCAACCCCAGCCGGAGCCGAACTGCTTGGCGGTGGTCTCGTTGAAGGTTTTCTTGAAGGCTTCGAAGTCGCCGAAGTCGGCGGAGATCTGGGCGGCAATGGGGCCGGTGGGCGCGCCGCCGATGCCGGCGGAGCCCGCGGGGCCCATGAGACGCCAGAAGGCGGTGTGGTTGGAGTGGCCGCCGCCGTTGTTGCGAACCGCGCCGCGAATCTCCTCGGGGACCTCCGCCAGGTCGCGGACCAGGTCGTCGACGGACTTGGCGGCCAGTGTGGGGTGGCCGGCCAGGGCGGCGTTGAGGTTGTTGATGTAGGCCTGGTGGTGCTTGTCGTGGTGGATCTTCATGGTCTCGGCGTCGATGAACGGTTCGAGGGCGGCGTAGTCGTAGGGAAGGGGTGCAAGTTCGTAAGCCATAGGCGAAATCTCCTCCGATTGAATTGTACCGTTCTGACTGGATGGATGCCTGAGGGGGCGGTCAGGGTTCGGGAAAGTTACGGCATCAGCTGTTTCTCCAGGTCCGTGCTGCCGGATGCAACAATACGCATAGACACTTGATCGGCGGGGGCAGGACCGTCGGCTTGGTTACAATGTGGAGGTGAAGGTTGACGTCAAGTAACAATGAATGCCCGATGAACAGCTTGATCGGCGCCACGGCCTTTTCACCTTGTTCTACACCGGATATCAGAAGCAGCCCGGTACCAATGAGATGGGTTTCTGGGCGGTCGGTTTTGTTACCGTAAAGCTCCAACCGCGAAATTGAAAGGGAGCATCCTGATGTGGAGATTCCATGCTCGCTCGGCTGCGTTTACAACGATCTTTCCGATTCTTATCGCCTTCCCGGCCGTTGTTCTTGCCCAGGAGAACCGCCCACCCGCGGGCGTTCATGAACAGGGGCTTGTGCTGGTGGAGCAGTATCCCTCGCCGGTGCTCACCGTGAAGTCGCCTGGAGCGGAAGAGAACAAGTACGGATTCGAAGGCGGCAATGTCGTCAAACTGCAAGGGACCTACCACCTCGTCACGACCGAGATGACGGGCGATCCGTTCTGGGTGAAAACCAAGCTCGCGCACTGGAGCAGCAACGACCGCATTCATTGGAAGAGGGTCTCGACCCTGTACGAGTCGAGCGGGGAACATGCCGGCAAAGACCCGCGCGCGGCCCTCTGGGGTCCCATGTTTATCTATGATGAACAGTCTCAAGAGTGGAATCTCGTTTATGTCGCCTATCGTTCCGCCCCGAACACCGCGACGGAGTTCCGCACCGACTATGAGGGCGTCATCTGGAGGGCGGTTTCAAAGGTAAAGGGTCCCGCCGGCATCGACGGTCCCTACACCGACGCCGGCGTGCTCCTGCGCCCCGATAAGGATTCCCAGCCGTGGGAGGGTCTGCTGGGCACCGACTCGTTCTTCGCATACCAGGCGGGAGATCGTTGGCTGGGTTTCTATGGCAGCGCCAACACAGAAGTGACAATCCCCGCGCTCCAGCATACGCTGTTTGGACTGGCCGAGGCACCCCGGCTCGCCGGCCCCTGGAAGCGCAGCGCGGGCACGAATCCGGTGAACGTCGAGAAGCAATTTGCCGAGAATCCCATCGTCAGCAGGCTGGAGGATGGAAGTTACTTGGCGGTGTTTGACAACAACTATCCCAATGCCATTGGATATACGTGGTCAGCCGACGGCCTTCACTGGATGCCGGGCAGGAGCCTTGTGGTTCAGACCAAGGGTAAGGGTTTCTGGGCGGATGATGTTCGCACACCACTCGGCCTCGTTGCCGAAGGCAACGGCCTTTTCACCCTGTTCTACACTGGATATCAGAAACCGCCCGGCTCCAGTGAGAAGAATATGCCCGGCACTCCTGAGATGGGTTTCGGAGCGATTGGTTTTGTCACCGTAAGGCTCCAGACACAGAATTGAAGAGCATCGCGCATAAGGCGGTTAAGATTTACGCCGGGCCTCAAGCAACGGCAGGCGCAACGCGATGGCAAGTGAACGAATCTATCGACGCATTCCGGCGCTTCCACGAAAGGATATCTAACAAGAACATGACTTCCAGCCTCGCGGATCAATCTCTCGACCAACTGTCCATCAATACGTTGCGGCTGCTTGCCGTGGATGCGGTGGAGAAGGCCAAGAGCGGCCATCCCGGCGCACCGCTGGGCTGCGCGCCTATCGCCTACCTGCTGTTTCACAAGCTGATGAAGCACAATCCTTCGCACTCGAAGTGGGCGGACCGGGACCGGTTTGTGCTTTCGAACGGGCATGCCTCCATGCTGCTGTATGGGACGCTGTTCCTCACCGGGTACGATATGACGCTGGACGATCTGAAGGGCTTTCGCCAATGGGGTTCGCGGACGCCGGGGCACCCCGAGTACGGCCACACGGACGGCGTGGAAGCGACGACCGGACCGCTGGGCCAGGGGATTGCGATGGCTGTGGGCATGGCCATTGCGGAGAAGCATCTGGCGGCGGTTTACAACCGGCCCGGCTTTGCGGTGGTGGATCACCACACATTCGCGCTGCTGGGCGACGGCGACCTGATGGAAGGGGTTTCGCACGAGGCTGCCTCGCTGGCCGGAACGCTGGGGCTGGGCAAGCTGATCTTCATTTACGACGACAATTTGATTTCGCTGGACGGGCCCACCGAGCTGAGCTACACGGAGGACGCGCTGGAGCGGTTCAAGGCCTACCACTGGCATGTGCAGCGGGTGAAGGACGGCAACGATCTGGCAGCCATTGAGGAGGCCATCAAGGCGGCCAAGGAGGAGACCGGGAAGCCGTCGATCATCGCGGTGCGGACGGTGATCGGCTACGGCAGCCCCAAGGCGGGGACCAACAAGGTGCACGGCGAGGCGATGGGCGCTGAAGCCGCGGCGGCGACCAAGAAGTTTTTCGGATTTCCCGAGGATCAGAGCTTTGTTGTTCCACCGCAAGCACTGGAGAACTGGCGCAAGGCGGCCGATCGCGGCGCGGAGCTGGAGGCCAGGTGGAAGAAGCTCTTCGAAGGCTACCGCGCGGCCAATCCGGAGTTGGCGGCGGAGTTTGAGCGGACCCAGAAGGGCGTGCTCAAGGCCGGGTGGGAGAAGGCGATTCCGAGTTTTGCGAAGGACGCGCCTCAAGCTACGCGCAACGCAGGCGGAGCGGTGATGAACGCCATTGCCGGCGTGGTGCCGGAGCTGTTTGGCGGAGCCGCGGACCTGACCTCCTCGACCAGGACGATCTTCAAGCCGGGGGAGAGCTTCCACGTGGACCCGGCCGCCCGCAATGTTTACTTCGGGGTGCGCGAGTTTGGCATGTGCGCAGAGGTAAACGGGATGGCCGCTCACGGGGGATTGATTCCATTCGGGTCAACCTTCTTTGTGTTTTCGGATTATGCCAAGCCTGCCATCCGTATGGCGGCGCTGATGAAGGTCCATTCGCTGTTTGTTTTTACCCACGACTCGATCGCCCTGGGCGAGGACGGGCCGACCCACCAGCCGGTTGAGCACCTGATGGCGCTGCGGGCGGTTCCGGGACTCACCGACTTTCGTCCGGCGGACGCCAATGAGACGGCCGCGGCGTGGAGGCTGGCTCTGGAACGCAAGGGGCCGTGCTTCTTTGCGCTCAGCCGGCAGAATCTTCCGGTGATCGATCCGGCGGCGCACGATCTTTATGCCGGAGTGAGCAAGGGAGCGTATGTGCTGGAAGATGCATCCAATCCCCAGGTGGTGCTGATCGGCACCGGCGCCGAGGTGTGGCCGGCGCTCGAAGCTGCCAAGCTGCTGGCGGCCGATGGGATTCAGGCGCGGGTGGTCAGCTTCCCCAGCTGGAAGATCTTCGAGGAGCAGACGGCGGAGTACAAGGCCAGCGTGCTGCCGGCAGGCGTGCCGAAACTGGCGGTCGAGGCCGGAGCCACGCTGGGCTGGTGGAAGTATGTGGGCCTGGACGGCGACGTAATCGGGCTGGACCGGTTTGGCGCTTCGTCGCCGGGGCCGATTGCGATGAAGGAATTGGGATTTTCTGCAGAGAATGTGGCGGCGCGGGCGAAGAAGCTGGTAAAGTAGCGAGTCAGCGAGTCGGCAAGTCAGCGTGTTAGCAAGTCAGCAAGTCAGCAAGTCAGCGAGTCAGCGGGTAAGTGCCAACTTTATACGTGGACCATTTTTAAAGCGAGCAGCAATTGATTCTCGGCGCTGACTCGCTGACTTGCTGACTCGCCGACTTGCTTAGTCCGAAGGAGTGCACATTGAAGTTAGTAATCGCTTCCGACCACGCGGGATTTCCTCTGAAAGAGGAGGTTCGCGCCTATCTGGCCCAGGCCGGCCATGAGGTGATCGACCTGGGGGCTTATAACACGGAGCCGTCGGACTATCCCGACTATGCCGAGAAGGTGGGTTTGGCGCTGCGCCGGGGCGATGCGCCGCGCGGGATTCTCATCTGCGGGTCGGGAGTGGGGGTGTGCGTGGCGGCGAACAAGATACCGGGGATTCGCGCCGGGATGTGCCACGATACTTACTCGGCGCACCAGGGCGTGGAGCACGACCAGATGAACGTGATCGTGCTGGGCGCGCGCATCATCGGATCGGCGCTGGCCTTCGAAGTTGTGAATGCCTTCATCGGCGCTAATTTTATCGCCACGGAAGAGCGCTATGTGCGGCGGTTCAAGAAAGTTCTGGCCATCGAGCGAAAATACCAGTGCGGAGACGGCGGGGCGAACCCGGCATAGCGGCGCAGGATTCAAATGCCGGCGATTGATGGGGAGGTCCACTGATTCCGGCTGGCTATGAGGAAAAACTTCTTCAAGCATTCATAACAGAAACGGATACTGAAAGGCGTTGATGTTCCCCTTCGACGTAATCCTTTTTGATATAGGCGGAGTCCTGCTGACCAATAGCTGGGACAAACGCGAGCGCGCCGCGGCGCTGGAACATTTCCACCTCGATCCGGCGGCCTTCGAGGCCAGGCACCCGGCGCCCTACGACGCCTGGGAGCGGGGCATACTCCCGTTGAAGGCCTACCTGGACGCGACCGTATTCTACGAGCCGCGCAACTTTTCCCACGACGAATTCTTCGCTTTTATGCTCACCCAGTCGAAGCCGCAGCCGGATGGGGCGTTGGGAATCCTTGGCGAGATTGCGGCATCGGATAAGTGCATGCTGGGCGCGCTGAACAACGAGGCGCGGGAGACGAACAAGTACCGGCTGGAGCATTTCGGACTGCGCAAGTACTTTCAGGTTGCACTGAGTTCCTGCTACCTGGGGCTACGCAAGCCGGAGCCGGCGATCTATCACCGCGCGCTGGATATTCTGGGCCGGCCGGCGGAGCGGATTTTGTTTATCGACGACCGGGAGGAGAATGTGGCCGGCGGCGCGGCTGCCGGGATGAAGGCCATGCGGTTTGAGGGCGCGGAGAGTTTGCGGCGAGAGTTAGTGAGTTTGGGAGTTTTATAAACAACCATATCGGAGGTTTTATGCAACTGGGATTGATTGGCCTGGGTAAGATGGGCGGTAACATGGCGGAGCGGCTGCGGCTGGGCGGGCACCAGGTGGTGGGCTTCGACTTCAACGCCGAGGCGGTGGCCAAGTTGACGGCCTCAGGCAACGTGGGCGCGCCAACGCTGGATGAGTTAGCCAGGAAGTTAATAGGTCGAAGAGCTATATGGATCATGGTGCCGCAGGGCGACCCGGTGGACCAGACGATCGCAAAGCTGGTGCCGCTGCTGAAGCCCGGCGACATATTGATCGACGGGGGTAACTCGAATTACAAGGATTCGATGCGGCGGTACAAGGAAGTTACAGCCAAGGGCTTCCATTTTGTGGACGTGGGCACCTCGGGCGGGGTGTGGGGACTGAAGGAGGGTTACAGCATGATGATCGGCGGCGATAAGGAGCCGGTCGAATATCTGCGGCCGATCTTCAAGACGTTTGCGCCGGCGGCCGACAAGGGCTGGGGACACGTAGGTCCGGCGGGATCAGGCCACTTTGTGAAGATGATTCACAACGGGATCGAGTACGGCATGATGCAGGCCTATGCGGAGGGGTTTACGATTCTGGAGAAAAAAGAGGAGATGAGCCTGAACCTGCCGCAGATCGCCCAGATCTGGCGTTACGGCAGCGTGGTGCGCAGTTGGCTGCTGGATCTGGCCGCCGATGCGCTGGGCAAAAATCCTACGCTGGAGGGGCTGGAGGCATTTGTCGAGGACTCCGGCGAGGGGCGCTGGACGGTCATCGAGGCCATCGACCTGAATGTTTCCGCGCCGGTGATTACCGAATCGCTGATGCGGCGTATCCGCTCGCGGGAAGAGAACAACTTTACCGACCGGATGCTGGCCATCATGCGCAATGAGTTTGGCGGACATGCGGTGAAGAAAGACTAGCGAGTTAGCGAGTCAGCAAGTTAGCGAGTCAGCAATTCAGCGACCGGAGGTTAGGCAGAATGGCGACAATACAGATGAGTGTGCGGCCGGAGGATCTATCCCAGGTCCCTAAGGGCGAGGAGAGGATTCCCGAGCCGGGGATTCTGGTGATTTTTGGCGCATCGGGCGACCTGACCAAGCGCAAGCTGCTGCCGGCGCTCTTTCACCTTCGACAGAACGATCTGCTGCCAAAGCAGTTTGCGATTGTGGGTGTGGCGCGGCGGCCGCTGGGTGATGAGTTTGCGGCGGATATGCGCGCGGGCATCGTCGAGTTTGGGAGCGTGGAGGCGAACGACCCCAAGCTGGATGAGTTTGTGCAGCATATCAGCTACTTTGCGCTGAACTTCGACGATCCGGCCAGTTACGCGGGGTTGAAGGCGGAGTTGGACCGCATCGACAAGGAGAAAGGCATCGGCGGCAAGCGGATGTTCTACCTGGCTACGGCGCCGGAGTTTATTGCCGGGATCATCGAGAACCTGGGCGCGCAAGGGATGGCGCAACCGGAGCAGGGTCATGCGTCGGTGGTGATTGAAAAGCCGTTTGGCCACGATCTGGACTCGGCGCGCGAACTGAACCGGCAGGTGAACGCGGTCTTTGAGGAGAGCCAGATCTTCCGCATCGACCACTACCTGGGCAAGGAGACGGTGCAGAATATTTTGGTTTTCCGGTTTGCCAACGGGATTTTTGAGCCGGTGTGGAACCGGAATTATATCGACCACGTGCAGATTACAGCGGCTGAGACGCTGGGCATCGAGGGGCGCGGGCCGTTCTACGAGAAAGCGGGCGCGCTGCGCGACGTGGTGCAGAACCACATGATGGAACTGCTGAGCTTTGTGGCCATGGAGCCGCCATCGAGCTTTGACGCCGATGCCGTGCGGCGGGAAAAAGTGAAGGTGTGGCGTGCGATTCCGCCCATACCGATCCTGAACACGGTGCGCGGGCAGTACGGGCCGGGCATTGTGGACGGGCAGCACGTGGCGGGTTATCGCGACGAGGAGCGGGTCAATCCCGAGTCGGGCACGGAGACCTATGCGGCGTTGCGGCTGGAGATCGAGAACTGGCGCTGGGCGGGGGTTCCGTTTTTTCTGCGCGCGGGCAAGCGGATGAAGAAGCGGGCCACCGAGATCAGCATCCAGTTCAAGCAGCCGCCGCTGTTGATCTTCAACCGCATGGCCGCTGCCGGACCGTGCCCGGAGATCCTTCCCAATCTGCTCACCATCCGCATCCAGCCGGACGAGGGGATTGCGCTGCGCTTCGGGGCCAAGGTGCCGACCACGCCGAATATGGACGTGTGCCCGGTGATCATGGACTTCGACTATGCGGCGGCCTTTGGCAAGTCGAGCGCCAACGGCTACGAGCGGCTGCTGCTGGACGCCATGCTGGGCGACCAGACGCTGTTTTCGCACCGCGATGGGGTGGAGATCACCTGGGCGCTCTATACGCCGATCCTGCAGGCCTGGGCGGCGAAGAACCCGGAGGTCTTTCCTAATTACTTTGCCGGGAGCTGGGGGCCGGAGTGCTCGGACCACTTATTGGAACGCGAGGGAAAAGCGTGGAGGAACGATTTGGGGCGAAAGGCGTAAAAAGCAGGGAACAGAGAACAGGGAATAGTTGGCCATGGGAAGGTTCGTGGTCTCCCACGCTTTCGCCAAGTACGCGAAAGGATGGGGCACCCGGCGCTGGGCTCCATGCAAAAAGATGACGATTTTGCTTGACAGGCTTATAACCGATAGGTTATAAATGTATCCTATGATGCGTGAGTTTGTCCCTTTCCATGAGGACACCATCCGAAAAGAACTGGACGAGCTGCCGCCGAAGGACGCGGCAAAACTCGCATCGCTCATGGATCATTATGAGCAATGCGGATTGGGAAATCCATCTCCTGCTCAGGTAGATGATTACGGCGATGGGCTTTATCGGCTGAGACATATCAAACCTGCTTATCAGGGGCGATTGTTATTTTTTGCAACGGATTGTTCGGCAGGTTTTGAGCGGTTGGTGATGTTGGTGGTCTACAAAAAGCAAGGGCAAAAGGCGCCCCAGCATATCCTGGAAACCGCGAAAAGACGGAAGAAACAATGGGAAGATAAAAGGAGGAAGACATGACATGGATCAAACAATACGCTGAGAAACGTTCAGCCAAAGACCCAAAATTCAAGGCCGCTTACGAAGAAGAAGCGGCCCTGCTTGGGCTTATTCGTGCGCGTCAAATGGCAAATCTGACGCAGCAAAATCTCGCAAAAACGCTTCGTGTCTCCCAACCCTACATCGCTCAGATTGAACGTGGCAGCAAACCGATTAGTCTGTCTTTCATGGTGCGTTACGCCAACGCGGTGGGCGCAACCATTCAAATTACACCGCAACATAAGAACGCAGTCCCCGCCTAGAGCGGAATCAGAGTACACGTGCCCTTACAAAGTGTATTGAAGGTGGCTTTTTCTTGAGGAAAAAGCCACTGCGCGGTAGTGCTTTCGGGGTACAGCTACTCTGATTCCGCTATAGCCGCCCCAAGGCGGGGAAGTAGCGAAGTTGGCCTGGAAAATCAGCACTTGCACAAATCTAAACCACTGTTTAGATTCCCTGCATGGGGGAATTTGTCGCCTACTACTACGTTTCGACCGAGCGCCAGCGAGTTAGCGGTCTAGGACTTGAAGCCCAGCGCGAGGCCGAGGCCATCCACCCGCTCATCGCGAAAAGACCGCGATGAACGGGGCACAGCTTTTCAAAGCTCAGGGTGACTCTTCGGGGCTGATGAGCGGGCCACCTGCCACCCGGGACTCAGGCATGAACTTCTTCGACTCGCTCAAGAGGCATAATCCGCACCACGCGTTTCATGATTTTCTTGTCTTGTTCAGCCATCTTCAGATCGTAAGTTGCCTGCAATCGCATCCACATTTCCGGAGAGCTGCCCAACAGTCGAGATAGCTTCATGCACATGATGGCGGAAAGGGGTTTGCGCTCCGACAGGATGTCGTGAAGCATCTGGCGGGAGACGCCGAGTGCCTTCGCCGCCGCCGTTACAGTCAGGCCCACAGAAGGCAAAATATCTTCCTTAAGAATCTCGCCCGGATGAACGGGTGGCAGTCTACTCTTTCTCTCCATAACGTCCTCCCTTATCGCAGACAGCTAATGGTAATCCTCGAAATCGATATCCATGGCGGTTTCGCCAAACCAGCCGAATGTGACCCGGTAATTCCCGCTCACCCGCACCGACCATCGTTTCGGTTTCCCTTGCAGGCTGTGGAAGTGAAAGCCGGCAATGTTCAACTCCTCCGGCAGGCTCGCGACTTCCATCAATTGCAAAATGCGAATGCACTTCCTGATGTGATCGGCGCCAATCCGGCGTGTCTTGCCGGTGAGGTAAATCTCTTCAAGCCCCTTGTGCCTGAACGTGCCGATCATTTTCGAAGTGTAGACAATTTAGTTTACAGTGTCAACCACCTGCGGTGAGGCCTGCCACAGCTTCTCAAGTGATTCTTCGGGGCCTATGAGCGGGCCACCCGCCGTACATCGAATCACAACAGATGTCGAGTAAGAGCAAAACCGGACTGCCAAGATCTGTGCTCTCCCAGGTGCCCAAATGCGAGGCACCTGGGGCACCCATCTTCGGTCGTTGTGCTTACTGCTCCCGGCACCTGGGCTACCCGCCATGGTGGTTCTTCGGAGTTAATGATCGGGCCACTTGCCCTGGTAGATTTTGAAAATCACGGCGTACACTGTGTATGCTCGAATAATGAGGAGGTTAAACAATGGATGGAACGACAATTGCGGCCATATACGGTGCAGTTGTATCAACATTCGCTGTTGCATGGAACATATACAGAGATTCCCATGATCGGGCGCGACTTGAATTGTCAACAATGGTGGGGTATGAAACAAAGGGCGGGGGCAAACACAACATCGTGTCCCACGCGTTTGCTCTTCAGAAGTGGCCAGAACAATTCAGAAATTCCTCTCCCGAGCTTTTTCTCACCATTACAAACGTAGGAAGAAGACCGGTTGTTGTTCAGGGATGGGCAATTCGGGCCGACAGCAAAAAAACCGGAAACGACAATTTCATATATCCGTTTACCGTCCTTCCCGCGATCTTAAAAGAAGGGGAATATGTAGTGGAGCGCACAGGCGATCTGTCCTTATTGGTAGACGGCGGAAAGTGCATTTATGCCTGGGACTCAGCCGGGAGAAAATGGTCGCTACCACATCGCAAGTTTAGTGGGCTCCGGCGAGAAACCCAGAATTCTCAGGCTTCCGGAACGCTTGATATAAAGCCCTTCAAAACCATCTAACAAGCGCCGGGTGTCCTAGGTCTCGACTTTACTCCACAGGACAGAAGATGCGGTGAATCCGCTCGCGGATTCTGAATGCAAGCCCAACGTTTCCGGGAGCAGCAAGGAGCATCGTAAGCTGAACTGTGTGTAGGGCATCCCATTTGCACTTCCCTTCGGCGAAAATTCGACGCGTTAGGCGGTCCAATACTTGCTTTTCTTTATCGCTTTTGATCTCCTTAATTCTCTTTGCGAGACCATGTTGTAGAAAGTCAAGCGATTCGTGGGCTTGAAGATACTCCAAATTTGTCCGTTGACCATCAGGTCCAAGACTATCCGCGTGCGCGACTCGTAGGAGATTGTCGATGGCATCGGCCGGAATTCGTTCGATACCCTCGTCATTCATCCATCGCACTTCAAGGTATTCAGGTGTGTGATTTAGCACAAAGCAGTTTTTCTCAAATCCTAACGTGCATACGTCACCTCTTTTCCAGGGACTTTTTCGAGGATCGAGAGACGGAGGAGTCGCCATATAAAAACCACCTTTCGAGCCGAGTGCTCCATGACTCTATTTTGAAACTCGGGGAATCACAACGGCAACATCCGTCACAAACCCCTACGGTTTGGGGGCGGAGTCGTCTCGATGTGATGTACCTTCTTCCACTTGAGGAAAGACTCTCTCGCATCCATCAGCCACTGATCATGGGACATATCTGACTCGGTTTCCTCAAGTACGTACTCGCCCAAGGCTACATATCGACCAAACCCGCTAGTCCATCCGTACCAAGCACCATACTCGTCTGCTAGTTGATTGGCTATCGAAGTTACTTTTTGCTGATGTTGCTTCTTTTCGTCCGCAGTTTTCTTCATATATCCATCATAAGCTGGATGCTCCAAGTCTCGACTTTGAGACCTGAGAGACTTCTCTATTCGCGGATGATTTTTACGAAGATATTGTCGGGGAGTTCGTCTTTCAACGGGCGGACTACGCCATTCTGCCCATGCCTTTATCCATGGCCTCGTTGGCGAGGCGGTCGGCTTCTTTGTTGCCGCCGCGGAGGGTGTGGCGCATCTCGAAGCGGTCGAGGCGGGAGGCGCGGCGTTTGGCTTCTTCCCATAGGGGGCGCAGGACGGGGCTGGCGACCTTGTACTGGCCCTTCATCTGCTTGACCATCAGTTCGGAGTCGGAGACGACGCGGAGGCGCTTCGCGTTGTGCTCGATGGCCCATTGCAGCACCGCCAAAAGGCCGGAGTACTCGGCGAAGTTGTTGGTCTGGACGCCAAGGAACTCGCTGAGGCGGGCCACGACGCGGCCGTGGGGGTCTTCAACGACGGCGCCGTAGCCGGAGGGGCCGGGATTGCCGCGGGAGCCGCCGTCGCAGTGGGCGGTGAACCATTTGGCGGTCTCGGCGGGAGGGTCGGGAGATTCAAAGAGATTTCCGGTCATTGAGTTCTAGTGTAGCGGGCGAAAACGGACGATTGGGAATTGTGCTATCCCACCCTTGCGCCCGACCACCCCACGGACGAAGACCTGTCCGCGGGGACCCCGGCAAGCCGCAAGGATGGGGCACGGAGCTTTTGTGGGCGGGGGGCGAAACGCTCACCAAAGCGGGCTTATCGCGTCTGTTGGAGTGCGGACGCTTCTCTATCCCCGGAGCAGAGATTCTGATGGCGACGGATGCGGTGAGCTACCCCACTTTCCCGGTTGCGGTTCCGGCTGCTTTGGCGTGGCCGGCAGCGCGGAAGGTACAATCCTTCCCAGGTATGGCTGCGACGGCAATGGACGGAGCGAAGAAAGCGCAGGAACGCTTGCAGGCGCGCGCGCCGGAGATGGAACTGATTCGCGAGGCGCAGGCGGGATCGCGGGCGGCCTTCGACGCGCTGGTGCGGCAGTATGAGCACCAGGTTCTGCGGCTGGCTCTGCACCTGACGGGCAGCGAGCACGATGCGGAGGATATTTACCAGGAGGCTTTTCTGAAGGCCTTCCGGTATCTAGGGAATTTTCGTTTTGAGTGCTCGTTTTATACGTGGATTTACCGCATTGTGACCAACCTCTGCCTGGACCAATTGCGGCGAAAGAAGACCCGCCGCGAAGACCGCGCGGTGATGGTGGATCACTCCGGAGGCGAGATCGATCTGCTGGCTTCGGTCTCCGACGACCGGTCGTTTTCAAACCCAGCGAAAGAGCTGGACCGCAAGGTGCTGGGAGAGAAGATTCAGTTGGCGCTGGACAAGCTGACGCCGCGGGAGCGGATGGTTTTTGAGTTGAAGCACTACCAGGGACTGCGGCTGCGCGCGATCGGAGAGATGCTGAACACGACGGAAGAGACGGCCAAGAATACGCTCTTCCGGGCGACGAAAAAGTTGAGGTTGCAATTGGCGGGGTTGCGATAGAAGACCTCCGGCAATCCCTTGAAGGGATGCGGATTGATGGGGGGCCGAATGAAGAACTTTTCGAGGCTGGAAGGACGTACCGATGAATTGCGAAATTGCACGTGAGCGGATTGTGACGGCGGCGTACGGGGAGCTTGGCGACGAGCAGACGCATGAGCTGGAGCGGCACATAGCCGGTTGCCCGAATTGCGCGAAGGAGCGGGAACAGTTGCTGGCGCTGAGAGTGCTGGCCGAGGCGCACCCGGTGGAGGAGCCGTCTGCCAACCTTGTAGCGCGGTCGCGGCTGAAATTAGAGGAAGCGCTGGATGCTCGCCGCGGCGAGCCGCCCCGCCGCTGGTATGAACGTCTGGGCCAGTGGATGATGAACAACGTTGCCAGCTTGCAGGCCGCGCCGGTGGCCGCCTGCCTGTTGCTTGTGGTTGGAGCCGGGGCGGGTAGCCTGGGCGGCTACCAGTTTGCGCGCAACCGCGCGGCGCACACGGCGGCGACCGCCCAGGCGTCGAAGGTCCAGCCGCAACCGGCTTCATTGGCGGGGGCGGAGACGCCGGCGCCGGCGGAGATTGCCAACGTCTCCAGCATTGTGCGGCAGCCGAACAGCCATATGGTGGAAGTGCGCTACAACCAGCTGGTGCCGCAGCAGATCACTGGCTCTCTAGACGATCCTGCGATACGGCAGTTGCTGATGATGGCCAGCCAGAACTCGGCCTCGGCCAGGGTGCGGGACGACTCGGTGGGCCTGCTGGCGGCCGAGTGCAAGGCCGGGCACAGTTGCAAGGAAATGGGGATTCGCGATGCGCTGATGGTGACGCTGCGCTATGACAAGAATGCCGGGGTGCGGGAGAAGGCGCTTGAGGGTCTGGAGCCTTACGTGGTCCAGGATGTGCGGGTGCGGGATGCGGTGCTGGAGGCGCTGATGAACGATGCCGAGCCGAAGATTCGCACCGCTGCCATCAACATACTGGAGCCGGTGGAAGGCGATACCAGCGTGCGGCAGGTGCTGCACTCGGTTGCCGATACGGACGTGAATCCGTATATCCGGACCGTTTCGAGACAGGTTCTAAGCCGGGAGCCGGAGATTCAATAACACTGCCAACCCTTCCGGCTGACGCGCCGTCTGATAAGAGCGCGGGGCCGGGATGGGTTGGAGCCGGCGGGAGAAGAAGAGATGAAGCATTTATTGAGGCCGTACCGGAGTTGTTCATATCGCAGTCTTGGATTCGCCGTGCTGCTGGGTTTAGGGGCGCTGATGGCGCTGCCAGTGGCCTCGGCGCAGGCGGCGAAGATCACGCAAATTCTGCGCGGGTCCAGTCCGCTGCTGTTGCTCTCGAGCTCGCAGGGCTACCTGGGGGTGGACCTGACGGACGTGGACCAGGAGAAGGCGCAGTCGTTGAAGCTCAAAGAGGTCCGCGGAGCGGTGATCACGCTGATCGACCACGACGCTCCGGCGGGGCAGATCGGGCTGAGGGTCAACGACGTGGTGCTCAAGCTGAACGGGCAGACCGTGGAGGGCGCCGAGCAACTGCGCAGGATGCTGAGGGAGATTCCGGCGGGGCGCACGGTCAGCCTTGAAATCAGCCGCGACGGGAACATACAGACGCTGGCGGTGGAACTGGCGGATCGCAGGGTGATGGAGCACGACGTCTGGAACAAGATCGGCAACAACGGGGAAGTGTTTACGCAGCAGGCGCCGGGGATGGGGATTCTGGGCGACGGGGGCGACGGATCGCTGCCCGGAGGGTTCCACATGCCGTTCTTCGGCTGCAGCCTGAACGTGGGAGCCATGGTGGAGCCGCTGACCTCGCAGATGGCCGAGTACCTGGGCGTGCCCAGCGGGGTGATGGTGAAGCAGGTGGCGCGCAAGAGCGAGGCCGCAGCCGCCGGGCTGCAGGCCTTTGACGTGATTCTCAAGGTGGGGAATGAAGCCATCACGAACCTCGCCGGCTGGGACCGCGCGCTGAGGGCCAACCAGGGCAAGCCGGTGCAGGTGACCATCCTGCGGGACAAGAAGCAACAGACGCTGACGCTGCAGGTGGATTCGAAGCACCACCAGGGCGAGCTGGAGATTGAGGATTTCTTTCCCGGGGAAGATTGGCCGGTGGTAGCGGAGATTGACCCGGAGTTGGCTCAGGAGTTGGCCGGGGACGCCGAGGGAGCGGCCGAGGCGCTGCGCGATCAGGCCCAGGCGCTCAAAGATCAATTGCAAGCCGGCGGGATGGAGCACTTTGCGCTCAGTCTCGAAGAGGTTGAGGCGCTCGAGAAGCAGGCTGAGAAGCTCGGCGAGAGTTTGAAATCGGATGAATTCAAGATCGACCCGAAGGAGATGGAGCAACTGAAGCAGCAGATGGACGAGCTGCGCAAAAGCTTCAAGGGAGAGAACTTCAAGATCGATCCGAAGCAGATGGACGAGTTCAGGCGGCAGATGGAGCAGTGGAAGCGGCAGATGGAAGAGATGAAGGCGCTGCGGTTCGGCAACTACGTCTGAGAGGGTGCGATTTTTGGGGTGCAGAGGGCGCCGCCGGGGTTCCGGCTGGCGCCCTTGTTGTTTTTGCCGGCGGGCGAACAGATTCACAGTTTGTGTGCTTCTATGCGGTTGGACGGAGGAATTGACTGATTCTGCCTGGTTAGGTGCGTCTTCACAGTTTCACGTCCGAAAAATGACGTGATTGGGCGGGCAAGGCGAAGAAACGGAGAATCGCACCCCGGGGGGAGGGGTGTCATTCGGCGGGTATGGACCGGGGACATACCTGACAGATTAAACCGGGGACATCTCCGACACTGCGGGCAATCCGGGCGGCGTGGTGTTTTTCTCATCTCGTCCTCTATTTCCATTTTGCGCCGGCGGAGGGTTATTTTCCGCAAAGAGCAGGAGTGAAAATGGGGTTGCGCAAAAGTGGTCTTGCCCCAAAACTCCTGCCTGTAGTACAATTAGTATATACGCAATGCGCTACGAATGGGACGAACGGAAGAACCGGCAGAACCAGCGCAAGCACGGCGGAATCTCATTCGAGCTGGCGGCACTGGTCTTTGAGGATGAGCACCGCCTGATCGGACTGGACCGGGTGAACGAGACCGGAGAGCAGCGATGGCATGCTCTCGGCGCTGTCTCCATCGAGTCCGGAATTTCTGCCGTTCTGCTGGTGGTGCATGCATACAAACACCCCAGCGACGTAGACCTGTCGCCGGGGACCCCGAAGGAGGATCTTCATGGTGAAGAAATCATCCGCATCATCTCGGCCCGCAGGGCTGACAACAATGAATACAGAAGATATCAGGAACAGGCAGTGGACTGAAGATGAGAAACAGGCACTGCGCAAGGCAAGCGAGGCACGGGCTGCAGGGCGGGATTTGCCGGAGAAGGAATACGAAGATATTCCGCGGCTGACAGAGGAGCAGCTTGCGCGCATGGTCCGGCTCCGGGACGTGAAGCGGAAGGTGCCGGTGAGCGTGCGTCTCGATCCGCAGGTGCTCGATTGGCTACGCGGCAAGGGCGAGGGACACCTGACCCGCATCAACGATATTTTGATCAACCTGATGGAGGCGGAGCGGCGGGCGGGCCGGCAGCCTTAGTGACGGCGAAGACGCATGCCGAGCGGTGCATTTGCAGTTCGCTTCTGGCGCGCTCCATCTCGACATTGTCATAGGCAGCAAGCCTGGTGCTGACGCTGCAATACAAAGAAGAGCGAGCCCTGATGCACTCGCTGTTCCAACCCTCGAAAGTTCGTTCCAGACGCTTACAGACTGGGCAACCCACAACATCCCCCTCCGGCCTTCGGCCAGACCTGCGATAGCTGAGATAGGACTGCTTTAGCGCTCCAGGACTTGATGCTCGGCGTGGAGCCAGTCCTGCATGTCGTAGCCGGGTTCGCTGCCGCGGCTCTCATAGATTTGGAATGCCCGTTCCCTGATCCTGTCTTGCGAAGCGGAGATTTCCGGCGCCGCCGGCTTGCCGGCAGGCGAGATTTTGGCTTTTGGCCGTTTTTTAACTTTGGAAACTACCATTGGGGACCCTCACGGATATCAAGGGCTAAGAGGTAAGATACTTCAGAGTAACTGCCTTAGTTCAGAGAACCTGAAAGGGGAGATATATAATTCAACCCTAACTTCAAGTTATTCCTATTTATCCCGGGAGTCAAGCGCTGATTGGACAATACCTACAGAATGTCTTTTTTGAGCTTTGAACTGTTCAACTTACGCGGCGTGCTCTATTTTCATTTGCTGCCTCCGGGAGCGCGGCGGGCCCGCATCGATTCCTGGTCCCAGAGACAAGGCATGGGTCATACGGCGAAGGTGCCGCGGGCCGGGTCGGGGAGATAGTGCAAACAAAGGTTTCGGAAGTGAGACCTAAACGCGGGCCAAATAGCTTAAACTTGATATTAGGATCAATATCTTGAGTGTCGAAATTAAGCCGAGACGATTGCAGGGCGGACCGTGGACTGAGGGCTATGCTCTTCATATTCACATGTTGAGCAGCACTTTCGTGGGCTACGATCAAAACGGCCACCCGCGCTTCGATAGTCTCAGATCGCCGATTGGAGAATTGCTTTACAAGCTGAAATATCAACAGGATAAGACGGCGGTTGACCAATTGGCCGAAGCCGCCGAAGGCTTTTTGAATACATGGAAGCCGCCCATCGATGCGATTGTCCCGGTTCCTCCGTCCCTTGCCCGCAGGAATCAACCGGTTCTGGCGGTAGCCGAGGCTCTGGCTGAACGTGTTCATATTCCGCTTTGGACCACTTGCCTTTCGAAAATAAAGAAAACGCCGCAACTGAAAGACATTTTTGAGTACGATAAAAGAACGGAGGCGTTAAAGGACGCCTTCACCGTGGCGCCGGAACAGACGGCAGGCAAGACACTGCTCCTGTTCGACGATTTTTACGGCTCCGGCGCAACGGTCAGCCACATCGCGGAAGTGTTGAAAAACCAAGGCGGCGCGAAGGTGGTTTACCTTCTCACGCTGACAACAAAATAGGCGCGTCATGAATGTGTTTTTTGGCGGATCGCGGGCGGTTTCAAAGCTGAATGACGCGTTGCGCGCGCGCATCGACGACTTCATGCGGCGCGGCGACACGATTCTGATCGGCGACGCCAATGGCGCGGATAAAGCCGTGCAGCAGTATCTGGCGGAATCCGGTTATCGCAAGGTGATCGTGTTTTGCATGACAGATTGCCGCAACAATATCGGCGCGTGGCCTACGCGCAACGTCAAATCGCCAAACGGACGGAAAGATTTCAGCTACTATGCCGCCAAAGACCTGGTGATGGCCCAGGAAGCCAAATGCGGCGTGATGTTGTGGGACGCCAAGAGCAAAGGCACGCTGCAGAACATGCTGAATCTTGTGGGGACCGGGAAACGGACGCTCGTATACTTCGCGCCGACGAAGGATTTTCACGTGCTGGCGACCGAGCAGGATTTACAGGCGCTGCTGGCCCGGTGCGAGAGACGCGATCTTGAAACCGCGGCCCGCGGGCTGGGGCTGAAAACGCCGCTCAACCAGCCGCATTTGCCCCTGTCCGTTTCCGGACTTTAACGTGCGTCTCGATCCGCAGGTGCTCGATTGGCTGCGTTCCAAAGGCGAAGGGCGCCTGACCCGCATCAACGATATTTTGAGCAATCTGATGGAGGCGGAAGGGCGGATTGGGGCGGGGAGATAGTGCAATCCCAGGTCCAAAGGCGGGACCTGGAGTACCCAGTATTTGTACTTTTAGACGTGAGACAACCGCCCGCATCCCTCTCGTTCAAACTCTCTTGCTTATATATATGTTCTCGAAATTGGACCATGTTCTGAATACTTGAACGTAGAGCGAACTGTCCAATAGACTATACCGATCGACGTCTTTTCTCGTTGGCATCCGGTTGAGTTTATGCCCGAGTTGTTCAAACTGATAAATCAGGATGCGCCCTATACTATGCCTAGTGGCGTTTTTCGGATCAAGAGCTTGGGATGAGAAAATGTCAATGATCCGCTGGTCGAACTCAACCTTGCATTTCAGGGGAAGATTCAGGACATCCTTCATCGACCGTGCTGTTCTAAAGTCTGGCAATACGTCATCTTGTTCTAACGCACCTAAAGTATGATACTCAACGATCTTGTAGGCGTTCTTGAAGTTGCCAATAAAATCGATCACAGTACAGTGCGTCTTGCCGGCAAACAATCTCAGACCCCGTCCTAGTTGTTGATAGAATATTCGTTTACTCTCGGTCGGACGAAGAAACAAAAGACACTCGACAAAGGGAATATCGGCTCCTTCATTTAACACATCAACCGCACATAGAATCTTAAGGTCGCCGTTCGCGAGCTCTTGGAGGAGCCTGTGCCGTTCTGTCGCCAGAGTTGTGGAAATATAGACGTCCGAGCTAATACCTAAGTTTCTAAAGGCGGCTGATGCCCTTTGGGCATGCACGTGGGAGCAGCAGAACGCGATGGTACTCTTATCCTCCGCAAGCTCCCTCCATTTTGCTATCACCGCGCTATCTCTCTGTGGGATAACGAGGGCACGTTCCAGGTCCCGAATATCATAACGCTGGCCATTATGCTTGATCTTTGTATAATCAATGTCGTCGAAGCATCCGAAGTAGTGATACGGGCTCAGGATTCCTGCATCGATTCCGGCTCTAAGCTCAAAGCTTGCCAGTACATTATCTCCACAGAGTTCATGAATATCTTGCCGATCGCCACGGAATGGCGTGGCAGTGAGCCCTAATAGGAACTTGGGCCGGCATGTTTGTAGGGTTTCGCGATAGGTTCTTGCGGCGGCATGATGAAATTCGTCCACCACAACATAGTCATACTCATGAAATACAGATTTGTTGATGTTCTTAGAGATCAACTGAATGGTAGCAATGTTGACATGATTCGGATTAGACAGGGTCTTCAACGCGGTATGTCGCGTTACCTCGCTAGTTGAAAACACCGCTTCAAATTCTGATTGTGCTACATCCAGAATCTCTTTTGTATGGGCTATGTATAGAACGTGCTTTGCTCCATATTCTTTCGCATTCTCAGCAGCAATTCTTGTTTTACCGCTACCAGGAGGGAGGATGATTAAACCGGCAGATTCCCCCCTTTTGTTTGATTCCCTGAGCGCACGTAGTGAATCCTTTTGAAATAGGTTCAACAATCTGTGTTTTGGCGAATATCCGCAGCTACAGCGTCCTGAAACGGTCCTTTTGGCATCTCTTGGGCAAATGAACCCATACGCGATTAGAAGACGAGAAATATCTATGGCGTCGAATATTGCGTATTGACAATTAATTTCTCTAGCGGTTGCGCAAAACTGTTCCTTTGCTGCGTCCAAAATAATCCCAGGGGCGGCGAATACGGCAATCTTGAGGTCGGCGATTTTCTTAAGCCTATAAATCTGATGGGACACATGGGAAGGCCGAACTGTTGGAAACGATTTTCCTTTCAAAATAAATGCTGCTAGCCCCGTTGTATGGCGGATAGTCACTTTGTGTGTCAAAATGTCTGCTAACTCAGCCGGTCCGTGTGGTGTGTCATTTGGATCATGCAGAATTGCCCTAAAGTAAGGTTCAAGCTCCTCACGCTCATCCAAACTTCTGACGGCCTGGAGGTGTTTTTGGCCAATCTGGGTTGAGGGGACGTCTCGGACCTCAATGAAATTATCGAAGTCGTCAATGCGCAGGAGGTTGCTGAGCTCTATTTGGATACTGCTCGCATCGGCATTGCTTTCATTTCGGCTCATGTGAATTGACTTTGATATTAGGGCGTGTTCACACTACCCTCAATGCCCCGACGATTAAGGCGAAGTTGATGAAGGCGAGGAATACGACGTCGAGTTTTTCAAATCGGGAAAAGATGCGCCGGAAGCCTTTGAGCCGCCTGAAGAGCCGTTCCACTTCGTTGCG
>JBEKGY010000002.1:0-159999 GCA_050012555.1 Occallatibacter sp.
ACGGCAACGTTCATGCCCCATTTTGCAGCCGGACTTGAACCCATCCACGAGGAGGCAGCATTCCAGGGAGCATGGGAGTATCTGACTGCGCGAGTCCAAGACTCAACAATTTACTACTATTCAAAATATGAGAGGACAGAGTATAAGAAGCTGGCTGAGAAGTACCCAGCAGTGTGCTCGGTAGGCGATGTTGAAGCCCTCTTTGCTAACCCCGTGATGATCGATCTTTACTTTGATGTCATCAAAAGAGCTACGGAGTGGCCAGTCTACAGCCAATCCATTAAAGCCATAGCAAAATACCTCGGCTTCCTATGGCGGGATCCGACTCCCTCGGGAGCAGCATCCATCGAGTGGTATAACCGTTGGATCGAGACCGGCGACCCTGCAATCAAGCAACGCATCCTCGACTACAACGAGGATGACTGCCTGGCAACGGGCGTTGTCCTGGACGGAATTAGGGCCTTGGCGGTAAAGACCTGAGCGCAGGGAGAACCGTCATTCCTTCCGGGGTGCAATGATCTTACCCATGGAAGGCAGTCTGCAGCCTGAGAAGTGTAAATTCGCAGGCGATTGCATCCCTGCATGGAAGGGCAGGCCACTGATTAGCCGATCAACGGCAAACGATGGAGATGCGGTTTGGCGCCGGAATTTCAGTTGATCCGCGGCCGCATATGGTCAGATAGCAGCACCTGCGCCGGTCCACCCAGAGCCTGCTTGGCATACATCACCCAGTGCCATCGGTGTATAGTGCGCACCAGCTGCGCGAACTGCCTGTGTTACTGGAAGCAAGCGGCGGGGCTGCTGCAGTCCCTCCCGATAGATACGTCTCAGTTCAGCCGTGAACTTGCCGCGGAAGACCTTGCGCAGAATCGGAATGGGCAGCAGAAAGAGATGCTGTGTACCGATCCAGCGCTGGTGGTCGGGGGCCAGTCCGCCGCCGGGGATGACGCAGTGCATTTTGGGATGGAGCAGCAGGTTCTGGCCCCAGGTGTGGAAGATGGAGAGCAAGCCGATCTCGTCGCTGAAGTGCTTGGGGTTGGCCGCCACTTCGAGCAATGTCTGCGCGGGGGCCGAGAACAGCAGGTCGTAGAACCTGTCCTGGCTGGTTAGCGCCAGCGGATTCAACACGTGGGGAACGGTGAAGATGACGTGGAAGCAGCTAATCGGGAGCAACTTCTGTTGCCTCGCCTCCAGCCAACGTTCGCGAGCCTACGCCTGGCACTTAGGGCAGTGGCGGTTGCGGCAGGAGTTATAGGAGATGCCGGCTTCATGACCGCAGGGTAGGTACACGTCGAGGTGTCCGCCGAGTGCTGCGGTGCGGCAGCGCGAGACGGCACGGAACGCCTTCAGCTGCCCCTATAGAGTGAAGGCGCTTCGGCCAGGGACCCGTGGGAGCGGATTCCATTTCTTACTGGCACAAAATTCGTCGGGCACTCCAACTCCTTAGACATGTCGAGAGGTGAACTCAGTACGCCCACAATGTTATCGACCCGACGAGGCGCCCCGGATTTCTGACATTCACTAGCACCACCATTCGGAACCTCCGTCGTTATCGCCTGTCAGGCTGTTCAGCGAATTGCGGATTAAGCCAGGAGCGCAATCTGAGAGCACAGAATACATCCATTCTGGAAGCCCAGCGGGCGTCCACAATGAGAACTTACCAGACTCCGAGTCACGCATAAGCAGGGCGATTGGAACGCAGCCCATGTTAACGATGTTGCTCATTGCCGATTTTCCATCGAGTATGTTGCCATCCAAAGCGATAGTGAAATAAAAAGACAATGGAATGTATTGTTGCGGATTGGTTGCACTCATGCCGGCCTCAACGTCGCAAACCTTCGCCGTTAAATATCCGACTCTTTCCATACGTTTCGTCATTGGTAGCTCCTATTTCTACTTTTGAATTGCTTCGGTACATTTCCTCTGTACCTCGCTCCTCTCTAATACTAGGTTTCTTCCGATTTGAAACGAGGTGTAGTAGCCGAATGCGTGAAACGCACGCGATGAGTCGTCCGGCTTTGCTGGCCATAGCCATTTCCTGGCAGGATATGGGCGCGCAAGCG
The DNA here is from genome assembly GCA_050012555.1 of Occallatibacter sp. Classification (GTDB taxonomy): domain Bacteria; phylum Acidobacteriota; class Terriglobia; order Terriglobales; family Acidobacteriaceae; genus Telmatobacter. Next base: position 2,064 of record JBEKGY010000002.1, read on the forward strand.
AGCATAAGGGTGTCTAGAAGCCCCACATTCAATTGTGCTTAGAAGAGGCGCCGATGAAGAAAAATCTCAACCCGGAGGCTGGGACAGATTCGTTGCAATAGCTGCGTGAGAAGTCACGACCTTCCACCTCCGACGGACCTGGATTGCGGATATACCATACTCCAGGAGTGCCGTACACTACTTCGAGACGTCCAGCCTCTGCCCGCGCGCCGTTGGACGTGGAAACTCGATTTCCATCGGGCAGCCTTCCTCTAACCATTGCTGCCCCTTGGTCAACTGGATCCAGGATGAAGGGTCGGGCCGCCGAAACCGAGCGTCACACAGTCAATATCCTGGGTTCACCTACCTTATCTGAGAATCGAATTGCCATACAGGCATGGCAGCAGCCGGCCGTTTTGGATGGGCGGGTGGTCGTGAGCGGGCCCACCAGACCTGGCTCGAGGAACTGGTAGCTCTTCGACAGAGGGGCAGGCCTTTCATATCATTGGCTGCTCGTCGACCATGTCTACCCAGGGATTCAGGCGCCTTCCGTTGTAGGTGCCGGCGCCACGCGATTCCCGGCACGTGCAAGCCGGGCTCTTCCATTAAGGTGTCGCACCCGGTAGGTGGTCAACATCGGCGCCTGGGTGCGTCGGCTCTCAGCAGTCCGCCTTCAAAAATTCCAATTCAAATTCCCAAAAACTCAGTATTAAGAGTATGTGGACCGCCGGCACCCAAGCCACAGCGGGCGAGGAGGCTCCCCATTCGGTTTTTCACGCCCACTGACCCACCGTACTTGGTGAGTCGGTGGTGAACGCCAAATGGAAATCAACGCAAATTATGGAAAGGCTTTGTATGAAACAAAAACAGAATCAATCGCGGGTTGCAGGACCGCACCCCGATGATTTCAAACTTCGTAAATTAGCAGTCAAGTTTGGTAATGCCTGCATGCGGCTCGCGACGCCGGACCGCCGGAAGGTAATGCGGCTCGCGGCGCCGGACCGCCGGAGGGTAATGCGGCTCCTTGAGCAATTCACCTTCGGGAAGACCAGCACAGCTTCATATCGGGACCTTTGGTCCAAGGATGACATTAAGTGCTGCTATCTGCAGCTGCAGCCTATCTCGCAAACGGTGGCTAATGACTTTCGTCGTTGCGCTTCCGAGCTTCGGAAAGCAGCGCACAACTACCGTTTAGCATTGAGGTCCCGCATCGCCGAACTGGTTCGCCGCGCGCGGATTGAGGAACTTTAGGCTGACGTTAATGGACATTCCGGGGCGGCCGGCAACAAGAAATGGAGAGTGTGCAAAGTTGTGGGCTGGGGTAATCTCTGGAGATGAAATGGACAATCAAACTGGTATTTGAGGCGGTCCCAGGCAGTCCCGTCGAACACGAGCTGGGGATCATCGAGCGGGCGGAGGAAATCTCTCCGGCCACCGTGGGATTGACTATAGCAGAAGGCAAAGCGCTGCTTGCGAGCCTGCAGGAGCAAGTTGTGACCGCGCAGGTTCAACAACATGTGGCAACCATCAAGTATTGCCCGCGATGTGGCAACGCGTTTCGCGCGAAGGTCATTACCTGTCCACTCTGTGTTCTGTATACGGCACTGTTGGCATGCGAATCCGGCGCCTGAGAGCATGCCCTTGCTCCGGATCGCAGGCGCACAGCTTCTCAACACTGTTTACGAACAAGAACCCTATCACGCCCGAGTTGCGGTATCTCACGGCCAAGATGGCTGCTCTGTTGCCGTTTCGAAAGGCCGCTGATTTCCTCGGCGAATTTTTGCCTTTGTCAGCGCAGGCAACTGCCAGCACCGTCCGCAACCGGACGATGAAGGTGGGTAGACGGCTTCAGAGATCGGCGGAAATCCTCGCTGCTGCTACGTCGAACGAGCCCTGCAAAGAATTGGTGGTCGGCTTCGATGGTGGATACGTCAGAAATCGACACCGACGGCCGGAACAAAACTTCGAGGTCGTTGCCGGCAAAGCGTTGGATCGCGATGGGCAGGCTACACGCTTTGTCTTTGTGCGTAGCGGAGGTTCTGAGGTCGTGAGCGCGGTAGGTCTTGCGCTCCGGCATTGCGGAGTCAACGAAGCCACTTCGGTCACAGTTCTTACCGATGGCGATGCCGGTTTGCGGGCTATTCATCAGCAGGTTGCGCCACATGCTGACCATATATTGGATTGGTTCCACATCTCGATGAGATTCAAAAACCTCGAGCAGCTCGCGAAGGGCATAAACGCTATTGCTGATGGTGGGGTTCGCGGCCATGCGCTGGCTGAGATCGACCACGCGAAGTGGCGTCTTTGGAATGGCCTCACCGAGCGAGGAATCGTGGGTTTGATACATCTTGGGCAATGCGCGCAGGCGCCGTGTTTCGAGCACATCCCCTCCCTGAAAAAACTCGCGCACACGCTGTTAGAGACGATCCGCTATCTGGAACTGAACGCAGACTCCATGCCCGATTACGGTAAGCGGTACCGTGCCGGCCAACGGATCTCAACTGGGTTTGTCGAGTCGGCGGTCAATGAAATCATCGCGAAACGGATGGTCAAGAAACAGCAGATGAGATGGAACCGGTATACCGTCCAGAGGTTTTTAGACGTTCGCATTCATGTGCTCAATGGGACTTTGGAAGACGCATTCCGTCATTGGCACAAAGGCTTCCGGCCTGTCTCTGACCAAACCCATCAGGTCATGTCAGCATGACCTGCCCACAACTTTGCACACTCTCCCGATGATCTCTATTACCTGAGCTATTTCTGGTCCATTACCAAGATGATGGGATTCGGTGACTTTGACACGGGCAATGACGACGCCAGGGCTCGGCGGGAAAGCGCAATGCGCAGGTTCTTGCGTAAGGAGGGCGTCTACGACCGCTACATGCGCGTCTACCATCCGAAGGCGGATAACGCGCCGACGCCTCACTCCATCCTTCAATTCACTAACGGGACTCGCACTAAGGGGGTTGTAATACTCCGACACACCTGGATGGGCCCGGAGGAAATGAGTAGCCTCATTTTCCCGCAGATGGTTGTTTACCCAAAGGCCCTGGTCCCGGAGACGCAGTACACGGTATCGTTCCGTTACATTAAAGATACGCACACCGCGAGCGGCGCGGAATTGATGAAGTCCGGCATCCGCTTCGCCCCTACCGACCCGAACGAAATGATCCTGCTGAACCTGGAGCGAGCTCCGGGGCGGGGAACCAACCACACACCGCCTACGACACCGGGCAAGGCGGTGATGAAGACCGAAACTTGGAACGGACGCAGCGGCGTTGCGGTGCGCTGGGAGCCGAGCCAGGACGAGGATGGGCTGGTGTCGCACTACAAAGTGCTGCGCGACGGCAAACTGGTTGACTACGTCGGGATCGGCACGTTCTACTTCGATCCGGGTGCGAGCCTGAACCAACGCTACGAGATTGTGGCGGTGGATGGCGACGGCAACCGTTCGCCGGCTGCGGCGGTGGAGTTGTAGCGACCTTGCCCTTAAGACTGACAGGAGGGTAAATCCTCCGCCAGGAATTCAAAATGGAAACTCCGGCTTAAGCTTCCGAGTACGCCACACTTCTTGCCCCGTGTGTTCTGTGCTGCAATGAAGGACACGGGGACACCGGTCAGTTGATGTGAGCCCCAGAGTAGGGCTGTGTGAGGCCGCTGAATTGTATTTTGGGGTTTCAGCCGCTGGTTACGGCTTCCATCTTGCCTTTGCGGCGATGGAAATCCGTCTACAACCTATAGATGTAACACTCGACACTTAGACTGCCTGGCCGTTGTGCTCTATTCACATGAATCGAGCGCGGCAATAGGTGAAGTCTCTCCGGCAGCGTGGGTGGAGGTGGATGTGCCCACAATCGATTTCGATGCGGGGGTGACACATTGCGCGGTTCTGGCCGCTTTCACACAAGGGCAGTGGGGTGGGTGTCGCGTGGCATCCCAACAAACCTCCTGGGGTGACACAGCCTATTCAATCGAGAACCCGGTCAGACCGCGCGAGTGGTTCCTCGTTCCTCTTTTTGTTGTGAACGAAGTGGTCGAGCGCATAAAGGACGGGACAATCACCCAATACGTTTATGACCCGACGGCGGCGTGCCTGGTGAAGGCGGCATCCTGAAGCACGACGGCCAAGTCATGTGGCAGTAACAGCGGACGAAGTCCAGTTTGCTGGAACTCAGAACTGATGATTTGCCGAATTCTGCACTGACACGCGAATCGACCTCGACAGACTTTCACAACGAGCCGCTCTCTCGCTTCCGATCAGGTTGATGACCTGATCAAGATGATTGGGTAGTATTCTCAACCTAACCAATTTTCGGCTCAACATCTCTCACGACTCGAAATCGCCTGTACGGACAAGGATCGATTTGTCAGCTTCCAGTCTTCCGGAAAGATATTTACGGCGCGTGATCTCCTCAATTTCGCGCCGGTGCGCCCGGAACACTTCCAGCTTGTTTTTGTTGTCGCCATGAAAGTGATCGTCCAGGGCCTCCCTGCTGATTGCACACCGCACACGCGTTGCCCCGTCTTTTCCCCAGAAGTCGACCGCATCCCGGCTTGAATTGTATCGCTCCTCCGGCGCAGGGAACTGCAATTCATGCCGGTGCGGTTCGTCCGTCGCCCTCTGGACGCTCTGTGCGATAAAGCGTGCGAACGGCTTTATATTCGTGTCGATGCTGGCAGAATCCAGCGCGTGCAGGTAGCTGTCGCGTTCCTCGACGCGGATGACCGTCCACGGATAGCCGCCCGAGGCCAGCATCACATTCATCAGGAAACGGGCCATCCGTCCATTGCCGTCCGGATACGGATGGATATAGCCAATGAGCCAGTGGCCGAGGACCGCGCGCACTGAAGGTTCGGGCTCGGCTTCAAGGAGATCGAAAAGCGCAGGTATGGCGTCGCGGACAGCTTCCCAACGCGGCGGAACGTAGCGCGATGTTCGCAGATAGACGGGCATGTTCCTGTAGCCGGCCAGCGCCCCGGCCTCTAGCAGGCCAGCTGTCACGCAGGGCTGGAAGAGTTCCCGATACCACTCCCTGTGCGCGCTGCGCGCAAGGTCGCCTGCATCAGCGCCACCGATCACCTTCGCGACAACACCTTTGACGGCTTGGAAAGCCTGCCAGTAGCCGCGCGCCGCGAGTGTGTCGCGGTTCTTGCGGTCTGCTGCGTCATGATCCGGGTCCCAATCGCTCTGGCGCACCTTTTCGATCAAATCCGGCGTAACGGTATAGCCTTCGATTGACAACGAGTGATAGGCATCGCTCCTGTAGATATCGTCTACGGATCGAAGAGAGGCCTCCCTGTTCTTCGGCAGGCCGGGTGCTTGCGGAAACACGGCAGTCACATCTTCGCGCATCAACGCCCACAGCATCTGGATGCGTCCCACAATAGGGGCTCCGGCAGGCTGCGTCGCGCCAATCTTCTTTCCCGTTTCAAAGGGGTCATTTTCCCGCACGTCGTAACCGACGCTGTTCATCGTGCCGACGATTTCATCCGCCATTCCGGGACGCCCTATCCGGCGCAAAGCCCCGGCAAGATAGCCGGCCTTAGCCGAGTGTCCGCCGTTGAGGAGCAGCCGCAGGAGGTCTGAGACATCCGCGAGGCTTCCCAGCACCACCTGCGATTCGACCGGATTTCGCGCGAAGAACGATTCCGCCACGGCGACGAGGGAGACCGCTGGCGCATAGAGCCGCAACCCGTCTCTCGTAACGAGATTTTCCGATGGCGGCGCCTCGGATTCCTTCAGGTCGTAAATCGACGTCCCGAAGAGAAGCTTCATTGTGTGGTTGGTTCCTTTCGGACTGCATACCACGACCTGATCGGGGATGACCGTCCTTTCGCCGTGAAGCCACAGCGACTGCTCCGCCGAGAGGTGCCAGTCATCCCCGAAACGCTCCAGACAGTAACGGGCGCAGAACTCCCAGAACGACGCATACCATGGCGTGCTGTCGCCAGCACGCGCCGAGGGGCTCGCGGAGATCAGCCATCCCTTCATCACTTCTTGCAGGAAACCGTTCTCCACCAGGCGTTCCCGGTGAACGCGGCTCAGATCGTCGGAGCGGAATACACGCCCGCCTCCTTGCTGAAGGGTCTTCAGCACATCGAGGGATTCAGCCAGTTTTTCATTCGGTGTCGCCATGGATGCTCCAGTGTTGCTCGGGTGAATACAAGCCTGAAGTGCCGTGCAAGTACAAGCATATCATGCAGTGTAATAACAAGCAAATAGCGCTGCGCAACTGCAAGCGTATTATGCTTTATTCAGATAAAGCTATATAATAACAATGACTTATGTAACTGAAATTTTGCCTGGCCCCTGTGTTCAACAAGATCGCTGAGCGCTTTAGCGACAGCCTCGAAAAACCTGAATAAACTTCGGAGCCACTTGAAAGCAATTCTGGACGGGGTGGGGACTGAATAATGACCCCCTTGATGGGTAAGTCTTGGGTTCGAGCCGTGAATTGTACCGGATCGCAAATATTTTTTAGTCCGCATACCCTCTGAAATATCTTGCATATGCGCGAAGTACGTGCGATTTACGACGTACCACATGCTTTACATAACGTACTACGTTGCGCTATATTCGATTTGTGACTCAAGAGACCTTATTGGATGCACCGTTGATTCACAAGTTCTGCTCCTCCCTCCAGGCAGCCGAACAGGAAGCACTGCGCGAAGCTGCGGACACCGGCGGTATCGTCCTTCGGATCAAGTCGCTCAGAATAGAGCCTAACAACCTCGTGGTCGCCGGAGTGATCCCCAAAACCGCCCTTGTTTTCGAGTCTTCCTCCGTGGTTCAGGCGCATTTGCAGCCCAGATCGATGGGCACCATGCGCCTCACATGGAACAGTCTGCTCCATCCCGGCCCTGACAATGCGATCGGCTTTCTCGTACTGCAAACGCCCGTGGACGCAGCGGACCAGGTTTCGGAGTCCGAGGATGGCGGGAACTTCTGGGTGGCGCTTTCCATTCGGCGATCCCTGCACACATTGGAACCGGGTTCCATCGGCGCTATCTGTTGCGCCCGCTGCAACCGGCCCATACCGCAACAGCGCTTGCTGGCGGTCCCCAACACCAGAGTTTGCACAAACTGTCAGCAGAAAAAGGAGAAAAAATGATTGAAGCAACAAGTGATCTCGTCACTTTGAAGAGGTTTCCGACCCTTGAGGAAGCTAACCGGGCCGCCGGCTTGGAAGCCGGAAATACCGGCGCCCTCTCCATTCCGGTCGTTGCGTTTCGGCAAGGCAAACGGACCGTCACCACAGGTGCGTTGCCTATGAGCTGGGTGCGAAACCGCCTTGAGTCCCGTTCCGCGAAGTCCGCCAAGAAAGGCGGCTCGATGCGCGACGCGGAGGCGGCTTGGAACCGTCCAGAGCTTCCGGAGCACTCCCAGTCAATCGCAAGGTACATCCTTGAGAATTATGAGAAGGCCTATATTATCCCGCCCATCTCGTTGAATATCCAGCACCGCGTGCACCTCTACATTCCCGACTATCCCTCGGATTTCATTCCAGGGTATCTGGTGATCCCCGGCTCGGCGACGCTCGCCATCACCGACGGACAGCACCGGAGGACCGGAATTGTGCAAGCGATGGATCAGATGGACGAGGCAACCTCGGCTAAGTTCGCCAGCGACGCCGTCGCCATCATGATCACCTGCGAAACTGATCTCAACCAGATCCACCAGGACTTCGCCGATTGCAGCAAGACCAAGCCGCTGCCGCCGAGCCTGCTTGCGGTCTATGACCGCCGGAATCCGGCGAACAGGCTGGTCAGCGATCTAGAGCGCATGTGCCCGCTGTTCAAAGGCCGGATTGACCCCACCAGCAAGACGCTGAGCAAGAAATCGACCTTCCTGTTTCTGGCGAACCAGCTCCGTCAGCTCGTAAAGGAGCTGCTTGCTGGTAGCTATGCTATGGCCGATCTTGATTTCGAAAAGCGGGCTGTTGAGCTTCTCGGCCATGAGGAACAGTACAACGCGGCTGTCCAGAAGTTCGTGGAGTACATCAATTACCTGACCGGCCTCACCAAGGACACGCCCGCCGGCGAAGACGGCGCTAGCTACAGTTGGAACGCCAACCCCTCGATACCGGCGATCCCCGTGTGGCGTGAAATTGCCAAGCTCCCGGTGGGCACCCTCGAAATCAGCCAGGTTCCCGTGAAACGCGAAGAAGGCTGGATTTGCCTGTCGGCCACCGGCCTGAACATCATTGGCCGGATCGGACACAAACTCTTTACGAATGCCGAACTGGCGACGAAGTGGAAGGACTACGCTCAAAAATTGGGGGACCCGCAAGCAGTCGATTGGAAGCGTGACGCCGCAATATGGCAGGGCAACATTATTCAGGGCACCAAGCTGCTCACCCAACAGGCGCCGGTAAAACACGCCTACGACGAGGTTCTTAAGGCCATCGGCCTAACCAGCGCCTTGCCGCTTCCGCTCCAGCAAAACAACGCTTCATAACAACCAACCAAGGAGGAATGTATGGCTCGCAAAGTTTTCTTCAGTTTTCACTATGAACGCGACATTTGGCGCACAAATGTCGTCAGAAACAGCGGCGTTGTCGAGGGCTCTGCCGCTGCCGGATTTTATGATGCTTCCCTATGGGAAGAGGCAAAGAAAAAGGGTGACGCTGATGTCAAGAAGCTGATCGATAAAGGGCTCATCGGGACAAGTGTAACGGTCGTTCTCATTGGCGCAGAGACATCCTCGCGGAAATTTGTCGATTACGAAATAGAACAAAGCATCGCGCGCGGCAATGGACTGCTGGGAATCAACATCAGCTACATAAAGGATAAGGATGGGAAAACCGACGTCCAGGGGTCAGCCCCGACACGGCTGACTAAAGTCGGCGCACCTTGCTATTACTGGGACCGCAGCAAGTTTGGCGATTGGGTGGAGGAAGCATTCAAGAAGGCTCACCCGAATGGCTAGGGTTGCGCTGCTGCCCTAGCAAAATTTCGAGACTGGAGAAGGAATATGAGTTCCGAAGCGATTGCCGTCTCAACTTTCATACGCGAATATACCCGCGAACTGCACAACAAGAACGCGGCAGTCTTCGCTGGCGCAGGATTGTCGGTGGATTCGGGTTATGTTGACTGGCCTGATCTCCTCAAGGAACTCATTCAAGATCTCAGGCTCGATCCCGAGAGAGAACATGACTTAGTTACGCTGGCGCAATATCACTGCAATCAGGCGGGCGGCAGCAAGACGAAGCTCACGCAAACCATATTTAATCACTTCGCGCCAACCAGGACGCCGACAAAGAATCATCAGATTCTGGCCCGCCTGCCCATCTATACCTACTGGACGACGAACTACGACAAATTGATCGAGAAGGCTCTCGAAGAGGCCAAGAAAGTTCCGGACGTGAAATACGCGCTGAAGCAGCTCTCTGTCACGCGGCCGGATCGTGACGTGGTTGTTTACAAGATGCACGGCGATATTGATAACCCGGCAGACGCCATCATCAGTAAGGATGATTACGAAGCGTATCCGCTAAAGATGGGCGCTTTTGTATCGGCGTTGCGCGGCGATCTCGTCGAAAAAACATTTCTATTTCTGGGCTTCAGTTTCACCGATCCCAATATCGACTACATCCTGAGCAGGGTCCGGGTTCAATACGAACAACACGCGCGCCATCACTACTGCATCCAGAGGAAGGTCTCGAAAAAGAATGGCGAATCCGATGAAGAATTCAAGTACCGAGAACTGAAGCAGGATTATTTCATCCGGGATCTGAAGCGGTTCAGCATCTATACCGTTCTCGTTGATGATTATGCGCAAATCACCGATCTCCTCGCCAGTGTTGCGGCGAACTACAAGCGCCGCTCCATATTCATTTCCGGCGCCGCTGAAGAATACGGCACTTGGTCACGTACCGATGCGGAAGGCTTCGTGCACCAGCTCAGCCACCAGATTGCCTCTAGGAAGAACCGAATCATTACAGGATTTGGCGTAGGCGTTGGCAGTGCTGTTATCAATGGCGCACTCTCCTACCTCAGTGACGCAGGGAAGACCATTTCCGACGAGGAAATTGTGATACGCCCGTTCCCGCAAGTGGCAACCGGGGCGGCGAGCCTTGCCGATCAATGGACGGCGTACAGAAAAGCGATGATTGACTATGCCGGCATCGCCCTCTTTCTCTTTGGCAACAAGCGCGACCCCAAGGGAAACGTGGTCATGTCTAACGGTATGAAACAGGAGTTTGACCTTTGTGTAAGCGCCGGTGTTCATCCCCTACCTGTAGGGGCGATCGGATTTATGGCGGCGGAGTTGTGGGCAGACGTGAATAAGCGCATCGACAGCTTTTATCCGAACGCCACGACTGCATTCCGCCAGGATTTTCAGCAGCTCGGCGACGCATCCAAGTCTCCGGATGAACTCATGTCTATCATCCAAAGACTGATCGATCAGCTGCAGAAGGCATGAGCATGGCAAAACGCGTTTATTTTGCGTTTCATTATCAGGATGTGATCGACTTCCGCGCCAATGTTGTGCGCAAACATAACTTCACCGGCGGCGTGACATCCGCTGGCTACTACGACCATTCGATCTGGGAAGAGGCCAAGAGGACGAGTCCGTTGGCTCTGAAGCGGCTCATCCATGCAGAATTAAAAATACTTCCGTAACCGTTGTACTCATCGGAAGCGATACTTGGGCACGACGCTGGGTGCGTTACGAAATCATGAAGAGCATAGAACGTGGCAATCGCGCGCTAGGTATTCACATCAACAGCATCAAAGGAAGGGATGAGAAGACCAAGCCTCTCAGACCAAATCCCTTTGATAACCTTGGCCTGGAAATCAGCGCTGACGGCACCAGAGCAAAGCCTACGGAATGGAAACAAGGAAAATGGGTCTACTATTCTGATCTCGATCCATTTTCGGTTCCTCTACAGCCAGAAGGCAATCGAGGAAAACACCTGGCGCTCTCACACTGGATACCAGTCAACGACTGGGTTGCTCACCGTGGTTTCGACAACTTTAGTTCTTGGATAGGGTAATGTTCTCTTTCGCCATCTTTCCATCCGGCGCCAAGATGCCCAAGAGACAGGTGCGTGCCGTTGTGCCGGTATCCAGACCCGCGTAAGCTCAAGAGGCGCAATGTGCGGTGAATGCGAAACCATGCCCATTACCGCGACCGGGAGAAACTATGATCAACAACATCCAACTCCTCAGGAATATCGGGCTGTTTGATTCCGTCAACACCGCTGCGAATATCCCTCTCACACGTCTTACGCTCATGTTCGCCGAAAATGGCAGAGGCAAGACGACCCTCGCTGCGATTTTTCGTTCGCTAGCAACTGGCGACCCGATCCCGATCGCAGAACGGCGTCGGCTTGCTGCACAGCATCCCCCGCATGTTGTTCTGGAATGTGACGGAGGCCCTCCGCCGGCGATGTTCCAGAATAACGCTTGGAACCGTACGCTCTCGAACCTGGCCGTGTTTGACGACGTGTTCGTTGACCAGAACGTCTACTCAGGCTTGGCTGTTGAGGTGGGACACCGGCAGAACCTGCATGAGCTGATCCTGGGTGCTCAAGCAGTTGCGCTGAACCAGCAACTCCAGCAGCACGTTCGTCGGATCGAAGAACACAATGTCACGCTTAGGGAAAGAGCTGCGGCGATACCAGCAGCAGAAAGAGATGGGCTTTCGGTAGATGATTTCTGCGCGCTGCCGGCGCGTCCTGATATCGACGCTGCCATTGAAGCCACGGAGCGCAACCTGGCCGCAGCCCGCGAGCGAGAACCCGTTCGGAATACCGCGCTCTTCGAGACCCTAAGCTTGCCGGCCTTCGACACTGCGGCCGTCGATCAGATCCTTGGGGAAGACTTGCCGGCCCTCGATGCTGCTGCCGCAGCACAGGTACAAGTTCACCTGGCTGGATTGGGGCCGGGCGGTGAGACATGGGTAGGCGAGGGGATGCGGCGCGTACCGCAACCAGCTGCAGGAACGACGGTGAATTGCCCATTCTGCGCCCAGGATCTCGCCGGATCACCTGTAATTAACCACTACCGCGCATACTTCAGCACGGCCTACGCCGACCTGAAGCGCAGGGTTTCGGCTGCTCTTGCGGAGATTAATCGCACGCATGGAAATGATGTGCCGGCTGCATTTGAACGAGCGGTTAGGGTCGCTGTAGAGCGGCGGCAGTTTTGGTCGCGGTTTTGCGATGTGCCAGAGATCGCTGTTGACACGGCGGCGATTGTGCGCGATTGGCGATCTGCACGCGAAGCTGTCGCGGCAGCGCTGACTGGAAAACAGGCTGCGCCGCTGGAGCGCATGATGCTGGCGCAAGGGGCACGCGATGCCGTTGCGGCATTTGAAGCGCGACGCCAGACGATCGCGCAGCTTAGTACTGCTCTTCAGCAAGCAAATGCAGCAATCCTGGTGATCAAGGAGCAGGCGGCAGCGGGCAACCCGGCGGCGATCGCCGCCGATCTCTCGCGGCTTAAGGCCGTTAAAGCGCGGCACTCGGCTGGGATCGCGGCGCTTTGCAATGACTATCTGACTGAGCGAGCCGCCAAGACCGCAACCGAGCAGCAGCGGGACCAAGCCCGTGCCGCCCTCGACCAACACAGAACGGCCGTGTTCCCTGGCTACCAAACCGCGGTGAATCTGTACCTGCAACGATTCAACACAGGATTCCGGCTGGACAGCGTGACTTATGCGCAGACAAGGGGAGGGCCGACTTGTACTTACAATGTGGTCATTAACAACACGGCTGTTGCCGTCGGGGCCGCACCACAGCCAGGAGAGCCTTCATTCCGCAACACCCTGAGCTCGGGTGATCGCAATTCGCTCGCCCTCGCATTCTTCTTCGCGTCTCTTGATCAGGACCCTGCGCTGGGTAACAAGATTGTAGTCGTCGATGACCCGATATCGAGCCTTGACGACCATCGCTCCCTGACAACGGTGCAGGAGGTACGACGCCTTGCAGAGCGGGCAGGTCAAGTGATTGTGCTCTCGCACAACAAACCGTTTCTTTGCCGTATCTGGGAGGGGAGCGATCCTACGATCCGCGCTGCCCTCCAGGTGGCGCGCGATGGAACGGGATCGACCTTGCGTTTGTGGAATGTCGACCAAGACTGCATCACCGAACATGATCGGCGTCATGCGATGTTGCGCGAGTACCTTGTCGCGGGCACACCCAACAATCGAGAAGTTGCCAAGGCGATACGCCCTGTGCTGGAAGCGTTTCTCCGCGTGGCATGTCCGGAGCATTTCCCTCCAGGCACTCTCCTCGGTCCGTTCCGTAACCTCTGCTCCCAGAGAGTCGGCACACCGCAGGAGATTCTCGATGCACAGGCCACCCAGGAGCTACGTGACCTTGTCGAGTACGCGAATAGATTTCATCACGACACAAACGCAGCTTGGGAAACCGAGGCGATTAACGATGGAGAACTGGCGGGGTTCGTGGGACGAGCACTGAGCTTCGTTAAACCGTAGTACCGGACAGGAAAAGCCATCAAAAGCAGGCGGGCTTCGGGAACGGCAGGAAAATCGAAAAGCCAATCAATGTTTTTGTGCTTCGGGGCTCAGTTTGCTTAGCTCTGAGGAATAACCTTATGCAATGAAGGGTCTGAGCCGAGCAATTCGCAAAGGCGAAGATAATGTTTCGAGCCTTTATTCTGAAAATAAACATGTTCTTTGTCCAGACCACCAGGAAAGTCGTCTTTGAACACGTACAGGTCAATCGTGTATTTTTCTGCCTTGATGCGGCCATCTGAAACACTCTTATATATCGGCTCCACGGCTCCTCCCTCAGCATAAAAGTTACCCGTGAGAGTGGAAATCAAATCCGTAAACGTACAGCCCCTGTCAGAGCTTGTGAAGACCAGCACGTTCGGGTATTTGCGGCTTGGATTCACTGATTGGAACTGCTTAGCCGATTGGTGAATGTGGCTACTCAGGCGATTAAAAGCGGGGTCGTGCCGCAAGCCCCCGACAATGGTCATTGGAGGAGCCGCGTTCAACTGATCATCCAGCCACGTGTCTTCCTGTACATGCTTGGCCTCACCGTAAAAAACGAACTCTGGGCCTTTGAAAACACGGAAATCCGGAGTTTTCCCCTGGCGCATCTCTTGGTCAGTGAAACGCTCACACCGAAGGTCATATTTGGCGAAGAAGTTGAAAGCGATCTGTTCGCCAATATTCAACCTACTCCGCTCCATTCGTTGTCGAGAGAATCTCGTGTCGGGCTCATATCCGAGTCTTCCTCGCCCCATGTTTCACGGCCATGTGGTAAGCATAGAACAGAAAACGCATCGTCGAATCGATAATGCAGAACCTCAAAAACATCGGGTCTTTTTCGTACGAAGCGATCAGGTCCGCTTCATCATAAGTTTTGATCGCGCTAAGGTACTTGATGAGTTGGGACTTGTCGTTTCGCTGCTTGACCAGCTCGATCAGGCTCACATCTGCAAACTTGATGTTGTGCGCATAGGCGTTCCTCACCTTGCGGATCGTTTCGATACATGCAAGCTCTTCTGGAGGCAAACAGGCAGCGTCCAACAATTTGAGGAGCGAGGTTCTCCCTGCCATCGGCAGGGAGTCAACGAACTCGTCTAGGGTTTCGTTTTGTATAACCCTGTTTAATATCTTGAATCTCAAACCGTGCCGGAGGATCTGTTTCGCTGCGCTTTCGAGTAGTGCATCGACCTTCAAAATGAAAGCCCAATCGCTATCAGTTTTCAGGATCTCGCCGATCAGGTCTTTGTGAAGCCCCACGCCTTCGCAGAACTTCTGAGCTTCCTCTAGCAATAGGCCAAAACGATCAAACTCCTCAGTCTCTGGAGCCTTTTTGGCACGAGATCGCGGAGTCTTCGCTTTTCTCTTTGCGGGAGTATTGGTCGCGTTGAGTCTGCGGTTTGCCATAGACATCCACTCAGATCGAAATCCTCTTGATAGTATTACGCGTCACGCGCCGTCTGCGATCATAAACCTGCGTGGCCCAGATCGCAACAATTAAGGCTCAGTTCACCTACGATCAACTCGATCCGGTCATAATTAAACAAGCCGGCCGCACGCTTCGTAATATCACGGAGGATGCGATTGGCAGCCTTGTCGCTGGCATCGTCGTCTTCGTCGTCTTCGTCCTCTGTTTCTGTACACTCATCTATCCTCGGAGCTATCAGTTACTTCTCTCCTGACAGCGTTTGCATACACCCTTCGGGCATCCTTGCCCCCTGCCATTCACGGTCGCTTCTCGCGTCAACAGGAAGCCTCGGTTCCCCCTGAAGGTCGCCCCCAATTTTCCTGTGTGACGCCGCGCCCGCTTCTGGCTTATCGGAGGCATCGCCCGAGAGGGTAATGCAAACCAAGGAGAAGACCATGACTGACATCACGAATATCCCGCTCAACAAGCTGACGGCCTGGGAAGGCAACGTCCGCAAGACGCAGAACAAAGCCGGCATCGACGAGCTGGCCGCGAGCATCAAGGCTCACGGCTTGCAGCAGAATCTTGTCGTCAAGAAAGACGGCAAGAAATTCGCCGTCATCGCCGGAGGGCGGCGGCTGAAGGCGTTGCAACGGCTTGCCAAAGCCGGTGACATCGAGCCCGCCTACGAGGTCCCTTGCCGCATAACGGAAGCTGCCGACGCTGCGGAGATCAGCCTGGCCGAGAACGTCGTGCGGGAGGAGATGCATCCCGCAGACCAGTTCGAGGCTTTCCGTGACCTTGCGGACAAGGGCATGCCCGCCACCGACATCGCTGCGCGTTTCGGAAAAAGCGACAGCCACGTTCTCAAAATCCTGAAGCTCGCCCGCGTCAGCCCCGAAATCCTCAAGGCTTACCGTGCCGCCAATCTCACGCTTGAGGACGTGATGGCGTTTACAGTGACCGACGATCACGAAGCGCAGGAGAGCGTCTTCGCCGCCATCGCTCCATGGCACGGAGCACAGGATATCCGCGCTGCCCTCACAGAGAACGACATCGCCGCAACCGACAAGCGCGTGAAATTCGTCACGCTCAAGGCCTACGAAAAAGCCGGGGGCACGACCAAGCGTGACCTGTTCAGCGAGGATGACAGCGGCGTGTATATCGAAGACCCGAACCTGCTCGATACGCTCGTGACCGAACGACTCGAGAAAAAAGCGAGTCCCGTCTGCGCCGAAGGCTGGAAATGGGTTCAGGTCACCCCGGACTTTGCATACCAGCAAAGCGCTGAATACCGGCGCATCCATGCCGAGCCTGTTCCTCTGACCGCGTCTGAGCAAAAGAAGCTCGACAAGCTGCAAGAGGAATACGCGCAAATCAATGACGAATGGAACGATTGCGATGAGGAACTGGAATCGCGCCCACGACTCGACGAACTCGAAAAGCTCATTGCTGAAATCGAGGACCGCAACGGCGTCTGGACATCTGAGCAGCTCGCCATGGCCGGAGCCGTTGTCTTCATTGACCATCAGGGCAAGACGAAGATCGAGCGCGGCCTTGTGCGGCCCGAGGACATGCCGAAAGCCGGAAAAGCGAAAAACGCGAATTCTTCCGATATCTCCGATAACGAAGGCGAGGCGGAATAGTCCGCCGGTCTCTCTGCCTCACTCGTCGAGAGCCTGACCGCCCACAAGTCTGCGGCTCTTGCGGCAAGCCTGCTGGATGCGCCGGACAAAGGCCTTGCCTCCGTCGTTTACGCTCTGGTGCTCGATGTGTTTCGCCATCGCCACGACACCGCCCTGAAGTTTTCGGCGACGGTGCAATCGTTGCAGCGCGTGGAAGGTTCGACCGCTTTCCAGCGCCTCGAAACAACCCGCGAGAATTGGGGCCAGCGTATCCCCGGCACGCCCGCCGACATCTGGCAGTGGTGCCTTGAGCAGGATCAGGCCGTCCTCCTTGATCTCCTGACCTTCTGCGCCGCCTGCACGCTCAACGCCGTGCAGATGAAAACCGACCGTCCGGATACCCCGAGACTGATGCACGCAAGCCAACTCGCCGCTGTACTCCATCTCGACATGACCTCATGGTTCACGCCGACCGCCGAAAACTACTTCAATCGCGTCAGCAAGGTTCAAATACTTGAAGCCTTGCAGGAGGCAAGACAACAGCCCCCGGCACCTGCCTGGGCGAATCTCAAGAAGGCCGAACTCGCCACGCTTGCCGCGCGCGAGACCGCCGCAACCGGTTGGCTGCCTTTGCCGCTCCGGCAAGCACCGTAAGCAGCTATGTCGGAATGAGCCATCATTCCGATCCGGGCAAGCTGCTCCTCGAAATCCGCCAAAAACTTACTGAATGTGTGTCCGAACAGCGGTATCAAGCCGCCGGTGAACCAGGGATATCGTAGTCAGAATATCGAGCGCGTCCTGCTCAGTGACGTTCCAGTGAATCTTCGGAACGTGCGCCGTGGTATTCCGAAACGCTCCGAACAAACCCTTAATGAGGTTCATCAACCCTGAATGCTCGTTGCGCTCGCTTTCGGTTGTCAAAGTATTGAAGGCAAGTCGGGGGCATCCGGCCTTCCCGATGCCAAGGGCTTCATCAACCAGTTGAGAACCGTCGGAGCCAAGCCCCGTTTTCTGGCGCAATTTTTCAGCGACGCTCTTGGTCGCCTCGAATACTGCATGGAAGTAATTGTCGACGACAAGTTCAGCGCGGCAGAATTTCAGTACGTCGGCATGCACCTTCCTCTCGACAAGCGCTTTCCGGAGGGCGCTTGCCATGGCCTCTGCTTCCGTCAATGTGTGCGCGGTTGAAACCTCGCGGAGTTTGCCGTCTTCACCCAGGGTCAGCCCGCTGAAGGCCAGGACGCTGTTCAGCCTTCCTCGTTCTGATTCAAAGTAATCCCGGCTGCCGACGTGGCGTACCGGATTCATGACATGAGTGATGAAGCCCAGGATGTTGTTTGCACACCTGTCTGAGTTTTGTTTCTCAAGAAGCGCAGCATAAAGTCGGTGGCGCTTCGTCATCTGCGGGATCGGATCAGGGAAGCCGCATTCGCGCAAGAATCGCCCAATCTCTGACCCGGTCAGTCCTGTGTCGGTAGCGCCCAGGATGTCCGAGAGCGCCTGTAAATTCGCTTCATCGAATTTCGGTATGGCAGCCATCGAATTCTCAATCCTCTCGCGGAACCATTTTGTCAGCCCCGCACAAGCTCCGCTCTCAGTCTTTCCGCTAGAGCACGTTCGCGCTGATGCTGATCGCCGGCCAGCACCCGTTCTTCGTCTGTCAGGTCCGCCAGAAATCCGAACCCTCTGGCGCAATCGGCGGTTATTCTGTCATGGTCAATGACAAGAGCCCGGTTGAGGAGCTGGCGGAGATCATCCCAATCGAAGTCTCTGCCGTCCTGGAACTTCTGCACCAGCCGCGCCGGATCGAATGTATCGTGCGCCTGCCAGAGTTTCAGCACGACGAGGCGGCGGATGAGTGGCTGGTCGAGCGGTTTAGTGGCGAACATGCCGAGGTCGTAGATGTCGCGCGCCTTGTTCCTCTGATAACAGGCGCGTATTTTCTCAGCAACAATTTCGGTTAGCGCGAGGCAGATGATATCTGCGGGCGCGAAAGGCAATGATTTGAAATAACTCTGCTCGATCTGGGGCCTCCGTTCCGTCGGCAGCGTCGGGGTTTCGCGTCGGCTGATTTGGAGCTTAACCTCGCTTACCCCGCTCGGGTTCCAGTCGTGAGAATAGGTTGGATTGACACCCCAGGACAGACCGTCCTGGGTTTCGTAGTAGCTGCCGTCTAGAATGGCAAACTGAATTCCATGGAAGGGCTGGTCGAAGGCCTGCATCATATCGAGGATGATGTCCTCGTGATCGTGCTCTGCGATTCCAGTGAAATCCAGATCGGTAGAAAATCGTCCTTGACTTCCAACGAACATTTTCCGCAGGCAGGTTCCACCTTTGAAGGCCAGCTTGTCCAGAATGCCGCGCTCGGATAGAAGCTGAAGCAGGAATGTCAGCACCACTTCCTTCTCCGCGATCATGATGTCGCGAAGCCCGGATTCGGCGGAGTAACGCTGCACTTGTGGCTGAGTGAGCATTCTTAACCGTCCTTCCTGAGGGCTTTACGCCTGCCAAGCCCGGCACTGCCGTGCAACTCTTCCCGTGTCACATTGACGAACAGACGCCACGTCTCGTCATAGCCGATGGCCCCCTGCACCACGCTCTCGCGCGCAGGATCGGGTCCGAGCCATGTTTTCCGGCTGTGTGCGGCCAGGCGGTTCAAGCGGTTGCGCATCTCGGGCGGAACATCGGCTTTGACATGATCGCCGAGCCAGCCAAATCGCCGCGCGAGGGCGCCTGAATCGATCCGTTCGAGATAATCTGCCACCTTGTTCCAGTCAAATCGACGGCTGGCGGTCGCAAGGATGGTGGCGGCTTCGCCCACGCCGCCAGCCAACGCCGGGCGGTCGATACAGTCGATGGCGGTTTTTTCGCGGTCGGAGATCATGACCTTGTATCCGAGCACATCGACCGGCTCGAAACCGAAAAATTTGCTGTCTGCCTGATTGACGATCCGGACTTGCGACTGTCCGACTTCGCGTCCGCGCAGCCGCGTCAGCGTCACAACGAAGATCACGTTTCGGTGCTGCGTCGTCAGCCCGTAATGGGCGGCGGCTGTGCTGAAGCCAATGTAGTAGGGATTGGCGATGCAGCTGGCGAGCGCCAGAAGATTGCTGTCGCCTAGAGCGTCCGGCCCCTGTTCGGCAGGGACGAGTAGATACTTCCCCCAGCTCGCTCGTTCGAGCCAGCCTTTGTGGCGCAGCGATTCAATGACATGGTCGGCCGCCTTAGGGGTTACGGCGAGCAGTTCGACGATTTCCGCTCGCGTCGTCTCCCGCTGGCCGCGCTCGCTGAGGGCAAGTACGACCCGGCTTTCCTGAGGCGATAGAGATCTGGTTGTGAAAACCATGTCATTCTCCGTAACATAACCCCCAAAAAACGGGGGTTTTGATGAATATAATAGCAATGCTTAATCGCTTTGTAAACTAAATTATGTAATAAAACCCCCTTTATAAGGGGGTTTTGTTACATATTATTGAAAACGCAAACCTTATTCCGTTGTCCTACCATTCGCCCATCGTATCGAACAGATCCTCGCTTTTAGCTAATGGACAGGTGATAAGCCATGCATTTTGGCTTCGACATTGCTGGGATCGCGGTGACCAACCGCCTGCCACACACATCCATAGTTCAGTTCTTCCAGCGCTAAAATTGAGCATGGCAACTCTACGTCTCACCCACGACCAGCGTGAACTGGAGATATTGACCGACCTGGAGAGTCACTTCCATGAATTCGCGGGATATCCTCTTTCGTGGTCCAAGGTCCCGGACGGACAAGACCCGCCGGACTTTGTTGCCTGCGCACCCCAGGGGGCTATCGGCCTGGAACTGATCGAATGGCTTGACGGCAAGCAAATGGGGCCAGCAAAGGGCCGAGAGTCGCAGCGGGAAGGCATTCGCCGCGTATTGAGCGAGAACTGGAAGACGGGATACCAGCCGGAGAATTTTGGCCTCGCCGTTGTGATGCCCGAGTGGAATCTCAGAATTGCTCGCTCCGACGAACTTCAACTGCGACAGGAATTCCTTCGCTGTGCCGAGAGTGTGGACAGAACGTGGCTCACCAATCCGGATCGGCCTGGTGGCGTGCATTACCAAGCCGATCTTGACCCCTATCCGATGATGAAGACGTATCTTCATGGAATCCGCTACATCGGCGGTGCGCGCCACGGGTTTTGCTGGATTGACGTGGAAGAGGATGGAGGCGCGTATGACCCTGCGGCTGCTGTCCTGACGTTGGAACAAGCGCTCGACAGGAAGCTGGCGCTCTACTCCACGCCCGAGAAACAGGCGCACTTGCGTGCATATGGTCTGGCTGAACTCTCATTGCTTGTACATGGCGGCATCAACGCCTACCGCTACAACACGCCGGGCCGACCACTCTCGCTGGAGCAGATTGCAGAGCGGGGATCGGCCTATTATGCGGCGCATCCGCAACGGCACATTTTCAATCGCGTTTGGTTTTTCGATTCTCTCAACTCTGCCGACGACTTGAACGCCTTGCTTGGCTATCCTCCAGGCTATGGCAGGGTCAGATGGCTTGCACAACTCTGGCCGAAATTCAATGTTGACCCGCGTTCATCGGTGGGCTAGCACAGCCAACGTGGTGGCGGTTTCTCTCATGCCTCCGTTCGCAAGGAGTGGGACAACCGACACGGCACCATCAAAGCCATGCGAACAACTTTTTCTGCTCTCGTGCGGCGGTACACTATAGGCAGGAGGCTGATACGTTCAGCGAGTTCATGACCGATACGCTGGTTCTCCAAAAGCCAGACGGGCGAGCGTTTCAAGGTATAAGAGCCTGCGTCTCGTCGAAGGGGATTCTAATACCGGACGTTCGCCTGCCCATCGAGGTAGGAGACAAGCTCACGCGTAATCTTCCAAATGGGCTCACCGACACGTTCATCGTTGATGATCCGGGATTTCGCGAGACGTTCAGCGACATCGCAGCTCACTTTCAAGTCAAAGTTCATAAAGCAAGACCGGAGAAGGCCATATCTCCCGTCCAAAGCAATGCGTTACGACTCCTTAGAGCCATCTATGAACAGACTCACGACCAGACTCACCCCGTCGATGACGTTACAAAACTTAAGATCGGACTAACCGATGAAGAGTCAAGAGCCGCTTGGCGTTACCTGCGCGACAAGGGCCTAATTCAAACCTTCAATCTCGAATATGCCGCCCGCATCAACGGTAGGGGTGTTGACGCCATCGAAAATGCTCAGAATCATCCGAACCAGCCAACATCGGGGTTTCCGTTGGTGACCTACAACAACGTCTACAACACGATTAACGTAGGACACATGGTCAGTTCGTCAGTTCAACAAGCTGGCGCCCATGCAGATCAGAATCAGACCATCGCCTATAGCTCCCAGGAGGATCGTTCCAACCTTGAGCGCCTTATCGTCGAATTAACCAACCATCTCAACGAGTTGAACATTGACGCGTACCAGAAGCAAAAGGCAGAGGCCCAGATCGCAACAATTAAGGCTCAGCTCACCGACGATGAACCCGATCCAGTCATAATTAAACAAGCCGGTCGCACGCTTCGTAATATCACGGAGGGTGCGATTGGCAGCCTTGTCGCCACTGCGGTTCAGCCTGCTGTCTGGCACTGGATATCGCAGGCGATGGCTATGCTCTTTCCCAAGTGAAGCCCATGCTCGGCGTTATGCGCGGCTTGCCATCCGAAAGCGTTGATTTCATACTGACCAATCCGCCCTATTTCGTGAACTATCGCGACCGCTCCGGTCGCAGAACTTCAATTTCCCGCACTATTCTCGCCACAAATTTGCCACAAGCCCAAACGGACCGAAGGAGAGAATGGCGGATTTCTGCGGGTTTCAAAGGATAGCCTTTTGTGGCGAAAATGAGCCTCAACTGGCATTTTCCTTCCGTAGTAATCTTCTAAGTCTTTGATTTAATTGTGGAGCGGGTGACGGGATTTGAACCCGCGACATTCAGCTTGGGAATTCCGGCCTTTCTGAAGCCTTCCAGGACTGGCAAACCGTGTCCGAGGGTACACGCGGCACGAAGGGGCTTTATCACGTCAACATCGACCCGGCCGAAGAGTATGTCATGTCACTTGAGCAGTGGCAGCGTACCGTCGAGGTCCTGGAAAAGGAACTGGGTTTCGAGGGCCAGCCCCGCGCCGTCGTCCTGCACCAGAAACAGGGCCGCCAGCACCTTCACGTCGTCTGGGCGCGGACCGACATCGACACGATGACGCTTCGCTCCGACAGCATGAATTATCCCGCCCATGAACGCGCCAGCAAGGCCCTCGAACTTGAATTCGGCCAGGAGCCGGTGCCCGGCAAGCACGCGAAACGGGACCGGGAAAAGCAGCCCGAATTCCCCAACGCAGCAGTCAATCATGCCGAATGGCAGCAGGCCGAACGAACCGGCATCGACCCCGCCGAACGCAAAGACCAGATTACCGCCCTCAAACAGGCCTCCGACAGCCCGCAAGCCTTCATGAGCGCCCTTGAAGAGCAGGGCTACATTCTTGCCAGGGGCGACCGCCGGGATTTCGTCCTTGTCGATGAAGCAGGGGAGGTCTACAGCCTACGCCGCCAGCTTCACGGCATGAAGGCCGCCGACCTGCGTGAGTACATGAAGGGCCTTGACCCTGAAATACTCCCGTCTGCCGAACAGGCAGCACAGCTCCAGCAGAAAATTCAGGACGCGAAAAAGCAAGCGCCAGAGAAGCAGCCCGAACCTGCTCCGCCCGAACCTGTTCAACCAGAACCGGCACAACCCGCCGAACAAACGAAGGGCCTCTCACCGGAGGAAATTCAGGCCATTCAAAAGGCCGTCGCCGACCGCCAGGCCCGCGAGGCGGCAGAGATGCGCCAGCGTCAGGAGAACGAATACGACCACACCCGCGACATCTTCGACAGCGAAATCGCGGAAAAGCTTGCCGATCGCGACGCCATGCAGCAGGCCGAGCGCGCCCGCTTCGCGCGGGAGAACGCACCGGCCACCGGTGTCGACCAGCTCCTCGACACGTTCCAGCGCTGGTGGGACCCGAAGGCTGCGGCACAGCGCGACACCGAGCGCGAGCGCCGCCAGCAGGAGATGGAGAACCGACAGACGAAAGAGCGCGCGGACTACGCCGCGCGACTAAAACAAACAAGGGACATCGACCTTGAAAACCTCGCCGAGCGGTACGCGCAGCAACTGCGCGACCACGCGCTCCGAACGAAGGACGACCTCGACCGCTACATCCGTGAGCAGGAAACCGCCCGCAGGCTCCTCGCTGAAATGCGAGAACGCGAAAAACAGCAAGAGCAGGAACGAACCATGGACGGCCCCGAGTGGCCGCCACCACTCACACGATAAGCGGCTCTCGCTTCCTGCGACCAGAGCTGAGCCGCTTCATTAACCAGGTTGCACAGGCTGGCCCGGAGATCTCCCGCTTCGTGAAGACCACCGCTGCGCCCCTGCCGCCGATGCCGGGCGTCTTCTCGTCGCGGTTTCTGACGCAACCGACAACCCCACCTGTTGAAGCCGTCTCCACATCGCGCACGCCTGACCAGTCTCGCTTCCTGCCACCGAAAATGCTGAGCCGCTTCATTCATCAGGTTGCACAGGCACGCCCGAGGACTATCTCCCGTTTCCTGAAGAAGATGGCTGCGCTCATGCCGCCGATGCCGGATATCCTCTCGTCGCGGTTTTTCTCAAAACCGCGAACGCCTCGCCCGCACCTCCGTCCCCACTGGCCGAGCGGAAAGCCCAGAGGCCCCGACCTCTGACGCCGATCATCGTGATATCGACTGCCGCATCCCCTGGTAACGGGTCTTGACAGTCCCCCACGCTCGTGCAGAATCCGGCGATGGCCAGACCACCACCCGTCATTCCTCCCGAACGTATTGCCAGCCGCATCTTTCTGATCCGCGGCGAAAAAGTCATGCTCGACAGCGACCTGGCCGAGCTTTACGGTGTTATGACGGGAAACCTTAACAAGTCTGTAAAACGCAACCAGTTACGTTTTCCAGAAGACTTCATGTTCCAACTCACGCCCAAAGAAGCAGAATCTTTGCTATTCCAAATTGGAACACCAAAACAACGCCGCCGTGGGGGGCGTCAAACGCCACCATATGCCTTCACCGAACAAGGCGTCGCCATGCTCTCCAGCGTGCTTCGCAGCGAGCGTGCCGTTCAGGTCAACGTCGCCATCATGCGTACGTTTGTAAGAATTCGACAGATTCTCGCTTCCAACCGCGATCTCGCGCGCAAGGTGCAGGAGCATGACCGCCAAATCGCGACTCTGTTTGATACCGTCGAGCAACTTCTGACGCCACCCTCACCGGCGAAGAAACACTCCATCGGCTACATCAAGTCCCGCGAGGACTGACTCCGGAGTGCTTCGCTCACTTCCACCGTCTTCCTTCATCCCTCAGACTCTTTATGGCCTTTTCCCAGAGCCGTGCTCCCCGTCAAGGGTCTGGCGATGAACTCCGGCTGCGCCTTCGCCCTATGACTGGTCCGCTCAGTCTCTTAACCCTGGCCTCCATTCCGAGTGATTTTCAGAAAGAAAAACTTTCAACGGCTCTCAACGCAGCTTTGAGACGCTACCCTAAAAACTTACTGGCGACAATGGCGCGGGCGCTTTCGTCACTCCAGAGAAGACGTCCCGGCTTGCCGCGCTCGATTGTGCGCTTCTTGCGACGGATATTCTCGCCCTTCCGCAGAAGGGTACTGACATCATCGAGTTCACGATTGGCAAGCACTCGGCCACCGCAGGTAGCGCCTGACGGTCGGCTGGCATTCGTGTCTGGTGCGAGATCTCTTGAATCTGTCCGCGTTCAGGCCCGCGCAGTTGCCGAAATCTACACCCTGGAGCGCCTTTTGAGAGCCAGGATGGCAATTCGGCGGTCCTGGGTCGCGCGCAGCGCGGCAAGACTGTATTTCAGCTTGCTGACGACGCAAGCGACCAGGGGCGGCTCAAACGCGACCATCGCGTTCCAGGAGATCGCCATGCCGCTGGCGCAGCTTTTGGGGTGATCGTGAGCAAGACGTCCGAACCCGGGATCGCGAAACGGGCTGACCTTCGCCTGAGGCAGGTCTTTCACGGCATCGGCTGCTCCTCAACAAGGTCCACGCAGTGAATCAGACGCCTTCCTTTGCGGCGCCGGCGCCACGCAATTCTCTGGTCCGTGCAAGCCACGCTCTTCAATTTAGGTGTTGCACCCGGCTGATGGTCGACCTCGGCACCCGGGCGCATCGGCTCTGCACGTTGCATCCGCCGGCACGTCCGTGCCAGGACAAAGTGCCACCAGGATGCAAAATGGGCCCGCTTCCCCAGTCACCCTATCGCCGTCACTGCCATAATCCCGCTCGAAAAAAGTTTTCTGTCCCAAGAATCTTGACTATGGACCCCTCTATACAGAGACGGAATTTCGCCAGGGTACCGGTCGGCTTTCCGTTCACGAATTCAACCATGTGAGGCCAAAATGCCCGATGTTCCCGAAAACAATCTCCTGCTGACCGCCGAAGGATACGTGAGACAGCCTGCTGAGCTCGATGACGGCGGATGTTTTGAACCATTCATCCCCCAAGTCTCGATATCCCCCGCACCCGAGCCAGCTCCGAAACCCAAGCCACCATCGCTGATGCCCTTGATTGACGAAATCCCCCGCAAAAATGGCTGCGTCCCGACTCCGACTGACACTCCAGCGGAGGCGAAGTTTCCGGCTCCCACGGGAGCCGAAGGCACAGGTGACACTGAAATCGCAAAGCCAAGCGAGACTCTCCCCGCTTCGGTGGAGGCGCCGCTCCCGCCACCTCGGTTCGCCACGGCCATTGAGCTCTTCACTTGGATAAAGCAGACCCTCTTAGTGCAGGCGCATCTGCCCGAGGATACGGCCGAGCTGGTTGCCATCTGGACGTTATCGACTTGGTTTCAGGACGCCCTAAACGTTCTCCCGTGCTTGGTACTCACGGGCTCCGCCCATGACGCAAGAAGCCTTCTTCATGTCCTCAGCGACTTCTGCCACGAGGCAAAACTGCTGGCCGGATTCGGGCGGAGCCACCTTGAAGCACTTCGCTGCTGTCGGACTAACTTGATTTCTGAACCGAACCTCGACAGGCGGACGGCCGACTTATTGAGCAATCTAACAGACAGGGGCTTCTTGGTCGTGCAGGGCTCTTATATTTCCTGTTACTCAAAGTCGACGGCCATCTACGCCGGTGAGAATCCGGAAACCCACAGAA
Organism: Occallatibacter sp.; assembly: GCA_050012555.1. GTDB lineage: Bacteria > Acidobacteriota > Terriglobia > Terriglobales > Acidobacteriaceae > Telmatobacter. The sequence continues at coordinate 28,753 of JBEKGY010000002.1, forward strand.
TCCTGAACTCCATTCACATCCACATGGTTCCCACAAACGCACAACCAGCCGTCATTCCCCCGTGGCTGCATAAGTTGATGAAGCGCGTCCCCGTTCACCTAGAACAATATCGGAACAAGAATCTCTGTTCTGTACGCCGCTGGACGTGGGCTCCCTCCGGCTTGTCTTCCGAGACAGCGACCCTTGCGACGGTACTCGGACGCTGCATCGTGGACGCTCCCGAGCTCCGGCGGAAGCTAGTCGTCCTCCTGAAGAGCCAAGACCAGCAGCGGCATACTGAAATGTCGAATACCTCCGAGGCCATCGTCGTAGAAGCAATCCTAGCGTTCATTCGTGACGGGCGGGAACAAGCCTATGCTCGGGAAATTGCGGCCAAGGCCAATCGTCTGCTCGAAGCGCGCGGCGAAACGGCGCGGCTGAGTCCCGAGCGGGTAGGGCACGTCAACAAGAAGCTCGGCCTGCGCACTCGCCGGTTATCGCAAACCGGCAATGGCCTGACCTTCGATAAGGTCACCCGAGTTCGAATTGAGGAGCTCGCCGCGGTGTACATGATGGAGGATACGCCGGCGGAGACCGAGAACCTCCATGGCTCACAAACTACAGAAAGTAAATAGGTTGAGGAGGTTATGGAGGTTATGGAGGTTATGGAGGTTTTTTGAAGCTAATTTTCGCGCGCGGGTCGAAGCCGATAAACCAATTTGGGAACGACTTCGTTCCTATGGGTTATCGACTTCAGCCTCAAGCGTGAACCACAACTTTCACCTTATGGGGTGTCAACTTTCACCTTATGCGGTCAAACTTTCACCTTATGGGTGCACCCACAGCTGTTCTTTATAGAGCCCGCTGCTCTCTAGCTGCACCCGCTGGTCGAGCCGCAGCTCATGCAGCGGTAGCAACTGCCGTTGCGGACCATGATGGCGCCGCAGGTGGAGCAACTGGGTGCGTCGCCCATCTCGTACATCTCGCGCATGGCGTCGGAGGCGTGGTAGATGCCGCGATCTCTCAGGTTAGGCACAGAGCTGGCAGCCATTGGATCGTATTCAGGCTGTGTGCCGTAATCGGCGAAACTGGCCTCGGGAGCGCTGCCGACCGTAGTGACCGGATTGCTTGATTGAGCGCTGACCTGATTCAGCCGCCGGGCGACCTCCTCGACCAACCGGACCAGTTGGCTCTGCGAGAACGAGTCTTCCTCGGGATCGGTCTCTGGAAGCAGGCTGGGCGAGGCGGGCAACTGCGGCGCCTGCGCGCCCAGGCCGGCAAACAGCGTCAACTGCGTGCCGGAGAGGAAGCGCAGATTGAGCCAGCGGAAGATGTAGTCCATCAGGCTCTTGGCGTAGCCGATCTGCTCGTTGCCGGTCCAGCCGGAGGGCTCAAAACGGGTGTGGGCAAACTTCTCGCAAAGCACCTTGAGCGGCACGCCGTGCTGCAAGGCGAGCGAGATGGAGGTGGCAAAGGCGTCCATCAGGCCGGAGACGGTGGAGCCCTCCTTGGCCATCTTGATGAAGATTTCGCCCGGCTCGCGGGTGGGGTAGAGGCCCACGGTGATGTAGCCCTCGTGGCCGGCGATGGAGAACTTGTGAGTGATGGAGGCGCGCTCCTCGGGCAGCCGATGGCGCACGGCGCGGGGCGGTCCATTCTGGTCCTGCGCCGCATCCTTCACCGGCTCCTGCGCGCTCTCCAGCGCTGCCGAGGGCGAGAGCACCGGCACGGCGGCGGCCTGGGCGATCTCCTCCAACGCACGCTGGAAGGACGCGGCGGCGGCGATCACATCCCTGGCGCTGACCTCCAGCTTTTCGCCGGGCCTGGCCTGGATTTGGGCTTCCAGAACCTTCACATCGATCTCGGCGGCCGGCTGACTGGCGGCCAGATGGGCCAATATGCGGCTGCCAACAGCGTCCAGAGCCGACGGCTCCTTTTTTGGGTCGATGCTGGTATTCAGCGGCTGGGTGCCCTTGGAGCCGTCGCGGTAGATGGCCACGGCCTTGATGCCCTGGCGCCAGCTCTCGGCGTAGGCCTCGGCCACTTCTTCCACGCTGGCCTCATGGGGCAGGTTGACGGTCTTGGAGATGGCGCCGGAGAGGAACGGCTGCGCCGCCGCCATCATCTTGATGTGCCCCATGTAATGGATGGAGCGGGTGCCCTTGGCCGGTTTGAAGCTGCAATCGAAGACCGGCAGATGCTCCGGCAGGATGCCCGGCGCGCCTTCGATGGTGCCCGTGGCGTCAATGTAGCTGACGATGGCGTTGACCTCGTCGTCGGAGTAGCCCAGCTTGAAGAGCGCGGCCGGCACGGTGTTGTTGACGATCTTGATCATGCCGCCGCCGACCAGTTTCTTGTACTTCACCAGGGCCAGGTCGGGCTCGACGCCGGTGGTGTCGCAGTCCATCATGAAGCCGATGGTGCCGGTGGGAGCCAGGACCGTGGTTTGGGAGTTGCGGTAGCCGTAGCGCTCGCCATAGAGCAGCGCCATATCCCAGCACTCGCGGCTGGAGTCGATGAGAGCATCAAGCTGCGGCACGCTGAAGGGATCGCCGGCGCTTGATTTGCCGATATTGTTGACCTCGGCCCGGTGCATCCTCACAACATCAAGGAACGGCTCGCGGTTGACGTAAAACCCTGGGCAGGCGCCGCCCTGGCGCTCCACCGAAGCGGTGAGCGGAGTGGCCGAGGCCAGGGTGGGGCAGTTGGCCGCAATGATGGCCGACTGCAGATAGGCCTGGCCGCACATGACGGCGGTGAGGACGGCGGCAAAATCGCGGCCGGCCGCCGAGTCGTAGGGCAGGCCGAAGGCCATCAGCAGCGCGCCCAGGTTGGCATAGCCCAGGCCCAGCGGACGGTAGTCGTGGGAGTTGCGGGCGATGGATTCGGTGGGGTAGCCGGAGTTGTCCACCAGAATCTCCATGGCCGTGATGACCACCGAGATGGAATGACGGTAGGCGAGAATATCGAAGACGCCCGCCGGGGTTACGTACTTCATCAGGTTGAAACTGGCCAGATTGCAGGCCGAGTTGTCGAGAAACATGTACTCCGAGCAGGGATTCGACGCATTGATGCGCGCCGTGTTCTTGCTGGTGTGCCAGCGATTGACGGTGGTGTCGAACTGCATGCCGGGATCGCCGCACAGCCAGGTGGCCTTGGCAATCTTTTGCATGATCTCCCGCGCCTTGTAGGTCGCCACCGGCTTATGGCCTCTCACCGTATAGGTGGTGAACTCGCCGTCGCTCTCATAGGCGCGCATGAACTCGTCGCTCACGCGCACGGAGTTGTTGGCGTTTTGGAAGAAGATGGACGAGAAGGCCTCGGAATCAGGGCCCGAACCGTCGTAGCCGGCCTTGATCAGCGTGTAGGCCTTGGCCTCCTCTTTGGCCTTGCAATCGATGAAATCCATGATGTCGGGGTGATCCACGTTGAGGATCGCCATCTTGGCCGCGCGGCGCGTCTTGCCGCCGGACTTGATGACCCCGGCGAAGGCGTCGAAGCCGCGCATGAAGCTGAGTGGACCGCTGGCGGTGCCGCCGCCCGACACAGCTTCCTTGCTGGAACGCAATGAACTGAAATTGGTGCCCGTACCGGAACCGAATTTGAACAGCAGGGCTTCAGTCCTGGCCAGGTCCATGATGCCTCCTATGGAATCGTCAACGGAGTTGATGAAGCAGGCCGAGCACTGCGGATTGCGGTAGCCGGTGGCCGCGTAGGTCACGCCGCCGGTGGACGGGTTCCAGTGCCAGTTCTGCCCCGCCGCATCCGGCTCCAGGCGGTCGCAGCCCACGTTGAACCATACCGGCGAGTTGAAGGCCGCCTTTTGCGCCAGCAGCATGTGCGCCAGCTCGTCGTGGAAGACGGCCGCATCCTCGGGGGTGGCAAAGTAGCCGCCGGCCAGGCCCCAGTCGCGGATGGTCTCCACCACGCGAGCCACCAGTTGCCGCACGCTGGTCTCCCGCTCCGGCGAGCCCAACTGCCCATGCAGGTACTTCGAGGCCACAATATTGGTGGCCGTCATCGACCAGTCGACCGGCACTTCCACGTCCTTCTGCTCGAAGATGGTGTTGCCCTTGGTGTCCGTAATGGACGCCGTGCGCTTTTCCCACTGGAAATCGTCGTAGGGGGAGACACCCTCGGTGGAGAAACGGCGGGAAAAGATCAGCCCGTTTTGGGTGTAGGAGGGCTGCTGGGTGATGGCAGAAGTCTGTAGATGGGTCTCGTTCATGGAATCTCCTCAACTTAAGAAAATTTGGTGAACACCGCCCTGCCTCCAGACGCAATGCAGCCTGGAGGTTGGCGGGCAAGAATCTTTGACAAAGAACGGGAAATGGGGGCGAAGTTGCCGCGAATTCTCTTCTCTGGGCGGTTGCCGGCGGCTTTTCACGCCGGTTTCATTACAATCCGATTACAGCCGCAGATGAAAAAATACCGCTGTCTGTGGTACATGTCAACAAGAAACCACAATATCTTGTATTCAGCGGACATTCAGGGCATCTGGTTGTTAAACATTGGCAATTTCCTGTGGAAAGCTCAAAACAGCCTTGCGCGGCGCGGAGTTGGGGCTCCAACTTTGCCCCAAATTCTGTGCAACCTGAGGTCTGGGCCTCGTATTGGCACGTATCCAAGCCTAGTCCTCGCCGGGGCAGAGAACAAGGCGCAGAAACAGTGCAGTTTGACGGCGCTTTTGTGCGAATTGTGGAGATTCGGGACGGATTCCGCGCCTCAATAGAGTCGAAGAGCCGCTCACTGCTCGAAATACGACTTGGCCGGTAACATTTGCTGATGCAGGACACGCGCGATCAGCACCTCACCTGGCTGGGAAACGTAGAACACGACATGCTTACCATGCTCAAATCGGCGTAGTCCGGGACGAATGAAATCGCATCTTCGACCGAGGGATGGGTTATCGGCTAGGAGCTGAAAGCATTCCCGGAGACCTTGAGAGTACCGCCTTGTTTGGGCTGCTCCCCAGGTCTTCATGGTATAGCGAACAATGGACTTCAGGTCCGATTCAGCGAGACTTGCTACGCTGTATGCCGACACTCTTCCTCCCCTGCCGCCAGTTCTTCAATGTAGGCATCAAGTCGATCGAAAACGCCGGGTTCGGCAATCCCACTGGCGAGACCCTCATCAATGGCAGCGCGGAGCGCGGCCAGCTTCTGCTCGTACTCTCGCTCTTCCTTTTCCAGAAGGCGCAAGGCTGTGCGCATCACTTCGCTGGCATTCGCGTAATGCCCGGCCTTTACCGTGGAAGTTACAAACTGGTCCAGTTTCTTGGGCAGGTTGACATTGCGAGTCGGCATGGAGCACCTCGATTGCAGTATAGGAGAATTGGCCAACTTTGCCAAACGCAGAACGGATGAAAACTCTCGAAGCGCAAACCGGCTGATAGGCTGGATTTGTGTCCGACGCCACTCTATCTCCGCTGGACTGGAAGCCTGTGCCGCAGCCCGGCCCCGTGATCCTGCGCGGCCGGCACGTCACCCTGGAGCCGCTCGACGCCGGGCGCCACGCCGCCGCCCTCTGGCAGGCCGTCAGGGGCCACGATGAGCTGTGGACCTGGCTGCCCGACGGCCCCTACGCCGCCGAGTCCGATCTGCGCCGGGCTATCGAGGAGAAGCAGGCGGCCGCGGGGGCGGTTTTTCTGGCCCTTGTGCCTGCGGCTACCGGTTCGGCAGCAGGCTACGCAAGCTACATGCGCATGGAGCCGGCACAGGGGGTGGTCGAGGTGGGCAACATTCTGCTGGCGCCGCACTTGCAGCGCACCACGGCGGCCACCGAAGCCATGTTCCTGATGGCCGCGCACGTCTTCGACCGGCTGGGCTATCGCCGCTACGAGTGGAAGTGCAACGCTCTGAATCTGGCCTCGCGCCGCGCCGCCCTGCGCCTGGGATTCACCTTCGAAGGCATCTTCCGGCAGCACATGGTGGTCAAAGGCGAGAACAGGGACACAGCCTGGTTTTCGATGCTGGACCACGAGTGGCCCGTCCGCAAACGAGCCTTCGAAGCCTGGCTGGACCCCGCCAATTTCGATAAAGAGGGACAGCAGCGGCAGAGACTGACGGAGATTGCCGCCGCACATAGCTGACTCTTCTGAGCCACTCTCCAGTCCCAAATGCCAAACGGGCAGCGGGCTTTCCGAGTAGGGTATGTCTACCTCTTTATTCCTTGAAGGGTACGTCTACTTCCGCATAACTGCCGGGTTGTGCCGCATGGACGGCTGCAACGATGTTTTCCGCAACCAGCTTCACCATGGGCCATTGTGAATGCTCAAGCACCACAAGCGCAATTTTGCGAACCTTCAAGTTTTGCTGATACCGGATATTCTTGTCCGTCGTCACCATGACCTCGAAACCGGCTTGTTCGGCCGCGTCGATCAACTCGCCGTTTGCGAGTTCCTCCCAGCCGCGCGCCCGGGCTTCCTCCACGGAATGGCCGGTAAGGAAACGGGCAAGGCCTCGGGGTGTGCCGTTATCGAAAAGGATCAGCATCCCGGCCTCGGTCTACCCATAGGTGGGAGCCTTATCGAGAGAACGCGCCACAAACGCCATGAGGCTGTCGAGCTGCTCACGGGTCACCGGAAACTGTTCGATCACTTCTTCAATGCTCATACCGGCTTCGAGGTTTTCAAACAGGACTTTCACCGGCGTTCGGGTTCCCCGCAGCACCCACGCGCCGCTGACTTTGCCGGGGATGCTCTCGACGGCGGGGCATTGGGACCATTCAAGAGTTGCCATGTTCACACCCTCCCTTTCATCGTACCCTTTACCACGGATCGAGACCAGCGTCACGCGGAGAAAATCCACCCCTATGAACGCCTGGGATCCGGGGCGCGGGGCCGCTGTGGCTTCTGTCCGTCAGTCAGATTGATGAATTTGTTGGTTCCGGCCATCCCCGCGAATGCGTGGATGGCCGGACTTGGATGGTCCCAGGCAGGAGTTACAGGAACAAGGGCGCCATCACGAAGGTGACGGTGCAGAGCAGCTTGATGAGCACGTGGATGGAGGGGCCGGCGGTGTCCTTGAAGGGATCGCCGACCGTGTCGCCGACCACCGCGGCCTTGTGCGGATCGCCGCCCTTGCCGCCGTATTTGCCGGTCTCGATGAGCTTCTTGGCGTTATCCCATGCGCCGCCGCCGTTGTTCATGAAGATGGCGAAGAGGATGCCGCTGATGGTGCCCACCATGAGCAGGCCGGCCACGGACTCGGCGGCCAGGGTGGGGTCGATGGCGGTGTTGAAGAATTTGAAGATGAAACCGACGCCGATGGGCACGCCTACGGCCAGAAGGCCGGGAGCTACCATCTGCTTGAGCGCGGCCTTGGCAACCATGTCAACGCAGCGCGCATAGTTCGGCTTCGAGGTTCCGAGCATGATGCCCGGGTCTTCCTTGAACTGGCGCCGGACCTCTTCAATGACCGCGTAGGCGCTCTTGCCCACCGCCTGAATGGCCAGGGAGCTGAAGAGAATTACCAGAGCCGCGCCAATCAGCGAGGCCACAAACACCGGCGGCTTGGCCAGATTGACGGAGTCGAAGACGAAGGCCATGTTTCCGGTCTTGGCCCTGACCAGTTCCGCAACCTCATCGAGATAAGCGGAGAAGAGCAGGAAGGCCGCCAGTGCCGCGGAGCCGATGGCGTAGCCCTTGGTGAGAGCCTTGGTGGTGTTGCCCACAGCGTCCAGACGGTCGGTGCGCCTGCGCACCTCTTCCGGTTGATGCGACATTTCGGCGATGCCGCCGGCGTTGTCGGTGATAGGACCGAAGGTGTCCATGGCCAGGATGTAAGCGCAGGTGGCCAGCATGCCCATGGTGGCGATGGCAGTGCCGAAGAAGCCGGCGCCCGGAGTCCCGGGCATCGCCTGGATGCCGCAAAAGTAGCTGCCCAGGATGGCTGACGAGATGACGATCACCGGCATCGCGGTCGACTCCATGCCCACGGCCAGGCCGGAGATGATGTTGGTGGCCGGGCCGGTCAGCGAGGCCTTGGCGATGGACTGCACCGGGCGATAGCGGTCCTCGGTGTAGTACTGCGTGATCCACACAAACAGGAACGACATGACCATGCCGATCAGGCCTGCATAGAAGAACCACATGGGGCTGGACCCTGGGATGTCACCGAGCAGGAACTTGACAGCAATGTAGAATCCGCCGGCCGCCAGGATGGTGGTGATCAGGTAGCCGCGGTTCAGAGCCTGCATCGGGTCCTCGGCTTCGTTCTTCAGCCTGACGCTCAAGATGCCGATGATGGAGGCGATCAAGCCGAAGGCGCGGGCCACGAACGGAAAGAAGATGGCCAGCAGGGCCGCTTCCGGGGCGGTGTTTTTGAGAGTGCTGAAAAGCGCTACAGCCAGAATCATGGCGCCGATGTTTTCGGCGGCCGTCGACTCGAACAGGTCGGCACCACGGCCTGCGCAGTCGCCCACGTTGTCGCCGACGAGATCGGCGATGACGGCCGGGTTGCGCGGATCGTCCTCGGGAATGCCTGCCTCGACCTTGCCTACCAGGTCCGCGCCCACGTCGGCGGCCTTGGTGTAGATGCCGCCGCCCAACTGGGCAAACAGGGCCACGAAGCTGGCGCCGAAGCCAAACCCGACGATCAGATAAGGAACATGCGTTGGATCGGACATACCGTGGAAGGCCAGGAAAAGCAGCCCGACTCCCAGAAGCGAAAGAGCAACCACCGAGAGGCCGGTGACCGCGCCGCCGCGCAACGCGATCTTGAGCGCGCCGTTGAGGCTCGAGCGCGCCGCCGAGGCTGCCCGCAGGTTGGCGCGGATGGAAACAAACATCCCCGAAAACCCGGCCAGGCCTGAACAGATGGCGCCGGCAAAGAAGCTGATCACGGTCTTCATTGCCAAATCCGGACTCTTGCCCAGAAAGAGATAGAGGGCATAGATCAGGATCGCCAGCACCACGGAAAGCGCGTAGATGGTCTTGTATTGGCGCTTCAGAAATGCCTCGGCGCCTTCCTTGATGGCTGCGGAGATCTGCTGCATCGCCGGCGTTCCCGTGTCCGAACCGATGACCTGGCGCGCAAACAGAAAGGCAACAAAGAGCGAAAGGACGCTCACGCCTAGAAAAAATTCTACCCAATTCAGTACAGTCACATATCCTCCGAACTTGAAGTTTTGGTCCGTATCACGAACGGCCCCAGGAACGCGACCCCAGTGAACACCGGGGAAAAGCCACGGCAAGGCTATCATCCGCATGGAACGCTGTCGAGTGATTGCAGTCACAGGGTTCCGGCTCCGGTTACCGACGCAGGAACGGACCGATTTGGGCGGAGCCACAAGCCTTCGCCCACTACTCGAACGGAATAAATATTTTATCGCCGGTGAGGCGTTCGTCTAAGACCTGGTCGCCGCGTTTGCGCACCTGGCCTCTGGGCGAAGCGGGTGCAAATTGAAGAGTACAAGAAGGTTACGCCCTGGATCGTCAAAGGCCCGTTCGCCGTCTACCTGTTCCGGCGAAAAACGTCCGAATGCGCGCCAAGGGCTTATTCGTATGCCAGCGCGTCGATGGGGTCCTTGCGCGCCGCCATCCAGGCCGGGTAGAGCGCGCCGCACACCGCGCCCACAAAGGCGATCATCGCGCCCTTGGCGATCCATGCGGCCGTGATCTCAAAGTGCAGGGTGGGAAACGCGTGACCCAGCATGCTATTCATGCCGAAAATGCCCACAATCCCCAACAGCACGCCGGCTACCGCCATCACCGCGGTCTCGCGCAACACCACCGTCACGATGGTCATCTTCGAGGCGCCCATCGACTTCAGAATCCCGATCTCACGCGTCCGCTCCAGCACCGCCGTATACATGGACTGGAAGATGACCAGGAACCCCACGATGACCGCGATGCCGGTGACCACATCCAGCGCCACATTGAAACCTGGCAGCTTTTCCGGAGTCATCATCGAAAGCCACTCATCCATGGTCTGAATCTGGGTATCTTTGAGGCCCGTGGTAGCATGGATCTCCCCGATCACGGCGTTCTCATTGGCCGGATCGTCGCACTTGATGTAAAAGACCGAGGCCTTGCCCTCGGCGCCCATCATCTGGCCCATGGTATCGATGGGCAGCAGCTTGCGCCCACCCTTGCCGTGCTCCACGATGCCCGATATACGGAACGGGTGATGCATGATGGTGATCGTATCGCCCACGCGATACCCTCCGTCGGAGGCGGCAAAGACATCGTCCACGATCACGTCATCGGGTCCCTGAAACGGCCCGCCGGAGAGGAAGACAAAGGGCTTGAGCGCGTTGAAGCTCGGGTATTCAATGCCGTAGAGCACCTCGATCTTGCCAGCGGTGGAAAGGTTCTGAATCACCGGCGAGGCGACGGCCACGTGCGGCAGACGCCGGATGGCCTCGATATTTTTGGCCGGCATGGGAGCGCCGCCCACCCCGTTCATATAGCTGGCATTCGAGGGCCGCAGGAGCAGATCGGCGCCGATGCCGTTGGTGCGCTGCTTCTGGTCGTTCAACATGCCCATGAAGATGCCCACGATGGAAAGAATCATGATGACTTCAATGGCCACTGCCAGCACGCTGATGATGGAGCGCACCGGGCGGTGCAGCAGATTGGCAAAGATGAGCTTATTCATTCCTGAGCATGGCTCCAATGATTTTGAGGGGCGAAATCCGGCTTAAAAACCCTCGCCTTCAAGGGTAACAGCCGGGACTGGCGGAGCCGGACGCCGGACCTATTGGGTTGCAGCTTGGGTTGCAACCAAGGAAGGCAAAAGCAACCGCAAGTCCCCTTCGGCAAGCTCAGGGCGGGCTTTCGACTCCCCGTTCGTCGGCCGCGGCGGACTCAGGGTCGCTCAGGTTGACAGCCCATCATTGATTGCTCAGAAGGAGGACAGCTTCGTGGTGGCGCTATCCTTCGGGGCCGGATCAGTAATGGAAATGAAAGGAATAACCGATATATCGCTTTGACGGAAGCTAACACCCGGTTTATTGTGGAGGTGTTAATCTCCAGGGCTTTCACCTGTTACCGGTAAGCGATGGGCAAATTTGGAGAAGACCTGCGCAACGAGCGGGAGTCCCGCGGCATTGCGCTGGAACAGATCACCGCGGTTACCAAAATCAGCCGGCGGCACCTGGTGGCGCTGGAGCAGGAGCGGTTTCACCTGCTTCCCGGCGGCATTTTGAGCAAGGGCATCGTGCGTGGTTACGCCGGGGCTATCGGCCTTGACCAGCAGGACTGGACAGAGCGATTCCTTGAGGCCTATATCGCCTCCGGCCAGATGGTCGACGACGACCGCGGTTGGCTGGCCTTCGCAGCCAACGTGGGCAAAGCACGCATCCTGCGCCACGATGCCGTTGAAGTCCGCCTGCGCTGGGCGGGGGCCATCCTGTTGCTGCTGGTGGTGGCCGCTGCTGCTTACCTCACCGTGCGTTACTACGGCCTCCGTGCCGGGTGGTGGCCCACCCTGTTGCCCACGGAGCAAGTTCGCGCCGCGGCCCACTCCGTCATTCACCGCGTCCTCTCCTGGTTCAACCGCTGATCCAGGCTCCATAGCTCTTCAACGCGCCAGTGCGGACGGGGCCGAGGCTGCGAACCGCGGCGGTCCCGGAGATCTTCAGTCCAGGTCACACCCTTCATTGACCCGATAAACCCGGAAATTGAACGATGTAGATCGATGTGGCATGGGGGGCAAGCCAGGTGTGATACATGACGGGAGGAAATCCGGCCTGCCCATTGCACAGCTGTGGATCGAAGGACAGACCATAAAGTGGTTTGATTGCGGGATACCGCTCCAGGAAGAGTCCACCGCACCCGGCGGGGAAAACTGTAACCGGCAAATCCACATAAGCTCCGCGGGGAATGCGGATTCTCGAATCATTGAGGTAGCCAGCTTTTTCTATCTGGGTCCAGCCATTCGATTCCCAGCCTCCATCGATGGCGGTGGCGGGTAATCCACTCGACCGGATCTCCTCGATAGCAGCCAGATAACCACGATACATTGCGAATACGTCGTGTGTTGCTGCGACACTAAAGGCGCCGAAAACGCCGATGAGGACTACCGCGGCAATGGGCAGCTTCGGCCTTACCCGTTCCTGGTAGTACCGCGCCAGTACGAGCAGAGAAAGCATCATCATAGGCAAAAGATATCGATCGTAGAAGCCGGTTGCAGCTTTAGACGCAATCAGGGCGATGTAGGCGATGCTGAAGGGGACAAGAATTACACCCAGATCGCGCCAGGAGATGGAAGAAGCTCTTTCTGTAGGAGAAGTTATCCTGGGCTGATTCCCGAAGAAAACCGATAACAGGCTGAATAAGCCAATGATCGTCGCAACAGTCAGCAGCAGGCGAAGGCCGAAAGGAAGAATGACCGGGCGTGTACCCATGATAGAACTAACTTCGGCCACAAGCGGAATCTTGAACAAATAAATTCCAGGATAGTCATAACCCCCTAGAAAAGGCGCGAACGTGTGATATATCCCATGGCGGCGCAATAGGACAAGGCCCAGAAGCGCGAAAAAAAGACTGCCCGCGGCGGATAGGATGATCGTCCGATGATTGATCTTGCGGAGAGCGCCAACAAACATCAGCATCACGGGAAGCAGGAGAAGTAACAGTTCCTCGCTGCTAAACAGAGCATATGCGGCGACACCGGCCACCGATCCGAAGTTGAAACCACCCGGGATCAGATTTTCAGGGATGGTGTAGGGCTGCTGGTTAAACCAGCGCATCGAAGCGACAACAATTCCAATGCCGAGGACGCAAGAGATCCATCCGATCAGGAGCACTCGCGGTTTCCGCCGCAACAGCCAGAGCGTGGAAGGAACCATGACCAAAACCCCAAGCCATGCTGACTGGCGCGCGGTTCCCCCTATAGCATTCAACAGTGCGGCAAAGCTGATCCAGGCTATCGAGGAGGATAGAGTTCCGGCCTGCAGAGCGCGCAAACACATATAGAGGCAGAGCACCATGCAGAATACGCCGGAGATGTCGGTCATGAAGCTGAAAGCAAGCGGCAGGAACAGCGGCGACAGAACGAACGTCATTGTTGCCAGAGTCGCGTTCCACTGGCTAACTCCCGCTCGTACAAGCGTGCGCTGCAGCAGAAAGGCGGTCGCCATCGCTACGGCCAACGTACTCAACCGAACCACCGTGAAAGAGAAGCCGAATAACTTGATATACAAGGCTCCAAGATAAAGCTGCCAGCCCAGCATCGCCGTTGCCCAGCCGTTATAGACAATATGTCCGGTTTGCGCCAGTATCTGAGCCGTCTTGATATAAGACCAGTCGTCAATGATGCCCGTCTCGGCGCAGGGACGGATCAGGAGCGCACAGAAAGGCAGCGTCAGCGCGCAAAGAATTGCCGGCAATTGATCTTTTACCGGGATTCGCAAGTCAGGCGTCTCGCTTGGGGTACGCATTTTGACTCATGATGGGAAGATTATACGGGATTCATTCTGACATCGTGCAGGGCAGCCGGCAAACTGCGGTCCCAGAGATCTTCAGTGCATCATCGTCACCTTATAGACTTCGGTTCCCGCTGTTGCTGAAAGAAGCATGACAGTATTTCCCTCCCGTGCAAGGCGTGCGGGCAACCATTCCACGCCTTCTCCCGGGCCTCCTCCGGCGCCCGCAACGACAAGGAACTCCCGGTGCCTGGACACGAAACCGCCATAGCCTTCAACCTGACCGATGGAAGTGTACTGCGTCAGTACAAGACTGTGAGGATCAGGCGATTCCACAAGTACGTAGAGTTTGCGGTTCGAGGGCGCCGGCGTATAGTAAGCCATCGGAAAATACCGTATCAGGTTGGAGATGACGATGGGCATGCCGTACCCGTCATATTCGGCCACGATCGCCTGCCCCTCATGGATTGCAGCATTACGCTGATCCAGCAGGGAACCGTTCACAGCGTTCTTCACGACGCGAACTGAGGATAGAGCGTAACTGGTCAGAAAAAGGACAAGTAGAATGGCCCCCACTGCCCTGGGCACTTTGCCGCTCAAATACCCGAAGGCCAGCGCCCCGCCAAGGATAGTCGGCATCATGTAACGTTCCGTCATTCCGCCGTGGGTGATTTTAGCGGCGACAACGGCGATCACGGGCAACCACAGAAGCATGAGAATTAACACCTGCTCCCCAATCGTCAATGCCTTCTCCTCAACTGGCCGGCGCCCCGGCTCACCCGGCGCCGCCGTTTTAGCGACGTCAAAATACAGAAATATTGCCGTAATTCCGGCAGAAAATGTGAATCCCCAAAAATGGCCAAGATAGAAAAGCCAGTTCGGCGCAGTTAAAACCTGCATGAAGCTCGGCTGCGCCCAAAAGTTCGGCGCCATAGCCTGGTGCAGCTTGAACAAGAGCTTTGAAAAAAACAACAATGGCAAAGCACCGGCAACGATCGATGCCCATGCGCCGGCCCGGAAGCGGCGGTGGAAGATCCACACTGAAGCTTCGGCCACTATAAAGGCTGGAAAAACAAGAATCGCGTAATAATGCAGAGATACTGCCGCGGCCAGGCTAATGACTGCGAGAAGGGCATAGCGCCATGAGTCTTCAATCCGCTGCCAGGCGAGTATGGCACAGGAGATACAAGCGATCATCAGAGAATAAGGCCGCGCCTCGTACGCATAGGCCGCCAGGGGAGTGCACAGAACAAATGTTGCGCCCACCATCGCCGACAGGCGGCTTACCCTTCTGGAGAGAATGATGTAGATGCAAAAGACCGTGCCCATCAATCCCAGGATGGAAGGGAGCCGATAACCCAGGTGATCGTCCTGAACGAGCTGACGCGCAAAGCGGGTAACAAGATAGTAGGCCGGGGGCTGGGTATCCGCCGCATGATCCAAAGCATTCCATATCTCTGACGGGCCTGGCAAACGGGAAATGATAACCGTGCATATCTCGTCGTACCAGAAAGGCTTGGCAACGGCGTGCAGTGCCGAGCACAGGCCGACTGCCAGCAGGATGAGCAGAAGGACCGCGATGCTTCTACGGGCGCCGCCGACAACCCTGAAATCAGTCAACGCGGTAGACCTCCAGGTTCTCCAGCACAAAGAGTTCATAGTCGCGCAGCGGCACAAAGTTGAGCATAACTCGATTGGATAGCATCGTGAGGGTAAAACTTGCGGCTATTGTAATGAGCTGAACGAGGATAATGAGCAGCGTCCCTACTGTATAGATGACCCAGCCAGGGATCGCATTACCGGTGAAGAGCCGAATAACAATCACAGCGAGAATGCCTAGCACCGCCATAAGTGAGCCGGCCATGGATGCGATCAGCAACCGCACGCCGACCACATCTCCATATACAGCAATAGCGCTCATTCCATGCGCGACCAGGGAGACGACGTTCATTCTGGATGTCCCGGCGATTCTGTAACCGCGCGGAATCGGGGTGGTGCTGAATGGAAGCCCGGAACGAAAGACCGCCGCGGCATAGTGGTTCCATAGTTCGGACATGACAACCAGCCTGCCGAGGTAAGCGGCCGGGAAAATGCTGAAGTTTCCTCCGCGCACGCTGACGCCGGTGAGAATGCGATGCAGGACCTTATAGAACTTATAGGAAATCCGGAAAACAAGGGATTCCGTGCGGCGGCTTCGTTCAGCAAAGATCGCCTTTGCGCCGTCATTCTCTTCGGAAAATGCGCGGAGAAGCTGTAAGGCCCCGTCCGGCGTGTCTTCTCCGTCGGCGTCCATGACGAGAACGGCATCGCAGGGGATGGCCTGTGCGGCGTGGACAATACCGATGGCTATGGCGCGCTGGTGGCCGAGGTTGCGCCGCAGGCGAAGTATTTGTATGGATCTGACAACGGCGAATTGGGATTGGAAATCCCGGGCGTTGCAGAGTTGAATCGAGCCATCGTCCACTAACAAGATATTAAGTATGCAGGGATAGGAACCAAGAACCCGATCAAGCCTGCGGATGAGTTCCGCGGCGGAAGCCCAGTCGTCGCGGAGAGGCATGAGGACGGTGACGCGCAGCAAAGAGGGCGTTGTCTTACTCGTAAGCATTCGAACCACCATTCAATTACAGATTACGAGAGGGCGTCAACCGGAATCACTTTTTTCAGCACTGATTGGCTCAAATTGTACCGCCGTGGGCCGGCTTCGAAAAACCATATCTGCATCTGAGGCAGAAAGAAAGCGATTTTTCACCATTCCGGGCTCTTTGGCCCAAAACCCGCCGCGACCGCGCCTGCGGTTCACCTGACCAATGGCGCCCTTGAGCGCGCGCTACGCCCCGTTCGCTGTTAGTCTTTGCCCCCACCCGCCCGCCGCGATTAACATAGATAGATGCACCTCTCAGGCCAGGGCCTGCCGGTGCGGGCGTGCCTCACCGATGCGGGCGAGCGACTGATCGAAGGGAGCAATCCCGGGCTCTTCGCGGCGGCTCATGAAGCCCTCGCGGCAGGCAACCAAACCAAATCCCTTCAATGGGGAGGAATCCGAAGTTGAGCGACCGATTTTTATTTACCTCTGAGTCCGTCACCGAAGGCCATCCGGACAAGATTGCGGACCAGATCTCCGACGCCATTCTGGACGCATGCCTGGAGCAGGACCCTTACAGCCGCGTCGCCGCCGAAACGCTGACTGCCACCGGCCTGGTGGTTATCGCCGGCGAGATCACCACCAAAGCCTACGTCGATTTCCAGACCTTGGTGCGCGGAGTGGTGGCCTCCATCGGCTACGACAATGCGCTCTACGGCTTCGACTCCAACACCTGCGCCGTCATCTCCAGCATCAACAAGCAGTCCGGAGACATTGCCCAGGGCGTGGATAGCGGCGGCGCCGGCGACCAGGGCATGATGTTCGGCTACGCCTCCAACGAAACCCCGGAGCTGATGCCGGCGCCCATCTCGCTGGCCCACAAGCTCACCCGGCAGTTGACCGCGGTGCGCAAGAGCGGCAAGCTGCCCTACCTGCGCCCCGACGGCAAGAGCCAGGTGACGGTGGAGTACGACGAGAACGGCAAGCCCGCCCGCATCGACGCCGTGGTCATTTCCTGCCAGCACTCCGAGAGCGTGGGCAATGAGGAGTTGCACGCCGACATCCTCAAGTACGTCATCCAGGCCGTGCTGCCGGCCGCGTGGCTGGACGAGCACACCAAGTACCACATCAACCCCACGGGAAGATTTGTGATCGGCGGCCCCATGGGCGACACCGGCCTCACCGGCCGCAAGATCATCGTGGACAGCTACGGCGGCATGGGCCGTCACGGCGGCGGCGCCTTCAGCGGCAAGGACCCGACCAAGGTGGATCGCTCGGCGGCCTACATGGCCCGCTATATCGCCAAGAACATCGTGGCCTCGGGCCTGGCCGAGCGCGCGGAGGTGGCGCTGGCCTACGCCATCGGCGTGGCGGAGCCGGTGAGCGTGCGCGTGGATACGTTTGGAACGGGCAAGATCGGCGAGGCCAAGCTGACCGAACTGGTGCGGAAAAACTTCTCGCTCACCCCCAAGGGCATTATCGAGAGCCTGAACCTGCGCCGGCCCATCTACCAGAAGACCGCAGCCTACGGGCACTTCGGCCGCAACGAGCCGGAGTTCACCTGGGAGGCCACCGACAAGGCCGCCGCCCTGGCCGAACAGGCCAGCTTGGTGGCCGCGGTTAAGTAATACAAGTCTGAACGCGCGTAAAAGAATGGGGTCCATCGGTCGATGGGTCCCATTCTTTTTTCCCGCCCCTCGGTGGATGGAATAGAATTTTTTGAGGGCACCCAGCGTTTCTCTATCGAGGAGCTATCGATGCGTTTTCCCGCACTTGCCGCTCTTACTCTCGGCGTGGCTACTATGGCCGCCGGGCAAACCTTTGCGCAGGCCACAACCCCCTGGGACTACGAGGGCAAGCGAGGCGCGCTGGCCTGGCATAGGCTTGACCCGGCCTACAAGGTCTGTTCGGCGGGCCACCAACAGGCGCCCATCGACATTCGCGGCGCCCGATTGAACAAGGCGCTCAAGCCCATTGAGTTTCACTACATCTCCGGACCGGTCACGCTGGAAAACAACGGCCACACCATCGTGGCCCACGTGGGCCCCGGCAGCTACATGGTGGCCGGCGGCGTGCGCTACGACCTGATCGAGTTCGATTTCCACCACCCCGGCGAGGAGACCGTGAAGAGCAAGCTCTCCGACATGGACATCCACCTGGTGCACCAGAGCGCCGACGGCAGGCTGGCGGTTATTGCCGTGCGCCTGAAGGAGGATATGGGCAACCCCAACGCCGTGCTGGCCACGTTGTGGCCACACCTGCCCAAAACGGCCGGATCGAGCGATAAGGTTGCCGACGAGGTGAACCCCGGCGGCCTGCTGCCCGCCGATCGCGGCTACTGGACCTACATGGGCTCGCTGACCACCCCGCCCTGCACCGAGGGAGTGCGCTGGTTCATCTTTGAGCAGGAGCTTAGCCTGAGCCGCGAGCAGTTGCGCACCTTCGCTCCGCTCTTCAAGGTCAACACACGCCCCTTGCAGGACGCGCACGGCCGGCGGATTGAGGCCAACGAGTAGGAATTAGCGCTTTTTCAGATGCGTTTCTTTGGTCCCGGCAAAGGTGACCCTGGGCGGGACGGCGAGGGTCACCGAGCCTTCAACCGCTCGCTTGCGGTCGGCTTGCAGAACCTGGCTTTGTTTGAGCGTGATCGTACCGTTGGCGATCTCGGCGTCGGCGGTCCAACGGTCGAAACGGGCCAGCAGCGGCGGAACAGACCCCGAGCCGGAGGCCGCGGCAACAGCCCCATTCCGCCACTCAAAGTGCAACGTGCCTTTGGCCGAGGCGGCCAGATCTTTTTCTGTGTAGCCGGTGAGATCGATCTGGCCGTTTGCGCCGAAGGCGCCGCCCGACCAGCGCAGCCCCAGCAACTGGCCCACGGCGGCGGGATTGAGCTTCAGGAAGCGAGCCTGCAGCGAATAGAAAGGTTTGTCTCCTGTGCTGAGCGTGCCGGCTGCCTGCACACGGCCCCCGAGCAGGCCGGCATTGAGCCCGGTGACCTCTGCACCGGCAGGCAGGATGAATAGCTTCGCCGACGGCTTCAGCAGCGTGACCGGCCCTAGGATGAGGGAATCGGCCTTCACCGTGCCTTCAAGCCGAGGCCAGACGGGCGCGGAAGAGAGACGCAGACGGTCGATCAGCGTCGAGAGCATCGTGCCACGCTCACGCGCTCCAAGAATCGCCGCTTGCAGGGTGCTCGCGTCCAGATCGCCGAACTCGACTTGAAAATGCGGCAGGCAGGGCTGGATCGCGTCGCAACTGACGGGCAGGCTCAGGCTCGCCCTTCCCTCCACCGGGCCGTAGGAGAAAACCACAGGGTCCCAGCGGGTTTCGCTTCCGCCCAGGTGAAGCGTGGCCGTGGAAATCTCCACGTGGTTGACCAGATAATCGGCCTTCCAGTTGGCGTTGCGCAAAATGACGGTTCCGCTCAGGCTGTCCGTGGTTGGTCTTCCGGCTTCGTCATAGATTGGGTTAGGGATTGGGATTGGGGTTGGCGGCGCGACAGACGGCCGATTCGCAGCACGGGCGGACGCAATGCTGCCGAGGGGAATCCTCGCAGCCGGCATCCACGGACCTTCGGCGCTGAGGTCCACGGCGACGGGCTCTCCTGCCAGCGCGTCCAGCGCCGCGGCATTGGCAAGATCGGCCACGTGCGCCATTTCCCTGGCCCGCGCAAGCGCAGCCTGGCCGTGCACCGTCACCCGGTAGCCGGAGAGCGCCAGCCGGGTGGCGACCGTGAGGGGAACGGTCCCGCCGGCGGGAATGGCCACGGTGGCCGCAAGCGCCGGCGGCTGGGTCTGGCCAGGGTGCTGGCCCTCAAGACCGGCAACCGGCTCCAGCACCACCCTGGGAATGTGGATGGGCGTGTGGAGCGCGTCCCCGCTCAGTTGAAAGCCGTCCACGGTGAAGCTGCCGGTGAACGGCCCATGTGCGCTGCTTTGGGGAACAATTTTTCCTGAAGCGCCCTGGGCGTAGGCGATCTTGCCGCTGATCGCGCCGCCGGCCTCCAGGCCGGGGCCGAAGCCGCTGCGGACAGTGCGCAGCGCATCCAGGACGGCGGCTACGGGAATCCGGTCAAGCTCAACCGTGAAACTCGGCCGTCCGCCGTCGCCCGGCAGCTCCCCGGCAAGATGGATGCGGCCATCGCCGAGGGGAGAGTTGCAGGCCAGATGCTCGAGGGCGCGGCTGGAATAGTGGTAGACAAAACCGCAGTTGGCATCGAAATCCATGGGCGCGGCGGGGGCAAACTCGGCGCGGTGGACGCCGGTGGCGCGCAGCCGGGTCTGCACCTGGGCAGCCTCTGCGGTGCCGTCCAGATGCAGTTCGCCGGTCAGGTCGCCGCGCCAGCCGGGGTCGGAGCCGATGACCAGCCGGGTGAGCTGGCCCAACTGCGCCTCCCGCCAATCCAGGTCCAGATGCACCGGCATCTGGCGCAACTCGGGCGCCCGGCGCACGCTTGCCTCCAGCCGCACGATCCCGGTATCGGCCAGGTCCAGGCTCAGGTCAGTGCGGGCCGGTTGACCGCGCAGTTGGATGCGCCAGTCCCCCGGCTCCTGCTGCCAGAACGAGAGGTCGGTATCGATCAGCGAAAACGGCAGCTTCTCCGCGCCGCTCTTGATGTTGATGCGGGAGTGGGTGGCCTCAAGGTGGGGGAGCGGAACAGCACGGCGCCGGCCTGCGCTGTCGGCCGCCGATTCGGCCCGCGCGGCTGCCGTACGGAAGAGCGAATCCAGGTTCCAGCGGCCCGCCTCGGTGCGCACCAGGTTCAGGCTGGCCTCGTCCACGCTGATGCGGCCGATCTCCAGCCGCCCCCGCCACAGCGAGAACAGCCGGAAGGAGGCGGTCACCTTGTTGGCATGAAGAATGGGCTCGGTGCCGTAGGCCGGGTCTTCCTCGACGCTCAGGTCGTAAAGCACAAAGCCCGGCCTGGGCAACAGGCGCAACTCCACCGAAGAGAGGCGCACCGGCCTGCCCAAAGAGGCGGACATCAGGCTCGTAATCTAGCTTTTGTATTGGTTGATGCTCACCAGCGGGGGCACAATCAGCACCGCCAGGATGGCCAACCCCACCGCCAGGGCCAGCCCCGCCGCGGCGGGCCGCCTGCGCTTGCGCCGCCGGGGTTGTGCGTCTTCCGTCATGGTCATTTCAGTAATCAGTTGTCAGATATCAGTTGTCAGCAGTCAGCAGTGCGGGTTTTAACTGACAACTGTTAGCTGACAACTGACAACTGTCATCTCACCAGGTGCAGCGTCCGCTTCCAGCGCGTATCGGAGTAGAAGTGCAGCACCACGTGGCCCATCCAGGCCAGAGTATTGCCGATCCCGGTCTGTGCATACTGGTCCTCAGAGGTCTTGAACGACCAGTAGTTGAACAGCGGCCGGCCCACGATATTCTCCCTGGGCACAAAACCCCAAAACCGCGAATCCAGGCTGTTGTGCCGGTGGTCGCCCATCATGAAGTATTTGCCCGGTGGAACCACCAGGTCTCCATCCTCAATGTGGTTGGGAAAGTCCACGCTCCAGGCTTCGGTGGCGCCATGGTCCGGAGTGGGCGGAATGGACGGGTACTCATCGAGAAAGTCCAGATCGCCGCTGGGAGAGATCTCTCCCTCCCTGGGCGGGCTCTGGGCCACGCCGTTGATGATGACGGTGCCGCCGCTGAGGTGAATATGATCGCCGGGCACGCCGATCAGCCGCTTGACCAGAAACAGGTATTGCGACTGGCCCGTCACAGGATCCACGTCTGGAACCGGCTTGATAAAGACCACGATATCGCCGCGGCTGGGCTCGCGGTAGCGCAACAGCGGCATCCACTTCGCGGGCGGGGCCAGCGTAATCCGGTCCACCAGCAGGTGGTCGCCCACCAGCAGCGTTTTCTCCATCGATCCCGAGGGAATCACGAAGTTCTGGGCCAGAAAGGTGAGGATGAACAGACCCACCACCAGCACGGAACAAATGCTGGCGACCGCCTCATACGGAGTCTCTTCAACGGGAGTGGGAGCGGGAACCGGCTGGGCTTCGGACGGCGTCTTTGGGACCTGCGTCTTTTTCTTCGTCATCCTGTGCTCTTTGTCAGTGGTCAGTGGTCAGTGGTCAGTGGTCAGTGGTCAGTGGTCAGTGGTCAGACGAATGATCCGCAACTTTCAATGCAAATCAAGAGATTTCTCTGCGGCCTATTCTTCTCGCGCCACCGGGGCGAAACTGATCACTGTTCACTGTTCACTGTTCACTGATCACTGTTCTCAATGCACCACGTGGAAGATGCGCTGCCAGCGCGCAAACCCCGTGAGCCGGGCCGAGAGCTGCCTGTCGTGTCCGAGTCTATCATCTCCGACTTGCAGCGCGGCCTGTTGCACATCGGTGGTCGAGGGGCGGGTGAGCGAGAAGTAGATGACCAGCGGCCGGGCCACGATCTCGGCCCGCGGCACAAAACCCCAGAAGCGGGAATCCTTGCTGTGATTGCGGTTATCGCCGAGCACGAAATATTCGCCTTCGGGGACGACCAGTTCGCCGTCGCGGGTGAGGCTCTGCATCTGCTTCCACCAGACCGGATCGACCTCCGGATCGGTATACACATGGGCGGGAAAGTCGTCGCGGAAGGGATTCGGCGCCGCGGGTTCGAAGGCCGCGTAGGGTTCGTCCAGAGGAAGGCCGTTCACCGTCACCCGCCCATCCTCAATGTGCAGCCGGTCGCCGGGAACTCCCACCACCCGCTTGACCAGAAATTCGGGGTGGGGGTGGTGAAAGAAGACGATATCGCCGCGAGCAACGTCGCGATAGGGCAGCAGCCACCGGCTCAGAGTCCCCGGGGGCGCATAAACCTGCTTGTTGACCAGCAGAAAATCCCCCACCAGCAGGGTATGCTCCATGCTCTCGGAAGGGATGAGGTAGGGTTGGAGCACAAAGGTGAGCAGAAACAGCGCCGCCACCACCGTCCGCAGCAGAGAGGCAAATGCCTCCGGCACGGTGGGCAGATGGTGCGACAGCCGTGAAAACAGCCGCCCCGAGAATCGGGGACTGGACGGGCTGGGCTCCTGGGCAGGGGTGCTCATTGCGCTGCTTGCTCCTCCTCTTTCGTTCCGGACGCCGGGCCGGCGGTCCTGGCCGAGGCTGCCGTCAGCCGTTCCAGCGCGCGCCGCGCGGCATCCTGTTCCGCGTGCTTTTTGGTGCTCCCCATCCCGCGGGCCAGCGGCTTTCCCGGCCCTCCCTCGCCGGTCTTGAGCAGAACCTCCACCAGAAATCGCTTGCGGTGGTCGGGACCGCTTTCACTCCTGATCTTGTAAACCGGCGAGCCGGCCCGCGCCGCCTGAAGATGCTCCTGGAGCGCCGATTTATAGTTGCCCAGCGCGGCCCCGGAGCGCAACTCCCGGGCTAACTGTTCGGCAGCCTCGCCCATCACCGAGCGGTGGGCAAAGGCCCTCACCGGTTCCAGCCCGCCGTCAAGAAACAGCGCGGCAATCACTGCCTCCATGGTATTCGAAAGCACGGTGCTCTTGCGCCTGAGGCCGCCGCGTTCCTCGCCTCGGCCCAGGCGCAGGTGGCTGCCCAGTCCAATCGCCAGGGCCACCTCCGCCATGTGCCGCCGGCTCACCAACTGGGCGCGGACGCGGGTCAGTTCGCCCTCCTGCCACTCCGGATGCGCCCCAAACAGCGCCTCGGCCACCACCAGCCCCAGCACGGCGTCGCCGAGAAACTCCAGGCGCTCATTGTCCCCTGCCTCTGCGGCGGTCTCTCCATTCCCGTCGTCAAACACTTGCTCGCTGGCTGTCTGTTCGTTGACCAGGGACCGATGCGTCAGCGCGCGCACCAGCAGCTCCGGCCTGGCAAAGCCATGCCCAAGTGCGTTTTCCAGTTCGGAAAGAGCAGTTACCACGTGCGCCTCGACAGGTTCCATTCCTATTGACTCATCTTTGGGGACGGCGGCGCGACCGGAGATTCCGGGCAAAAGACCACTCCCAATGTTCTCATGAGACGCCTCGCGGGAGCCCGAAGGTCGCATCATGCGGATTATTGCGGCTTCTCCGGCACGGTATTCCCTGGAGATCCAGCTTCCGGCTTCGCAGCTCCTGAAGCGGACGGATCGTCCTGTGCATCTTCGTCGCAACTGTGGCCGCGGACGGCATAGGCCGTCTTGATGCCCCGCTCGGCGGCCAGCCGGGTATCCTGCTGGCCGTCGCGCACCGTGAGCGCCGTGGTGTACTCCGCGACCGCCTGGTCGCGCTTGCAGTCCAGATCCAGCATCCGGCCCAGGAAAATGTGCGACCAGGCCAGCAGCCGCGGCTCCTTGCTGGTGGCCAGGGTCTTCTGGAACCCGTCGATCGCATCGTCAGGATGACCGGTAAGGATGGCCGCCCTGGCCAGGATGAAGTTGGCGCGGGCGACGGAGGCCTGGGATTCCAGGGTATCGGCATGCACGGTGAGCGCCTGGAGCGCCAGGGTGCTGGCCGCGGCCACGTCGCCGGCCGCCAGCCGCGCCTCGGCCAAATTCAATCCGGTCAATTTGCGCGGCGTGCCGCGCCCCAGCACCTCGCCATCCGCCTCTTTATCAAACTCGATATGGTGGGCGCGTTTTACCTGCTGGTCCACGTCCATGCTGTAAACCATCTCGCCGATGGTGTCTTTCAGGCTGGCCGGGTCTTTCTCGAATTGGATCAACTGCTCATAGAAGTACTGCGTGAACACAAATCCCTGGGTCATATCGTGGCGCACGGTGGCCCAGCGAACGGCGTCCACCTTCTGCTGATAAAGTATCCGCTCGTGCTCATAACGCGGCAAATCCGAGCGGTCCACACCCGCCGGAATGATGTACTCGGGAACGCCGGTATCCATGTTCCGCGCCTCGATGGCCTTGATGAGGCACTCGATGGTCAGCGGCACGGAGTCGGAGCGCAAGCGGAACTCCAGCGGTGCGTCGCGCACCTCCTTGAGAATGGGCTGCATGCGGTCAATGGCAGTGGCCCGCGCGTAGAGCAGCGGCTCGATCACGTAATGCAGGTAGGTGTGGCGCACGTCGCTCATGCGAATCTTTCCATTCACCGGCGAAACCACCACCACGTAGTCGGTGCCGTAGATGCGGGCGTTCACCATGCGCGGCGAGAACAGCGGCTCGAGGATGACAATAAACCGCTGCCCTTCGTAGGCGGATGCCGGCATCTTGAGATAGAGATTGGTGGCGACGATCATATTCGTCAGCGGATCGTGCAGCCGGTCCTCCTCCTGGTCGTAGATGTGGTGCACTCCAAGCCAGATTCCGTGCAGGTCCACAGCGGCCACAAAGTCCTTGAGCAGGGGCACAATCTCCGCCACCTGCGTGGAGTCGGGCGGCATCTCCGAAAGATCCGCCGCAATCTCAATCTCCGGCGGCGGGGTCAGATACAAGGCCAGCGAGATGTACTGCGAAATGTCCATTGCCGAGCCCGTTAAGCGGTGCTGGGCAACGAAAAGGCAAAGGCTGTCTCTTTTGGCGCGGGCGTCCTCGCTCCTGGCCAGCGCCTGGTTGATCTCGTCGCGGACCCGCTTGCGCACCGGCGCGCTCTCCTCCAGGCCTTCGTCATAGCCGCATGCGTTCAGAGCCGCGGCCATCACAAAGACCGGCTCCGCGCTGATCAGCGAAATGGTGGGCCCGGCCGGATCGATCAGCGATGGCGCCCGCTCCCGCGGCATTTCCGATGAGGACGAACTCTGGCCCTTGGTGGAGCTGCTGTCGTGAGATTGGGCGTGACCCAGTGCGGCCGCAAACCCAGCAAACACGCACAAAAGAGCGGCAAAAAGAACGACGAAAGATCGATCAGTGCGCAACGTCATGAATATACCTTGCTTGCAAGTCTAGTTTAGTAGACGCAGCAGAAGGGCCAAACGAGAGTGGAGTACAGCTTCCGGTAGTGAATAAGCCCTTTAGCATGGCGAACTTCGCGGAATCCCAGATCTTCTGCCGTGGCGGGATCTTTGAGAGGCTGGATTGACGCGAGACTCTGGCGGATTTCGACCGGTTTTGGGGACGGAATGCAGGTTTTCTGTCGCATTTCTACCCTTGGTTTTTTGATCATTATCTTTTAATATCAACCACTTATGTGCAAAATAAGGCGAACAGGAGGAAAATGGACCCCGGGGGGGCACATTCAATTTCCTGGCCGATGAGGCGGGCACCGTCTTCTTCAATTGCCAGTGTGCGACGGCGGATGGATATTTTCTGCAAAAAGGATTGGGAAAACGGATGGGCACCGCCTAATCACACACTTGACAGTGCTTAACATTGTATTATATTGATAAGTATGCGTACAGCGAAGACCATCTTGATTACTCTTCCACCCGATCTGCTGCTAAAGGCACAGAAGACTGCCGAGCGCGAAGATCGAACGATCAGTGAACTCTTTCGGGAGGCACTGCGCCGTTACATTACAGCCGATCCGGAGTGGGAAGCGTTGTTGCGCCGCACTCAGGCCACCGGCAAGGCATTGGATATTGCTTCAGAGGCGGATGTGGAGCGCTTGTCGGATGAGTTTCGGCAGGAGCGGATTCAAACCGCGGCCCAATAATGCGCGTCTTACGTCTTCTTTGTGTCAATTTGGGCACATTTCGCTTTCTAGGGTATGAATCGAAAAGTGCTTTAACCTTATCCGACTACAATTGACTCTGTGAAGCCATTTCACAAAACGAAATACGGGACAATAGTACTTGGCGATTCTCTGGAATATATGTCCGGCTTGCGCCCGGAGTCTCTCGACCTAATCGTTACCAGCCCTCCATTCGGACTGGTTCGGAAGAAGGACTACGGAAATGTTGAGAGCCACGAATATGTTGATTGGTTCAAGCAGTTCGGCGTAGAGTTTAAGCGTCTCCTGAAGCCAACCGGCTCTTTGGTAATCGATATCGGCGGGGCTTGGATTCCCGGTCAACCTACTCGCTCCCTCTATCATTTTGAACTCGTTATCATGCTCTGTCGGGAGGTAGGGTTTTATCTTGCACAGGAATTCTACTGGTGGAATCCATCAAAGCTACCCAGCCCGGCTGAATGGGTGACTGTCAGGAGAATCAGAGCAAAAGATGCTGTGAACTGTGTTTGGTGGCTATCCCCAACACCATGGCCCAAAGCAAGCAACAGGCGTGTACTCGCTCCCTATAGTGATGCGATGAAAGGTCTACTCAAGAACGGCTATAGGGCAAAGCTCAGGCCGAGTGGTCATGACATCAGCGACAAGTTCTCTAAAGATAATGGGGCGGCAATCGCTCCAAATCTTATCGCAATCCCTAATACAGAGAGTAATTCTTACTATCTGAGATATTGCGCGGATCACGATATCAAACCTCATCCAGCTCGCTTTCCCGCAGCACTACCCGAATTCTTTGTTCGAATGCTCACGAATGAAGGCGACAATGTATTAGATCCGTTCGCAGGTAGCTGCGTAGCAGGAGAGGTCTGCGAGCGCCTGAGGCGTAAATGGACTTGCGTCGAGTTACGCGAAGATTACCTCAATGGAGCTCTGGGCCGTTTTGAACGACCGGCGATACCGCAACAGGAGTCGATGTTTGACTTTGGCGGGAGTAATATTACATATAAAATTCACCATCCCGGTTTAATGTGGAACGGGCATGAGGATCCGTTGGCAGAGGACGGGGGAAAGAAGCGGATACTAAATGCCAAGACTACCGTCAAGCCAACTCGTAGCCGTAGTCGCTGATGCCATTCAAGAATCCGGATACACCGGTCAATTGTCGTCCGCTATCAGCACAAATCCGAGGCGTTTTGTAGTAGCTACCCCGACTGGAAGCGTAACGCTTTCGGTATACATTTGGACTCTCACATTCGGCAGAAGGCCGAGTCTGCCAAATGAATACCGCATCCAGATGACGGGCGTAGAATCGCCACTCCAATCTTCGGCCGATGGTCCGGCTGTGCTCATCGGTTATGACCCAGAGCTCAGGCTGTTTGCCGGCTTCGATTTTGCGCTACATCATACGTTTACAACAGGTTCGCCATCTGTCCAGATCGACAGGACGGAATTAGCCCGGGCGGAAGCCGACGGTTTAAGCTTCCATCGGAAGGGTAATGATGAGATTGCGGTTGGGATACGCCCCGACATGTTCATGGCCTATTGCCTGAACGCCGCGCTTCTTCATCGCTACGGACGGGAAGCAAGTGTACTTCGGTTGCTCAACCAGGTCACCCACCTTCAACAGCCTGCCGAGCATGAATTAGAAGTCTTGTCTACTCCTCGCAAGCGTGTGATTCAGGAAGTGAGCAGACTCACACGTCTAGGGAGTTTTCGCCAGCAGGTTCTTTTCGCCTACGGTCACCGATGCGCGGTTACGCGCGTTCAGCTTCGATTGGTCGATGCTGCACACATTCTTCCAGTCGGGGCGACGGGAAGCGCGGATCATGTTAGGAACGGGATTGCTCTTTCGCCGACTTACCACAGGGCATTTGATGCAGGATTGATATATCTCGACGACAATCACCGGATGCGACTAAACGGTGGCCAGCTTCACTTATTGCAACAGCTTCACCTCGCGGAGGGCGTCGACACATTCCGCGCGCCTCTTTCGCGACAGATTTTCTTGCCCCCGGACCCGAACCAGCGCCCAGCCCAGGATTTTATTCGTCGAGCCAATCGATTCCGACAGATTGAAGCGTGAAATCCCACAAAAACTGTTCACAGTTGGCGGGGTACCCGCTCTGTATCGTCATGCTGGCTGGTCTACCCGCGCACCGAAACGCCGGAGAAGGAGAGCACCGCCAGGCCGCGCACCGGCTGGCCGAAGAAGCGGGCCGGCTCAAAGACGCTGAACAGCAGCAGGTTCTCGATCTGCGAACGGGTGGCCTCGTCGGTGGGTCCGGAGACGATGCGATAGTCGTATACGCGGCCCGCGCCGTTGATATAAGCCTCCACCACCACCGGGCCGGAGACGGCGCCGATTTCGTTGTAGCCCACGCCGCTGGAAAGATAGAGCAGCCGCGGCGCGGTGGCGTTGCCCAGGGGCTCGTCCTTGCTGGCCTGGGCCATCTCCGGCCGGGTAAACATGGTGGCCAGCACGATGACCGTACCCATGAGCAGAACCGCGCTGGCAAAGCCGGCCGAGGCCTGCAGCAGGAAGGGACCAAGCGTGTTTCTCCACACCAGATTCCAGCCCTCAAAGCGACTGTGGCGGCTGCGCGCCCGCTCCTGGCTCACCGCCACGCGAATCCGCAGCGGCAGATCCTCGGGCTCCGGCGCCGGGCCCAGCGCGGCCAGCGACGCCTGCACATGGCGCAACCATGCCCACTCCCGGGCACACTCCCGGCAACTTTCCAGGTGGGCGGCGATGCGCTGCATCTCTCGTCCGTTCAGCCGGTCATCCAGATACTCAGTAAACTTTTTTTGTATTGCACTGCAACCGTTCATCGCGCCTCCTCTCCAAGAGGTACCTCAAATCCGTTGCTCGCCGGGGCAGATACAGCCGCCGCCGGAGCGGTCAGAATAGCCTTCAAACAAGCGCGCCCGCGCACCAGCCGCGACTTCACCGTGCCCAGATTCACGCCCTGCATCTCCGCCACATCCTTGTAGACAAATCCCTCGATGTCGCGCAGGATCAGGGTGGTGCGGAATGGCTCCGGCACCTGCTTCAACGCCGCCTCCACCCGCGCCCGAGTCTCCTCATGCAGGGCCAGATCGAAAGGCGACTCAGCCGGGTCCACCAGCATATCCTTCAGCCTCACCGGCGTCCCGCAATCCCTCCCGGTCAGCTCCTGCTCGATAGGCATCTCCTGCTGCTTGTGCCGCATCCACCAGCGCCGCTGGTTGGAGGCCTCGCGCATGGCGATGCGGTAGATCCAGGTCCGCAACGACGACTCGCCGTGAAAGTCGCCCATCCCCCGGAAAACCTTCACGAAGACTTCCTGGGTCAGGTCGGCGGCATCGGCGCGGTCCTGCACGGAGCGCGCCAGCAGGGAGTAAATGGGTTGGTGGAAGCGCGAGATCAGCCCCGCAAAGGCCTCCTCCGAGCCGGCTCGAAGTTCCGCAACCAGAGCCGCTTCATCGGATTGGAGGGTCAGCGCGCCGGCAAGATTGCCCATGGTGAGGTCCACCTGCACTTCAGTATCCTCCCACCTTACCGCAATCACAAGCACATCCGGCAAATCCGCACCGGGGGAATCGTCCGATGCCAAATACCAGAGTGCCGATTGCGGCCACTCCCCCCAACGGCCGGAAAAACTGCCGCTGGAAACCCAACCTGCCGCGGAGTGCGCGGGAAACGGAACAATGGCAAACGGCCAAATGCCCCGCGCGCTCTATTGTCTTAGACACCGGAGGACCCCCAAAGTGTTCCCGGTCACATGCGTTTTGTTTGCCCCCAGGCCTTCCGGGGCCGGCTTGCGCCCATTCCGGCGCCGGACTCAATCCGTCCCGCCGGCTTTCGCAGGAGTCAAATCCCAGCTTCAGAGGGGGTTCCAATACGGGTACGGACCGGGTTTGACGAATTCCGTCCGAGCGGAGACAATAGGGAAGTTGCATCCTTCGCATGTGGGCCTGTGGCGCAGCTGGGAGCGCGCTTCCATGGCATGGAAGAGGTCATCGGTTCGATCCCGATCAGGTCCACCAATCAAACCAGACAACTTAACGTTTATTCGATCCTCAACCGAAGTGCTGCCGTTCTCGCGCCTGGGGTTCACCGGCGGCTGCGCGGCCGGGAGAGTTACGTGTGGTACATTGACGCCATGATGCAAAAGAGTTTGCCGATCTTCGCGCTGCTGTTGGCCATCACCCCGACGCCTGTGCCGGTCTCCGCACAGGCAACCGGTAACTCCGGCCCCTATCAGCAGGCTCCGTCCCTTTCGCTGCCAACCGATAACCCAGGCGTCAATCTGCAGACTCCGCCTCTTTCGTCTTCTACGATCTCCATCCCGCAAGGCACAAGCAGCCCAACCGTCCCGCCCGAATGCGATGGCCTTCCCTGCGATTACCCGCTGCCTCGCATCACCGATGTCAATCCGCCTCCGGCGCCCGAATCCTGGCCCTTGCGCGATCGAATCACATGGTCAGCCAATGTGGTGCTGGCCATTGTAGGTTACTTCGGAATCATCCTGGCCGTCTCCACGCTGAAAAAGATCGAGCGCCATACGAGGGCCACAGAGGTCGTTGCCGAGGCCGCCGCCGATAGCGCCCAGGCGGCCTTGCTGAACGCTCAGGCGGTCATCGATTCAGGAAGGCCCTGGCTCCTGATCACGGTCGAGCCATCGCGGAGCATTGTGAACAGTTTCACCGTAAAGGCCACCAACCGCGGCCGTTGCCCCGCCTACGTGATCGCCTCAGTGGAGCAGATCATGATTGCGGTCGATGAAGCGCACCTGCCCCAAATCCCTGAGTATACGAATCAGGAACCGGGCGTCCCATTTGTTCCCATGATTCTGCTTCCGGGCGAATCGACGGCAATCAAGTCGTTCAGCCGCGATGATTTGAAGTCCATCTGCCCGAGCGAGGAGATGCTCAGGCGAATCGAAAACTGGGAGGAAAAAGTATTTATCTACGGAAATATTCTCTACAGGGATTTGATTGCGCCTGCCGACAAGCAAACCCATGAAACCAACTGGTGCTGCTGGTATATCCATGGACGCCAGAAGAGCGGCCTGGTCATTGCCGGGCCGAGCGAATATAACCTGCACACTTAGGGGAATTTTCAGATTTAAGGTGAAATTGGGCGCGCGGTGAAACCCGAATAACTGCTTAGGAATTCACTGCGTCGCGGACTTCCGGCTCGAAGATCTGGCCGGATTCGTCAAGCCTGATCAGGCGATGCAGATAAGCCCGGGAGATGTGCAGGCTGCGTGCAGCCAGGGTCTTGTTGCCATTGTTCTCGCGAACGGCGGCGACGGCCAGTTTGACCTTATAGTCGCGAAGCTGCCGCTCAAAAGAACCCGCGGGATGATAATCGCCGATGTCGACAACACCGTCGATATCGCTATCGGCAACATCGTCCTCCTGCGTGTTCAGGGTCAAATCTTCCGCGCGAATAGTAAGTCCGGGGGCGATGATGATCGCCCTCTGCATCACGTTTTCCAGTTCGCGCACATTGCCGGGCCAGGAGTAACTCTGCAGCATGGCCAGCGCATCCGGCTCAATATCCTCCATGGGCTTTTGAAACACCTGCCCATAGTGGCGCAGGAAATGCCTGGCAATCACCGGAATGTCTTCCGCATGCTCCTGGAGCGGCGGCGATTCAATCTGCATGACGTTAATGCGGTAGTAAAGGTCCTGGCGGAATTTACCTTCGGCTACCAATTTGGCCAGGTCGCGGTGGGTGGCAAAGATCAGGCGCGCGCGCAGCGGGATGAGCCGGTTGCTGCCCAGGCGGCTGAATTCCATCTGCTGGATCACGCGCAGAAGCTTGACCTGCGTAAACAGGCTGAGATCGCCGATCTCATCGAGGAAGAGGGTGCCGTCGCCGGCCTGCTCGAGGTAGCCTTCGCGCGCGCCCACGGTGCCGGTGAAGGCGCCTTTTTCATGCCCGAACAACTCGGCTTCAATCAGAGTTTCAGGGATGGCACCGCAGGAGACAGCCACAAACGGGCGGTTGGCTCGTGAACCGAGACTGTGGATGGCGCGGGCGATCAATTCCTTCCCGGTTCCACTTTCACCGGTGACCAGCACCGAGGCATTGAGATTGGTTACGCGATGCACCAGTTGATAGACCTGCTGCATCATCGGACTCGATCCGATCAGCCGGTCGCAACTGCCGGGCTCTTCCAGCCGCTGCTGCACGGTCTGCAGTTGCTGCTTCAGCGTGGAGTTCTCGTAGGCCCGGCTGAGCATGGTCTTGAGGTCGCGAATGGAGGGCGGCCTGCGGCAGTAGCCGAAGGCTCCGGTGCGAACCAGTTCAAAGGCGGTGGAGCGAAGGCCGTCGTCGGCCATGACCAGCGAGGGGACCTGAGATGCAATCAAGCGCCGGGAACACCCGATCCGGTCCTGCAACGAATCATGATTGGAGTACAGATCCAGAATCATCACATCGCAGCCCCCGGCCGACAGGAGGCCGGTCATCGCTTCCTCGTTCGACTCCAAAAGTATCTGGAATTCTTTTCCCAGAGCGGAGGAAAGAAGCGGGTGCAGCGCGCGATCTTCTGAGTACAGTCCGATCTTGATCATGACTTGCGAACTCTCTCAAAGTCAGGCCAAACCGCTTCCGTCCGGAAGCGGTGAAGCTGCCTCAATACTCCTGTATCGGCTATAAGGTTGCCAATGCCAGTTTTGGGCCAGAACCATGCAACGTTAGTAATACATTCCAGGTGTCGAAGGGGTAATAAACCTCGTGGAACGAATCACATGCGCAGTCATGTCCCACGGTTGGGAGAAGTCTTCAAACACTCACATAAATGTTCATCGATGCTAACTATCAATCCTAGTGGCTGGTCTGCGTCAGGTCAATACCACCTTGGTAATAAAATCAACGGCTTACCTGTTGCCTGCGGTCTCCCAAATGCAGACGATTCCGGACCTGGTCCAATTAGAATAGGTTGGAGTAACTACTTTATTCAAAGCATCTTGCGCGGAGTCCTACGCGCCGGACAGGGAAATTTGCCAGGGGCAAGCCGCAAACACGCCGCACGAGGCCAATGGCTCTTTTGTGCCATAGCTTTACAACCTCAGTGCTATATTGATACAGCCTCAGTACGATCGTTGAGTTACTGCGTTGCAGAACATTCCGGGGGAGTAACCTGCTCATGCGCCGATGGCGCCGGGCGGCACGCCGATTGCTACAATGACGGATGTGATCCACCGGCAGAAACTGGAATTGTCTCTTTTGGCAGGCGCCGTCGCCATCAGCCGCTTCGCGTTTCGCAGCCGCGATCTCTACGACCTGGATTCAGTAAACTTCGCCTTGGGCGTAGGGCGCTTCGACCCTCGCGCCCATCAGCCCCATCCGCCCGGTTACTTCTTATACGTCTGCCTGGGCCGCCTGTTGAATACCCTGGTTCACGACGCCAACCTGGCGCTGGTCCTCGTGAGCATCGCTGCGAGCATAGCCTCGGTCATCTTCATCTACCTGCTGGCGCGGGATTGGTTTGGACCACGGGCAGCCGGCTTCGCCGGTCTTCTCTTCCTGTTTTCTCCGCTCTCCTGGTTCCATGGCACGGTGGCTCTGACTTACAGCGTCGAGGCCTTCTTCTCGGCGCTGCTGGGCTATCTGTGCTGGCGCATCGATCGCGGTGAAAGGGATTTCATCCTTCCTACGGCAATCCTTCTGGGAATCTCAGCCGGCGTCCGGCCCTCCTCACTGCTGTTTCTGGGACCGCTGTTTCTGTACTCGTTGCGCCATGCGGCGGTAAAAAGGATTCTCCTGGGGGGCACGGCGCTGGCTCTCACGCTCATCGCCTGGTTCCTGCCCATGATCTGGGCCAGCGGGGGGTTCGATGCTTACTTCGGCGCCCTGGTTTCTCTGTGGCGGCTGGTGCCCTCCAGAGACACAGTCTTCAACTCCTCTCCCGCCACTTCCATGGCCCGCGCGTGCGTCATCGTCTTTATCTGCTTTCTGTGCTTTGGGGCGGCCACGCTGGCGCCGCTGGGCGCGCGGCGACGGCCCATTCCGGCCGACCCCGGCAAAAAGATCTTCACCGCCGTCTGGATGGTTCCAGCCCTCTGCTTCTTCACCTTCATCTTTCTGAAATTCGTCAATAGCGGCTACCTGTTGCTGTTGGCCGCACCCGCCAGCATCTGGCTCGGCTCATGGGCCGCGGATTGGTATGAGCATTGCGCGTGGCCAAGGCCGCTCAAGCGTGCGGCGATGGGGATCTGCGCGGTCGCGAATGTACTTATCTTTCTCGCCTTCCCGGCCTACTGTTCTTACCGCTCAGTGCGGCAGTTTGAGACGCAGTTGGACGGAATCCGGACAGCGCTGCCCCAGCTTGGCGCCCCCAATGACCTTCTGATCCTGGGATTCGACTCCCACTTTCTCGGCTATCGCCATGCGGGCTATTATCTGCCCGGCTACCTTACCCTCGAATATCCAGAGGTAAAGCTGAACGAAGGAACGCGGATCTTCGCCATGCAGGGGCGCGACACCCGCCTGCTCACGGCATTGCCAGCCGGCTCCTATAACCGCTTTGTTGTCTTCCCTTTACCCGGCACGGATGCCGAGTATCAGCGGTACCTTGATACCTTCAGGAAGCTGCTTCCCGCCCGGGACCTGGCGTACGTAGACGCAGGGGGCCATCAGTTTGTCACCGGTCCCATCGCGGATCTGCCCCTGCTGTTCCCAACCACTGCGCAGGCGGCCCGGTAGGGCATATCCGGAACGGTGTATACCCCCCGCTTCACCCCAGCGGCTCACAAGTAAACATCCGATTACACCGGCAGCGACTGCACACCCTTAAGTATATGATATAATTAGGTTTCCTCCTTCAGCGGTTTGGTTGGACAATTGCTCCAAGATGAATGTTCGCTGAATTAGGAAGGGATAAAGGAGTCCGGGGTATGAACTCATTCGCCTGGTGGCCAACGCTGATCGTTCTCGCCGTCGCCACCTTCACGGATCTGCGCCAGCGCCGCATTCCGAACTGGCTGGTGCTTCCCTTCCTGCTGGCCGGGATCGCAGTCTCCACTTGGCTGCATGGCTGGCATGGGGCCGGCCAAAGTTTCGCCGGCATGGGACTTGGCCTCCTGATCTACGGCTTTCTTTTCTGGATGGGCGGCATGGGGGCTGGAGACGTCAAGCTGTGCGTCGCCATCGGAGCCTGGATCGGCCCGGACCAATTGTTCATCGCACTGGTCATCGCCGGCATGGCCGGGGGGTTTATGGTCCTGTGCTGGGCCGCCTTCGGTGGATTTCTCAAAGACCTTTTCACGGGCGCGGGCGACATTGTCTTCGGCTGGAGGAAACGCGGACAGCTTCGCGATCCGGAGCTGGTTCTCTCCAATCCCCTGAAGCGCAAAATGCCCTACGCGCCGGCTATCGCCATCGGAACACTCATTTCTTTCTTTGCGCATTGAAGACCGGAGTAACAAATGACAAACTCGCAGACAACTTATAAATACATGATTGACCCGCAAGAAAAGATGCCACCAACAAGGAGCATACCTTCCGTGAATTCGAATTCTGCTTCGTATGTTGATCCCCAGTATCCTGACAGTCTTGGCGCCGGCGCTATGTCGATAGTGCTGATCGGCCCGGACGACGAGCGCCGCAAGGCCGCAGCCAACTCTCTTGCCGAATGCCATGGAGGCGATGTCCGCGAGTTTTCTTCCTATCCTCCCGGCCTGGACGATGTGCCGCGGTTGCTGGAGCATCATCACGACGTCATCATCATCGACCTCGACAGCAACCCGGAGTACGCCCTCGAACTGGTGGAGAGCATCTGCTCCAGCGGCTCGGCGACGGTGATGGTCTATTCGGCCAAGGCCGACCCGGAAATGCTGGTCCGCTGCATGCGCGCCGGCGCCCGCGAGTTTCTCACTCTGCCCTTCGACCATAGCAACATGGCCGAGGCCCTGGTGCGTGCCTCGGCCCGCCGTCCGGCAACTCAGGCGGTGAAGAAAGCGACTGGCCGGCTGCTGGTATTTACAGGCGCCAAGGGCGGTTCCGGGGTCACCACGATCTCCAGCAATTATGCCGTCGCGCTGGCCAAGGAATCCGGACAAAGCACCCTGTTGATCGATCTCGATCTCCCCCTGGGAGACGCGGCGCTCAACCTGGGAATCGTCGCTGAGTACTCGACCGTCAACGCTCTTCAGAATGCCGACCGGCTGGATTCGATTTTTCTCTCCACGCTGCTGGTCAAACATAGCTCCGGTGTATCGGTGCTCGCGGCCCCCGGTAAATTTCCCCCGTTCAAGGGTTCCGACGACGCCATCGACAGGCTGGTCGCCGTCGCCCGCCAGGACTTCGATAACGTGGTGGTCGATATTGGTTCCAGGCACGATTTGATGGGCACCTCCCTGTTCAGGGATGCCTACAGGATCTACCTGATTACCCAGGCCGGCATCCCCGAACTGCGCAACTCAAATCGCCTCATCAACCAATACTTCACCTCCAGTGTCCCCAAACTCGAAATCGTGATCAACCGCTATGAGCCCCGCGCCCTGGGGGTCTCTGAAGAGCATATTACGAAGGCTCTCACCAGGCCGGCGCAGTGGAAGATTCCCAACGATTATCCCGCGGTGCGGAAGATGCAGAACACCGCCACTCCGCTGGCGCTGGCAGATTCGCCCATTTCACGGCTGATCCGGCAAATGGCCCAATCGGTATGCGGCCAGAACGGCCAGCCTGCGGAAAAACCGGCAAAAAAGAAGGGCTTCAGCCTGTTCGGATGATGGTAATGTGGAGGACGGCTCTCACTCGATGGAAGGTATGACGTGGAACTGCTGAATCTGGAAAAGTACAAAGCGGAAATACACCGGACCCTGATCTCCAAGCTGGATCTGGAGAAATTGTCGCGTGTCAATTCCAGCCAGGCGCGCCAGGCGGTGGCCGGCATCGTGAAGGAGATCATCGCCGACCAGCGGGTACCGCTGAACTACGACGAACAGGAAAAGATCCAGGCCGACCTGCTGGACGAAGTCTTTGGCCTCGGTCCGCTGGAGCCCCTGCTCAGGGATGCATCGATTTCAGACATCCTGGTGAACGACAAGGATCATGTCTTCATCGAGCGGGGCGGGCTTCTGCAGAGGGTGGAAACGACCTTTCGCGACGACCGCCACCTGTTGCAAATCATCGACCGCATCGTTTCGCGCGTGGGCCGCAGAGTGGATGAGTCCTCGCCCATGGTCGATGCCCGCCTGCCCGACGGCTCTCGCGTCAATGCCATCATTCCACCCCTGGCGCTGGACGGACCCTCCTTGTCCATCCGCCGCTTCGGGACAGGCCCCCTGGCCGCCAACCAGCTGGTCAAGTTGCAGAGCATCTCCGCAGAGATGATGGAAGTGCTCTCCTCCGCGGTCAAAGCCCGCATCAGCATCATCATCTCCGGGGGCACCGGCTCCGGCAAGACCACGCTTCTGAACATCCTGTCGCAGTACATCCCGCGCAACGAGCGCCTGGTCACCATCGAAGACGCGGCCGAACTCCGGCTGGCCCAGGAAAACATCGTGCGCCTGGAGACCCGCCCCCCCAACATCGAAGGAACGGGCGCGATTCGCCAGCGCCAGCTGCTCATCAACTGCCTGCGTATGCGTCCCGACCGCATCATCATGGGCGAGGTGCGTGGAGAAGAAGCCTTTGACATGCTCCAGGCCATGAATACCGGCCACGAAGGCTCCATGACCACCATCCACGCCAATACTCCCCGCGATGCCATCTCCAGGCTGGAATCGATGGTCGCCATGGGCAGTATGAACATGCCGGAAAAATCCGTTCGCCAACAGATAGCCTCAGCGATTACCATCATCGTTCAAGCCTCCCGTATGAGCGACGGCACGCGCAAAGTAACCAGCATCTCCGAGATCACCGGCATGGAGGAAAATGTAATCAGCATGCAGGAAATCTTCACTTTCAACAAGAAAGGAATCGGACCCGACGGCAGGGTGATCGGCGCTTTCCAGCCCACCCGCATCCGTCCCCGATTCCTCGATAAGCTACGCGTCGCCGGCATCGTTCTGCCGGGAAACCTGTTCGATGTCGAAACGCTGGTCAACTGACCGGAAAGGAGGACGACAGATATGGTAGTGATTGCCGGTTTGGTGTTTCTGGGCGTCTTCGCGGTCGTCACTCTGCTGATGATCGCCGGCGCGAGCGGGGCCTCACAGGAGGCAAAACAGGTGATCGCCTCGCTGGACTCGGCCCTGGCCACCGAAAGCCCGCAAGTTCGCGATCAGATCGTCAATCTTCGCAAGAGCGAACTGCTCAGCGGCATCCCCTGGCTGAACCGCGAACTGCTGAAGATCGATCTGGCGCCACGCCTGCACAACCTGCTCCATCAGGCCGATATCAAGTGGACCACGGGAGGCTTGCTTACCGCTTGCGGGCTCTTCTTTTTCGTACCGGCGTATCTCATTAACCTGCGCTTCGGAAACATTCTGGTGGCGCTGGCGGTGGGACTGGCGCTGGGTTTCGCGCCACTCGGCTGGGTGCTCTTTAAGCGCAGCAAGCGCTTCCACAAGTTTCTGGAGGGCTTGCCGGAGGCGCTTGATTTGATGGTCAGCGGCCTCCGCGCCGGGCATAGTCTCATCGCCGCCATGGGCCTGGTGTCGCGCGAATGCGGCGACCCCGTGGGCAGCGAATTCAAGGTGTGTTTCGAGGAGCAGAACTACGGTCTGGAACTGAAAACCGCCCTGGACAACATCATCAGCCGCGTTCCGCTGCAGGATCTGAGGATTGTCGCCACCGCGATCATGATCCAGAAGGAGAGCGGCGGAAACCTTGCCGAGGTCCTGGATAAGACCTCTCACGTTATCCGGGAGCGCTTCCGCCTGAAGCGGCAGATCGGGGTGCACACAGCTCAGGGACGCCTTACCGGGTGGATCCTCACTTTTCTCCCCATCGTGCTGGGTATCGCTTTGTATACCGTCAACCCCGAAATGATGAGTATCCTATGGAAGACTGCCATTGGCGTCAAGCTGCTCTGGGCGGCTGCCTGCGGGATATTGATTGGCGGTGTGATCATTCACAAGATAGTCAACATGGACGTTTGAAGGGATCTATGGGCATTGCAATCACTGCGTTTTGTGTCGTATTTCTGCTCATCGCGAGCGGGGGGCTGCTGCTGTTCTATCGCGAAGCCATGCTGCAGCGGATCACCGAAGTGATCACCCCGCAAGACAAGCCGAAAACCCTGTTGAGCACCATTCAGAAGACAGGCATTTCGCTCAGCGAAGTGGTGGTGCAATTCCAGAACGTGCTGCCCAAAAGCCAGGCGGAAGTCTCCGTTGTGCTGCAGCGCCTGATCCGCGCCGGCTATCGCAAGGAATCCGCCGTCAAGGTCTTCTATGGCTGCAAAGTATTGGTTCCTCTTTTTCTCTGTGCTCTGGCTCTGGTCACCGGACTGGGGGCCTGGAGCCCGTTTTTCATTTATGTTTGTTGCCTGGGCCTGGGATTCCTGGCCCCGGATTTCTGGCTGGGAAGGCAGATTAAAAGACGGCAGCAACAAATTCGCCGCGGCCTGCCCGATGTGCTCGATCTTCTCATCATCTGCATCGAGGCGGGACTGAGCCTGGACCAGGCGACGGCGCGCACCGCCGAGGAATTGAGCAACGCTCAACCGCAGTTGTGCGATGAACTGGGCATTGTGGTGCTGGAGCAGCGCGCCGGCCGCCCTCGCGCCGAAGCATGGAAACATCTGTCGGAACGCACCGACGTGGACTGCCTGCGCAATCTCGTTTCCATGCTGGTTCAATCGGAACAGTTTGGAACCAGCATCGCCAAAACATTACGCGTTCATTCCGACACCCTCAGAACCCAGCGCGTGCAGGCTGTGGAAGAGGCGGCGGCCAAGACCACCATCAAGCTGATCTTCCCGCTGGTGTTTTTCATCTTTCCATCGCTGTTCCTGGTCGCCCTGGGTCCCGCGGTCATTTCCATGATGGATTCGTTCAAAATGCTCAATGGCGGTCATTGAGGAAAGGAGGAGTAGATATGGACAGTACCACGATTATTCGAATAGTTGCCGGGGTTCTGTTTGTGATTGTGCTGGTTCTGTTGATTCAGCGCCGCCGCACAAAGGTCAAGTAGCGCGGATTGGGCTTGTATTCCGGCGGCGCCGAAGAAAATGATCGAGTTCCGCTGGCCGGCTCCGCGGTCCTG
Organism: Occallatibacter sp.; assembly: GCA_050012555.1. GTDB lineage: Bacteria > Acidobacteriota > Terriglobia > Terriglobales > Acidobacteriaceae > Telmatobacter. The sequence goes on from JBEKGY010000002.1 coordinate 69,385, forward strand.
TTCGGACCGGGGAGCGCATGAAGCATTTGGTGGAGAGAAAGGGAGTTGTTATGGACAGTACTATTATCATCCGGATTGTCGCCGGCGTTCTGTTTGTCATCGTGTTGGTTCTGTTGATTCAGCGCCGCCGCACACGGATCAAGTAGTACGGGTCTCACAGGCGGGCTAGTGGCGCCCAGGCAGTTCTAACGAGTTCCACTGCCCAACTCGATAGTCCCATCCGCGGCGACAGGTTTTCGCCGCAGGGGTGGGTGAGTATAGACATCGCCAGCCTTGCCGGCACTGTCTATGCATCCCGTTCCGGCAACGGGAGTGGTAAGTTGTGCCCTTGCGCGTTCCCTCGGCTGGCGTGGTTGCCGACTACGCGCAGAACGAAGCAAGGCCCGTGGCAGCCCGGGAATCGAAGTGAAAGGACTGGTTTGAATGAACACGATTGTTGAATTGGAACCCGGGACTCTGGAACAACAACCGGCTGACAGGCACTCGCCGCAGGCGGGAGGGTACATGGAATTACGGAAACATTGCGCATACAACCGGACTCGTGAATGCTTTCTCGGCCTGGAGGTCGCTGCCTCCGATATACCCTACGCTAACCTCAAGCATCTGATTGCGACACTCGCACTCAAATCCGGTGAGGGCCTGTGGCTGGCGCCGTTCAGGGGAATTCCCGATACGGACGTGCGTGCCCCTCTCGATCTGGTTTATCTGGACGAGGATTGCCGGGTTATTGACGTTGTCGAGGCGTTTCCCACCTTCCGTATCACCCCTTCCAGTCCGCGGGCCGCTAGTGTGCTGGCATTGCCAACTCACTCCATCTATTCGTCGCAGACCCAGGCGGGCGACCAGTTGGTGCTCTGCGTGGCCGAGGAGATGGAGCAGCGCCTGGCGCAGTTCGCCGGTTCAAGCAGCGCTGCCGCTGTGCAAAATGCCGTTCTTTTGCGGGAAAAGCCGCTTTGGAGCGGCGGTCCAGGGGTGCTGCAATTGGAGGAGCGCTCCACAAAGCCGAACCCCGGCTCTCAGCAAACGCATGAGATGAGCCTCATTCAACCGGGGATGAAAGACGTCAAGCCGCCGAAGAATTGGGTGGAGCGCTGGTGGTCTCCGGATCCGAGAAAGGCTCCGCGGGAGTCCGCGCCCGGCCTGGCTGCTTATTACTGGACCGGCGGCGTTGCGGAGGCGCATAACGTCAGGGATATCAGTTCCACCGGTTTGTACCTGGTGACGGAGGAGCGTTGGTACCCGGGCACCCTGATCCTGATGACTCTGCAAGAGACAGGCAGCGGGCCGGAATGCGCCGAGCGTGCCATCGCGGTGCACTCCAGGGCCGTCCGCTGGGGCGAAGATGGCGTCGGCCTGCAGTTCGTCCTGTCAAATTCCCGGGATGCGCGCAGTGGGAAGAAGCTGGTGGACGGGGCGGATCAAAAGGCGCTGGAGCGATTCCTGCAGCATCTCCGGAAAGAAAAGAGTTAGCGATGTTTGTTACTCGAATACTCGTAACACAAAAGTGGTATGGTCAAGCCCTGAATAACGCAAAGGTGGGATGGTCAAGCCCGGGATACCCACTATATGGTGGACAATGCCAGGAGGTCCATGATGATGAAGATGCTTAACAACGATCGTCAGCAAGCCATGGTCCTCATGCGCGGTTTGAACCGCGCCGCGGGATCACGGGGAGTGCGCGCAGGAATTCGCGCCATCGGGAGACTGGTTCGCGCCCGCCATCGCTGCGGCGAAGAGGGAGGCGCGCTGGTTGAGTTCGCCCTGGTGTTCCCCCTGATGTTGGTGTTGATGACGGGCATGTTTTCAGTGGTGATGGCCGTGATGAACTATCAGCAGCTTGGGAATGCCACGAACGGCGCCGCACAGCAGCTTATCACCGCCCGGGGGAACGTTGCCGACCCGTGCGCCGTGGTCGTAACAGCGGTTACCGGCACATTGCCGAGCTGGACGACATCGAAGTTTACGTACACAGTGACGCTTACGAACTCGGCCGGTACGGCTACTACCTACGGCCCAACGGCAGGATCGGGTTTTTCATGCACCGCGGGGGCGGCGGTTCTGACCTCGGGGACGGGGGCGGAGGGCCAACCCGCCTCGGTAACGGTCACCTATCAGTACACCTGGCTTCCAATAATGTGGTCTGGATGGGCTCCTGTGCTAAACCTGTCGGGCAATCTACGGGCGTCAGCAGCGGTACTAGTCGATTGAAGGGGGAAATGGTCAAATGAAATTGCAAGCAGTGTCTTTTCTACGCAGACTTCTGAAGGAGACGAGCGGCCAGGCTATGTATATCGGGGTTGTCGGGATGACCTCGATGATCGGGCTTTCCGGCCTAGCGGTTGATCTCGGCCATGGCTATTATGCCGCACAGCAGCTCAAGTCATCAACGAATGCGGCCGCATTGGCGGGAGCAGCGGGCTTGCCCAACACGGACACGGCAACGAGCTATGTGACGTCCTACAGCTCCGCCTCGGGAGACAGGAACGCCACTGGGTTGCTGACCAACGTTACGACGACACCGACCTTCCTGTGCCTGACCACCCTGTCGAACGAGGGAGTCCCGTGCATCGCTTCCACCGGCTCCACAAGCGGGAATTTCAACGCCGTCCGGGTGGTGCAGACAGCCAAGGTTCCGTTGTGGTTCGGAGGCATGTTCGGTGTCCCCGATTTCAACCTGACGGCAGTCTCGACCGCGGCCGTAAATTCGTCGAGCAGCGGTACAAATTCCTCGTGGAACGTTGCCATCGTGCTCGACACAACGGCGTCAATGGCTGCCCAGGATAGCGGCAAGCAATGCTCCGGCACGCAAATCTCCTGCGCGTTGGCGGGCGTCCAGACTCTGCTGCAGGGTATGTTTCCCTGCGCCTCGGGCACAACCTGCACCGCGAAAAGCGGCAATCCCCTCATGGTGAATAACGCTATCGATAGCGTCGCCCTGTTTGTGTTTCCCCCCGTGACAACGGCTACGATGTCGAAGGACTATGTTTGCAAAACCAGCAACCCTACGACCATACCGTATACGTTTACAAACGTAACCACGGGCTCAAGCCAGAATTTAAACCTGCCTGTGACAGCGACCTACGAGGTGATTCCTTTTTCGGGCAATTACAAAACCTCCGACGGGGCTACGACGTTGGAAAGCGGCTCGGAGATCGTGATCGCGGCCGGGGACTCGGGGACCAGCGGTTGCGGCGGTATTCAAGCTCCGGGCGGCCAGGGAACCTACTATGCGCAAGCCATCTATGCGGCACAGGCGGCACTGGTGGCCCAGCAGACGGCATATCCGGGAACGAAGAACGCCATGATCATCCTCAGCGACGGTGACGCAACCGCTTCCGGCAGCCAGATCGTGGCCACAACGGGCACTCTGAACGGAACCGGAACCAAAACCTCGAACCCGAGTGGCTACCAGTCGTATGCCTATCCATCCGCGCTGGGCGAGTGCGGTCAGGCCGTGATAGCGGCCCAGGCGGCAGCCACGGCTGGAACCAGGGTATACACGATCGGCTACGGCTCTCCGACGTCGGGATGCACGACGGATACGACGTATAGCGCTCACAAAGGCATCACCCCCTGCCAGACGATCCAGGATATGGCCTCCGACGTGTCGTATTTCTTTTCCGACGACGGCGAAGGCTGCTCCTCGCCCAATGAAGCAAATTTCACGTCACTGACCCAGATATTCCCGGTCATCGTGAATACTTTCTCGCACCCGCAGTTGGTCCCCAACGGCACGACATAGCCGCATGAACGAGAATGGATAAGGTCCGCATCCCGGCCGGGAAGCGGACCTTATTCCGGCACTTCGGGAATCACCAGCAGCACTTCCACCTTGACATTTTGCCCACTCTGCGTCGCCGGCCTGAACTCCCACTTGGCTAGCGCGTCCAGGACAAACTTGGCCTGCGCGAACTCCGGCGGGAAGGCGATGGCCAGCGCCTCGAAGCGGCCAGCCTGGTTCACATACCCGTGAATCATGAGCGCGTCGGCATCGATGGCGCCGGGAGCGATGTTGGGGCGCACGATGTTATACGGCCAGGGCGCCTCGATGTGGGCGATGTTGCCTCCCGCCGCCGCATCGTCCGCGCGCGAAAGCGAGTACTGGAGAATCCAGCTTCTGGCCAGGCCCACGTGCAGATAAACGGTGTACGCCAGCCTGCCGCTCCATAGCTCAGCCGTCTCAGGATACTTATCTTCCAGCGACGATCCCACCACCACCGCTCCGAACTCGCCGTCCTTGGGCAGCTTGATCACATCGTATGCAGGCTGGTTGCCGGCGCCGGAATCAGCCCCTTGCGCAGGCCCGGTTTTCGCTTCGTTCCGATTGCCGGCCTCAGCCCCTTGCGCAGGCCCGGTTTTGGCTACGTTCCGATTGCCGGCCTCAGCCCCTTGCGCAGGCCCGGTCTTCGCTACGTTCCGATTGCCGGCGGGCTCCGGCTGGTCTCCCTTCTCGCCAGTGCCCTGCCCCGCTCCCGTTCCATCGGCCTTGGCGTCCGGGTTGCCATTCCCGGTTTGCGAAGGATCCTTTGCCTGCCCCGGCGCCGGCGTTCCCGGCGAAGCTTTCGACACCGTCTCGTTCACCGGCGGCAGGGTGACGGTTCCGTTCGCCATGCGAAGATCGGAGAGCGACATCACCGCGGCGGGTGTTGGCTGCGCGCTCGACACCGAGGTCGTTGCCGGAGCCAGCTGCGCTTGCTCAGGTCCGTGAACAACCACAGGCGAGGTGGTGCTGGGGAGAATAGCCTGCTTCTGCGAAGCCAGATCCGTGGCTGAGATGCCCAGATCAGCCAGGTTCACCTCCTCGTTGGGCGGATCCAGCGAAGGGTGCACGTCGGCGGCTGTGGGCATGGCCGGCTTGGGCGGAACGATGGTCTGGGCCACGGTTTTCTCCGCAGACCAGATCACCGCGGTCGGAACCGGAACTTCCCTGGCCAGCGTCAGAGGGGATTTAATCTTGGGCTGCACCAGCGTCTGGGCTCCCGGGGCCGCTTGCGCAATCAGCCGCAACGCCGCCGGCTGCGCAGTTTGCTTGCCGCCAGGGGCATGCGTGCGCGCCGTGCGATGCGGGCCTGGATATGCAATACCGCTCCCGGCGGAGGCTCGCATCCGCGGCTCCGGCGCGTGCAGTTCCAGATGCCGCACGGTATAGCTCTCGGTGACCACCCGGCTCTGCGGCCCGTACAGGATGCCCAGCGCCACCACGCCGATCACCGTGCCATGCACCAGAATCGAGACCAGAAAGGAAGATCCCGACAGGACCTCTTCCGGCCGGTCTGAAAAGAGCGTAATGGTGCGGGAAGACCTCATGACAAAATAGATTCCCTCCCAGCGCCGCCTGGTCCTTTTTTACCGCGGTGGCCGCTTGCATATGCTACCGGCTTGTCAGAACGGTGAAAGAGGAGCTATAACCCCTCAGATCTCCATTGTAATCTCTTTCAGAATCGCCGATGGCAGGGTTCCGCGGGAAAGCTAATCTACAGAAAAGTTAGCACTTGAACTTATGGTATTAAGGGGATAAACTAAACAAGCATTTGAATTTGATTGGCTTCTTGCCGGGACATTCCTAGTGTTGTTCGCGAGACGAAGCCCGTTTGCCAAGGCTCGCCAATTACCATTGCGTACAGAAAGACGGAACTGGCCGGGTAGCCAGTTCGAACAGGCATCCAGATGAACCGAAGAGTACTTACAATTCTCCTCCTCGCTTTCGTCATTGCCGGCGCGTGCGCGTTCCTGGTCTACCGCGTAATAGGCAACCGCCTGGTGGCGGCAAAGCCGGTCATGACCACGTACGTAGTCGCGGCGAACGCGGATATTAAAACCGGAGCCCTCCTTAGCGCCTCTAACCTGACCAGCCTCCAGATCGCCGGAGCGGCTCCCAAAGGCGCCATTCTCAAGGCCGAGGATGCCATTGGACGAGGCGTCGTCTCGGACATCTACCAGGGAGAGCCCATTCTCGATAGCCGCCTGGCAGCCCCCGGATCCGGCGGCGGACTGGCAGCCATCATTCCCCCGGGCATGAGGGCGTGCGCGGTCAAGGTGGACGATGTGGTGGGCGTGGCTGGATTCGTCACTCCCGGATTGCACGTGGACGTACTCATCTCCGGCGTTCCTCCTGGCGCGCAGGCCCAGAACGCCCTCGAAGGCATTCAGGCCAGAACCATCCTTCAGAACATCCAGGTATTGTCGGCCGGCACCGATATTCAGAAGGACGCTGAAGGCAAGGCAAAGCCTGTGCAGGTAGTCAATCTGCTGGTCACTCCGGAACAGGCCGAGACCCTGAGCCTGGCCAGCAACCAGCAGGTAAAAATCCAGCTGGTTCTGCGCAACCTGCTGGATACCAAGACCACTCAGGTTCCGGGCACGTCCATGGCCAACCTCTTTGCAGATCCCGGAGCTAAAAAGCCGGTCGCGACCGGTCATGTTCGCAGAGCCGCACCCGAGGCTTTCACGATCGAAGTGATCAACGGTTCTAAATCGGGCGAGGAAAAATTTCGTTCTTCCGAGGGAAAGCAGTGAGAGCGAAGGCTGGAATTACCATCGCATGTTTCTGCGCAGTGGCTCTTGTACTCTGCGCCGCATCGGGCCTGCAGGCTCAATCCTCACCGCCTGTTTCTCAACCCGCCGCCACCATTCAAGACTCCGCCAATGACCTCTACGTCGCTGTAGGCAAAACCGTGCTGGTGGACACTGCCAATCCCATCAGGCGCATCGCCGTCGGCCTGGGCGAGATCGCCGAAACCCACGCCATCAGCCGGACCGAGATCATGGTCAGCGGAAAAACCGCCGGCGAGACCAGCCTGATTATCTGGGATACCCTGGGCGGCCGGCAGTTCTTCAACGTGAAGGTGAGCGCCAGCGCGTCCGCATCCAATAGCAACATGGACGCCATCCGCCGCCAGCTCAGAACGGAGCTGCCCGGACAAACCGTGAGCGTCACCTTCGACAACAACATGGTCTTCCTGCGCGGCACGGTCAAGGACCTCACCAGTTCCGCGCGCGCGGTCCAAATCGCATCCAGCGCCGGTAAAGTCGTCAACCTGCTCAATGTCAAATTGCCTCCCCTCGACCCGCAGATTCTGCTCAAGGTGCGCTTTATAAGCGTCGACCGCACCAAGGCCCTGCAACTGGGCATCAATATGTTCAATAACGGGCTGGGAAACGCGATCGGCTCGGTTTCAACCGGCCAGTTCACTCCTCCACTGACTACCTCCGCTGCAACGACCATAGCGAACAATGAGAACATCACGGCCATATTCCCGGGCCTGGGTAATGTCGGCGCAACCATCACGGCACTCTCTACCAAGGGCGTCACCGAGGTTCTTGCCGAGCCCAATATCCTGGCGGTGAACGGGAAAGAGGCCAGCTTCCTGGCCGGCGGAGAATACCCCTATCCAGTCGCTCAGGCAGCCGCGGGCGGCACAGCCACCATTACCATCATGTTCAAGGAGTATGGAATTCGCCTCAACTTCATCCCCGTCGTAACTCCCCGCGGAACCATCCGTCTTCAGGTGGCCCCGGAAGTCAGCTCGCTGGACTTCACCAATGCCGTTGAACTCTCCGGATTTGAGGTGCCCGCCATTACCTCGCGGAAGATGAAGACCGAGGTTGAGCTTGCCGACGGCCAGAGTTTTGTCATCGCGGGCCTGCTGGACAACAATGAGACCGAAACCTTCCAGAAGATTCCCTTTCTGGGAGACATTCCGATTCTGGGCAAATTCTTCCAGTCGATGTCGAAGAATAAAACAAACACCGAGCTGATCGTCCTGGTGACGCCGGAGATCGTGGCTCCCATTCATGCCGGCGAGCCACTGCCTGAGTTGAAGTTCCCATCCAAGTTCCTGCCGCCCAACTCCGGCATACCCATGAATACACCGGATGCCAAGACGGCTGAGAACACGCCAGCCCCCGAACCGGCAACCATACCCATTGAGAAACTCCTTGATAGCATGAAGCCGGAGCCGCCGCTGGTGATCGAAGGCGCCACGCAAGGCTTTGGCGCCGCATCGACCGCAACGAACAGCAGTAGTCCAACTACAACTTCTGCTCCGCCTCAGTAACGCTGCCGCCGGCCGTCACTTCAGGCGGCCGGCGGGAGTGGAGAAGGTGCGTTCCCTATCCTGGCGCGCTTCAAAAGCCGATGGGTAAGGGAAACCGCGCATGCCGCCGTTCCGAGGGCACTGACGCAAGCCGCCCATATCGGCTGCGGCGATAGCGGTTCTTCCATTGATATACCCCGAAACCATGACTGCCGGGTAGCTTTTTCCTTAAGAAAAAGCTACTTTGTACAAAGCTGGCAAGAGCACGTGAATTGAAGAACCGCGCTTGAGACAGGCGAAAGGATCTGAGGCAAAGGGATGAATCCGCTACAGCGGTTCTCCAATTGCTGTATCCCGAAACCACAAACGCTGAGTGGCTTTTTCATCAAGAAAAAGCTGCCTTGCACAAAGCTAGCGAGGGCACGTGAATTGGAGAAACGCTTACAGCAGGATCTTTGGCGGGCTGCGGGATGGCCTCACTCCGCGCCAGCCGGCGACCCCGGAAATCCGCCTGCGGGTCTCAAACCTCACTCGCCACACGGTGCTTGCCACCTGCCTGGAAGTCGCCAACAGCGGCTCCAGGCGCAGTAAGGGCCTGCTGGGGCGCGCGCGGCTCTCTCCCGGTGAGGGTCTGTGGATCCTCCCCTGTGAAGCCGTGCACACCTTCTTCATGCAATTCCCTATCGACCTCGTCTATCTGGACCGCAAGAATCGAATCAGGAAGCTGAGCAGCGAAGTGCCTCCGTGGCGCCTGTCGGCCTGTCTCTTCGCGCACTCTGTGCTCGAGCTTGTCCCGGGAACCATCCGCAACACGCAGACACAACCCGGAGACTTGCTCGAATTCTCGCCTGCTTCTTTGACCAGTGACAGCCCCCAGAGCCCCTCTGCCCACGCCTGGAACGAAACCACAATAACCATGCCCTGAAAAACCTGATCCAGGGCGTTGATTTCTTAAGGAAATCAAAAACATTAGAGTCGTGTGCCTGGCTACACCAATGGTGGTTTCGCCCCAAGCGTGCGTGGCCGCGGAAGCTCGCGCTTCGGGCAGGATCGCTAATTGTCTTTTATTCTGCCAATGACCCGGTATTCCACTTTCAGGTCATGTATACGTTGCCGGTATTTCCTATTCAGCCTGTATACAATTGTTTACACCCTGCTGCGCCGCCCCATGGTTACTAATTTGGTAAGTCATTGATTTATAAAGATAAGAAACGATTGTCGAGAATGGCACCCCAGTTGCTATATTGAGGGTGACCCGGCGAAGGCTGGGAAAATCAATTAACGGAGAGACAAAAAATGAACACCATGCTTCTCAAGCTGTATGTGAAGTTCCAGGATCTGATGAGCCGCGAGGAAGGTCAGGATCTGGTCGAGTATGCTCTGGTTGTTGCCCTGATCGCTTTCGGCGCCACCGCCGGAATGAAGGCTCTTGCCACCGGCCTCAACACTGCATTCACCAACATCAACACGGTTCTGGGCACCTACACGGTCTAACTCCTGCGAAGCAGGGTAGGCCGGCACAAATCAGCAAGTTTGCTCCTTCGCGGGAGAGTTACTCACACCAGACCAGGTGCACAAGATAACTCTCCCCCTACAAAGGATCCAGACCTCCTGACGTACGATGTACAAAGAGGTAACTACATGAGCCCAGGACTTCGGAAACTCATCGAACGCCTACAGGCCCTGATGAGGCTGGAAGACGGGCAGGATCTGGTCGAATATGCCATGATCATTGCGTTGATAGCAACCGGTGCAACTGCCGCCATGCAGGGCCTCGCTCTCGTTCTGCTCAACGCGATGATCGACCTCAACACCGCTCTCGGCAATTACACGGTTTAATCCCTGCCATGCAGGGCCGCAACAACACGTGGCGGCACTTTCGCGGGAAAGATACGCGCAGCAGAATAGCGTCTGCACTTAGTCAACCCGGCAAAGGATTCAAGCACCATCTGATACACTGGTAGGCAGACGCATGAAACTTGCAATTTTCACACTCATCGACCGATTGCGGTGCCTGATTACGAAGCAAGACGGTCAGGACCTGGTTGAATATGCTCTGATCGTCGCTATGATTGCATTTGCAGCGACTGCCGGCATGAAGACCCTGGCTACCGGCATCAACACTGCGTTCACCCACGTCAACACGACCCTCGGCAACTACACGGTTTAATCCCTGGCCGCGCAGGCTGAGGGTTTTTCAGTTTGTTCCATTTGCTTTTTTGGCGGGAGAGATACGCGCGCTAGGCCAGGATAGGCCCAGCGCGTGAACGTATTTGTCCCGGCAAAGAATCCAATCACATGGTACCCCCAAAGGAGACGGCCGTATGATTCATGAAATAACCAGACTCATCAACAGATTGCAGTATTTGATTACGCGGGACGATGGCCAGGACCTGGTCGAATATGCTCTGGTCGTTGCTTTGATCGCATTCGGCTGCACCGCCGGCATGCAGTCGCTGGCCACAGGCCTTAACACTGCGTTCACCAACATCGCCACCGTTCTGGGCAGCTACACGGTTTAAGCCCTGGCCGAGCAGAGCCGGAGTACGGCAACTGATTTCCTTCCTTGGCGGGAGAGGCGCGCTGGGCATATCAATTGCAGGCGTGTGCTCTCCTATGCCCTTTCACCCGCGTCCAGGATTGCAAGGATGATCCGATAACGGAAATTCATGCGCTCACTAAGATTGAGACGTTGCCTCGGATGCACGACCGTCTCCGCGACGCTCTTCGCTGCGATACGGCATAAAATTAGCGGCACACTCGGCAACGTTCCAGCATAAAATTAGCGATATGCTCCCGTCCGCGGCCTCTCAAGGCGACGTTTCGCTGCTGCTGGTCGAAGCCGGCCTCACCCTGATTGCCATCGCAGGGTCGTTCAGCTTCCCGCGTCTCGGTTCTTCAACTTTCCGGCGCCTGGAGCGCGCCTTCGGTCGGCTGGCGAGAAAACAGGGACTGGCCGTCGCGGCCGCCGGCCTTTCCACGCTCCTGCTGCGGCTCGCCATTCTTCCCTTCTCTCCCATTCCTCTGCCCTTTGTTCCTGACGATTTCAGCTTCCTGCTGGCGGCGGACACCTTCCTCCATGGCCGATTGGCCAACCCCACGCCCGTCCTGTGGACCCATTTCGAAAGCATCCACATCACCATGCAGCCGACCTATATGACCATGTACTTTCCCGCGCAGGGGCTGCTGCTGGCTGCCGGTAAACTCCTCTTCGGAAACCCATGGTTCGGCGTCCTGTTGTCCAGCGCGCTGATGTGCGCCGCCATCTGCTGGATGCTGCAGGCGTGGCTGCCGCCCGGCTGGGCGCTGCTGGGAGGAATGCTGGCGGTCCTGCGCCTGGGAGTTTTCAGCTACTGGATCAACACCTACTCCGCCGGTGGCTCGATTGCCGCCCTGGGCGGAGCGCTGGTGTTGGGAGCCCTGCCGCGACTGATGAAATCCGCGCGGCCTCGCGAGGCTCTTCTGATGGCGGCCGGTATCGTGCTGCTGGCCATCGCGCGCCCCTACGAAGGCCTTCTTCTTTGCCTCCCGGTAGCGGTTGTTCTGGGCCGCTGGCTCTTGTTAGGCAAAAATCGCCCTCCCGCTGCCGTGCTGCTACGCCGGGGCGCGTTGCCGCTGGCGCTGGTCATCGCCGCCGTTGCGTGGCTGGGATACTACGATTACCGCGCCTTCGGAAGCCCCTTCATTCTGCCCTACACCATCAATCGCGCCACCTACGCCGTGGCGCCCTATTACATCTGGCAGCAGCAGCGGCCCACGCCCGTCTACCGGCACGAAGAATTGCGGCACTTTTATATGGTGAATGAGTTGGGCGGATACAAAAAAATCCATAAACTCAGCGGCTTTTTCACTGAAACCTCGTTCAAGGCAATCCGCTGCTTCGAGTTTTTCGCCGGGTTCGCATTGCTCCCTCCGCTCATCATGATGCGCCGCGTATTCCTGGATCGCCGCATACGCTTCCTGGTTTTGTGCGCGCTCATCCTGGCCGCCGGCATGGTCATCGAAATCTATCTCATCGCTCACTATCTGGCGCCCTTCACCTCTGTCTTCTATGCCATCGGCTTGCAGGCCATGCGCCACCTCCGGGTCTGGAGTCCGGGTGGCCAGCCCGTGGGCGCAACCCTGGTCCGCCTCACGGTGATGTTCTGCATTGCCCTGGCTGGATTGCGGTTGTTTACCGGGCCTCTCCATATCGTGATTCCCGAGTGGCCGCCCTCGGAATGGGCTGACAAGTGGTATGGCCCGGAACATTTCGGCGTTCAGAGGGCTCATATCGAGGCCGGGCTGGAACAACTCCCCGGAGATCAGCTGGCGATCGTCCGCTATTTTCCCGGCCACAATCCGCTGGATGAGTGGGTTTACAACTGGGCTGACATCGATGGTTCCAAAGTCGTGTGGGCAAGAGAAATGGACAGCGCCGACAATCTTGAATTGATACACTACTACCACGGCCGGAAGGTCTGGCTGGTCGAGCCGGACGCGCAGCCGGCAACCGTTTCTCCCTACCCGATGCCGGAGCAGTTGCCCGCTGCCTCGCACTGAATCGGCCGCCGGATTCCGGCAGGCAATATTTAGGAGCTGAATCTATGATCAACGGGAAGAAAGTTGCGGTTGTGATGCCGGCCTACAACGCCGAAAAGACCCTGGAACAGACAGTGCGCGAATTGTCCGACGTGGTGGACATCAAGATTCTTGTCGATGACTCCAGCAAGGACCAGACCGCGGCTCTCTCCAGGAAACTCGGCGTGCAGACCTTTGTTCACGACGCCAACTACGGTTATGGCCGCAATCAGCAAACCTGCTACCGCGAGGCTCTGGCCGCGGGCGCCGACATCGTGGTCATGGTTCATCCCGATTACCAGTACACGCCGTCCCTGGTTCCGGCCATGGCCGGCATGGTCTCAAGCGGAGTCTATGACATGGTTCTGGGCTCGCGGATTCTGGGAGCAGGGGCGTTGAAAGGCGGTATGCCGTTCTATAAATACGTCGCCAACCGGCTCCTGACGGCATTCCAAAACCTGATGCTGGGGGTCAAACTCTCTGAGTACCACACCGGATTCCGGGCCTTCTCGCGGGAATTGCTCGAGACTCTTCCCCTGCTTGAAAACTCCGACGATTTCGTCTTCGACAACCAGATGATCGCCCAGGCCGTGATGTTCGGCTTCAACATTGGAGAGATCTCCTGCCCGACGAAATACTTTGATGAAGCCTCTTCCATCAATTTCAAGCGCAGCGTGCAATATGGATTCGGAGTGCTGGCCACCACCGCAAGTTTTGTCGCGCATAAGTGGGGGATCAGGCGCGCGCCGAGATTCGACGCTACGGGGAGAAAAGTACATCAGAAGTATTATTCCGAGATTGCGCAGGGCTAGTGAGATTCTGAATCGCGCCTGCCGCGCAGATTGGAGAAGAACTTTGCAGCCTGCGAACGCAGCGTTCGGCTGCAAGCTCGGCGAGCCCTCATGAACCGCATCCCCACGTTGGACGGCTGGCGCGGCATCGCAATCGCCCTGGTCCTGTTCGATCATACCCAGGCCGCCCTCCTCGGCGGTTATCTGCGGCCCTGGATGCAGACCGGCCGGCTACGCGCTTTGGGCACCGGCTGACAAAGACGCCGGCCCAGGGCATTCCGGCCGGCAATACAGCCGCCGCGCTCGCTCAGTCATGAACCTGGAATCGGAAAAGGAGTTGGTGATTCGTTGATGAACCTCGCGCCTGGCTCTGAAACCGGCCCTTCACTGATGCTGATCGAAGCCTGCCTCACTGCGATTGCGGTCGCGGCGGCGTTCTGCTGGCCCCGGCCCGCTTCCTCCTGGTTCTCGCGCATCGAGCGCGCCTTTGCCCGACTGGCGCGGAGAAAGAGATTATCGGTTGCAGTCACCGGCGCGGCCGCGCTTCTCGGGCGCCTGGCTATTCTTCCCTTCTGCCCTATTCCCCTGCCCTTTGTTCACGATGATTTCAGCTTTCTGCTGGCCGGGAACACCTTCGCGTCCGGCAGGCTCACCAATCCCACTCCCGCGATGTGGAAGCATTTCGAAAGCTTCCAGATCACCATGCAACCGACGTATATGTCGATGTACTTCCCCGCGCAGGGCCTGGTTCTGGCCGCCGGCAAGGTGCTCTTCGGGCACTCCTGGTTTGGCCTTTTATGCGTGACGGCGCTGATGTGCGCCGCCCTCTGCTGGATGCTGCAGGCGTGGCTGCCGCCTGCATGGGCATTGCTGGGAGGAATGCTGGCGGTCCTGCACCTGGGGCTATTCAGCTATTGGATCAATACCTACTCCGGCGGCGGCTCTGTCGCGGCTCTGGGCGGAGCGCTGGTGCTTGGAGCGCTTCCGCGTCTCATGCGGACGGCGCGCCTTCGCGACGGCTTGTTGCTGGCGACTGGCATCATCCTGATGGCCCTGAGCCGCCCCTTCGAAGGAATGCTTCTCTGCCTTCCTGTCGCGTTCGTTCTCGGCCGCTGGATCTTCTTCGGAAGCAACCGCCCGCCCGCTGCCGTACTGCTTCGCCGCGCCGCGCTTCCTCTGGCGCTTATTGTTGCCGCTCTTGTTTGGCTGGGATACTACGACTATCGCGCCTTCGGAGATCCGCTTACCCTGCCTTATACAGTGGACCGCGCTACTTACGCCGCCGCCCCTTACTGGGTTTGGGCTAAGCCGCGGCCCGAGCCGGTCTACAGGCACAAAGTCATGCGCGACTTTTATGTCGATTACGAGCTGAATTATGTGCGCAGGCTGCGCACCCTGCGCGGATTCGTGTCGGAAGACCTTTTCTTCAAGCCCTTGCGGCAACTATTGTTCTTCGCAGGCATTGCCTTGCTTCCGCCCTTGATCATGCTGCGCCGCGTTTTGATCGACCGGCGCATCCGCTTGCTAGTGGTGTGTGTGGCCGTGCTGGCCGCCGGAATGTTATCTGGAACCTTCCTGATCCCCCACTATCTTGCCCCGTTGACCGCGGCTTTCTATGCCATCGGCCTCCAGGCCATGCGCCATCTGCGTCTTTGGAATCCGGACTCGCGCCCGGTGGGAAAGGCCCTGGTGCGCATGCTGGTCACGGTGTGCCTCGTCCTGGCCGCAATCAGGCTCTGCGCCGAGCCTCTCCACCTGCGCCTCGCCGCCTGGCCGGGTTCCGAGTGGTCCTCCACCTGGCATGGTCCGGGACGATTGGGCGTGGCGCGCGCTCGAGTGCAGTACAGATTCGAAGAACTTCCCGGCAAGCAACTCGCGATCGTGCGCTATTCTCCCAACCACAGTTCGCTGGACGAGTGGGTCTATAACGCTCCGGATATCGATGGCTCCAAAGTCGTCTGGGCGCGGGAGATGGATGCCGCCAGCAATCTCGAACTTATTCACTACTACAGCGACCGGACGGCCTGGCTGGTGCAGCCGGATTTGGATCCGGCCAATGTGTCTCCATACCCCGCGCCTGAATAACCGGCTACTGTTCGCCCTCTGACTCGCCTGTATAGATGCAGCCGCTGGTGCAGGTCTCTCGAACCACGATCTTGCTCAGCGAGGGAAGCGCCGGGAGCAGCGCCTTCCACAGCCATCGCGCAAGGTTCTCGCTGGTCGGATTCTCCAGACCCTCCACCTCGTTGAGGCAGCGGTGGTCGATGCGGTCCTCGATGGCCTTGAAGGCCGTCTTGATCTGGGCAAAGTCGATGACCCAGCCGAGATGCGGATCGAGGGGCCCACGCACATGAATCTCAATATGAAAGCTGTGGCCGTGGAGGCGCCCGCACTTGTGCCCCGCAGGGACGTTGGGCAGCCAGTGCGCCGCCTCGATTGCGAACTCCTTGAATATCTCCATCGGCTTCCCTGATTTCCTTTATGGAATACCCAGGAACTTGTGGGCCTGCAGGCTCAATCTCCACTGCGGATGGTCGAGGCAATACTTGAGCGCCAGTTCCGTGTTGACCGTGCGGCTGGGACCATCCATCGGCTGGAGAAAGAAATGCCGGAAGGCAAGGTTTTCAAACTCCCTCGGATCGGATCCAGCCTGAGGATATACCAGCTTCAATTCGTCGCCGCTCTTCTGCACCAGCTTCGTTCCGGCTTTGGGGCTGATGCAAACCCAATCCAACCCCGACGGAGCCTCGACCGTTCCGTTGGTTTCCACGGCAATTTGAAAATCGCAAAGGTGCAGCGCCTCGATCAGGCTTGCATCCAGTTGCAGCAGGGGCTCTCCGCCGGTGCAAACTACGAACCGCTTCCCCAACGATGAGTCCCGAGGCCATTTCTCTTCGATTGCCGCCGCCAAATTCTTTGCTGAATCGAAGATTCCACCACCCGGCCCATCCACGCCTACAAAATCCGTATCGCAAAAATTGCAAATCGCCGCAGCCCGGTCCGCCTCGCGTCCCGACCAGAGATTGCAGCCGGCGAAACGGCAGAAGACCGCCGCGCGGCCCGCCTGCGCACCTTCGCCTTGCAGCGTATAGTAAATTTCCTTGACGGCGTAGTTCATAAAAATCAGCTTTCGGCCATTAGCTCTTAGCTCATCGCGCGTGGGACCGTCAACTTGGCGATAACAAGCTGAAAGCTAGAGGTTAAAAGCTAAGAGCTAGATTTTCCGTATCGCAACGGATCCTCAATCCCATTCTCCCTGAAACCCTTCCGCCTCAGCAGGCAGGAGTCGCATTGCCCGCACGGCGCGCCCGTGGGCGATGGATCGTAGCAACTGCTGGTCAATCCGTAGTCCACGCCCAACTCGATTCCCTTGCGAATGATCTGCGCCTTGGTGAGGGCGATGAGCGGCGTGTGAACCTCAAGCGCCTGGCGGTCTTCCACCCCGGCTTTGGTGGCCAGGTTGGCCATCTTCTCGAAGGCCTGGATGAACTCCGGCCGGCAATCCGGGTAGCCCGAGTAGTCCAGCGCATTCACGCCAATAAAAATATCGCTCGATCCCAGCACTTCAGCCCAGGCCAGAGCAAAGGAGAGAAAGATGGTGTTGCGCGCCGGAACGTAGGTGATGGGAATGCCGTGCCCCATCTCGTCCGCCGTGCGCCCCTTGGGAACGTCGATATCGCCGGTGAGCGCGGAGCCGCCAAAAACGCGAAGATCGATCTCCGCAATCCGGTGCTTGGCTACGCCGATGGATGCGGCAACCCGGCTGGCCGCCTCTAACTCGAAAATATGCCGCTGGCCATAGGAGAAGGAAAGCGCGTAAAGCTCGTAGCCCTCACTGCGGGCGATGGCCAGAACAGTGGCCGAGTCCAGGCCCCCGCTCAACAGAACTACCGCTTTTTTCGGTTCAATAGCCATGATTTTCGGATTTACTTCAGGTCGCCGCCCTTGCCGATATCCATCGAGGGCGAAATGGGGTTCTCCTCATCGATATAGGCTTCGATGCAATCGTTGAGCACGCCCTTTGCCTCCAGGATGAACTCGACCGCGTCGCGCGCTCCGCCGTGCCCGCCCTTGTTCGGAGTGACGTAGTGCGCTTCGGCCTTCACCTGCGGCCGCGCATCGGCCACGGCCACGGCTAAGCCGCACTCGCGCATCACCGGCAGATCGATCACGTCGTCGCCCACGTAGGCGATCTCGTCCAGCGTCACGCCTTCCTTTTCCATGATCTCGCGCACCGCCTGCATCTTGAAAGCATAGCCCTGATAGACGAACTCCAGCCGCAGGTCGCGGGCGCGCAGGGTCACGGTCTCGCTGATGCGCTTGGTAATGACGCCCAGCTTCATGCCGCCCAGCCGCGCCAGCGAGACGGCCGTGCCGTCGTGGGCGTTGTAGCCCTTGGCCTCCACCATCCTGGTGGTTGCCGTTCCGTCCACGACTACGGGAACCGGAATCAGCCAGATGCCGCCGTCGGTTAGGACGCCATCGACGTCGAAGAGAATGATCTTGATGCGGCGGGCGCGATCTTGCGCGGAAAGTTTCATGCTTCTATTTTACCGATAGCGGCGGCTCGATCATCACTGGGCCGCGGCAGCCGGCGGCGCAACCGGCTCCCGCACCAGGATCGCAAAGCGCGGAAACGCAAAGCTGCCCCCGGCGTCGTCGATCACGTTCAATTGGCACAGGTAGGGACCGGGCTTGAGCGTGGCCAGCGGCACATCCAGCTCGATGGCTACCGCGTCGCGCCCCTCCACGTTGATCGCCCGGGCCTCGACCAGCGGCGTTTCGTACACTTTCGTCGATCCCTGGATGAGTTCCAGGCTGCTCAGCAGGTCGATGCCGGATTTCGCCCCCTTGGGCGCGTCGGCCGCCGGCTTCGCGCGCGCCGGAGCGTAGATTTCGTAGAGAAGGTAGAGGTGCTGGTCCTGGCGAAAGACGTGGGTAATGTTGGGCACATACTCTTCTCCGCCACGGACCAGAGGGGTATTTTTCTTGCTGGGCTGGCGCATCGAGGCCAGGACAATGGAGCTGATCTTGAACGGCGCCTTCTTCATATCCGGAAGCGTGATCCCGGCTTCAAACGAACCCATGCTGCCGGTCTGGTTTTCGCGCACGACAAATTTCAATTGGTACTTGCCTGGCGGCAGGTTGAAGCTGGTGGTGTACTGAATGTTCTTTTGCCGCGCCTGCAAGCTCGGATCGAGATTCAGCTTCACCGTCTCCCGCGCCTGGCCGATGGGCCGTTTCGCCGCGTCGGTCACTTCTCCAATAACGTCCAGCGTAGCTCGCCGCGGCGAGTCCTTGTCTCCGCCCTTTACAAAAGGAATCTGCGAGCCGGGCACGATCAGCGAGACCGGCACAAAGTAGCTGTTCTCGTTCAGGCGGAAGTACATGGCGTCCAGGTAGACGGCCATATCGGTGGCCGGCAGGTCGCTGGCCAACTGATCCTCAAGCTCGCGCTCGCGGTCTTCGTGGCCGGCGTGCTGGAAGTCCGCCGGCGCGTAGTAGCCGGGCCGGTATTCCAGCTTCACTCCCGGCCGGTCGATCTTGATGGTCAGCTTGCGATATTTGCCGTCGCGTGCCTGGTTCGAGCTGTGGAAGCCGATGGCATAGTAGTCCGAGGTATCGCGCTCCACCTGCGCAAAGGCCGGAGCGAAATCGTTGGAATCGAGGAACGCCTTGCCGCCGGTATCGGTAGAAAGCGTCGCCATCACCTCCTGCGTGACAAAGTTGTTGGTCATATTGTTGAGCAGCGCGCCGCCGTTGAAGGCTCCGGTTGCACGCAGGCTGCCGGTCGATGCGTCGCCCAAAGGCGAAATCGCCTGCAACCCGCGCGTATCCACGCTGTAGATGGCCAGGTTGGCGCGCACCGCCGCGTTGATCGCGGATCTCAATGAAGCCTGGTTCTCGATCCCGTCGCGCTGGATGCCTCCGGAGAAGTAAAGCAGCGACTTCTTCTCCGTAATTTTTTCGAGAGATTTTGCCACGGCCCGCAGAGCGAACAGCTCGCGATCGGTGTTGATGTCGTTGTACTCGCTCTCGTCGGGCGTATAGCCGGTGGTGTCCTCCACCTGGTTTGAATTCGCGGTCGCGCCCAACGCAAAGCCCTGCCCTTCGGTGCCGTTGTAAACGCCCACTTCATTGATCAGCGCGTCCTTGTCGACGGTAAAGTCCTGGTCCACCTTGAGCGTGTTGCCGAGCGAGACGAGCGCAACAAGGTCGGCCGGCTGCATCTTATTGCGCAAAAAATCCTTTGCCGCCGTCACGCTGCGGTCCAGATCCTCGGGCTGCATCGAAGTGAGGTCGAAGAACATCACGATCAGCCTGTGATTGCGCAGGTCCTCTGGCTTCGCCACCACGACGGCATTGTTCCCATTGCCGCTGATTCCGGCGGCCAGTCCGCTGACCGTGGCCTCGTTGAGCGGCGCGGCCTTGTCCACGCTCTCAAAGTCGAAGGTATCGATGTGCTGCTGCTTGCCGTTCTCGTAGATGCTGAAGTCGCTCTGTTTGAGCCCCTGCACCAGCTCGCCGGTCTTCGCGTCGCGCGCCACCACGTTGGTCAGCACCAGATCGCTATTCATCTTCAGCACAAAGCCGCCCTGCGGTGTATTCGAGACCTGCGCGCTCGATGCGTCGCCAGAGCTCTGCGCAAGCGCCGGCTGCGCCCCCGGCGTAACCAGCGCCAGCGCCGCAAACCCTGCCCCGAATCTCTGTGCCCAACCCGTCATGAACTTCCCTTCCGCCGCTAACTAGCTAACTTGCTGACTTGCTGACTCGCTGCCTTACTAAAACCTGAATCTCGCCGTAAATTGAAACGCCCGCATGGAGGCGACCGAGTTCACCTGCCCGAAGGTGGGCGAAACCACGTTGGTATCCACGCCCGCGTACTGCACGGTATTGAAGACGTTATAGGCCGTGGCGCGGAACTCCATGCTGCGCGTGTTGCCCAACTGCATAGTCTTCGAGAGCGACATATTGTTCTGGACCGTCCCCGGCCCGGCAATCGAGTTACGCGATGCATTCCCAAAGACGGCGCATGGATAACTGGGATCGGCGGCCACAGGCGCCGCAAATGCCGCGGGGTTAAACCACTCCAGCAGCGATCCGGCGCCCGCCGTGACTGAAACTCCCGTGAGGCTGGGACGCAAAGAACCTGCCGTGCCGCATGCGACGCTCGACTGCGCCGCCTGATAACTGGGCGTAAGCGGCGTGCCGGTGGCGAATGTAAAGCTGCCGGAGACTGAAAATCCCTCCAGAATGTGCGCAGCGGTGCCAGTAGTTACCCAGAACTTATCCTTGCCGAAGGGTAACTCGTAAAGATAGGTGCCGCTGACTTTTTGACGCACGTCGAAACTCGAGTTACCTTCCTCGGCCTTGAGGTCCTGCCAGTTTTGCGCCACCACCGTCGAAGTGCCGCCCACCGAACCCGCATCGTCGATTGAATGGGAGTACTGGTAGTTGGCTCCCAGTGAAATTCCTTTGCTCAGCCGTTTGTTCACACGCAGCGTCCCCGCCTCGAACTTCGAGAACGACTCCGCCTGCTCGTAGTTGAAGATCAGACCAGAAGGGTCGGTGCCTTCGCTGGTTCCGCTCGGGCGCGGCGCGATAGTGTCGTCAAGATGGTTGCCTTTCGATCCGTTGTAACCGAGGTTGACCACCACGTTCCAGGGCATGGTCTTCTGCACGTCCAGGTTCCACACCTGCACATAGGGCAGGTGGTAGCGCGGGTCGAGCGCGTAGCTGCCGGTGGTGTCCGGCGAGGGAAATCCATCCTGGAGCGAAAGGCAATCGGCGGGCGCGGACGGGCACGCGCTGGCTTCGTTGGTCTGCTCGTTGGCGAAAGGCGGCTGATGCGCCATGGTCGTGGCAAGGGTGGCGTACTGGCCCACGGTGTAGTTGATGCCGAAGCCGGCCCGCACTACAGTTTGTTTGGGCAGCCGCAGCGCCAGGCCCAGCCGCGGCGCAACGGCTGTGCGGTATGGATAGACCAGCGCATTCGGCAGCTTGCCGCTGAATGCCCCAACCCCTCCGGCCTCGACCTCGGCAGCCCCGCTGAACTCGGCGCCGGGGTTGGTATCCACAAAGGCCAGGTGCCCGTACTTCTCCGTGTACGGCGCATAGAACTCGTAACGGAGTCCATAGTTCAGCGTGAGATTGGGCCGCACGCGCCAGTCGTCCTGGGCATAAACATCCATCACGTTGTCGCGCAGGTAGCTCTTGGAAATTGCGGAGTCGATGCTGGTCTCCTCCGGCTCGCCCAGCAGAAAATCGCCCAGCGAGGAGCCGGTGTAAGCCCCCGTGAAATAGAAGGTCCCGGTCGAGTTCGAGCCGCCCTGAAAGTCGCGATGCACGCGTCGATAGTCGCCCCCGAAACGCATATTGTGCTTGCCGTATATCCAGCTCAGCGCCTCAGAGAGCGAGATGGTTTGCGCCAATGAGAAGTTCGGCTGCTGCTCGCTGAGTCCGGTCAGATTGCTCAGCGTCACATTGGGCAGGCCGTAGTTCAGCGGGCTGGAATTCAGCGCCGTGCCGCCCGGACCCAGGATGCCAATATCGTGGGCAATATCAGTCACATTGGTAAAGAAGTTGATCGCCTGGCTGGTGCTGCGATTCCAGTTGGCGTTGAAGACGTTGGTCAGCTTGTGGTAACCCACCGTGTACCCGGCCTGCACGGAGTTCGCATCCGACGAAGTCTTGCCGCCCAACTGCGGAAAGATGTTGATGTTGTCCGCGGCCGAGTGGCTCCAGTTGTAGTTGAAGTTGATGCTCTGGCGAAGACCCTGATTCTGCGATCTGCGTCCGCCGCCACCTCCAAATCCGCCGCGCCCTCCGCCGGGCTGGGTGGCGTTTTTGCCCAGGCTGCGCAGGTAGCGCGCGCCGGCCTGCGTGGTGTTCGACTGCGCGGTGGTCAGCAGGTGGTAGTTTTGCACGTCGCCGGGAAGGTTCGGCTCAGGGAAGAACGGCTGGCAACTCGGCCCGCTTTCATATGGATTCGGGCAAGTCAGCAGCGCGGCCGCCTGCGGGATTGGAGTGATCGGTGTGGCAAGGCCGGGAATATTGCCCGCGCGCTCCGCATCGGTGGGCACGGTCGCGTACTGGTCCGACGGCGTGGAAGCGCGCGTGCCGGAGAGGGTGAGAAAAACCGTGTCTTTGCCGCTCGGTTTGGTCAGATGCGGCAGGTAAGGCGCGCTCATGAAGGTGATGCCGAAGCGGTTGCTCCCCGAGGGCGGCTGCTCCTGCGACTGGCCGCGTAGCGCAAACGGCTCTGCGTTGAGTGCCGAGTTGCTTCCGATCCAAAAGATTGCGCCGTGCGGCTGGCCGGGGTCGAAGCCGCGGAAGTTGCCCCGTCCGCCGCCGCCTCCTCCGCCGCCTCCGCCGAAGCCGCCACCACCCTGCCCTCCACCACCAAATAAGCTGCCGCCTCCGCCGCCCTGACCGCCATTCTGCGCGCGCGCCGTATCCATGGCGTCTCTGCTCCGGTCTGGATCCATGCCGGCCAGCGGACTCACCGTTCCCGACTGCCCGCTGATGGCCACCGAATCCGCGCCGAAGTCGGAGTTGCCCGCGATGGAGGGCAACTCCGCACCACCGGCGCCTGCCGGACCGGGGATCTCTCCCTGGGTCTCCGTATCGGCCTCCAGCGCCCGCTCCAGGCTCAGGTTCTGCGCCCCGTTGCGGGCCATTTGCCGCGTTGCCGGCTTGCTGACTTGCTGACTCGCTGACTCGCTTTCCTGCTGTTCCGCCGCCCGCGAAGCCAAGATCAACGCAAACGTCACCGTCTGGTCGTTGCTCGCGGCGTTGAGCGCCGCCTCCTCGGTTCCCGCCGCAAAACCCGCGAACTGCGTGCGGATCGCGTAGCGGCCATTCTGCGGAATGTTCAGCGACCAGGCCCCGGTAATATCGGTGGTGGTGGAGAAGCGCTTGCCGGTGAGCGTGTTTTGTGCGGTCACTGTTACGCCGGGCAGGGGCGTGTTGCCGCTCTTCACCACGCCGTGCAGCCTGCCGCCGGAGGGGGCCTGATGGGACTGAGCCTGAACCGGCGTGGCCTGATCGGACGGGAGCTGTGCGGTTGGCGCCTGCGGGGTCGCGGCCTCAGCGGGCGCAGGGGAAGCCGCGCCAGGCGCAACGGCCGGCGCCGGAGTCTGGACTGGAGTCTGTGCCCATGCCGCAAAGCAGCCTGCCACAACCATCCCCATCGCAATTGCCCGCATGGTTGTTCGCCGCATTCACGCTCCCCGGCATTTCGCGCCGTATTCAGTCTGACGCACCACGCGCCACGAAGGTTTACTGCCTCTGGCGTTCGCGCCCCGCGACGCTTAGAACCTGTCTAATCATTGTGTGTTGAAGGGGACGGGCTTTAGCCCGTCCGTTTAGAGCTGATTTTGATTACCGGCTATAGCCGCTGAGGGAAGGCAAATTGCTCAAAAAAACTTCCCTCAGGGGCTAAAGCCCCAATCCGATT
The DNA here is from genome assembly GCA_050012555.1 of Occallatibacter sp. Classification (GTDB taxonomy): domain Bacteria; phylum Acidobacteriota; class Terriglobia; order Terriglobales; family Acidobacteriaceae; genus Telmatobacter. Next base: position 93,231 of record JBEKGY010000002.1, read on the forward strand.
GTGCCCCTGATGTACGGGCTAAAGCCCGTACCCTTCGCTCAAAACCACGTTTCTGGACGGGTTCTAATAATGACAGTCCCGTGGAAGAACTCGCGCATCTAAAATTTAGTAAACGCCGCGGCCTTCCCCGCTCGCACAATCGTCTCGGAACCGAGGTCTCCCCATGAAGTCTCTTCGTACTATCCTCTGCGTACTGCCCGTGCTAATGGCCGTTCTTGCATTGGATGCGCGCGCCCAGCAGGCGGTCACCTTCCCCAGCGGCGACTCAACGGCGCAGGGCCTGCTCTATCTGCCCCAGGGCGTCGGCCCGCATCCGGCCGTGATCGTGATCCACGAGTGGTGGGGCCTGAACGACTGGATCAAGCAGGAGGCTGCCGGCTATGCGGCCAGGGGCTACGTGACGCTGGCCGTCGATCTCTATCGCGGCAAGGTAGCCGCCACCCCCGACCTGGCCCATGAGTTGATGCGCGGCCTGCCCCAGGACCAGGGCGTGCGTGATCTCACCTCGGCCCTCGCCTGGCTTCAGAGCCGCAAGGACGTGAAGAGCAACCGCATCGGCGCGGTGGGCTGGTGCATGGGCGGCGGTTTTGCTCTGCAACTGGCCATCGCCGCGCCCTCGCTCAAGGCCGTGGCTATTAATTACGGCGCGCTGGCCACCGACAAGGCCGCGCTGGGCAGGATTCACGCCGCCGTGCTGGGCAACTTCGGCGGCCAGGATCAAGGCATCACGCCCGACGCGGTCCATGCCTTTGAGGCCGCGATGCAATCGCTGGGCAAACCCGTGGATGCCAAAATCTATCCCCAGGCCGGCCACGCCTTTGAGAATCCCAACAACGCCGCCGGCTACCGCCCCGGCGACGCCGCGGATGCGCTCGCCCGCGTGGACAGCTTCTTCGCGGAGAATTTGGGCCACTAGAGAGATTTCTGCCCTTCGCGCCGCCTCAACCCGGCCGTAACAAAGCAACCGGCGCCTCTCGTGATCTTGATGGCAGGAGACGGGCGACAATTGCGCTTGCATTCTCCTGCCGCGCATGTTAACTCTTAAGCTAATATTCTTTTGATTGCTGCCATGGAAGTAAACTTAGGCAGCATCGGACTGGACGTATCCCGCTATGAAGATCGGCACCACCATTCGCACATACCGGCTGCAGAAGGGCCTGTCTCAAGGGGATATCGAAAAGAAAACCGGCTTGCTGCGCTGCTACCTCTCGCGCGTGGAAAACGGCCATACCGTGCCCTCGCTGGACACGTTGTCGAAGATTGCGCTGGCGCTCGATATGCCCATCGCCCAGTTCTTCGCAGACGATTCGCTGGGCCACGAGTTCAACCCGCAAAAGCTCTCCAACGAGGAACTGCGCTTCCTCACCCAGATCCGCCGCTACTCCTCCAACCTGAACGAGAGCGACCGCAAGCTGCTGCTGGCCATGGTCAAGAAGTTCGCCGCCACGGCGATCCGCTAGCGCAAACCATTCCTAAACATCGTTGCCCAGGTGAAAGATCGGTTCCACTCCCTGTCCGCGGCCGAGCAGGGTCTGCTCTTCCTGAGCATTCAGCGACTTCAAGTTCTGCGCTACGTCCATGGCCAGGCGGAAGTACTGCTCGTCTCCGGGCGGGATGGCGGCGGTGATGGGATGGCCCAGGGTCCAGCGCAGCCCCAGCGACGCCTCGTCAGGAAAACCGGCAGGCTTATACCAGCAATTGGGCTGGGGATGATGCGGCTTTTCGCCGGAGGTCCAAACCGTCTTGGCCATGCCCTTCAGGGCCAGAATGCCCATCTTCTTTTCCTGCGCCCGCTTCAGAATCTGCGGGCCAAAGTTGGCTTGGGTAAACAGGACCCAATTCACCGGGAAAAGAATCGTATCGAAGTTGTACCGGTCCAGGGCCGCGAGCGCGGTTTCAACCGAATGAACGGAAAAACCGATAGAACGGATCTTGCCTTCCTTTTTGGCCGCTTCCATGGTCTCCATCGCGCCGCCCGGCCCCAGGACCTTGTCCAGATCGGTCATCTTGGTCAGCGCGTGGAACTGGTAGAGGTCGAGGTGATCGGTCTTGAGCAGCTTGAGGGATTGCTCAAGCTGCGCCCGCGAGTCGTCCTTCATGCGGCCTTCGGTCTTGCCGGCCAGAAAGCACTTGTTCCTGTAGGGAGCCAGCGCCGGACCCAGCCGTTCCTGGGCATTGCCGTAGCTGGGCGCTACGTCGAAGTAGTTGATGCCGCGGTCCACCGCCTCGGCCACCAGGTTCGCGGCCGCGCCGGGTTCCCGATCCATCACCAGAATTCCACCGAAGCCGATGATCGAGAGTTGCTCGCCCGTCTGGCCCAGAGCGCGGCGGGCGATGGGCGCGGACGGCGCCGGAGTGGACGCGTTCAGTCTGCTGGTCGTCGTTGCAACGGCTGCGGCGGTAATGCCGGCTTGCTTCAAAAAGTCGCGGCGTTTCATGATCTGCCTCCGGGGATGGGGATGAGTTTCTCTATGGAATCTCTGAATTAGGCTGCGCTTTGAAAGGGCGCGGCTTTAGCCGCGCCGCACGACGGGAAAATGGAATTTGGGGCTTTAGCCCCTGAGGGAATTTATTTTCAATAACTTACATTCCCTCGGCGGCTAAAGCCGCAATTTGTTTTGGTTATTCTGCGGCACGGCTAAAGCCGTGCCCTTTCAAAACCGTGAATTTTTCCGTAGCCAGGTTAGCCCCTGAGGGAATCTCCGCGTATGCGGACGACTAATCAGGGCTTCCATGGCGTACGGAAATATTTTCGCACAGGCCGCGAAGGGACGGAGACGGGGAGCCTGCCGATCAACGCCGATCAACCCGGCAACTGCGCCAGGTAGAACCCAAACAGCACCAGCAATCCCACTACCATCCCTACCGCGATGCGCAGCCTCAATTGAAATAGTCTCCGCGGCGAACCGAGCCGCGGCACCATCGGAGCCGCAAAGAGCAACCCGCAGGTGCAGCCGCCCAGATGGGCCATATTGTCGATGTTCAGGCCGGAGTGCGCCACCGCCGTGCCAAGGCTGATGGAGAGGCCGAGCACCAGGTTGAGCGCGGCAAAGTAGATCACCGACCGGCGCAGCTTTTTCAGCTCGTTAGGCGGTACAGGCAATCGATGCGACTTGAGCAGCACAATCAGGGCTCCGGCAATCCCGAAGACGGCTCCCGAGGCCCCCGCGCCGGCCGGAAACACATAAGAGGGGTCCAATGCCTGCCCTGCGACGTGGTGGCTTACCCATTCGGCGTGGTATCTCACCCAGTCAGGGTAGTTCCACCACCAGTTGGAGAAGGTAGACAGCAAGTTGCCGGCCGCGCCGGTGAGAATGTAAACCGCCAGCGTGCCCGCCGAACCCATCACCGGCTCGGCCAGAAGGCCAAGATTCCACAGGCACCACATGTTGGTGGCCAGGTGAAGAATGCCTACATGCACAAACATGGCGGTCACAATGCGCCACCACTCGCCGTTGATCAGCACGTTGCCGGCGTTGTCGGCGCCAAAGTGCATCAATTGCTCGGTGGTTGGCGCTATCGCACTCACACCGTGCGCCACCATGTAGAGAAAGACCGCGCAGTTGATGCCTACCAGCAGGTATGTGGCCGGCGCGACTGCCCACGACGGCCGTGGACGGCGGACCGGCGGCGGCGGCGGCGACATATAACCGGTACCCGGAGGCAGAAACTCCGGCTCGTAGCCGGGGTCCCCGCGAACGGGTCCTTGTTCGCGGGGTGGGTAGCCGGGGTCCCCGCGAACGGGTCCTTGTTCGCGGGGTGGGTAGCCGGGGTCCCCGCGAACGGGTCCTTGTTCGCGGGGTGGAGGAGGTGGGGAATAACTTCCCATGACTCCACTCTAAAGCATTTTCTAAGACTCTGTAGGATGAGTCGTAAATCCACAATGAATCTGACAAAAAAACGGTTTGGAACGAAGGGTACGGGCTTCAGGGTCTGCGCGAGAACTAGCGATTTCCGCAACGTATTGTGTTTACCGATTCGATTCCGCACAAATCGTTGTATAAAACCCGAGTTCTCACGCAGACCCTGAAGCCAGTACCCTTCAAGGAATAGCTTTTAGCTTAATTTCGTGTTTTGTCTGGATGAATGTCGCCAGTCCATCGAGCAAGGCACAACTTGGATCAATACACAAACTAATGAGCCCCAAAAGAATGCGAACTTCGGGAATATCTTTCAAGGCACGACCACGGGGATTAAACATTGGAATCCTGGAATGCTCCAGATCACCCAATGGCCCTGCTTTCAGCTTCAAGAAAAAGGAATTGCGCCCCGCTACAAAACAAAAGCCGGAGCTGGTTGGCCCCGGCCTTCGGTTGGGAATCGAAAAATTCCTACTTACGCATCCTGCGCCGAACCGCCCCTGCGAGGACAAACAGTCCGCTGCCGAATAAGGTCAGGGTGCCGGGTTCGGGAGTGACGGTGGAAGTTCCAGAAGGGTTGGGACTGAATTCGAGCGAGTAATCGCTGGCGTCGGGGAAGGTCGGATCGATCTCGATCAACGGATCAAGAGAGGCGTACCAAGTTCCATCGCCCTCGCCCGCGTCGCCCACGATGCCGATTGAGGGGGCATAAACGGTATTAGGGTAGAGGTACTCCTCTGTTTGTAAGCTTGTGAAGGATGATGGCCATAAGGAGGAGTCACAACCATAACCGGAGCACGCAGTATCGTCGAAATAATAGTAAAGTTGGAATATAGCCGACGCCGAGGCGTCGGTGTCTGAATTTACAGAGGTTACGGCGGTTCCTGTGAAGATGATGGGCACATTCGGTACATCAGATGCTGGACCCACCACCTCAAAGTAGATTGTCACACTAGCGTCACCACTTGATACTGGCGAATACGGTCCCCCGCTGCTGTACCCATTTCCAGACACTGCTCCGCCGCCGTCCGCATAAGACGCGGTCGCGGTGCTGAATGCGCCGCCGCCCCCGGGGGCGCTGTTCGCCTCGTTGCCACTGACAGTTCCGGGGGTATAGCAACAAATTGTTGTTCCGCCCGCCGCCGCGACCACAATTTCGGCCGGATAAGCCGACAGGACGCTATCCGCATGCGCGGCGGATGGTAGCGCCAGTGCCACGGGGATTGCCAACACCATGAACCATGCAAAGCCTGATGATACACGCTTCATTAGCATTTTCCACTCCTCTCGATCGCCCTCGGTCCACCCGGTCAGGGATGAGCAAAAGACAATACCCCTAATAATTCGTGCAATTTGCGTGCCAAAGTTGCATTATTGCAAACAAAGACTTTATTCACATATTCAGCGACGAATGTTGCAATGTTTTGCATTGAAACGGGGGAAAGTGAGAAAATCTTTCCACTCCAACGATTTGGCCGAAGCCCGTACCCTTCAAGGAATAGCTTTTAGACAAGTTCCAATAAATTGCATGCCTATTCATCGCGTTTTAGCCCACCGGCAGAAATCCCCGCCCAATACCACGTTGTAATCTGGTCTTTGGTATTTGTCCCGCTACAAGGCAAACTGCGGCGAATCTTCGATCGAGGAGTGCAACTATGAGCGCGGAAAAGCGAATCCGGAGAGCGTTGTTGAGCGTTACCGACAAGACCGGCCTGGTGGAGTTCGCCCAGGTGCTGGCCGGTTTTGGCGTCGAGCTGGTCTCTACCGGCGGAACAGCGCGGGCGCTGCGCGAGGCCGGACTGGTCGTGAAGGACATCAGCGACCTCACCGGTTTCCCGGAGATGCTGGACGGCCGCGTCAAGACCCTGCATCCCAAGATCCACGGCGGGCTGCTCTATATCCGCGGCAACGACCGGCACGAGGCAGCCATCGCCGCCCACGGCATCGACCCCATCGACATGGTGGTGGTAAACCTTTATGCCTTTGAGAAAACCGCAGCCCAGCCCGGCGTAGCCTTTGGCCACCTGATCGAAAACATCGATATCGGCGGGCCCTCGATGGTCCGTTCCGCCGCCAAAAACTTTGAAGACGTGGCCATCGTGACCCGCGTGGCGGATTACCCGGCTCTCATCGATGAGTTGAAGGCCGCCGGCGGAGCACTCAGCCGCGAAACCCGCTGGCGGCTGGCCCGGCAAGCCTTTTCGCTCACCGCCGCTTACGACTCGGCCATCGCCAACACGCTGGACCGGATCGCCGGAGCCTCCAGCGATGCCCCGACCCTGGAGGGTTCCCCGGCACGCACTTCGTCGCTGTGGTGGCTTGCCGGAGCCCCCAAGCCGGAAAGTCAGGCCGCGCCCGATGCCGAAAACCTCCTCACTACCCTGCGCATCAACCTCCCGTTAGCCCAGTCGCTTCGTTACGGCGAAAACCCTCACCAGCGCGCCGCGCTCTACGCGGACGGCAGCGGCCTGGGCGTCGCCGGCGCTCGCCAGCTCCAGGGCAAGGAACTCAGCTTCAACAACCTCGTCGATCTGGACGCCTGCTGGGAGCTGACCCAGGAGTTTCCATCCGGCGAGTCCGATCCCGCCGTCGTGGTCATCGTCAAGCACACCAACCCCTGCGGCGCGGCCACCGGCGCGACCGTCCTCGAAGCCTACGAAAAGGCGCTCGCCTGCGACCCGGTCTCAGCCTTCGGAGGCGTCATCGGCATCAACCGCACCGTCGACGCCAGCGCCGCGGCCGAGATCGCCAAGCTCTTCGTCGAAGCCATCGCCGCCCCGGCCTTCACGCCGGAAGCCCGCGAGATCTTCTCCTCCAAAAAGAATCTTCGCCTGGTCGAAGTCCACGCCGCCCCTCCCCGTCCTGTGGTCAAGCACGTCTCCGGCGGCCTTCTCTTGCAGGATGCCGATACCGCCCGCGTCGCCGAATCGGAACTCAAAGTCGTCACCTGGCGCCCGCCCACTGCCGAGGAGTTGCGCAGCCTGCTCTTCGCCTGGCGCGTTTGCAAGCACGTGAAATCGAACGCCATCGTCTATGCCCGCGACGGCCAGACCCTGGGCATCGGCGCCGGCCAGATGAGCCGCGTGGACGCCGCTCGCTTCGGCGCCATGAAGGCCGTGCTGCCGCTCCAGGGTTGCGTGGCTGCCTCCGACGCCTTCTTTCCCTTCCCCGACGGCCTTGAAACCGTAGCCCAGGCCGGAGCCACCGCCGTCATCCAGCCCGGCGGCTCGGTAAAAGATCAGGACGTAATCGCCGCCGCCGACCGCCTCGGCGTAGCCATGGTCTTCACCGGCATCCGCCACTTCCGGCATTGAGATTTAATTCCACATGGATGTGGCAATACCATAAGAAATTATGAAGTTGCAACGTACCGTAGTATGAGATATATTACAGATGGCAGTGGCAGTTTGTACCGCTTGACGGCGGATGCCATTACCATCTACCCCGCCTGTATGGCGGCAACATAAACGGTAATACCCGCTTGACGGCGGTGAGCCCCACATTTGGAAGGATGAGGTAAATCACTATGTCGGACGAAAAAACCCCTCTTCTGGAGAGGATATCGAGTTATTATTCACAACTTTCCACCGTTGCAGCCGACCTCAATGCCGTCTCTGACGAGCTAGGGAAGTCCATTGCCGAAATCGACGCCGCCCTCAAAAAGCTTAACCTTGGCATTACCACCTGGGTGACCATCCAGGGCGATGGTGTAGACCCTTCCCGCGATAATTTTTCTTATTGGAGTCGGGATATTGGCTATGCGAGGGTCGACGGCAAATGGGGAATTAGCCTTCGCAAGGTCGATGGATTTTACCCTGAACCCGATGACGAGGAGATTGAGGAATGGCGATTTAACGATGCTCCTAGATCGCTTCGCCTCGAAGCTATCGACAAGATCCCTGAGCTTTTGGAAAAGCTGACCAAAGATGCCGTCAAGACCACCAAAGACATTCGCGCCAGACTGAGCGAAGCCCAGGCGGTAGCCGAAGCGGTGAAAAGTGCGGCTAAAATAGCACCGCGAGAAGTTCTCCGCATTCCGACGAGTGCCTTGAATAACATGGGAGCCCAGGTCAAGGCTCCGCAAGAAAAGGTCGTTCTTTCGTCATTTGCTCCGAACATAGACTCCATTCGCCAATCTATTGGCTCAGCTCTAGTAACCGCGGGGCATGGCACCGCCGCAGAACTCCTCGGCTCTGCTTCCTGGACCCTAGACGGGGCCAGCCTCCGTATAGAAGTGCCAGGAACGGGCAAAAAAATGCTTTCTTTGATAGTTAATGCGGCGGCGGAAAAGATCATCCGGCAAGAGTTGCAACGTCTGGGCGCACCTACGCGATTTCTGGTGGTTCCAGGCTTTACAATCGGGCAGATCGTCAAATCGGCGGAGGTGAAGTAATGTTTACTCACCTTGCTTCAGGCCTACCCGTCGTTGCGTTCGTGGCGCTAACAATCATTATTGTTTTTGGCGGTCTCGTCTTCTATGCACTCCGCATCAAGGGTGATGTGTTCGCGGAGTTGTCGCACGGAAAAACAACCTTCAGATTTGACGCGAGGGATAGACGGAACACTAAGAGATTGTGAAAGGAATCGTGTGTCCCACATCTCGCCAATTCGTCAAAGGAAGACTCACCGTGCGCATCAGGCGCCTCGGCTTGCTCGCTTCTCCGCACGCATCGCCCGAATCTGCTCGGCCACGTCTTCTGGCGACATGTAACCAGGATCGTCCACGGCGGCCATGCGGTCCATGGCGGTAAACAATCGGGCCGCTTGTTGCGCCTTCAGTTGATCGCGCAGTAGCTTCTCCAGCGCATTGGGAGACAACAGCCCGGCGCGCTGCGCCTCTTGCGCGAGTTGATCGGGCAGCGTGATCTGGACTGTCGTCATTTCACCCTCCCTGGGATGCCTGGCATTCCACCCTTTGTCCATATCCTAACCCACTTTTCCAGAGTTCGATTCCATCCGGCTGATCCGGATTGATTTTCCTGTCCTTTCTTGCCGATAAAGGATAAAATCCCTTGAATCCCCGTGCCTTTGCGACTAATCCCGCGTAGAATCGTCTTTATAGTAGGCAGAGTTGCTCCTACCGGCTGCCAGTGCTGCCTTGTGATCCTCCAGCGCGGTTTTTTACCCATTCGCCCGGCTCAAAAGGCACGGAATCCCCAGGATGATGAAACCAAAGACTTATTTATTGCCGCTCTGGCTGTCCTTTGCCGCCGCACTTTTTCTCATGCTGCCGGCGACGCCTGCCCGCGCCCAAACCACCCCGGACAAGCTGCCGCCTGAGACCGCCGCTCCGGCCAATCCCAGCCCCGCTCCCGGCAAGCCTGCCCAGGCCGCGCCCGCCGAGACCGCGGCAACGCCTCCCGACCGCGCCGTGGCCTACTATCACCTGGCGCTGGCCGCCACCTACGAGGATGAGGCCCTGGAATCGGACCGCCCGGAGTTCATCACCCGCGCCATCGACGAGTATAAGACGGCGCTGAATGCCGATCCCGGCTCCCCGCTGCTGAATGACGGGCTGGCCGACCTCTACTTCCGCACCGGCCGTTCGCGCGATGCCGAAATCACGGCGCGCGCGCTGCTCAAGAACTCTCCCAACGACATCGAGGCGCACAGGCTGCTGGGCAAGATTTATCTGCGCCGGTTGAGCGATGCTTCCAACGCCGTCTCCTCCGCCTCGCCCTCCGGCAACGTTCTGGACCAGGCCATCGCCGAGTTCGAGAAGATCGTCGCCCTGCAGCCCAAAAGCGTCGAGGACCGCATGGTTCTGGGCCAGCTCTACACCGTCAAGCATGATTCCAAGAAGGCTGAAGACGAGTTCAAGACCGCGCAAACCATGGAGCCGGATTCTGAAGAGGTGGTGCTCAACCTGGCCCGCCTCTATGCCGAAAGCGGCGACCTCCAGCAGGCCGCCAAGGTGATTGAGAACGTCCCGGCGGCAGACCGCTCGGCCAAGATGGAGCTGGCTCTGGGCGCGGCTTATGACCAGTTGAAGCAGACCAAGGATGCTATCGCCGCCTATCAGCGCGCCAACGACATGGATCCCGGAGACCCTCGTACCCTGGACGCACTGGCCCAGGCCCTGCTCAGCGATAACCAGCTCGACGAGGCGCTCAAGCAATTCAAGCAGCTTGCCGAGGCCGATCCGGAGAACGTGGAGGCGCTGGTCCACATCGGAGAAATCCAGCGCCGCCAGGGAAAGTACGAGGATGCGCTGGCCACCATCCGCACAGCGCTCAAGAAGGACCCCTCTTCCCTTGAAGCCGGCTATAACGAGGGGCTGCTGCTGGACGTGCTGGGCCGCTTCGACGAGGCTGCACAGGCTTACGTGAACATGCTGGAGCAGCCGTCACTCTTCCACGCCAACGGCGCCTACACGACCGAAGAGAAGAACAACCGCGGCATCTTCCTCGAACGCCTGGGCTCCATCTATCACGAGCAGAACAAGGTCGATCAGGCCATTGCCACATACCAGAAGATGATCGACTTGGGCGGCGAGACGGCCCTGCGCGGCTACCAGGGCCAGGTGGACATCTACCGCGACGCCAAAGAGTTTGACAAGGCCATCGAGGTCTCCCGCAAAGCCGTCGATGCCGACCCCAAGAATCGCGAGTTCAAGCTGATGCTGGCCGGCGAATTGGCGGACCAGGGCCAGGTGGACGAGGCTTTGGCGATGGCCAAGGGGCTCCTCGACAACTCCGAGAAAGATCGCACAGTCTGGATTGCGCTGGGCCAGTTGGACGTTCGCCTGCGCCGCTGGAAGGATGCCGACGAAGCCTTCAACAAGGCCGCTGCGCTGACTACCAAAAAAGAAGACCGCACCTACCTGGTCTTCCTCAGGGGCGAACTGGCCGAGCGGCAGAAGCACTATGAGCCGGCCGAGCAGTTCTTCCGCCAAGCCCTCGAACTGGACCCCGCCAACGCCATGACCCTCAACTACCTCGGCTACATGCTGGCCGACAAGGGCATCCGTTTGCCCGAGGCCCTCAAGCTGATTCGCAAGGCCGTCGAACTGGAGCCGATGAACGGCGCCTACCTCGATTCCCTCGGCTGGGCCTACTTCAAGCTGGGAGAATACGAACTCGCCGAGGAGAACCTCCGCCAGGCCGTCGACCGCGACCAGTCCGACCCCACGGTCCACGACCACCTCGGCGACCTCTACGAGAAGACCGGCCGCATCCGGCTGGCCGCCGCGCAGTGGGAGATCTCGCTCACGGAGTACCAGAAGTCGGCGCCCTCCGACGTCGAGCCCGGCGATGTGGCCAGGGTAGAGAAAAAGCTGGAAAGCGCCCGCGTCAAACTCGCCAAACAGGAAAGCGCCGCCGGGCAAGCCAAGCCGGAGTAGCGCCCGTCAGGATCCAGCTACTGCTTGGTATCCAATGGGTGCTGTGAATCCTCGAAGAACTGGTTTTGCAGCTTCAGGCTGACCTGGTCCGCCTTGATCGCCTTGAGCGCTTCGGCAATCTCGCGCGACCATTCCTTCTGGTCAAACTCTCCCAGTTGCTCACTGGCTGCCGCGCCCTCGCCCGAATAATGATTGGGGAAACGCGCATACCACCAGATCCCTGTGTAAACCGTGTCCGGCAGAGCCTGCCGATTCAGGTCGGCGCCCGATTCCTCTGTCGCGCGGTCCATGTGCACCAGGTCAGGCCGCGCAATCAGCATCAGCGACGTCTCCGTCTCGCCCGCGTGCTGGTCATTCTGAGTCTTCTGCGCCGGACGCCCCGGCGTGTTCCGCCCCGGTATTCCGAAAACGTAAACCACGTAGTCGCGCGGACTGGCCAGTTGCGCCTGCGCGAACAGCGGGAGAAGGTGGTTGTTTCCGCCGTGGCCATTCACAATGACGATCTTCTTGCAGCCATTGCGCGCCATCTCCTTTACCGTCTCCTCGAGCAACGTGAGTTGCGTCTCCAGGCTGTAGGCCACCGTTCCGGGCTGCTGTTGAGCCTCGAAGATCTGGCCGAAATAATACTCGGGAAATACAACCGCATACTCCTGCCGCACCGCATTGAAGACCGCGAAACGAACATCGAGCAGGTCAGTGCCCAGGGGCAGGTGCGCTCCGTGCTTCTCGATAATACCGAAGGGCAGCACGCAAACCCCTTGCGACTGATGAATGGCCTGGATAAAGTCGGGGCCGGTCAGCTCCTCCCATTTTGCTGAAAGGTTCGCCTGAGAAAAGCAAACTTCCACGGAGACCAGAAGAAGAGACAGCGCTAGAACAATGCCGCGTTTCGTTTTCATCGTCAACCCCCTGGGCGATCGAACAGTTCATCATACTCTCGGGGGCGATACGATGGCATACTCTCATGGGGATGAGTAGGGAAAGAATCCGGGCAGAGTCAAGGCAATACGCTTAGTTGCCGGGCCAGGGGCAGAGACCCAGGCCTCAGGCCGCAATGGACTCCGGAGGTCCGCGTCTGGCTGTTGAGACGCGGGTTTCGGCGCGGGCGTTCATCGCAGGGTCATTTGAGGCGCACGCGGCCAGCACAGACCAGACTTCGAGCGGCGTTGTGTATTGTTCCTCGCCGATGTTCTTTGCCTGGTCATTCAAGGCACACGCGGACAGCACAGACCAGACTTTGAGCGGCGTTGAGTATCGTCCCTCTCCGCACTGCACTGTGCCGTGCGAGATCGCCGCATCCTTGGCGCTTGCATCCGGGCAGATGCCGAATGCGTCGAGCTTCGCTCCGCAATCGCGGCAGTAGATTAGACGGCCCATACGGTTGCTCCCATTCGGAATCCCGGCGGAATGCCTGCAATCCAGGCCCGTATGAGGGAACTTTATGGCGCACAGGATGATTCACCGGGGAGAAATCCGCTTCTCCCAGTGCGATGTTCCCGATTGGGGTATAACCAGAGATGAAGTGCCAAATTGGAACCGCTGGTTGTGAATCGGAAGGCTGGACTCTAATTAGTGATTTCCAAAGGTATGAATTCCAGGTGTGAATGAATGCCGGACTCGGAAACCAGGCCGCTCACCGCTTTGCCCGCTGGAATCGCCGTCCGCTGGGACCGCGGCGACGAACTAGCCGGTCGCGCGCACGCCGAACCGCCCCATCCCTATCGCACTCCTTTTGCCCGCGATGCCGCCCGCATCCTGCACGCGCGCGCCTTTCGCCGCCTGGCCGGCAAGACCCAGGTCTTCGCCCGCCTGCCCGGAAATGCCCCTTCGGACCACTTCCGCAGCCGCCTCACCCACACGCTGGAAGTGACCCAGATCTCCCGCACGCTGGCCGGGGCCCTGGGGCTGAACGCGGAACTGACCGAGGCTTTGGCGCTGACCCACGACATCGGCCATCCCCCTTTTGGCCACACCGGCGAAAAGGCCCTCGACCACTGCCTGCGCGGCGCCGGGCTCACCTTCGACCACAACCTCCACGCCCTGCGCATCGTCACCTGGTTCGAGGAGCGCTACGCGGCTTTTCGCGGCCTGAACCTGACCCTGGGCGTCCGCGAAGGCATCATCAAGCACTCCCACGACTACTCCGCCGCCACGCATCCCGAGCTGGCCGAGTACTTCCTCGACCGGTTCCCGCCGCTTGAAGCGCAGCTCATCGATCTGGCCGACGAGATCGCCTACCTGACCGCCGACCTGGACGATGGCCTCGACTCAGGCATCCTCACCCTCGCCCAGGTCCGCGAAGGCGTGCCCCTGTTCCGCGGCTTCCATGATGCCGTGCGCCGGCAATATCCCGCCGCCCCGCCGAAACTTGCCGCGTATGAGACGCTCAACCACGTCCTCAACGCACTGGTGACCGACCTGTTGAACGAGGTGCGCGCCCGGGTAGCCGCTCTCGGCGCTGCCACACTCGCCGATATCCGCCGCGCGCCCCACCGGCTGGCAGCCCTCAGCCCGCAAATGGAAGCCGCCCGCGCCGCCGCCAAGGAGTTCCTCTATGCGAGCCTCTACAACTCCCCCATCATGGAGGAGGCGCACGCCCACGCCACCGCAGTCGTCCAGAGTCTCTTTGCCGCGCTCATCGCCGACCCCGGCATGCTCCCCGAAGACCACCGCGCGCAGATTCCCACGCAAGGCCTGGCCCGCACCGTAGCCGACTACATCGCCGGCATGACCGACAGCTATATTGAGCAGCTTTGGGAGCGTTGCGGAGGGCGATGAGTTGGTGGGGCTGATCTGTCTATTTCAGGGGAAGAAATTCAATTCGCGCCAGACCCGCTACGGCTTTGAAGTCGTAGTCGGCGGTCACCAGCACATGATCGGGTGAGTCCATGGCCAGATCGAGGGCAAAGGCGTCGGCGTAGGCGATCTTTCTGTCAATTTTTATCGCGGCGGCACGCAGCGCGCGCTCACCTGTCGCAGCCACAATGCGCGGCTGGAACTGGGAAAGCTTGCCCATAGCTCGGTTTTGTCCATGCAAACCGAGTTTCTTGCGCACGGCCCCGGCAATCTCGCCCCATTGGACCGCTGAAATTGCGACCTCTGCCGTCCGATCCATGCGGGAAGCCAGAATCGCCGCCATACGTGGCCATCCCGCTTCCTTGTCGATAAAACGCAGCACAGCCGATGAATCCAGAACGAAGACCGTCACCGGCGCTCCTTACCAGCCGGCTTTCGCATCTTCGGCGCGGCGTTCCGACATCAGGTCGTCAGCCATTGAATAGCCACCGGCAGTCATCCCACACAGCTCTTCAATCAGCCGCTGCGCGGCGGCTTGTGTTTGAGGCCGGAGAATCAGTTCGTCCCCCTCCTGCCGAATCGAGACGCGCGTCCCCGGCTCGATCCCCAACGACTCGCGGATCGCCGCCGGAATCACCAACTGCCCCTTGCTGCTAACAGTAGTGAAGACCTGTTCCATGACTTACAATCTATCACAAGTAAGATTTGAATGCAAATGTAAGCTATAGTATGATGTAAGACAAACTAATTTCGTCTTACTTCACAGAACACGCCTTACTGCACTGTCCCCTGCGGCCTCAACCTGCGCAAATCCAGCGCGCACTCCACGGCATTCTGCGCATTCAGCCGCAAATTGTCCGAAGCCGCCCACAGCCACAGGCGGGCAGTCTCGGTGGAGTTGCGCCCGCCCAGTTCCGGCCGCAACCGCACCAGCACATCGTTTTGCCCGGTAGCGGCCAGGTTCGACGGCGAATCCGTATCTTCCAGCACCAGGTCCACGTGTTCTCCGCTCAGAGCCTCTTCGAGCGCCGATATCTCCGCCGGCCGCTCCAGCTCCACGGCAATCGAAAACGTGTGGCCGTGAAAGACCGGCGCATGAATCACCTGAAGGGCGAGCGCCGGCCAGCGTCCTGCGGCCAGCGCGTCGTAGTGGCGGCGAATCCGCGCTTCCACCGCGCTCAGGCTCACGGTTGCGCTTTCGCCCAGCCCGCCCAGCAGGTTATAGGCCACCTGCGCATCGTAAAGAGCGCGCGGCGTGCCCTGGAAGCTGAGCAGGCTCACCGTCTGCTGGTGCAGCTCGTCCATGGCCGCGCGGCCAAACTCGCTGGCCGGCTCCAGCACCGTGGCGGCGGCAAAGCGCACCGGCGCGACAAGCTGCAGCCGCTCCAGCACCAGCGCCAGCGCCAGCGCCGCGGGGTGCGCCGGGACCACGGCGGGAGTAAACAGGTCGGGCGTCACCGCCTCGGAACCCAGCCAAGGCGCGCGCACCAGCACGCCCGTCTCCCGGTCCAGCGCGCCGCTCAGGTCCAGCACCGTGGAGCCGGAGCGCAGCGCCTGTCGCCAGTGCTTGCGGGTCAGGTCCTCCGTGCCGGCAAAAAATGTAAAGTCCACATGTTCGAAGGCATCCGCACCAATGGCCTGAACGAAGGTCGCCTCGTCGCCCACCTGATCCAACTGGCCCTGCACCTCTTCCTCGTCCAGCAGGAAAAAGCTGGCCGCGGAGAGGGACGACTCCGACAGGGCTTCCTTCAATTCCCGGCCCAACAGGGTGGAGGCTCCGGCAATGGCGATCTTGTACACAGGCATCCTTCTTATTGATTGGAAATACTACGAGGGTCTCAATGAATCCGGTTCTGCCGCTGATGCCGGCGCGGCAGCGCCGGCTGGCCTTCTGCGCCGCCGGCGCGACCACGAGTACGCCGCCCGCGCCCAGATGCCGGAGAACATATAGATCAGCGCCATGGCGAAGAACACTACCTGGGAAAACCGGTAAATGACATAACCCACAATCGACAGCACAAACAGTATCTGGAATGGATGGCTGCGGGAGAAGTTGATCTCCTTGGCCGACCAGAACCGCCAGGTGCTCACCATCAGGAACCCGCTCAGCCCCACCAGGATCAACCAGGGAATTGCAATACACCACCACTGCACCGGAATGCCGTAACAGAAATGCACGGTGGCTGCCACCAGACCCGCCGCGGCCGGAATCGGCATGCCCACAAAATACTTGCGTCCCGGCCGCCCCGGATTCCGCGGCTGAGCATCCTGGCTGATATTGAAGCGGGCCAGCCGCAAAAGCCCTCCGATGAGAAACAGAAAACAGATGAACGCCCCGGCCTGGTGCAGGTGCTGCAGCAACTTCGGGTTGATCGAATCGGGCAGGAAATGAAATCCCCAGATCAACGCCAGCAGGCTGGGCGCCACGCCAAAGGTGATGGCATCGGCCAGCGAATCCAGTTCCTTGCCGAACTCGCTGGCGGTATTGGTCATGCGGGCGATGCGCCCGTCCAGCGCGTCGAAGGGAATGGCAAACAGGATGGCGATAGCCGCCCAGTCCAGATGCGTTTCCGCATTGCCGCTGATCGCCTTGATGGTCTCGGTGATGGAGAAGTAGCCGGCGGCGATGTTGACCGCGGTAAAAAGCGAGGGCAGCAGATACATGCCGCGGCGCAGCCGGGCCTTTGCATTGGCCTTGATCAGGGCAGGGTCGCGGCCGTTCATGAGGCCGCTCCGTTGGGCATTGCCGCCAGCACGCTCTCGCCGCCCTTCACCCGCTGGCCCACCTTCACGCGCAGAGCCGCCTCGGCCGGCAAGAGCACATCCACCCTGGAGCCAAATTTAATGAGGCCCACGCGCTGCCCGCGCTCCACCTTGTCGCCCTGGCGTGGCGCAAAGACGATGCGCCGCGCCAGCAGGCCGGCAATCTGCTTGAAAGTGACCTCAATGCCCTCATCGCCGCCCTCGCCCTGCACAGTCACGATGTTCTGCTCGTTGCGGTCCGCCGAGGCCGGGTTCATGGCGTTCATATACTGGCCCTTCCGGTAGCGCACACCGCTCAAGATCCCGCCGATCGGCGAGCGGTTCACATGCACGTCAAACACACTGAGGAAGATGCTGATCCGCTGCCGGGACCCTTCGGGAGTGGCGATGGTGACCGTCTCTGTGACCAGCCCGTCTCCCGGCGACACGATCAACCCGGCGCCGGCAGGAACCGTCCGCCGGGGATCGCGGAAAAACCAGAGAAAAAACGCCGCCAGCAGCACCGGCGCGATGCTCCACGCCCAACTGCCCGTCGTCCACTTGAGCAACCCCGCCACTGCCAGAAAGCTCAAACCGTAGATGTAACCGTCACGAACCATTGTCCCAACGATTATACGGTTATTCCGTTCATATTCCGACTATAGCCGGGCGCTGCCCCAGGCGCGTACCACCCCGCACCGAGGCCGCAGGGGCTGGCGCTCAACCGATTCGCCTGCTTCCATCCAACTGCTTTGCTGCCCTAAGCCACGGCCGGCGACCGGCGCTCCAGAGCGAAAATCAGGTCTTTGGCGTGCAGCTTCAGCTTCTTCAGGCGCACTTCCTCGAGCTGTTCATCCTCGGAGAGATAGGGTTTTTGAAGCAATTCTTCCAGCCGCTGAGCGTAGCGATGATGTTCCGCATGCAGGCGTTCGATTTCTTCGCTCAGCGTTGGATCTTGTATTTCGTCCATCAAGCACCTCCTTGTTACAGAACCATTACATATTCCCCCGCGGGCGCGCAATCTGCAAGATGGTAACCATCAAAAAAAGAGAGAAAGTCATTTGAAACTGTGGATTGCTGGACGAAAAATAGGCAATTTTGGCGGAGATCGCAGCCTTCCCGCAGGCCTCCGCGCCGGCAGTTCCACCCGGCCGTCACCCCAGCCGCAGCCTGAGCAGAACCGCATCCTCAATAGGATCAGCGTAGTAGCGCGGACGCCGGCCGGTTTCGCTCCAGCCCGTAGCCCGGTAGAACCCCAGCGCCGCGTGATTCGAGGCCCGTACCTCCAGAACCGCCTCGCGCACCCCCGCCAACTTCAACTGATCAACCATCTCATCCAGCAGCCGCCTTCCGGCGCCGTGCCGCTGCTCCCTGGCGGCTACCGCAATGGTCTCCAATTCGCTCTGCGCCGCCAGCAGGCTGGCCACCGCAAAGCCCGTCACCCTGAGCGGCTCCGCCTCTTGTGAAACCAGCGCAATCCGCCGCGGCACAGTTTCCCGGTCCAGCGCGGCAAGATAGGCCGCGCGCGGCCACTGGGGCGCTTCCTTCAGGTTCCCGGCAATCTCCATCACCTCTTTGAGGTCCGCCCCGCACATGGGCCGCACCAGTGTGCATGCATCGGATTTCATGCTCTCTTCGGCCGCCGCGGCAGCCTCGCCAAAGATCTCCGCATCGGACCGGCGCAGGTAGTGGCCGTCCAGCAGCGCCAGGTCAACAAACTCCCCGGCATCGACCCGCGCCGCTCCGAACAGGAGCGCATCGGCGGCAGTCGGGTTCGGAGTCCGCACCAATTCCGTGGCCGGCCAGGCCGCCGCCAGCAGAGCCGCCGCGGCTTCATCGCAGACGGCGATACGATGCGGCGCGGGGTTGACGGCGGCCAGCTCCTGGGCTCCGGCCAGCAGTTCTCTTGCCTGGGTTTCCGGCTCGCCGATGCGCAGAAAAATCTCCTGGCGATGGGCATCGAGAGCCGCGGATGGAATGCCGGCCTTATGGGAGAGCACCTGAAGCCGCGAAACTGCCACGACGGGAATCCGGGCAGACTCGGCCAGGCCTTTCACCGCACTCAACCCCACGCGCACCCCGGTAAAGCTGCCCGGCCCGTTGACGGCAATAATGGTGCTAAGCTGCGTCAGTGGCACTCCGGCCAAACCGAGAAGCTCACAGACGGACGAGACCAACTCAGCCGAACTGCGGTGCGAGCCAATCGATTTTTCACCCATAATGCGGAGCTTCCCATAAAGCTGCTGCCCCAGCGCCACCGAGCCGGTGGGCCCGCAGGTATCGATGGCCAGCAGATAGGCATAGTCTTGCATGGCGAATGATTATACGGCCTTGAGCGCCTGCTCCAGATCGGCGATCAGGTCCTCCTTGTCCTCAATTCCGATCGAGAGCCTTATCCGTCCCTGCGTAATGCCCATCGCCGCGCGCACTTCATCGCTCACCGAGCCGTGCGTAGTGGTAGCCGAGTGCGAAGCCAGCGACTCCACCCCCCCCAGCGACTCCGCGCTCAAAAACAGCTTGATCGCCCCCAGGAACCGTCCCGCGGCCTTCTGCGACTCCAGCTCGAAGCTCATCATCGAGCCGAATCCCTTCTGCTGCTTCACGGCCAGATCGTATTGCGGATGGCTCTTCAGTCCCGGATAGGCCAGCTTCTTCACCTTCGGATGCGCGGAGAGGAACTCCGCCACGGCCAGGCCGTTCTCCTCGTGCTGTTTGATCCTGAGCGGCAGGGTGCGGATGCCGCGCAGCACCAGGAAGCACTCGAACGGCGACATCACCCCGCCCGCCGCTTTTTGGACGAGCAGAAAGCGCTCCTTGTGCTCCGGCGTGGAGCCGATCAGCGCTCCGCCCAGGCCGTCCGAGTGGCCGTTGAGGTACTTGGTGGTGGAATGCATCACGATATCCGCGCCCAGCGCCAGCGGACTCTGCAACACCGGCGACAGAAACGTATTGTCCACGCTGACCTCGATGCCGTGCGCGTGCGCAATCCTGCTCACCCCGGCAATATCGGTCAAAACCATCAGCGGATTGCTGGGCGTCTCAATGTGAATCAGCTTGGTCGCGGGCCGTATCGCCGCTTCCACCGCTTTCAGGTTGCTGCTATCCACATACTCGATTTCGATGCCGTAGCCCGCCACGATCTGGTCGAAGAGCCGCACCGTGCCGGCATACACATCTTTGGAACAGATCAGGTGGTCGCCCGCCCGCAGCATAGCCACCAGCGCGGAGATGGCCGCCATGCCGCTGGTAAACGCATGGCCGCTGGCGCCGCCTTCGAGCGCCGCCAGAGCCTCTTCCAGCCGGTCCCGCGTGGGATTTCCGGCGCGCGAGTAGTCCCAGCCCCGGTCCGTGCCGATGCCGGTCAATTGAAAGGTAGATGAAAGGTAAACAGGCACATTCACGGCGCCCGTCTGCGGGTCGGGATATTGCCCTGCATGAACGGCAAGGGTCGAGTATTTGTACGGGGAAGGGTTCATCTTTCGCGCTTCAGCTCCTGATTTCCAGCTTATCGCAGCAGACAGGCGAGCGGAAAACCCTTGGTCTTCGAGATCAGCCAGGTTATAATCGAGGAGCCATGATGACCAATGTCCAGTTTTATCTGGCGATTGGCTTGCTGGTCTTTTCCATCCTGCTTGTGTGGCTGGGATCGACGGTGGCAAACAATCGCGCCATCGGCGCTCTGGGCCAGCGAATAGACGACATGGGCCAGTGCATCACCGGCCTGCGTTCGGAGATGAAATCTGGATTTGACGGTCTCAATGAACGACTGGGCCGTTTGGAAACTCGCTTCGAGCATATCGCGGACGAAGTCCGCAAGGATCACGAGAGCCGGCTGTCGCGTCTCGAAGCCCGTGTATTCTCTCGCACCGCCTGAGTCATCTCCCCCGTCCCGGCGCTGTCTTTACTACTTCTCCACCACCCCATGCCTGACCACCCGCGCCACCGGAAAGTATCCCGTCCGGGTGCGCACGTTGAGCTTCCCCATGCCCCTGGCTTCAGCCTTCACCTCCACCCGGCGAAAGCCCGGCTCCGTGGTCGGCTTGGTCGAGTGGTAGCCCAGCGTGTACTGGTTGCGGATATCGCGGGCCACCTCGGCCGCAATCTGGTCAACCTGCTCGATGTTCTTGGGAAAGAAGGCCATGCCGCCGGTCTCGTTCGAGAGCATCTCCAGCGCCCGCCGCGCGTCGCGAGCCTCTCTGCGGCTCATCTCGTCGCCAAACAGCAATCCGATGGAGTAGATGACCGGCCCGGAGAGTTGCTGCACCCGGTAGATGGTCTGCTCCAGGCTCAGGGTCGAGGCATTGTCTTCGCCGTCGGTGATGAGGATAAGAACTTGCTTGGGGCGCTTGGCGTCGGCCGCCAGCTTGTCCGCCGAGGCCACCACCGCATCGTAAAGCGCCGTGCCGCCCCTGGCTTCGAGGTGCGCCAGCCCGTCGCGCAGCTTACCAACGTCGGAGGTGAAATCCTGGTCGATGAAGGCCTCGTCGGAGAAGTTCACCACAAAGGCCTCGTCCTGCGGGTTCGAAGCCTCAATCAGGTCCATCGCGCTCTTGTTCACCGACGGACGCTTCCTCGACATGGACCCGGAGTTATCCACCACGAGGGCGATCGAAACCGGAAGGTCGGTGTGCTGGAAGCTGATGAGGGTTTGCCTGACTCCGTCCTCGAAGACCTCGAAGTTCTCTTTCTTCAGGTCCTGGACCAGCCGGCTGCCCTCGAGCACGGTGCAATTCAGCACCACCTCTTCCACGTCGGTGTGCAGAACCCAGCCCGTTCCCTCTTTGCGTATCTGCGCAGCGGGATTCGCGGCCGGCTCCCCATCCGGCGAGCGCACCGGGTCGCGGTCCACCGTCAGGGATGGAGCCTGCCCCGCCGCAGACGGAGCGGGCGCCGGAGCAGACGGCGCGGGCGCCGGAGCAGATTGAATGGGCGCCTGTTGCGCCGCCGGCGTAAGCGCCGCCGCGGCAAGAAAAGCCGCGAGAATCGCGTGTTTGCAAAGGCGCATAGGAACCGGTGCGAGCATGGACAGAGAGCGAAGGCAATCCTCAAGGAGGATTCTCCCTCACCATAACTTTACGCCAATTGCCTTCGCGGGGTCAGGTCCCTGGTTCTCTCTACGATGAAGCGGAGAGGCAACCATAAAGGTGATGGAATTGAAATCTTCCCGGAGGGAAGAAGTGAAAATAGCCCAGGACAAGCGAAGCGCAGTCCTGGGAATGCATCCAAATCGGAGTGTCCGTCCCGTAGGGACGCGTCGAAGCTTTTCACCGGCGCTGAACCATGCGAATGCGATTTCCCAGTGCGGCTGCCCCCGTGCGCGTGCCCCATACGATTACTGGGATACAATCGAGCCTGAGCGAGCCAAAGAGCCCAAGGTGCGCAGGATGGGCCTCAGGCGCGCAAATTCCGCCGTTTCAACGGAGAGCAAGACCTTCCGTATGGCCCGCATCTATCCATTTCGCGCCTGGCGCTACAATCCCTCCGTCGTCCGGCTGGAGGACGTGGTCACCCAGCCCTACGACAAGATCTCGCCGTCCATGCAGCAGGCCTACTACCAGCGCAGCCCCTTCAACCTGGTGCGCATCATCCTCGGGCTGCCGGAGCTGTTTGACGCCGAGCGCGGCGAGAACGTCTATACGCGCGCCGGCCGCGACTTTCGCGCCTGGCGGGAACAGGGCGTCCTGGTCCAGGAAAAAGACCCCTGCATCTTCGCCTACGCGCAGCGATTCAAGGTTCCCGGCGCTGAAATCGTGAAAGAACGCCGGGGATTTATCTCGCTCGGCAAGCTCCACGACTACTCCGAGCAGGTCGTCTTCCGCCACGAGCAGACGCTCTCCAAGCCCAAGAGCGACCGGCTCAACCTGCTCAAGGCAACCCACGCCCACTTCGGCCAGATCTTCATGCTCTACTCCGACCCCGCCGGCAGCGTGGAGAGGATTCTCTACGACGGCGCAGGCCCGGCCGAAGCCGAGGTAACCGACGAGTATGGCGTGCTGCACCGGCTGTGGCGCGTGGCTGACCCGGCGGCCATCAATCTGCTGACCACGGCCATGGCCGACAAGAAACTCATCATCGCCGACGGCCACCACCGCTACGAGACCGCGCTGAACTACGCGAAGGAGCACGCACCCGCCTCGCCGGCCAAGGCCGAGTCCAGCACCAGCCAGTTGCCCCAGCCGGCCTACCCTGAAGCCGCGGCAATGATGACCTTCGTCAACATGGACTCCGACGGCCTGGTGATTCTGCCCACCCACCGCGTGGTCCACAGCCTGCCCAGCTTTGACCCCGCCGTTTTTGCCCGCGCCGCCGAGAAGTTTTTCACCGTAGAAGCGCTGCCTGCCGCGGAAGCGGACAGCTGCATCGAGACTCTGCGCAGGCAGCAAGGCACAGCCTTTGTCGCCGTCACCCGCTCCGGGGCTCTGCTGCTGCGCTCCAAACCGGATGCCGTTGCCGCCGCTCTGGCCGGCCTGCCTGAGCGCCAGCGCCAGCTTGACCTGAGTCAACTGCACACCATCGTGCTTGAACGGCTGCTCGGACTGGACGCCGAAAATATCCGCGAGCAGACCAATCTCCGTTACCTGCGCGACTCGGGCGATGCGGTGGACCAGGTTCGCAGCGGCGAAGCCGACGCCGCCTTCCTCACCAACCCCGTCTCCATGGAGCAACTGCGGGAAGTGGCCTTTGCCGGCGACGTCATGCCGCAAAAGTCCACCGACTTCTTCCCCAAGCTGCTCAGCGGCCTGACCATCTATGCGCTGGAATAAGCATAGGAAGCGGAAAACTCATCCCAGTCCAAACGTGAGCCACACCACCCTCCATCGGAGGCTTACTTCGTGAAAGAATTCGTTCCAGCTATCGCTGCAATTATCGCTGGCATCTTCGCCATCGTTTCTCCTTTTATTACCTGGAAGCTGAAGAACGCCAGTGATGAACGGGCGCTGCAGACAGCGCTGGGCAAAGAACGACGAAACGAGATTAAGCGGCTCTACACGGACATCTATGTGTCGTTCGAGCAGGCAATGAAACAGGTATTGAATAAAGAAAAATTCACTTTGGCACAAGAGATAAGCGAGATTAACGCAAAGGTTCGTTTATTGGCACCAGAAAAGATTGTCGAGCAGTACTATGTCGTGGCTTCTTCATTGGAAAAGTGGTCGCAGCTTCACAATAGGGCCACGCCTCGGCAGTTAAAAGTTGGGGAAGAGACTGTCGATATCATTCAGTATCCTGATCCAGCGCGAGAGTACAAAGAGCCTGCGAAGGCAGCCTACGATAAGCTTCAAGGAGAGCTAAACAATCTCATTGCACTTATGCGTGTAGAACTGGGAAATAGCCGTTCTCTTTGAAAGCTTGAGTCGAAGGTGCAATTTCATAGGACAAGAAACCGAGGAGACGAATGCCGACGATTAGCAGGTTTTACGGAATCTTGATTCAAATGTATTTTGGTGACCATGTTCCACCTCACTTTCATGCGTTGTATGCTGAATTTGAGGCATTGATCGACATTCAGACATTCGAGGTCATCCGTGGAGATTTGCCGAGCCGCGCAATGGCGCTGGTGCTGGAATGGGCACAACAACATCGCGACGAACTCAGGAGGGATTGGGAACTATGCGTACAGAATCAAACGCCAATGAAAATTCTCCCACTGCCTTAATTACGGAGGTCGCGCCCCGGTCGCCCTGGCGAGTAACCGAAGTCGAAGCCCTTCCGGGGTTTCGGCTGCGGGTTGCATTTGCCGATGGCCTTGCGGGGATGGTCGATATGTCTCGCATGGTGCATTCGCTCAAGGCTGGGGTATTCGCCGCGCTTGCCGACCCATCTCTGTTTGCACAGGTGACGCTCGAATACGGCGCTGTGGCGTGGCCCGGAGATTTGGACCTTGCTCCAGATGCGATGCACACCGCAATCCAGGAGCATGGAGTGTGGTCGCTCTAGGAATGAAGACGACGAAATCCAGTAGGTCCGAAAGCTGGTAGGCCGGGACTTTAGTCCCGGCATTGAGCCAGCAGAATCAACAGGGCTTTAGCCCCTGAGGTATGCTTCTTGCCGGTAAAGCTCGAAATCCGGCCTATTCCTGCAGCCCATAACCAGGCGCTCCGAGGGCGCCTACTTGTTTGGGCGCTGGCTGCTCTCTGTTCGGCCAGCGCAGTCCTATCGATAGCCGCCGCCCAAGCCCCGCCTGCTCCCTCGGCTCGCTTTGTAGTGGTTCTCGATGCCGCTCACGGCGGCGACGATTTTGGCGGACGCTTGAACGGCGAGGCGGAGAAGAACTTCACTCTTGCCCTCAGCGTCAGGCTGCGTTCCCTGCTGGCGGCGCGCGGCATGCAGGTCGTCACCACCCGCGAATCCGACACGACCATCGACCTGAACCGCCGCGCAGAGCTTGCCAACCACGCCAATGCCCAGGCCTGCCTGAGCCTGCACGCCACTGAGAGCGGCTTCGGCGCCCATCTCTTCGTCTCCTCTCTGGCCCCGGCACAGCCCGCCCGCTTTGCCGCCTGGAAGACCGCCCAGGCCGCCTGGGTTACCCGCAGCCTGGCCCTCGCCGGAACGCTCAACTCCGCCCTCCTGCACGCCGGCATGACCGTCAGCCTGGCCCGCACCGCGCTGCCCGCGGTCGACAGCATGACCTGCCCCGCCGTAGTCGTTGAGATTGCCCCCGAATCAGCCCAGGCCCGCGACTCCGGCCAGCAAAACCAGGGAACCCTCGACGATCCCGGCTACCAGGCCCGCGTGGCCGAGGCGCTGGCAGCCGCGCTGCTGGAGTGGCGAACGGAGGGCCGTCCGTGATCCCCCGCTACCATGCCATCCTCTTCATCGTCCTGCTCGTGGCTTCGGTAGTCATGGGCGTGGCCCTGTGGCAATTGCGTGAGCGCGCCCACCAGCGGCTGCTCTCCAGCCAGGACTCTGCCCCCACACAGGCCCCCGAAGTGGCGCAGCCTGAGCAGACTACCCTCCTGGTCGCCAACGACGCCGACAGCTCCCTTCTTACCCAGGTCCAATCCCTGCCCCTGCCCCAGGACCCCGGCGCGCGCGCCCGCGCTGTGCTGGGCAAGCTGCTGGACCTCTACGCCGCTGCCGATGCCGCCCACCCGGTCCCCGGCGGCGCCAGTTCCATCGCCCAGGTCTTTCTCATGCCGGCTCAGAACCCGGAAAGCTCCAGCGCGCCCGCAACCGGCCGCCAAGCCAAGCCGTCAAGCCCCGAACTAGCCGTCGTCAATCTGACCGGCAGCTTCGTTGCCACCCACCCCTCGGGCCTTGAGACCGAGAACCTCACCGTGCTCTCCATCTGCGGCACCCTGCACGCCAACCTGCCCCGCGTCACCCAGGTCCGCTTCCTCGTCGACGGCCAGCCCCGCTCCACTCTCGCCGGCCACGCCGACCTCACCCGCACCTATCTCGCCACCGATGCCGTCCCCTCCGAGGGAGCCCAACCATCCAGCGCTGCGCTTAGGGTTCAATTCCACTGAAATTCGCGGTATGATGGAGGAGTAGCCATGCCGCGCCCTATACACATCACGACCCCCGTTGAGCCGCTGGAAACCAGGATCAAGCGGCTGCGCATTACCAAAAGTCGGCAGAAGGAATTGCTGGCAATCATGGACGAGGCTTGGGCACGCTTGGCCGCTGAGCGGAAAACACGCCCAAACGCATCGGCTCTGCCGGGAGAGAAGCCGAAACGTGACTCCGCCGCCCGTTAACCCCAATGCGGTCTTCCTCAATATTCCCTACGACGAAGAGTTCCAAAAGCTCTATATCGCCTACATCGTAGGACTGTCTCAGCTCGGGTTCGATCCCTGCATCACGTCGGGAATACCCGGTGGAGATCGCAGGCTCGACAGGGTTCTGGCGCTGATCCAAAGCTGCCGTTACTCCATCCACGATCTCTCGCGCGTTGAATTGAGTGCGGTCCCGCCAGCCACGCCTCGATTTAATATGCCGCTGGAACTCGGTATTACAATCACCTGGGCCAAACTGCACCCAAAGCGCCACACCTGGTTCTTATGGGAGTCCACACCGCGCCGGCTGCAAAAGTCAATGAGTGACTTGGATGGCACTGACCCCTATATCCACTCCGGCACAGTGGAGGGCATTCTGAGCGAACTTCGCAATGCATTTGTGCGAGACGGCGCTCCATCAGTTCTAAAAATGATGGCGGCCTACCGCCTCGTGGAAGGTAATATTGAGAGGATTTTGACCGGTGCCGGTGCGCGCAACCTCTATGCAGCGAGTGTCTTCAGAGAGTTGTGCCTGGTAGCTCTGGATGTAGTACGCCGTACCAAGTCGGTCGCGGTTGAGTTCACGACGGATGCATCAGAAAAATGACCCCCACCATCGGCGTCTTCGATTCCGGCTTCGGCGGCCTCACCGTCCTGCGCGCGCTCATTGAGCGCCTCCCGCAGGCACGCTTCGCGTTTCTCGGCGATACCGCCCGTCTCCCCTACGGCTCCAAATCCCGCCGCACCATCGCCCGCTACGCCGCCCAGAGCGCGCAGTTCCTGGTCCGCGAGCAGGGCGCCGAATTCCTCGTCATCGCCTGCAATACCGCCAGCGCCCTGGCTCTGGACGCCATTCAGGACGCAGTCCCGGTCCCGGTCCTCGGCGTCATTGAGCCCGGCGCTTCCGCCGCCCGAGCCGCCTCCCGCACCGGCGACGTGCTGGTCATTGCTACCGAAGCCACCGTTCACAGCCACGCCTACTCCGCCGCCTGCGGCGCGCAAGGGCTGCGCGCTTTAGAGAAGGCCTGCCCGCTGCTGGTTCCGCTGGTCGAGGAAGGCTGGACCGATCATCCGGTCACCGCCGAGGTCATCCAAATCTATCTGGCCGAGTTGAACGCCGATGCCGCCCTCGCGGGCCTCAACCCCGATACGCTGCTCCTCGGCTGCACCCACTACCCGCTGCTTCGCCCGCTCATCGAACGCAACCTCCCCGCGGGCATGAGGGTCATCGACTCCGCCGAAGCCGCCGCCGAGGCCGCTGTGCGGTTCTTCGGCGCAAAAATCGACGCTGGGTGCCCCATTCCTTTGGCAGGCTCAGGACAGGCTCTTTCCGCGCCTGTTGCGGAAAGGGTGGGAGAGAACCCCGCTCACCCAACCGAGATCCGCTGTTTCGCCACCGACTCCGTGGAAAAATTCGAGCGCCTCGGCTCCCGCTTCCTGGGCCGCCCCGTCGGCAAGGTCGAGCTTGTAGACCTCGGCGGCTGATTTTCGCTGATATTCTATAAACCGGTTCCGGCATCCCCTCAGCAAGCCTCAACACGGACCCTGGAGGAAGCGAGCAAGCATGATCGATCTGGCAGGCAAGACGGCCGTAGTCTTCGGGCTGGCCAACAAGCGTTCCATCGCCTGGGGCATCGCCCAAAAACTGCACGCGGCCGGCGCCACTCTGGCCATCTGCTATCAAAACGAGCGCATGAAGCCCGACGCCGAGGAACTGATCGCCGAGCTCTCCGGCGCGAGCGGCTTCCAGTGCGACGTCTCCAACGACGCTGAGATCGAAACCCTCTTCGCCGCCTTCAAGCAGAAATTCAGCAAGATCGAGATCCTGGTTCACGCCGTCGCCTTCGCCCCCGTAGAAGAACTCCGCGGCGAGTTCATCAATACCAGCCGCGAGGGCTTCCGCATCGCCCACGACGTCAGCGTCTACTCGCTCATCGCCGTCAGCCGCGCCGCCGCTCCCCTCATGACCGAAAGCGGCAGCATCATCACCCTCACTTACTTCGGCGCGGAGAAGGTCGTCCCCAACTACAACGTCATGGGCGTGGCCAAGGCCTCGCTTGAAGCCACCGTCCGCTATCTCGCCTGGAACCTCGGCCCCAAAAACATCCGCGTCAACGCCATCTCCGCCGGTCCCATCAAGACCCTCGCCGCCCGCGGCGTCGGCGCACTCGGCGACATGCTCAAGTCCCACGCCGACCGCGCCCCCCTCCACCGCAACGTAGACCAGTTGGAAGTTGGCGGCGCAGCTCTCTTCCTGGCCAGCGACTTATCCAGCGCCGTAACCGGCGAAGTCCTCTACGTAGACTGCGGCTATAACATCATGGGGTTCTAGAGCAAGTTCGTAAATTCCAGTTAAAAGTTCTGTCATCCTGAGCGAAGTTTGGCGCGTTTTTTGCGCCAAACGGAGTCGAAGGACCTGCGGTTGCTTTTTCCACTTTACGTTGGCGGGCGGCGTATGATTAATTCAACACTGCTTACCCTATCAGGAGAATTATGAAATACGTCAACCGCGAGATGAAGATTGACCAGATCATCGGATATTTCAATTCGAAGAAGATCAATCTGATTCCCCCGTTCCAGCGTGGAACAGTTTGGACAATCTCTCTGCGTCGCAAACTCATTGAGAACATGGTGCAGGAACGCCCCATTCCGGCGATTTTCTTATATAAGCAGGTTGCAGGTGCGCAATTCGAATACAACATTCTTGACGGCAAGCAGAGGCTAGAAAGCCTGATTTTATTTGTGGGTGACCGGCGCAGTGATATGAAAGTTAGGAATGTCGAACACTATTTCTATGGCAAGCCCGCGCGGGCCGATGCCAATTTCTCCATCGAATTAGATAGCAAACGAGTCACCTTCAAGGAACTCGATAACAGCTTAGTGCGCCTATTTCGGGAGTACCCGATCCCAACAATTGAAATTGATCTTGATGCTGAGGAAGCGTCTTTCGATGAAGTCATAAACCTCTTCATCGACATCAATCAGCAGGGAGTCAAGGTTAGTCGTTTCGATGTTGTCAAGGCGCTGGGTAAAGACCCCTTATTTAAGCAGGTCTTTGGGCTGGTCGCCCGTAGGGAACTTAAGAGGAAATCTAGCTACTACAATCCCCTAAACAACAGTTTTGTTTTCGTAATGAAAAGGCTCAACATCGTAAGCAGGCTCTCCGACAAGAATTCTCAAGTAGACAGGATGTGGGAGCGCCTTACGGAGATAGCATTATTCTCAAGGACATCCCAGCACCGGGCGCCTGCAGAAATCCTCAAGGCATTCATAAATCCAAGCAGGGAAAAGAATAAACGTCTAAAGGATTCAGAACTTAACAAACTACGTCGTGCCTTTGGGTTCTTGGCGGATGCCTATCGTAGAATTCCTGCACTTATGGAGACTAAGATGGCAACTGACCAGCCTCAATTCTACACGCTTATCACTACTTTACTTTCTGCCGATCTCATGGATAGATATAGTGACTCAGACCTACAGAAGAGAATCTTCAAGGTCGCCCAAATAATCGACGGGAATTCTTCACCGGGAAAAATGAGAAAATCGATAGATGAATACAGGATTGCTGCTGCTAAGCAAACAACTCATCCGGCGCGTAGGGAGAAGCGCCAAGAAATACTCCTTCGCGCATTGGATGCAGTAGCGGTGAAGGATGAATAAAAGTGTCGGGTGCCCCAGGTCCCGATTTTGGGACCTGGGATAACTCGCATCCACCCCACCGCAGCCGCCTAGTGATGATAGTCCGGATAAGCCGGCCTCTCCGGCTGCACGGCCGGATACTCCTTCATCCCTTCCATCGCCAGCGCCACAGCCTTTTCCAGTTGTGGATCGTGCCCTTCGCTGATCGCCTTGGGGTCCTGCTCCACCACCACATCCGGGTCCACGCCGTGGTTTTCCACGTCCCACACGCCCTTGGGCGAGAAGAAAGCCACACTGGGCGATGTCACGTGCCCGCCGTCCATCAGAACCGGGATGGAACCGATGCCCACCAGCCCGCCCCAGGTCCGCTTGCCCACCAGCGTGCCCAGCTTTGCCTGCTTGAAGAGCCAGGGCAGCGCATCGCCGCCCGAGCCGGAAAATTCGTTGGCGATCATCACCTTCGGTCCATAGATGGCCCCATTCGGAGTGTGCTCGATATTGCCGTAGCGGGGCGACCAATACGACTCGATGTGCCGTCCCATCACCTCGATAAAATAGTCGGCCACTTGTCCGCCCGCGTTGAAGCGCTCGTCGATAACCGCGCCCTGCTTCTCAGTCTGCGCAAAGTAGGAACGATTGAAGCTCGTGAAGCCGCCCTCGCCCGTATCCGGCAGGTAGACGTAGGCCAGTTTTCCGCCGGAGAGTTGGTCCACCTTGCGCTGGTTGCTTTCGATCCAGTCGATATTGCGCAGCCTGGCCTCGCTGCCGATGGGAGTCACCGAGATTTCGCGTCCGTTTTTCCCGTCGGCGGATTGAACGTGCAGGCTGATCACATGGCCTGCCGTGCCTTCGAGAGGCTGCTGAATATCCGCCGAGGCAGTCAACTCCTGGCCGTTGATGGCCACAATGCAATCGCCAACGGAGAGGTTTAGCCCCGGTTGCGCCAGCGGAGCCTTCTCTTCCGGATTGAACTGCCCGCCGGTATAGATCCTGGCCAGGCAATAACGGTTGTTATGCAGGACGTAATCGGCTCCCAGCAGTCCGCCGGGCACGTGCGGAGCCTTCGGAATGGCTCCGCCGTTGCCGCGCAGATGCCCCACCGAGAAGGCGCCCAGCATCTCCTGAAAGATGTAATTCAGATCGGCCCGCGATGCGATGGAGGCCACATACGGCTCGAAGCGGCGCTCATCGGCGATGGTATCGGTTCCATGGTAGTGAGGATCGTAGAAATAGGAGCGTTCGATGCGCCACACCTCGTGGTACATCTGCGCCCACTCCGCCGGCGGATCGACGCGCACCTTGAGGTCGGCAAAGGAGATCACCCCTTCGGCCGGTTTGACGGGCGCATCGGCGGGCACGATCACCCACTCCGGGCGCGGGCCCTCGCCGGGCGGAACGTCGGTTGCGTCCGGCTTGCGCTTGGAGAGAGCCAGCAGCATCTTTTCGCCGTTGGCCGAGAGTTCAAAACTCTCCACGCGCTCGGCCAGCTTCACCGTCTTGCGGTCTTCCCAAACCCAGCGGCTGAGGGTAGCCGTGTGATCGCTGAAGCGGTTTGATTCGGAAGTTTGAAGGAAATAGAGGCTGCCATGCTTCCCCGTGGCAAGTCCGACGTAATCGGCGGCGGGCAGCGGCAGGGCCACGATCCGCGTATCAATTCCAGCCAGATCGACCTTGGTCGGCTTGACGGGTTTGTCCCGGTTGTCCGCCTTGTCCTTTTTGTCAGCCTTGGCGGCGTCAGCATGCGCTTCTTCGCCGCCGCTCTTCGCCGCGTCCTTCTCTCCCTTGCCCTCCTCGGCTGGTGCGTTGTCCCCATCCTTCTTCGCATCCGCCTTGCGCTCGTCTGCAGTCTTTTCGTCGTCCAGCTCGGGAGCGATAGGCGAGGCCTGGTCGGCGGCCAGCACGGCCGCATAGATATGCGATGTAACCTCATACAAATCGCTGCTCATATCCAGCCCATCGGAGGTAGCGCCTGCGTTGGTGCTGGCAATGAAATACAGATACTTGCCGCCGCGATCGAAGGCCGGCAGGCGCGAGTCCGCGATCTCGTTGGTCACCTGGGTGGACTTGCCGGTTTCAACCGAATAGAGAAACAGCGCGTGAAGGTGGTTGGAAAGCGAGCGCGGATAAGCGATCCATTTGGAGTCGGGCGACCACGCCAGCTCGTAGCTTTCGTTCGAGAAGCCTCCAAACACATTTTTCTCGCCCACGGTGACCAGCTTGCCCGTCGTCGTATCCAGCATGTAAATATTCAGCCGGTTGTCGTGGAAGGCGATGAGTTTGGAGTCGGGCGACCACAGGGGATCGAAGTAGTAGGCAGGTTCGGCGGCCAGCGCAAACTTCTTCACCGGCGCACTGCCGAATTGCGAATCTCCGGTCTGCGAGGCGACGTGCAGCGCATACAAGCCGGACTCATCGGAGAAGTAGGCGATGGACTGTCCATCGGGCGACCACGCCGGCGAACGCTCCATCACGCCGGGCGTGTTGGTAATGTCGCGGGTGGGCCCATGTTTGGCGGCGACGGTCAAAATCTCTCCATGCGCCTCCACAGCCATGCGCAGGCCCGTCGGCGAAATCGACGTATGTTCAATCTCATCTGCCACGCTCTCAATCCTGGGCCGCACCTCGGGAAGATCGGCATCGATCTCGATTGGAACCAGGTGGCTCTTCCCGGTCGTTGTGTCGTAGAGGTAGATCTCACCAAGCTGGTCGTAGACCAGTGTCTTCCCCTCGCCGGCCAGGCTGCGAATATCCGGCCCGTCGTTGTGCAGCGCTTCGCTCACCGTCTTTGTCGCCGGATCGTAGCGAAAGATGTCGATCGGGCCCTTGCGCCCGGAAAGAAAATAGATTTGGTCGTCCGCGTACACCGGGGAGAAATCGGAGGCCTGCTCATGCGGAATCTCCACCGAGTCGAGCCCCGGCAGCGAGGTGACCCAGATCGTGCTGGCGCGGCCGCCGTGGTAGTTGCCCCAGGAGACGAAGGTTGTGTAGTCGAAGCCGAAGGCAGGCGCCATCGGCGTGTAGGCAATATGGCCGCCGTCCGGCGATAGCTGCCCCTGGTAGGCCATGGGCAGCGGCAGCGGCGCGGCCACGCCTCCCTGAGCGGAAACCGTGTAAAGCTGCGTATACCGGCTCGCCGACTCGCGGTTGGAGCGGAAGAGAATCTGCTTGCCGTCCGGAGTCCAGCCCACGGCGCTGTCGGGAGCGGGATGGTAGGTCACGCGGTAGGGAATGCCGCCCGTGGCGGGAATCGTAAACACGTCTGTATTTCCGTCGTATTCTCCCGTGAATGCGATCGTGCCGCCGTCGGGCGAGAAGACCGGAGCGGTCTCGATGCCGACGCCCGTCGTGAGCCGTGTGGCGCGCCCGCCTTCGCGAGGCACGCTCCACAAATCGCCCGCGTAACCGAAGACGATCGAATCCCGGCTAAGCGCCGGACGTTGAAAGATGTGGGGCTTGTCGGCTGCCCGCGTTACCGCCGGGCCAATCGCCAGCATGGAGAATAGAACCGCCGCAATTGCCGAGTGATGAATCAGACGCACTGAAACCTCCTTAAGCACTGTTGAAAAGATGAGGACGGATTGCACGCAGTCAGGCTGCCGATTGCGAATACTTCTCCGATAGGATTGTACTTCTCACCGAATATTGGACGGGCCAGGATCATGCGCGATAGCTTTTAACGGTTACTCTTTCAGCGTGACAGTAATCTTGCGCGCGTCGCCGCCCTCCGCGCTGATCGCAATCTCCCCCGTAGCCTTCTTGCGGATGCTCTTGAATTTTTCTCCCCACTCCACCAGCACCAGCGCATCCGGAGTCAGCAGCTCGTCCAGGCCCAGCGTCTCCAGTTGCCGCTCGCCTTCCAGGCGATACACATCCAGATGAAACAGCTTCACCGGCCGCCCGTCCTGCGCACCGTCGTACTCGTGAATCAGCGTGAAGGTCGGGCTGGTCACCTCGTCCGCCTCGGCGGCATCCAGCGCCTGCGCAATGCCCTTCACCAGCGTGGTTTTGCCGGTACCAAGGTCGCCGCGCAGAATCAGCAGTTGCGGCGGCTTCAGCAATCCTGCCAGCTTGCGGCCCACATCGATGGTGTCTGCCCCGCTCTGGGTCGTGAACTCGTGAATCCGGCCTTCGGCTAAAGGTGCGGCGTTGCTCATTCGGCTCCCTCGCGCGAGGCCGTGGCCGGCGAAAACTCCCCCGGCAGCCCCTGCAACCAAACATACCCGTTCAACCCGCGCGATTCAAAGCGAAAAGCCCGAGAAAAATGTTGAAGACTGTCCGTGGCCAGCAATGTGTGCTCATCTGCGTCTTGCAAAGCCAGGTCCGCGGCCAGCCCATGGAGATAAACCGCAGCTTCCACCGCCCGCGCCGCCTCTGCCGGATACTGCGCCAGCAACCCCGCAATCACCCCGGTGAGCAGGTCGCCGCTGCCGCCTTTGGCCATGCCGGGATTGCCGGTGGTATTCACAGCCACGCGGCCATCCGGGTGCGCTATCAGCGTTCGCGCCCCTTTCAGCACCAGCGTCACGCCCAGGCGCTGGGCAAACCCCCGCGCTGCCTCCAGCCGGTTGGCCTGCACCTCGGCCACCGTGATCCCGGTCAGCCGCGCCATCTCGCCCGGATGCGGCGTCAGCACCAGCGTCCGTCCCTTGGCCAGCTTGGCCAGCAGCGTCGGCTTGGCAGCCAGAATATTCAGCGCGTCCGCGTCGATCACCGCTGGAATCCTGGTCGCCGAAAGCAACCCGGTGGCAAACTTGACTGTCTCCGCCGCCTGCCCCAATCCCGGCCCGATAGCCAGCACGGTCTTCCCCGCCGCAAGCCCCGTCAAAACCCCCGTAGCCAGGTTCTCCGCCGCAATCTGCCCCACTGCGTTCGCCTTGAGCGGCAAGGTCATCAGCTCCGGCGCAACCGCGGCCACCATCGCCAGCATTGGAGCCGGAACCGCCGCCGTCACCAACCCAGCCCCGGCCCGCAACGCTCCCAGAGCCGCCATAGCCGGCGCGCCCGACCTGCCTACCGACCCGCCCACCACCAGCACGTGCCCGAAGTTGCCTTTGTTTGCCCCCGCTGCCCTGGGAGCCTGAACCAGTTCCACCGCCGACCCCGCCCAATCCAATTTGAGCGCCGAAACGATCGCCCCCTCCGGTGAGCCGATCGGCGCCACCACAATCGGCTGGTCCCACGCCCGGGTCAACTGGCCAAAAACATGCGCCGGCTTGGGCGCGGTAAAGGTAATCACCGCATCGGCGGGAAAGACCGGTCCGGACACGGCGGCGCTGGTCGCGTCCGCCGGCCAGCCGGAGGGCAGATCAACGGCAAGGATGGGAGCCCGGCTAACCTTCACCCACTCCAGCGCCGCCAGCGCCAGCCCCTTCAGCGGCGGCTTGAAGCCCGTGCCCACCACCGCGTCCACAATCAGATCGGCTTCGAGCGCGCCCGTGTGCCGCGCCAGTTCCTCCGCCGAAGTAACGATGTGGATAAGCCCATGCGCCGGGCTGGAAAGTTCCAGCCATGCCTGGGCTGCGTCGCCTTTCAGACCACTGGGCGCGCCCAGCAGCAGCGTCGTCACCTCGAGGCCCGCATCGGCGAGCATGCGCGCAGCCGTCATGCCGTCGCCGCCGTTATTGCCCCTGCCGCACAGCACCGTCACCCGCCGCGCCCGCGGGAACCGCTCCCGCGCAATCGCGGCCACTGCCGCCGAAGCCGCGCGCATCAACTCCAGCGACGGAATCCCGAACCGCCCGGTCGTCGCGCGGTCGCAGGCCTGCATCTCGGCAGAGGAAAGAATGTGCATCGCATCCATAGTAGCGGATATCAGAACTCAACTCTCGCCTGAAATGCAATCATGCGCGGCGAACTGTCCCCACCCAGGCCCACGCCGAGCAACCCCGTCGGCGGCGAGACGGTGCTCTCCAACGTGCCGAACTTTGCCGGAATATACACTCCGGGCACCCCGGCCTCCACATTGCTGGGCAAGGCAAAATTCGGATGATTGAACGCATTGAAAAACTGCGTATTGAAGCGCAGCGCCACCGCTCTCGTAATTGGAAACTTTTTCGTCACATAAATATCCGAGTAAGTAAAGTGCGGTCCGCGCACCGTATTGCGTCCCGAATCGCCAAACTGGCAGTTGAAAACCGAATCGCCTCCCGTGCAGGCGCCCGTCGTCGGATCGACCACTGAGACAAATGCATCTGGATTCAGCCACTGTTTCGTTCCCGCCACGGTGACTCCAGAATAAGGCGTTTTCAGATAGATCGGCACGCCTGCAACCCGGCTGGCAAACTGCGGCCCGCTGCCTTGAAAGATGCCGTTGCCGTTCGCTGTGTAAGGTTGACTTAATACCGTGAACGGAAGCCCGCTATGAAAGAACGCTGTCTCTGAAAACGACCACCCGGCGAAGATCATGCGCCGCAACGCATGGGAAGACGAATAGGGAATCTGGTAGATCCCGAAGGCCGAGATGTTATGCCGCACGTCATAGTCGCAGTCTCCATACTGGCGTCTAAGTTCCCCCGGCAACGGCGATAGAATTCCCTGCGTGGAGAAAGAGAGCAGGCCTCCGTTCGACACTTCATCCAGGCAATGACTGAACGTATAGTTTCCGCGCAAAGTCAGACTGCCGATCTGCTCGGTGATATTGGTCTGCAATCCGGAATAACTGCTGTTTGCGCCGGTCTGGAACTCGTTGACGCTGCCGAATCTCTGATCGAGAGGCTTCTGGTAGGTAAAAGGCGCAAAGCACCCGTCGCAGACGTTCTGGTAGCCGTTCAACTGCGCCTGATACGGCTCATGCACGCCGCGCGTGCCAACATAATCGGCTCGCACCGCGCCATGCGCCCCAGCCTTCTGTTCGATCCCGAAGTTATATTGGTAGTAATAAGGAGTCTTCAGCCTGCCGCTGGGAAAGGTATTCATGCTCACCGCCAGCGGGCATGTCGGCGCGCCGGCCACAATGTCTGCGCAGGGCGCCTCGCCCAGGCTGAAAACTGACTGGAAGCTCTGGTCGGCATTGCTGGTCGCATCCACAGCGCTTTCGCTCACGTTCGGCGCAATCCCCACGCCACCCACCTGCCCGCCGATGCCGCCCACAAAGGTCGGCGCGTAAGGAGCATTGGTCGCGGCCAGGTCCGCGATCTGCGCCGGAATAATATCGTTGAAGACGCCAAATCCGGCATGCAGCACGCTTCCGTGAGTTACTTCGTAAGCCGCTGCAACACGCGGCTGCCACACCAGCAGCGGCGTAGCCGGAAACAGATTGCGCTCGCTGGTTAGGATAACCTGGTCCAATGGCTGGCCGATCTGGTGGGACATATCGAGAAACGATCCTGCCGGCCGCGCAAACAGGCGCTGCTGATTCACGGGATTGGTATTCCAGGTAGCCCGCACGCCGGCCGTCAGTGTTGCGCGCGCCGTGGGCTTGTAGGTATCCATTGCATACATATCCAGATTGCCCGCCGCCACTCGCTCCTTCAACGCAATAGGAAATGTCTGGCTGGCCGTGTAGCCCGCGCCATAAGTGAACTGGGCAAGATCGTTATAGACGACGTTTGGAACGATACCCTCCCCCAGGTCGTAATCGCTCACGTCGATGCGCCGCGTATTGATTCCTAACTTGTAGGTATTTCTCTCCCGCGCCCAGATCAGGTTGTCGTTGATCTGCCACTGGGTTACATTGCGCCCCTGGGGATAGGTATTGTTATTTCCACCTATGGTTGTGAATGGCACGCTGTTGCTTCCCGCCGTCAGCACAATGGGAAAGTCCTGCCGCACCTGGGTAAAGTTATACGGCTCAAAGATACTTCCATACCAGCTTGCGCCGGGATTGAACTGATTCACCAGGGTCGAACTGAACAGATGCGTGTACCCGGCAACCAGCGTGCGTTGCGGCTGGGGCGAGTAAGAGTTGAACATGGAGTTAATAGGATCTGTATAGGCAGCCTGCAATCCCGTATCCTGTTGGAAGCGGTACCAGATGCTGTTGCTTTTGTCGATGGTGTGGTCGATCTTCACCACAACCAGATTCTCTCTGTCGCTGTTGGTCAGTGACACCTGCCGTTGATTTGCGCAGCCGTTTCCATTGAAGAGATTGCCGCTCGTCTGCGTTCCAGAAAGCATCGTCCCGTTCGCGTCCAGCGGGCAGGAACTTACAGCAACCGGGGTCCCGGCCGTATTGCTGTAGAGAGTGAACATCGACTGGTAAAACGCGACTTCCTCGGGCTCTGCGGGAAGCGCAATTCCCGTAATCGGGTCTGTCCCGCCCAGTGCCAGTTGGCCCAGCACATACTGCTGATAGGCGGGCGTGGGCACGACGGCCTGCGAGACCAGAGGCAGCGCAATCCGGATTCCTTCATAGTGCGCAAAGAAAAACAACTTATCCCGCTGGATAGGTCCGCCTACGCTCACTCCAAACTCATTCACTGTCGAGCGCGGCTTTTTGGCGATGTTACCCGGAGTATCGTTGGCATGAAGAAAGTAATTCTCCGCATTTTCGAGCGAGCCATTCCATATTTCGTATAAATCGCCGTGAAATCTGTTGCCTCCGGACTTAGTGAAGTAATTCACCTGCGACGCGCCATATCTGCCCTGATCCACAGAGTAGGAATTCGTATTGACGGTTGCTTCCTGCACCGCATCCAGGCCGATCACAAGGTTCGTCGATAACCCGATGTTCAGCCCAAGCCACGGATCGTTGGTGTCGTAACCGTCCAGGATGTAACCGTTCGAGGTCGCGGGCAGCCCGTTGAATTCCACGTTTCCATACCCGCCGGGAGCCTTTGCGTCGTTGGAGGAACCGGCCGTATTCATCAGCGCTCCCGGCGCGAACTGAACGATATAGGTCAGGTCCTGTCCGGGATTGGGAAGGCTCGCAATCGTCTTGCTTTCGAGCACCGTCGTGGTATTCGGGTTCTCCAGGCTAAGCATCGCCTGTTGCGCCTTCACTTCGACGTTCTGCGTCGTGGAAGACACCGACAGGGACAGGTTCAACGTCACCGTGCGCCCCACTTCAACCTGAACCGGCGGCGATGTCTGCTCCGCAAACCCGATTGTTTTCACCGTTACCGTATAAGTGCCGGGATTCACCTGGGAAAACAGAAACCGCCCGTCTGCGTTAGTTACTCCGGCGCGGGCCGCCTTTGTATCCACATTCATTGCTGTAACTGCGGCATTGGGCAGCGCCGCGCCGGTCGAATCAGTCACGGTACCGGAGAGTGCGCTCGATGTGCCGCTTTGTCCTACTAATAACTGGGAGTTAACTATAATTAACACTAAATAACAAAGAAGAAACGACCGGATTGTTCGTATAGATATCAAGTCATACCTCCGGGGAAATCAGCCGTCAGCGTCCCATTGCGGTTTCAATCAGCAGCCAGACATTCAGTCCGGCAATCAGTGCCGCCGTGAACCACGCCAGCCCCTGCAGCCAGCGTCCGTTCACAAACTCGCCCATCTTTTTCCTGCTGCCGGTAAACATCACCAGCGGCACCACCGCAAAGCTCAACTGCAGCGAAAGAATCACCTGGCTCAGAATCAGCAGCTTTTCCGTCCCCCGCTCGCCGGTAATCGCAACCACAATAATGGTCGGAATAATAGCGAGAGTCCGCGTAATCATCCGCCGCAGCCACGGCGAGACCTTCAGGTGGATAAACCCCTCCATCACCACCTGCCCGGCCAGCGTGCCGGTAATCGAAGAGTTCTGCCCCGAGGCCAGCAGCGCCACGGCAAACAGAGTGCTCGCCCCCGCCGCGCCTAACAGCGGGCTCAGCAGCTTGTAGGCGTCCTGAATCGCCGCAACCTCATAGTGCCCGCTGCGATTGAACACCGCCGCCGCCATAATCAGAATCGCCGCATTCACAAACAGCGCCACCGTCAGCGCCAGCGCCGAATCCACGTTGGCCATGAAGATGGCCTCTCGCTTGCCCTCCGCCGTCCGCTTGTAGCGCCGGCTCTGCACAATCGAGGAGTGCAGGTAGAGATTGTGCGGCATCACCGTAGCGCCCAGAATTCCAATCGCGATATAAAGCATCGCCGGGTTGGTCACAATCGCGGTCGAAGGAATGAAAAGATTCCGCAGCACCGGCCAATACTCCGGCTTCGACAGAAACATCTGCACGCCAAACATCCCGATAATGGTGACGATCAGCGTGATCACCAGCGCCTCAATATAACGGAAACCCCAGCGCTGGATGACGAGAATCAGCAGCACGTCCAGGCCGGTAATCAGCACGCCGTAAAACAGCGGAATGTGAAACAGCAGGTTCAGCGCAATCGCCGAGCCGATCACCTCGGCCAGGTCGCAGGCCGCGATGGCGATCTCCGCGCCCACCCACAGCGCAAAGCTCGCCACGCGCCCATAGCTCTCGTGGCAAAGCTGCGCCAGGTCCCGTTCCGTGGCTATGCCCAGCTTCAGGCTCAGGCTCTGCAGCAGAATGGCCATCAGATTCGAGGCCATGATGACGAACAGCAGCGTATAGCCGAAGCGCGACCCGCCGGCGATGTCGGTGGCCCAGTTGCCGGGGTCCATATAGCCCACCGAGATCAGAAATCCCGGACCTAGAAACCCCAGCAGGCGTCGCCAGGTGATCGGCGAGCGGGAGATGCTCACGCTCGAATGCACCTCCGGCAAAGAGGGCTCGATGGTCGCGGCGAGGACTGTGGATTCCTTGGACATGGGTAATGCGGAAGCGATCGCAGGGATCACTCAACCCAAGTATGCCACATTTAGTTAATGATGATTAACTAATATACTTATATTTAATTATCGTGTAATCTCCGGCCGCAGCCAGACCGCCTCCGCGGCCGGCCTGCCTAAAATCGAATTCCCCGCAGGTAGCTCAATCAAAACGGTTTGGTCGTAGTTCTGGCTCACCACGCGCAGGCTCTGGCCGGGGCCGATGCCCGTCCGGTGCAGAAAAAGCAGCAGCTTGGGGTCGCGCTCCTGCAGGCTGGCGACGGTATAGCGCTGGCCCTCGACGGCCTCTGAAAGCGGCGTTTCGCCGCGTTGCTTGCGCTGGGCCGGGCTCTCCGGCAGCACCGCATTGCCGTGAGGACAGGCCCCGCCCTCGCCCAGTTTTTCCCTCAATTTGGTCTCGAAGGCCGGAGAAACGGCGTGCTCCAGCCGCTCGGCCTCTTCGTGGATCTCGTGCCACTCCATGCCGAAGATCTCGCTCAGCATGCGCTCGATCAGGTGGTGCCGCAGGGCAGTGTGGTAGGCCGTCTCGCGACCCGCCGCGGTCAGCCGCACAATGCCGTCCGCGCCCACCTCGACGAAGCCGTCCCGCTTCAGCCGCTTCAGCGCCATGGTCACCGCCGGCGCCGAAACCTCAAGCCAATGCGCCAGCATGGCCGGAATCACCTGACGCCCCTCGGCCTCAGCCTCCAGAATGGCCTTCAGGTAGTTCTCTTTCGAGACGTGGATAGAATCTTTCATCGCGGTACTCTGCAACCAGTTTATAGGACGCTCTCTGTTCGCGTAGGAAAGACGGCAGGCCGCGGAGCAGTCGAAGGACCGTAGCCAGGCGGGCGAAAGAGCTTTGTCTTACGCCCGTTAAACATTTGTCTTACGCCCGTACGACAGCGTAAGACAAAGCCGTTTTGCACCCCAATCCGTCCTACACGCTGTCTTACAGCCGCTGAAAATGTGCCTAGGTCTCTGACCGCTTGATGTTGTATCAAAGCTGGGTGCCCCACCGGGGCGCCCTCTGGGCCGCGCGCTTTTGTTTTTGCGCCTAGGGTGGGATACCTCAGCACTCCATCGCAATGTACGAAATCATGCGGTCAGAGTCCCAGGAAAATTTGCTACGAAGGGTGCGGGGCTTCAGCCCGCCGCAGGCGGTTGCCACAGTTCCACCCGGTTGCCCTCCGGATCCCAGATCCACGCGAATCGCCCATAGGCGTAGTCCTCGCGCTTAGGGTCGATGCGCACTCCCGCGGCGGCCAACTGCGCCAGCAAACCGTCCAGATCGTCCACGCGGAAGTTCACCATCGCCTGCTGCGCGGGGTCGCCGAAGTAGGGCGAGTCGAGGGGAAAGTGGGCAAAGACGGTCATTCCGGCCGACTCCGGCCCGTCGAAGACCAGCGATCCGGCCTCTCCAGGCCGGATGCCGAGATGGGCGGCATACCAGGCAGCCAGGGCCAGGGGATTCCGCGCCTTCAGAAACACGCCGCCTACGCCAACCGCCTTGGCCATGGCTACTCCTCCTGCCGGATAATCTCCTCGAGCTTGGGCTTGTGCTTGGCCTCCCGTCCGGTGCGCGGCCCGGTCGAGAGCACGCGCGCGGGCCTGGGCTGGCCGACGCGCTCGCGGGCGTTGGTTTTGACCGCCTTGGTGGCCGAAAACCGGGCTGGCTTGCGTTTCCTCATGGCAAGGATGAGTATGAAGTAAATTCGGCCGGAGCGGAAGAGCCCACGGACGGGTCTTTGTCCGTGGGGTGGTGAGCCCCGGAGTCCCCACCGACGGGTCTTTGCCCGAGGGGTGGTGAGCCGAAGAGCCTGGAGCCGGAGAGCGATGGAAGAACGGGAGTTTTTCAACGAGATCACGGAGCTGAGGACGCACACCCTCACCTGCCCCAAGTGCGGGC
Organism: Occallatibacter sp.; assembly: GCA_050012555.1. Lineage (GTDB taxonomy): Bacteria > Acidobacteriota > Terriglobia > Terriglobales > Acidobacteriaceae > Telmatobacter. The sequence goes on from JBEKGY010000002.1 coordinate 135,910, forward strand.
AGGCGGGCGAGTACAAGGTCACCTGGGTAGTGCGGCGCAAACGGGCGCAACTGCCCCGCGGGGCCGACGAGCGCGACCGCGCCCGCTTCGCCAAGGCCCAGTCCTATATGGTGCGCCGCGACGACAAGCTGGCCTGCGCCAACATCCGCTGCCGCAAGCCCTTCGAGATCACCCAGTTGCAGTCGCTGGCGTTTCTGTCGGAGTAAGCCGGGGGCGCGCCGGAGTTTCCTCCCGGCAATTGAATTGAGGCGGTTCTTTCCCCATCCCGCACACCTACGGAGGCAGGCGTGCACAACCTCGATTTTCGAGGAGTAACCATGCGCATTTCTGCCCGTTTTCCGGTGCGCCGATCCGCCTCTCTGATCGCCCTTTTCTTATGTGCCGCGCAGCTTGCGGCCTGTCACCATCAGAGCTCCACGCCAGTCCTGGCCGCGGAGTTGCAGCCCATCCAGCTTCCCCAGCCGCAGATCACCGCCGGCATGCCTCTGATGCAGGCGTTGGCCCAGCGCAAAACCACGCGCGCCTTCCTGGACCAGCCGCTCCCCCTGCAAACGCTCTCCAACCTCTTGTGGGCGGCCTTTGGCGTCAACCGGCCGCGTGAGGTCAAGCCGGGGCTGGGCCGCACGGCGCCCTCGGCCATGAACAGCCAGGACATTGAACTGGACGTGGTCCTGGCCGAGGGAGTCTACGTCTATGAGGCGGAGGCAAACCGCCTGCGCCCGGTTCTGGCCGGCGATCTGCGCGGCAAAATCAACTCGGAGCCGGCCGCGCACGCAGCCGTGACCCTGGTCTACGTGGCCGCCGCCAAGGATGATTACGCCCAGGTGGATACCGGCTTCATCGGCCAGAATGTGTATCTGTTTGCCGCCTCGGAGGGGCTGAACGCCTGGTTTTATACCATCCATGGGCAGGATGTGGCCGCGGCCCTGAAGCTGCCCGCTGAAAAGCGCGCGTTGTATGCGCAATCGGTCGGGTATCCGCCCAGGTAGCGCGATTTTCAATGGTGGGTCAGTTTCCGGATAGCTGACAAACCACCCGGAACAGGTTTCCCACCAGTTATTGGACCATTCGCACGGCTGTTTTTATTTCTTGCCCCCGCCTATGTGGCCGCGCCCATCGCGCACTTCATTTCCCTTGAAGTGGGAAACCTTATCGAGACGTCTTGACGGCTCGGCTTTCTCTCCACGTTGCGGCTTTGGGCCGTTATAGCCGTGTTCGGGATGAAGACGGTTATTCACGTGGCCCCGGAAGTTGTCAGGGCCATGAAACCACGGGCCAGTGCCAATGAAGATACCACCCGAAAACCATTCTGCGCCGTAGTAGCCGTAGGGAGCGCAATCATAAGGAGCGGCGTCATAATATCCGTAGGGACAATCGGGCGCAACTCCAATTTCCACAGCAACCTGAGCCGCTGCTTTTGGAGCGGTTGCCATCATAAAACATCCAGCAACAGCCGCTAGTAGAACAAGCTTAAATCCGGTCATAAACTCTCCTCACTCTTGTGGGGCCGTCATCGAGCACCCTCAGGCTATTCACCGTAGCAACCTGGGTCATCATCGTCTGAGCAAAATGGACCACCTGCGATAGGTGTGATATGGGGTCAACTCCATAATCGGAATCATCAGTACGCTTGCTGGATTACGGGCAAGCCGGAAACTGACCCACGGCCCGATTTTCAAACCATTTGACTTTGCCGGCGCAGCACCGATCTGCGTGAGGAAGGCGGCAGAACGGGCGGAGCGTGTACCCGTGCCGTTCGACTGGCGCTGCTCCCGCGGCCTGTGATTGAATCGAGAGTGTGAGCGGCCTGGCCGTGGAGGCCATTCACAATTTGCGGCGCCCCGCCCCATGAACAGGAGAGACAAGATGGCAAATTCCCTGCTTCCTCCCGAAGAGCGTTCGCTGACCCCCGACCAGGTGGAAGCGCTGGACAAACGGCGCGACCTGGGCCACACCTTCCTGGTCATCGCCGGCCAGTTTGCGGTCATCGCCGCCATTCTGCTGCTGTGGGTTGGCCAGGACCTCACCTACTCGCCGGGCTGGGCGCATCCCATCTTCTATTACTTCGTCCTCGTTTTGGCCATCATCGCGGTCTTCGCCATCGCAGGCATTCTGTTGCGCCGGGGAACGCCGCGGCTGGACTGAGGCGGCTCCGGGTCTCCCGCGGGCCGCGTCCCCGCACCGGGCCACGCACGCAAATGTGAAACAGGCCTTGCGTGAGCATGCACTCGCGCCATTTGTGTGCAAGAATTGCCTGCATAGACTCCCCATGGGTTCCATGATGACGAACGAGGCGGAGAACCGCATCCCGCTCGCAGATCTGCTTGTCTTCCACCAGTTGACACGCTCGCTCACCTCGAGCTTCGACCTGGACGCCATCCTGCGCACCATCCTCGAACACATGGAGCGGATTATCGAGGCGGAGCTGTGGACGCTGCTGATGCTCGACGAATCCAGCCAGGATCTCTACTACGCGATCGCCGCCGGTGGAGAACAGGAAGCGCTCCGCGGCCTGCGCGTGAAGGTGGGCGAGGGCGTGGCCGGCTGGGTGGTCCAGCACGGCGAGACGCTGATCGTTCCCGAGGCGGAGCACGATCCGCGGCTGGAGCAGGCGGGCGCCGTCAAGCCGCAACGGGTGCGCTCGGTGATTGCCTTGCCGTTGCGCGGGCGCAAAGGAACGCACGGCGTAATCGAGATCTTCAATCCGCGCGCCGACCAGATGACCGACTACACCATCGCCTACCTGCACATTCTGGCCGATCACGCGGCCATCGCCATTGAGAATGCGCGCGACGTGGCCCGCATCCAGCAGTTGAGCATCACCGACGACTGCACCGGCCTCTACAACGCGCGCCATCTCTACGATGTGCTGGGCCGGGAGCTGGAGCGATCGCGCCGGCGGCGCCTGCCGGTGAGCCTGGCCTTTCTTGACCTGGACCGCTTCAAGCTGGTCAACGACGCGCACGGCCACCTGGTGGGCAGCGAACTGCTGGCCCACGCCGGGCACAGGCTCCGGGAGTTGAGCCGCAAGCAGGACCTTTGCTTCCGCTACGGCGGCGACGAATTCGTCATCCTGATGCCGGAGACCGGCGCCAAGGCCGCCCTGGCCCAGGCCGGTGAACTGCACCGCGCGCTGACGGAGACCCGCTTCACCATGAAGAACGGGCTCAAGCTGAGCGTAAGCGCCAGCGTGGGCCTGGCAACCGGACCCGCCGACGGCGCCAACGTCCACACCATCATAGGCGCCGCCGACGCCCGCATGTACACAGTGAAGATCAGTGGGCGGGGCCGGGTGCGCGGCGCTTAGGGCCTCTTGAATAACGTTTTGCACCGACCTCACAGGAGCCGAAATCCTCGTTCTCAAGAGTGGAGTCTGGAGCCCGCTTCGACCAGTAAGTTTCCAGCCTCAGCGACTATGATTGGTGTTCTGAGTGAAAAATCTCAGGGTCGCTACCGTCATACTTACAGCTTTCGAGGCTAGAGAGTAAACCATTCAGGCAGCCCTATAATTTATCCATAGGACGCCCTGGCTGTCAGGCGTTGAGGGTTCAGGACTGCATTTTGTCATAGATTTTCAATAGTTTCTTAAGTTCTGGCATGAGCTTCGCCTTGGGGCCGCGCCGCCAAGACCCCAGATCAAGCTCAAAGATCGAGTCGCCGAATTTATCCTTGCCAATCTCCGCCATCCCGAAAGATTCACAAATCCTATGGCCCGCCGGAGTCCATGCCGTAGCCAGAAAGTGCGTGACGTAAACGCCATGGTGATTCGCGTAATACGCGAGTTTACCCAGGAACCCCGTGATTAGTTGGACGTAGGCCTGCTGAAAAATGCCGTCTCCCCAGCGACGGTACCGCCCGTCGATAGCAATGGACATCATATACATTTTTAGGGATTTTCTATGGCCAATATAGGGAACAATGCCCTCTGCTGTGACTTCGTTGTCCCCCAGGTTGCCGCTTCGGAGGTCGGCATAAAGCCTATCTTCTATCGGCATCGCATTGATATAACCAGCTGGCTTACCGCTCTTGCGATCAATAAGGAACGTATAGATATCGGGATTCACCTCAATCCAGGTAATCGACAATCCACGGGGGATTTCAACGTCAGAATAGTGCGGGAGCTTGCCAAACGCTTCTCTGTCAATGATCGTTCCTGTGTGGTCCAGAATTCTCGAAAACTTCTCGCCGTCCTGGATGTCGCGACCGTGCAGGAGAGCTAGGGGGGAAGGTTTCCGAAACAAGAACGGTATCCATTTCTGCTCAATGTGTGGTCGCATGAGGGAATCGGAGTGACCGAACCACTCACAGCGAGCATTCTCGATAGCGCTGCTGGACCACTCGAAGCCCTCCGAGCCTGCCGTTCCTGTACGGCCAGTAATCTGCTGGCCCATTTAGGCCAAGGGTCCTTCTGTCCGCATTCGTTAAGAACTGACGTAATCTGATCTCGATAAAAAAGCTTTTCCCAATCGAAATCACGAGGAAGGATAGAGCCTGCAAAAATCATTTTGTCGAAACGAATATCTTCGAATTTGAGCATCGCGTTACCGATGATCCAGGACCCCAAGCTATGTGCAACAGCCGAGGGACGTTTATCATAAGAATGCAGATCGACGGCAGGATTGGATTTCACGACGCTTCCGTACCAGTCATAGAATCGATCCACCATGCGTCCATTGAATGGCGGCGTGATAAATCGAAGCAAGCCATATCTTCCATAATCAAAGGAGTCGACTTTGGTCGGAGTCCCACTAATCGCAGATGCAAATACCTTCTGCCACGCGCCATGTGTGCGTATACCATGGATTGAGATGGCTAGGGGAGGGTAATACGCGGATTGTGTCGGAGGCGCAGCGCGCTTGGGACCAGCTTCTCGGCTCATTTCGCTAAGATTATACGCCACGGTGCTCGAATGGCTGAACCCGGAGTACACCTCCTCGATCAGCTTACAGGCCGGCGCCGAGATTCTCTTCGTTCCCTCCTGCACCGACGGCCGCGAGGGCTTCTGCCGGGTCCGCTACTGCGCCCAGTCCCGCGCCATTGAGAACCAGGTTTACGTGGCCATGACCGGCACCGTCGGCAACCTGCCCCTGGTGCCTTACATGTCCACCAATTACGGCCAGGCCGCCATCCTCACCCCCTCGGATTACTTCTTCGCCCGCGACGGAATTGCCGCCGAGGGCACCATCAACCAGGAGCAGATGATCGTCGCCGACGTCGATCTCGACCTGCTGGACGAACAGCGCGTCAACGGAAGCGTCATCCCCCTGCAGGACCTGATCAAAGACGCCTACGACAGCGTTGTCCACTTCTCCGACTACAAAACCCAAAAGCCTGCCGCAGTGGATGATAAGGATGAGGTTGTTTTGGCGAAATAGAAGCTGGGTGGTCGTGTTGGCGAATTAAAGAGTGGATGGTTGTGTTATCGTCCACCGGCGTCGCCGGCCCGCGGAGGAATGAAAATTGCCTCCAGCGATGACGACGCTAACCTGCCAACTTGCTATCCCCGCGTAAGCGGGGGCCAACTCGCTGCATTTGTCCCAACAAGCTGTTCCCTTTGCATTGGTCAACTTGCAGCAAAATCGAAACCTTGTTTCTTTTTAGAGAAAAGGTTCCGTGCCCCATCCTTTCCGCTTTTTTCTGCGGAAAGGGTGGGAAACCACACACTCCATCCCAAATATCGATAGCCCCTTATTCGTCCTCGCCCTGCGGCTTTTCAGTAATCTGGTCCCCGGCCAGCCGCTCCAACTGATTCCGCCAATCCAGCCGCTCGACAAAACTCTTCGACTCGCGCCAGTTGGGCTCGACGATGACGCGCAGCTCCAGATAAACGCGGGTTCCCAGCAGCGATTCGATCTGCCGCCGCGCGCCGGTCCCGATCTCCTTCAGCTTCGCGCCGCCCTTGCCGATCAGAATCGCTTTCTGCCCGCCGCGCTCGCAGTAGATAGCCGCCGCGATGCGGGTAAGCGGCAGGCGCGCCGGCGGGCCTTTTTTCTTGCTCGACGGCGCAGGCTCCGGTTCCTCGAATTGCTCGATCACCACCGCCGAGGCATACGGAACCTCTTCGCCTGTTTCGACCAGGATGCTCTCGCGAATCAACTCGGCAACCATGAAGCGCTGGGGCTGGTCAGTGTACTGATCCTTGGGATAGTAGCGCTCGCCCGTGGGCAGAACCTCGACAATCTTGCGCACCAGCAGATCGAGCCCGTCGCGCTTGCGGGCGCTCACCGGAATGATCTGGGCAAAGTTGTACTGCCGGGTGAGCGTATCAATCAGCGGCAGCAGGCGGTCCTTGGGAACCAGATCGATTTTAGTGAGCACCAAAAAAACCGGGCAGTCGAGCTTGCGAATCAATCCAAACAAAAACTCGTCCTCACTGGCCCAGTTGCTTCGCTCGCGGCGGGGGGCCGCAGTTTGACCGGCTGCCGAAAAACACTGGTTCGTGTCAGGGCACGACTTCAGTCGTGCCGTAAGTGCTGCAAAATCACCGGGGGCTTTAGCCCCTGAGGTATTCTCTTCGGGAACACCACCCTCTGCGGGTGCCCCAGGTCTCGCATTTGAGACCTGGGATTTCACTGCATCATCCATAACGGCTGACGGTGCCACAGCCTCTTCCAACTGCACCCTGCGCGTAGCATCCATCAGCACCAGCACCAGGTCGCGCGTCTCCAGCGCCTCGTAGACCTCCTGCAGCATCCGCCGGTCCAACTGCGACCCAGGCTTGTGCACGCCGGGAGTATCCACAAAGACGATCTGCGCCGCCGCATGCACGCCCTTCTGCGCCGGAACCTCCACCACCCCCGCGATGCGGTTGCGCGTGGTCTGCGGCTTGGTGGAGACGATGGCCACCTTTTCGCCGGTCAGAGCGTTGAGCAGCGTGCTTTTGCCGGCGTTGGGCCGGCCCAGAATGGCGACAAATCCAGATTTCAAAGGGGGTGATACTCCTGACTGAGTTTACGGCATTTTTACTTGCGGCCAATCGAGGACGGTTCATGCAGGTTGCGCGGTAGCGGTTTTCGCGGCCGGCGGGAAGACCCGCAGCCGCTCCACGCGCCGCCCGGTGGAGGCGACCACCTCCATGCGCATGCCGATGGGTTCCAGCAGCACCACCTCGCCGGTCAGCGGAATGCGTCCCTCGATCTCGCTCACCAGGCCGCCGAGCGTGGTGGCTTCGTAGGCTTCGTCGAGATCGCTCAGGGCGGATTGCTCGCCGAAGAGGTCCGGCAACTGAGCGACGGGAAAGCTGCCGGGAACCAGCCAGACGCCGTGTGGCTCGCGCTGGGGCTCTTCTAGCGCCGCGTCTTCCTCATGCTCGTCCTTGATGTTGCCGACGATCTCTTCCAGCAGGTCCTCGATGGTCACCAGGCCCGCGACGCCGCCATACTCATCAATGACGACGCGCATGTGCTGCTTTTCCCTCTGCATCTCGCGCAGCAGTTCGTAGCCGCGCTTGGTCTCGGGAACAAAGACCGCCGGCCGCTGGATGCCGGCCACGGTGCGGGTGCGGGCTTCCTCGTCGGAGATCTGCAACAGGTCGTGGGCAAAGGCGATGCCGGTCACGTTGTCCAGCGACCCGGAATAAACAGGAACGCGAGAGAAGTTGTGCTCGCGCAGTTGGTTGAGGAACTGCTCCAGGGTGATCGACTCGGGGACGGCAAAGACCTCCGGCCGCGGCGTCATCACCTCGCGGACCAGCTTGTCGCCAAACTCGACGGCGGAGCGGACCAGGTCGATGTCGTTCTCTTCCAGAATGCCCTCCTCTTCGCCGGCTTCGAGCAGAGCTTCCACATCGACGGCGGTCTCCTCTTCGGCAGTGGCCGGCTGCTCGGCCAGCGCCGCCACGGAGAAAAAGAAGCGGACGAAGACGGTAATCGGCGTCATGGACCAAAGCAGCAGACGGATGGGCCACACCAGCCGCCCCGCCCAGCGGCCACGGGTGCGGTTGAAGAGCAGCGAAGGCAATAGATGGTTGCAAAAAACCACCACCAGCACCACGCCGAGAACGGCCTGGGCGACCTCAGCGTACGTGGGCGGGGCAAAATGAGGAGCGCGATCGAAGAGAACCGCGCCGAACTCCAGCGCGATCAGCCCCAGGGCCAGTTGCTGCAGGACCGCGGCGGAGATGGCGGCGTGCTCGCGGCTCAGGCCCAGTTGCGGCTCGATCAGCTCCTCCCAGGCATCCAGGTTCTCCTCGATCTCGCGGGTGAGGATCTTTCCGAATTCGGAGTAGACGCGGCTGATGTAAGAGGCCAGCGTCTCGATCAGGGCCAGCAGAAGCACCATCGCAATGGTGAGCGGAGTCATGGGCGAGCACCCCGTTTGCGGGTTGAGGTTCTTGGTATCCCAGGTCCCAAAAGCGGGACCTGGGGCACCCGCACAAAGTCAACATATTTATCGGAGGGAGCTGGGGCCTTAAGGCCCCTGAATGCTGGCTTGCAATCAATGCGGGCTTTAGCCCCGGAGGTGCGTGTCGGCGCGGCGGCACGCTCGATGAGGCCCTGCGGCAGGCCCAGGCGGGCGCGCAGCAGCCGCTCACGGCGCGCCATCTGCCCCGAGTCGGCCTCGTGGTCGCAACCGGACAGGTGCAACAGACCATGCAAAATGAGCACCTTGATCTCCATCGAGAGCGAGTGCCCTTGCCCGGCAGCCTGGGCAAGCGCCGTAGTTACGCTGATGGCCAGGTCGCCGGCAATCTCTTCAGCGGACGAACCTGGAATGGGGCCCTCAGCGGGAAACGACAGCACGTCGGTGGTCTCGTTCTTGCCCCGAAAGCGGCGATTCAGCCCTCGAATGGCCGCATCGGTGGTCAGCAGCACGGTCACCTGGCCCTTGAGCCGCATGGCTTTCTGCGCAGCCGCAAGAAAACGGGCCAGCGTACGCGCGGAGGGCAGGTGAAAATCAGGGGATTTTTGTGCAGCGGCAGGCGCAGCCGCCCGCTTCGCTGGAGTTGCCTTCGGCGCGGGGTCTGGGTCCAAATCTGGGTCGAGAAGGATCATCGTGCCCAGGACCGCGGCGGATGCGCGGTCCCGATGTATCTCCGATTCTACGCGAATCGCAATATTATTGTGGTTTTGCGGGATGCAACCCCTGCGACTGTGGCCGGTCTTCGCGCGCCTGAGCCCCCACATCGATGGCTTCGCTGAGCGCCAGCGGAAGTTCCTGCTGCTGCGGCTTGGCCGACTCGTAGGCTCTCACAATGCGCTGCACCAGGGCATGCCGCACGACGTCGCACTCCTCGAAGTGGCAGAAGTGGATGCCCTCGACGCCGTCGAGGATGTTGATCGCGTCGAGCAGGCCGGATTTGCGCGGGTTGGGCAGGTCGATCTGGGTGATGTCGCCGGTGATGACCGACTTGGAGTTGTTGCCCATGCGGGTGAGGAACATCTTCATCTGCTCGATGGTGGTGTTCTGGGCCTCGTCCATGATGATGAAAGCGTCATTCAGAGTGCGCCCGCGCATGAAGGCCAGGGGGGCGACCTCGATGACGTTCTTCTCGAACATTTTGTCGACCTTCTCCGGATCGAGCAGGTCGTAGAGAGCGTCGTAGAGGGGGCGCAGGTAGGGGTCTACCTTTTCCTGCAGCGTGCCGGGCAGGAAACCCAGCCGCTCGCCGGCCTCGACCGCGGGCCGCACCAGGACGATGCGGCTCACCTTCTTGGCGTTCAGGGCGCTCACCGCCATGGCCACGGCCAGATAGGTCTTGCCGGTTCCCGCCGGTCCCACGCTGAAAACCATATCGCTCTGCTCGATGGCCTCCACGTACTTGCGCTGGTTGATGGAGCGGGGCTGGACTGTTCTCTTGACACCGGCCGAGCGCTGCTTGCCGGCGTCGGCCAGCGAACGCAGCGTGGTGGCGGGGTCGGCCACCACCAGGCGCAGCATCCCGTTCAACTCCCCATTGTGGGGATTGACGCCCTGCCGGCGCAGCGCCTCGAAGTCCTGGAAGATGCGCTGCACCTGGGCCACGCCCTCTTCCGGTCCCTCCACATGCACGGCGTCGGAGCGGAGATCGATGCGCACGCCGAGCGAGTCTTCCATGAGCCTGAGGTTTTCATCGCGAGTCCCAAACAAGGGCTCGAGGTTGGGCGTGATCTCCAGAGCGATCTTCAAAGGTTTCAGTGGCCTCCAGTGCGGCGGTGTGAGGTTGAAGTGAATTGCCGGCGGATGGGGTCGAGGGCGACCGCATCCGCTTCGCTGACCGCGAAAAAATTCATTCCGGTGAAGGGTACGGACTTTACAGGCTGCGGAAAAACTCGATTCCGACTCCTCTTTGTATCAGGGCACGACTTCAGTCGTGCCGCAAATGCAACAAATGGAACGGGGGCTTTAGCCCCTGAGGAATGCTTTTCACGCTGCGGAGCAGCAACTGGCTTTGCGGGGAACCGGCAGACGCGAGGCAGAGCCATGCCGAAGCTCTGGGCTGCCTTGCGAATCCGCGGGATGGCGTGGGCGACCAAATCCGGTATCTGCGCTTGAGAGTAGCGCCAACCGCCCCCGGCGTCAATCCACCGAACGATGAATTTTGGTAATCACTGTGCCTTGGCAGGTACGTGCGGCGGATGCTTGCCCGCCACAACGGGGCCAACCCGCGGCGCATTGACCCGCGGCCTGGTTTCCCGTAGACTAAGGAATTGCGAGGGATGCGGCTTGAGTTGCATTCTGACCCCGCATCATCCCTGAGAATAAGGAAGAGTAATGGCAAATCATGTATCGGCGCTGAAGCGCGCCCGCCAGACAGTAACCCGCAGCGAAGTGAACCGCGCCAACCGCAGCCGCGTGCGCACCAGCCTGCGGACTCTGCGCGAGGCGCTCGCCAAGGGCAACGTGAAGGACGCGCAGGCGCAGTATCGCGAGACCGTCTCCATCCTCGACAAGAGCGTGCAGAAGGGTATTCTGCACGACAATACCGTCTCCCGCTACAAGAGCCGGCTAAATGCGCGGCTGAAGGCGCTGGCTCTGGCCAAGGCGTAGCCAGAGCTGCCCGGCGAGTCTGCTAAGAATCCGAGTTCAACACGAACGGCCAGGGGCGACCTTGGCCGTGCGTGTTATTGGAGGCTGGAAGACGTTACGCGAATCCTCAGGGTACTGGGTCTGAAGTACCCATCTTGACGCTCGGCCGACAGGAGAGCACACGGCGCAAGCCCATCCACCCACCCTTGGCAATGCCATATTTGCGCACCGCTTCAACGGCATATTCGGAACAGGTGGGCTTGTAGCGGCAACGGATGAAGCTGCCTGTGGCCGGATGAAGATAGAGATGATACCCAGCAACGGAGGCAGCAAACAGGCGCACACTGACCTGACTCTGGGGCGGACGCATCGCATCCGCCCCAAATAGCATGGCCAAAAGCAGAACTGCCGCCAGCCACGGCTCCGGCCTTAGGAGCCGATACCGCAGTGTGGGCATTTCACGCTTGCCTCCAGGCGCTTGTTGCTACAGTTGGGACAAGACACCAAGTTGCCTTGCGGCCGGGAAAATATATAGATCACGAGGCCGATGAGATTCAGGAAGAAGACCAGCGCCATCCAAAGAACCGCGCTGTCCATGCCGCGCGCCTTCGCGTCTCTGGCTACCCACACCAGCAAGGCGATGCTGATCGCCAGAAAAATGATGGGAACTAGAATAAACGTGCCGCAACAGCCGCCACAGGCAGCGGCACCGGCAGCAGGGTTCGGCTGGTTGACCTGGGCAAGACAGTCAACCGGAGCGAACAGAACAAGGGGTGTGAACAGCCTGAAAGGCTTGATCCAAGCTTGCATAGCTTATCGACTTTCCAGAGTGGAGTGATTTGACGCCCTATCCTATGCGGAACATTCTGCGGTGTCAATAATAAAGCAAATCGGAGTGTCGGCTACAGCAACTCGAAGATCCCTGCAGCCCCCATGCCGCCGCCGACGCACATGGTCACCATGCCGTAGCGGAGCTGGCGGCGGCGCATCTCGCTGAGCAGCGTGGCCGTCAGCTTGGCTCCGGTGCAGCCCAGCGGATGGCCGAGGGCGATGGCGCCGCCGTTTACGTTGATGCGTTCCGGATCGAGGCCCAGTTCACGAATGATGGCCAGCGCCTGCGCGGCAAACGCCTCGTTCAATTCGATCAGCCCGATCTGGTCCAGCGTGAGCCCGGCCCGCTTCAGCGCCTTGGGAATGGCGGTAATCGGTCCGATGCCCATCTCCTCCGGCAGGCAGCCGGTGGCGGCGTAGGCCACCAGCCGTCCGATCGGGCGAATCCCCAACTCCTTTGCCCGTCCGGCCTCCATCAGAACGGACGCGGCCGCGCCGTCGGAGGTCTGCGACGAGTTGCCCGCGGTCACTGTTCCCTGCGCGTGAAAGGCCGGCTTGAGTTTGGCCAGGGCTTCGGCGGAAGTGTCCGCGCGCGGGCCTTCGTCTGCGGCAAAGACCGTCTCAGTCACCACCGGCTTTCCCGCCTTCGTTCCGGGCACAGCCGTCGTAACCGTCACCGGAATCAGCTCATCGGCAAAGCGGCCGGCGGCCTGCGCGGCTACAGCCTTTTGGTGGCTGGCCAGCGCGAATGCGTCCTGATCCTCGCGGGAAACGCTGTAGTGCCGCGCCACCCGCTCGGCAGTCAAACCCATGGTCAGCAGCGATGCCGGGTAGTGCTCGGCCATATAGGGATTGGGGCTGGGTTTGAGGCCGCCAAAGGGCAGCAGGCTCATGGTCTCCGCGCCGCCCGCGATGACCACCCGGTCGCCGCCCGAGCGGATGCGCAGATCGGCCAGCGCGATGGCCTCCAGGCCCGACGAGCAAAGCCGGTTGACGGTGACCCCGGGAACATCGACCGGCAAACCCGCGCGCAGAGCGGCCCAGCGGGCAATATCCCAGCCCTGCTCACCCTCCGGCTGCGCGCAGCCCAGGATCACGTCGTCGACTTCGGCCCTGTTTAGCTCGGGAATCTTATCCAAAGCCCCGCTCAACGCAGTTGCGGCAAGGTCGTCGGGGCGGGTGGTGGAAAGCGCGCCTTTGGGAGCGCGACCAACGGGGGTGCGAACGGCGCTGACGAGAACGGCTTCCGGCATGAGTGTTGCTCCTTGAATTTCGCGTGCGCCTGGCCGAGCGCTTATTCCGGCATCTCCACCAGCGTCCAGACGCTCTTCGCATAAAAATGGTAGACAGTGCGGCGGTCGACGACCGAATCGGCCAAGGCGTCGTGATCCAACCGCGGCGGCCGGCGCTCCATACCGTACTGGGCCTCGCGAACCTGTTCCGGCGACGCGGGATCGATGCCCCAGTTGAAGCCAAGAACGCCGCTCGGGTCGTGGGCTTGCAGGCGCTCAGTCTCCAGCGCGGAGACCAGCACCTGAGGCTGCCCCTGGGCCTGCGAACTCCTGCTGCCGAAGAAGACCAGCAGCGAGACCGTTCCTTCTGCCGAACACAGAACCGCCCAGTCGGAGGAACCCGCGCGCTCCAGGCTGGCATGAGCCACGTTCTCCGGGTGATGCGCCTCGTAGGTCTGCGGAATGAGGCAGCCGCGCCGGTTGAGCAACTCTTGAACCCCCGCAGGTAACTCAGGAAACGAGCTGACCGGCAGATGGCGGATGAGGTAAGGGGTCGAGCGGCCGTCGATGATGATCTGACCGGACTCGGTGAGTTGGGCGGGGTTTGGCTGCTGCTGGGCCGGGATTAGCGCACAGGCGAAGAAGACTGCGCTTAGCACGGAGGCGTCTCGCCTTACTCCAGCTCGAAAAGAATTTGCTCCGTCCATTCCTCTGCTTCCATCTCTTGTTCCCGGTCGGCGGCCATCAGCCGGTAACCTTCAGCTAGAGCAGCTTGGCTTTCTTCGCTGAACTCATTCGCATCGCTTTCTCGCTCCATGCGGGCTCTCCCTGTGCTCATCATCGTCCCATCTCACCTTCAAGTCTAGTTCCGCAACGGCTTGCCGGTCTTCAGCGTGAAGGCAATCCGCTCCTGCGTTTTGCGCTCGCCCGCCAGCGAGAGAAACGCCTCCCGCTCCAAATCCAGCAGATACTGCTCGCTCACCGGCGAACCCGCCGTCACCCGTCCGCCGGCCAAAATGTAGGCCGCCCAGCGCGCCACCTTCTGGTCGTGTTCCGAGGCGTAGCCGGCCTCGCCCATCAGAAAGATGCCGGTCTCGAGCGCGGCCAGCGCCGCCGTGCCGGGAGCGGGAATCTGCGTGCGCGGTTGCGGAGCAGAGTAGCCGGCCTCGGCCAGCGCCGCCGCCTGCGTCTTTGCATCCAGCAGCAGCCGCTCGCGGTTCATGGTGATGCGGTCGGCGGGCGTGAGCAGCCCCAGCGGCCGGGCCTCGGCAGCCGAAGTGGAAACCTTGGCCAGCGCGATGGTCTCGAAGACTCGCCGCAACGCCGTGGCCATCTCCGCCGATTGGGCAAAGCGCGAAGCCAAATTCGAATTTGGCAAGCGCGGGTCGGGCGGCGCCAGAGCGGCAGCCTGGTCCACGGCCCGCAGCAGCATCTCCTTGGTTCCCCCTCCGGCTGGAATCAGGCCCACCCCGGCCTCGACCAACCCTATATAGGTCTCCGCATGAGCCTGCCGGCGCGCGGCGTGCAGGCAGATCTCCGCGCCGCCGCCAAAGGTCATGCCAAAGGGCGCAACTACCACCGGCCGGGGGCAGAACTTGATGGCCGCGGTCATCTGCTGGAAGCCGTGAATCACCGCGGCCAGCTCCTCCCATTCGCCCTCCTGCGCCACCAGCAGCAGTTGCATCAGGTTGGCGCCCACGCTGAAGTTGTCGCGGTCGCCGGTAATGACGAAACCGGCAAAGTCGCGCACCGCATCGGAGCCGGGATGGAGCACCGCCGAAATCAGCGCCAGCACGTCGCCGCCGATCGCGTTCTTGAGCGAGTGCAGTTCGATGCAGCCGATGCCGTCGCCCAGATCGACCAACGAAGCGCCCGCGTTGGCGCGGACCACGCCGTTCGAGCGCCGGAAATCCGCAACCCGCGCGTGCCCGGGAACGGCGGCAACCGGTTCCAGCTTGCCCGTCTCCGGGTGGAAGCACTCCCGCCCATCGAGCGCATACCAGGTCGCCGCGGCGACCCAGCTTGGCTGCCCGGCTGCCAGGTCGCCGCGGCGACCCAGCAGAGCCTCAACGCGCTCGCTCACCGGAAGCCCGAGAGCCTTCATGCGCTCGACGGTCGAGCCGACCCCGGCCGCATCCCACATCTCAAACGGCCCCAGCTCCCAGTTGAAGCCGGCGCGCATGGCGCGGTCGATGGAGGCCGCGTCGCCGGTGACTTCGCCGATGCGGTCCGCGGCAAAGTTCCACAGCGAGGCCAGAAACGGCCACAGAAACGCCGCAGCCTTATCCTTGGCTAAATCCTTATCTTGCCCGTTGGCCAGCAGCAGCCGCAGCTTTTCCGGAAGCGTGGCGGCGTTCTTGGCCATCTCCAGCGCGGGCAGAGCTGGTTTGGCCGAGGGACGGTACTCGAACTTCGCCAGATCCAGCACCAGCCGCTCATCTTTGCCGTCCGCGCCGCGGCTCTTCTTGTAGAAGCCCTGGCCGGCCTTATCGCCCAGCCAGCCCCGCTTCACAATCTCCTCCAGTACCGGAGAAAAACCGCTCTGCGTGACGCCCTGGGGAAAATTCGCGGCCACATGGGCCAGAATGTCGATGCCCACCAGGTCCGCCAGCCGGAAGGTGCCGGTGCGCGGCCAGCCGATAGCCTGCCCGGTCAGCGCGTCCACCTCTTCGATGGTCAGCCCCTGCTCCAGCATCAGGGCCGCCGCATTGAACATCACGGCGATGCCGATGCGGTTGGCGATGAAGTTGGGCGTGTCGCAAGCAAACACCACTTGCTTGCCCAGTCTCAGATCGGCGAAGGCGGCAAAGGCGGCTGCCACGGCCGCATCGGTCTCCGCGGTGGGAATCTCCTCCAGCAGCCGCATATAGCGCGGCGGATTGAAGAAGTGTGTCCCGAAGAAGCGCTTCCGGTGCGCGGCCAGCCCCGCGGCGATCTGGCTCACCGGCAATCCGGAGGTATTGGTGGTGAGCACGGCATGGGGCGCGAGATGAGGCACAACGCGGGTCAGCAGTTCCGTCTTGATAGCCAGGTTCTCGGCCACAGCCTCGATCACCCAGTCGCATGCAGCCAATTTGCCCAGGTCGTCCTCAAAGTTACCTGCCGTGATGAGCGCGGCCAGCGAGGGCTCATAGAAGGCGGCGGGCTTGGCCTTGCCGAGTGCGTCGAGCGCGGCCAAAGCAAGCCGATTGCGCGCGCCATCGCCGGCCGGAATAAGGTCGAGGAGCAGCGTGGGAATTCCGGCATTGGCCAGGTGGGCAGCAATGCGGGAACCCATGGTCCCGGCGCCCAGCACCGCGGCGCGGCGGACCAGAAACGGTTGTGCGGCATTCGGAGAAGTCGTGCTCATGCGTGCGCTCCCTGCTTCTATTGGATCATCTTATGAAGATTTGCGACTCGGTTTGGGTTGGAACGGCTCCCGGTTGCCAGAGCAGCAGCAGGAGCAGAGAGCTCACAAACAAGACAGTGACCAGGATGGAAGAACTGCCCATCATGCGCAGAACAAATCCAAACAAAGCCACTGATTCCGCTGTTGCAAATCGGACAATGTGTCCCGCAAACCATCTGTTAAGAAGGGTAGAATTCTGCGTCGATGGAAGAGACTGACTCGGGACGCGCAGGAACATCCGTTGCCCGTAGAATCCGGCCAGAGCAGAGGCCATTGCACAAAACACGATGCTCCACTGCAGTGAGGCGTTCACGCTGTGTGGAACGGGGTGAACGATATGAAGGACATAAATAAACAACAATATGGAGACGATCATGGCACATTGCAGGATACGAACCGTCAAGATAGCCGGATTCATGCGTACTCTCCATGCACAGGTTGGATGTAAGATTCATCCACCGCGCGGAAACGCTGGAAGCATACGCAAGCGCACGGCACGGGGTCAAGGATAGCTCTCAGCCGGTTTGACCCTGCCCGGTCGAGAGACTAGTTTGAAAGAGTACGGGGTTGCCGTTTTATAGCCTCCCGGACAAGGAGATTGGATGCAAAGGAAAATACGGACCGCAGCCCTTGTGCTGGGGCTGGCGGTGGTGGGGATTGCTTACGCCGGAGCGCAGGACCAGTATTTGAAGAGTTTCGAGCAGAAGATCACCACCAAGGTGCTGCCCAACGGGCTCACCCTCATCGTTTGCGAGCGCCCCGAAGCGCCGGTCTTCAGCTATTCCACCTTTATCGACGCCGGCGACGTGAACGACCCCTCGGGCGAGAGCGGCCTGGCGCACATGTTTGAGCATCTGGCCTTCAAGGGAACCAGCCAGATCGGCACCACCGACTACGCCGCCGAGAAGGTTGCGCTGGCCAAGGTGGAGGCGGCCAACGACGCCTATGAGGCCGAGTACCTGAAGGAAGTTGGCAGCGACCCGCAGAAGCTGGCCGAGCTAAAACAAAAATTCAAAGACGCCCAGGACGAGGCGCACAAATTCGTCATCCCCAACCAGTTCACCGACGTGGCCGAGCGCAACGGGGCCGAGGGCCTGAACGCTGAAACCGGGCTCGACGAGACGCAGTTCTTCTGGTCCATGCCGGAGAACCGCCTGGAGCTTTGGGCATGGCTGGAGAGCAGCCGCCTGGCCGACACGGTGCCGCGCGAGTTCTACAAGGAGCGCGACGTGGTGATTGAAGAGCGCCGCATGCGCACCGACTCCAACCCCGATGGCCGTCTCTTCGAGCAGTTTCTGGCCACCGCCTACGTGGCCCACAACTACGGCCGCAGCGGCATCGGCTGGCCCAGCGAGGTGAGCCAGATCAACGCCACCGAGGCCATGGAATTCCACAAAAAATACTACGTGGGGGCCAACATTGTGGTGGCCGTGGTGGGCGACGTGAAGGCCTCCGAGGCGCTGCCGATGCTGGAACGGTACTTCAGCCGCATTCCCGCCGGTCCCAAGCCGGAGGAGATGACCACCGTCGAGCCCAGACAGTTTGCCGAGAAGACGGCGGCCATTCGCGAGGCCACCCAGCCCATCTACGTTGAGGGCTACCACCGGCCGGACTATCGCGACCCCGACGATCAAGTCTACGACGCCATCAGCGACATTTTCTCCAACGGCCGGGTCTCGCGGCTCTATCGCAGCCTCGTCCGCGACCAGCAGATTGCCGCCGTAGCCGAGGGAGTCAGTCCGTATCCCGGCGACAAATACCCCGGCCTGTTTGTCTTTTTTGCCGCTCCTCTGCCCGGGCATACGCCGGTGGAGATGCGCGACGCCATCCACAAAGAAATTGAGAAGCTCAAGACCGCCGACGTGAGCGACGATGAGCTGGCCATGTTCAAGACCCGCATCCGCGCCGACCTGCTGCGCGGCCTGGCCGACAACCAGGGGCTGGCCAACAACCTGGCCGAGTACCAGACCCGCTACGGCGACTGGCGTGAACTCTTCCTGCAACTGGACCGGGTAGACAAGGTGACCAAAGCCGATATTCGCCGCGTGGCCAACCAGGTGTTCGTTTCGAGCAATCGCACCGAAGCATGGATTGAGACAGCGGCTCCCGCTGCCACAGCCGGCAAAGATGGAGGCGCGCAGTGAAGAGCCTATCGAAATACTTTCCAATGCTCACAGTTTTGAAAGGGCACGGCTTTAGCCGTGCCGCAGAACGCCCCACACCAATCGCGGCTTTAGCCGCCGAGGGAATGCAAATGATAGAAAATACCTTCCCTCAGGGGCTAAAGCCCCAGAGTTCTTCGCTTGGCCTAGCAGCGCGGCTAAAGACGCGCCCTTTCAAAACAGATGGATGGATCGCTTCTCTGAGTTATCGATCAGCCTTCATCGCCGGCGCTATCTTAGCCGCCGCGTTTGCCCCCATCGCCCTCCCAGCCCAGCAAAACAAGCCCTGGGAAAAAATTCCCATTCCTAAACTGCACGAATTCAAACCCCAGGAGCCCAAGCGCATCGAGCTAAAGAACGGAATCGTCCTCTTCCTCGAGGAGGATCACGAGCTGCCGTTCGTCGCCGGCTCGGTGCTCATTCCCGGCGGATCGCGCGACGAGGATCCGGCCAAGGCCGGTTTTATCGGTCTCTACGGGCAGGCCTGGCGCACCAGCGGCACAGCCAAAATGGATGGCGACGCCCTCGACGATCTGCTCGAAGCCAAGGCTGCCCACATTGAGACCTCGGGCGACGAAGACTCCACTGCGCTCGAGTGGGATTCGCTCAAGGGCGATGCCGACCAGGTTTTTTCGCTCGCTGTGGATTTGCTGTTGCACCCCAAATTCAGCGCGGAGAAGCTCCAACTGGCTCAGCAGCAGGAAGCCACCAGCATCGTCCGGCGCAACGACGATGAAGAGGCCGTCGCCGGCCGCGAATCGGCCAAGCTGGTTTACGGAGCCAACAGCCCCTATACCCGCCAGCCTGAACTGGTCACCATCGGCGCGGTCACCCTGGCCGATCTCGAGGCTTGGCACGACCGCACTGTCGGCGGCAACCTGGGCAGGATGATTGTGGGCATCTGCGGCGACTTCGACCCCGTGGTCATGGAGGCCAAACTGCGCGCGGCCTTTGAAGGGCTGCCGCCGGTCAAGCCCCAGCCGGCCCGCCACGACGTCTTTGCCGGCCCCAAACCCGGCCTCTACTTTATCGGCAAGGAAGACGTGAACCAGTCCAACGTGCAGATCGTGGGCCTGGGCACGGACCGGCACAATCCCGACGTGCCCTCCCTGGCGGTGATGAACGAGATTCTGGGCGGCGGCTTTGCCAGCCGTCTCTTCCAAAAGGTCCGCACCGAGCTGGGACTGGCCTATGCGGTCGGCGGCGGCTTGAGCTTCGACTATGACCATCCGGCTGAGTTCCGCGTAGTTGTGCTCACCAAGAGCGTCTCCACCGTGGACGCCACCAGGGCCGCGCTGGCAGAGATCGACGGGCTCACCACCAGGCCTTTCACCCAGGTGGAGATAGACCGGGCCAAGGACAACATCCTCAACACCTTCCTCTTCCGCTACGACACCAGGGAAAAGGTGCTCACCGAGCGGGTGCTGCTGGAGTTCTACGGCTATCCGGCGGATTATCTTGAGACCTACAAGGCCGCTCTGGGAAATGTGACTTTGGCCGATGTGGATGCGGTGGCAAAGAAATACATCCACCCGGGCAAATTGGCCGTTCTGGTGGTCGGCAACGGGCCGGAGATCAAGCCGTCCTTGGAAGAACTGAAGTTGGGGCACGTGCAACCGATCGACATCACCATTCCAATGCCGAAGCAGCCGTCCGCCAAGCCGGTCGCGGAAGAGAAACAATAAAACCGGCCTTTATGTACCTCAAACGCTCCGTGCCCTGTCATTCTGAGCGAAGCCGTGTGCCGGGTGCCCCAGGTCTCGTCCGCCGCGGCGGATGAGACCTGGGAAACCACAAACTCAACAGGAGTCCATTCATGACCAGCAAATTGGAATCGAACAAGACTCTGGCTGTAGTCATCATGGCGGCGGGCAAGGGGACCCGGCTCAAATCGCGCCTGCCCAAGGTGCTGCACGAGATCGGCGGCAAGCCGCTGCTGGCGCGGGTGCCCCAGGTCTCGTCCGCCGCGGCGGATGAGACCTGGGAATCAACCGGCGGATCTTTGCGGCAGGGCGGGAAACCACAAATCTCAAGGGGAGTTCGCGCATGGGAAGTGAAGTCGAATTGAACATAAAGCGCGTCGCGGCCGCCGACCGGCTGATGGCCGCCGGCGTGACCATCCATCGGCCTGAAAGCTGTGTGATCGACGCCGAGGTCGAGGTTGCGCCGGACACGGTCATCGAGCCCTTTGTGCAGTTGCTCGGCCGCACCCGCATCGGCTCCGGCTGCCTCATCCGCTCTTACACGGTGCTCGAAAACTGCACCCTGGGCAACCGTGTGCTGATTCGCCAGAGCTGCGTGCTGGCCGAGAGCACGATTGCGGACGATGCAAAAATCGGTCCCTTCGCCCACCTGCGCCCCGGCAGCGAGATCGGCGAAGAAGCCCACGTGGGCAACTTTGTTGAAATCAAGAAAGCCCGGCTGGGCAAGGGCGTCAAGGCCAGCCATCTCACCTACCTGGGCGATGCCGAGATCGGCGAGGGAACCAACATCGGCGCCGGGGTCATCACCTGCAACTACGACGGCGTCAATAAAAATGCCACGCGCATCGGCAAGGGCGTCTTCGTGGGCAGCGATTCCACTTTGGTCGCGCCGGTTACCGTCGAGGATGGGGCCTTCATCGGCGCCGGCTCCTGCATCACAAAGGATGTGCCTGCGGGCGCTCTGGCCGTCGGCCGGGCTCGCCAGGTCACCAGGGTGGGTTGGGCCGCCGCCAGGCGCGCCCGCCAAAAAAAGCAGAAACCGGCCTGAATCTCTCTGGCGCGCCGGTGATTCCTTCAGGAATCGCCCTTGAAAGCCGCCTGGCCTCGTTGCTTTCTTGGTACATCCCCTGCATGCGATTGCCCTCAAACCTCTTCCGCTCGACGGTATCCGGGCATAGCGCTTCTATATAATCGAAGTGAACCTGCGTGGAAAGTCAGGCCGGCAAGAATCGACTTGACCTGCCGCTTCCGCATTTGAATTACGGGCCAAAAAATGAATTCATATTCTTTTTCTTTGCACCGCGTTCTACGCCTACTTGATCTACTGGAATCACGCCAGGTTGGAGGGTCAAGGCGGACGGGGGCATACGCTGAAGCCAATCGAGCGCTTCGGCAACTTTATCCGGGAACGTTGGGCCGTCCCGGTGCGTATCCCAAGTGGATTCAGGCAAGGCAAATTGCCTTTGAACGAAACTGCCCGCTGTTTTTCCGTCCGATTGATTTTTGGCCGGCATACAACAGGGCAATGATTGCTCGAAGAGAGCACACCTTCGCTGCCGTTCCCGTGGCTGGCGAAGTTCATGGGAGAAACCGTCTTGGCTATGAACCTGGCAGGACTTGGAGCACCGGACCCCGCGGTGAACGAGAGCGCGGAGGCAGACGCGCGCGCGGACGCAAGACGGCGCAGAGCGGCGCGGATTCTGGTCGTAGACGACGAAGCGCACGTCCGCTCCATGATGGGCTCCACTCTGGAACGCCATGGATATGACGTGCAGTTGGCATCGAGCGGCCACGAAGCGCTGGAGATCCTGGAGCAAAACGCCTTTGACCTGGTGCTGACCGACATTTTGATGCAGGACGTAAACGGCATTGCCGTGCTGGACCACCTTCACGCGCAGCAACCGCAGCTTCCCGTGGTCATGGTATCGGCCGTTCACGATATCGGCGTGGCCATCGACGCCATGCGCCGCGGCGCCTACGACTATCTGCTCAAGCCCTTCGCGCCTGAGCATCTGGTGAACATGGTGCAGCGCGCCCTCGATTACCGCCGGGCATTGCAGGATACCCACAACTATCAGCAGAACCTGGAGCATGTGGTGAGCGCCAGAACTGAGATGCTCCGCCAGGCCATGGAAAATCTGGAGCATTCCTACGACGTCACGCTGGAGGCGCTGGGCGACGCGCTGGACCTGAAGGACTCAGAGACCGAAGGGCACTCCAAGCGGGTAACCGCTTACACCATCGCGCTGGCCCGGGCCATGGGCATCGCCCCGGCGGAGATCAAGGTCATCGCGCGCGGCGCCTTCCTGCACGATATCGGCAAGATGGCGATTCCCGACGAAATCCTGCGCAAACCCGGCAAGCTCACCCCGGAAGAGCAGGAGATCATGCGCGAACATTGCACCCGCGGCTACCACATACTGCGCAAGATCCCCTTTCTCGCCGGCGCGGCGGAGATTGTCTTCTCCCATCAGGAGCACTACGACGGCAGCGGTTACCCCAACGGGCTGCGCGGCAGCGAGATTCCCATCGGCGCCCGTATCTTCGCCGTCGCCGACACCCTGGACGCCATCACCAGCGAACGCCCCTACCGCAAGGCCCGCAGCTTCGACGCGGCCCGCGAAGAGATTCTGCGCTGCTCTGGAACGCAATTCGATCCCGGCATCGTCGAGGCCGTTCTCAAAATCTCCAATGAGCTTTGGCATGAGTTGCGTTCGGA
Source organism: Occallatibacter sp. (assembly GCA_050012555.1). Classification (GTDB taxonomy): domain Bacteria; phylum Acidobacteriota; class Terriglobia; order Terriglobales; family Acidobacteriaceae; genus Telmatobacter. The sequence goes on from JBEKGY010000002.1 coordinate 158,892, forward strand.
GATCACCACCCAGGACAAGCGATACTCGACCTTCGAACTAGCCGACGCCCCCCGCCCGTCGGAGCTCTGAGGCATTTTCATTTATTTGCTGCGACCCGGAGCCGGAATCCGGCATCTGAAGCAAATGGAATGGACTACCTGTCTTCCCCGGAGCGAACATGGCCGTACTTTCTCAAGCAGAAATTGCTTCCCACCTGAGCTCACGTCCCGATTGGCGCATCGAAGGCGGTGAATTGGTGCGAACCTTCACCTTCGAGACCTTCCCTGCCGCCGTGGCCTTTGTCAACCAGGTAGCGAACATAGCCGAGCAGGCCAACCACCATCCGGATATCGACATTCGCTACAACCGGGTTCGCCTGGCCCTGGTCTCCCATGATGCAGGCGGCATCACCAGCAAAGACTTCGCTGTGGCCGCCGGCGCGGACAAACTGGCCTGAACACCCTCATGCTTCGTTCGCTGGTAGTGTGCTGATAATGCGCTGCTGGTATTAACGGATTTCCCGATAAGATACAAGGCAAGCCCTTGTTTTCGCCGTCTCATCGCCCTGGAGGGTATTCTGCGACTTTAGTGTCAAATGTTGAATTGCATTACATTTATTCTCCGTATACTATGATTGTCCCGCGGGAAAGAAGAGGGATATCGTTTGCGAACTGAAATGCTGGCAGGGACGTACAGTTCTCTTGCACAGAAGTACCTTGTTGAACCATGTACTGCGATTTCATTTGGAGTCGGCCTTTATCGTTGATGCGCTCAAGCGAAACTTTAACCAGCCGATATGTGTCAAGAAACGAGAGACACGGTACGCTTAACGCGTTCTATGAGATCGAGACGAACGGACAACCTTACCTGCTGGTTGCCTTCAAAATTCAGAAGGGACTACGAAGAGCGGTCGGCAAACCGCACTTCATCAAGACCTTCTTCGGAGTAGACAAACTTCCCCAAGGCCCTTTCGAATGGGAGAGAAAACCATGACTTCGCATCTAGAGCCTGTTATTAACTTCAAGCGAGCAGCCTGAAGAGGTTAGCGATCATGAGGCAGGCGAAGGCGAGGAAGTGAAAAGCTCCGAGGGTTGAGGCGAGTCTTTCGTAGTCGCGAGCCAGGCGGCG
>JBEKGY010000003.1:0-155729 GCA_050012555.1 Occallatibacter sp.
AGCCAGCTGCTGCTGGTCTCCGCGGCCGGCCTCCTGGTAGCCGGCATGATCACCGCTTGCGAAACGCTCACCGTGGATTTCGTTTACGTGGCCTGCTCCAAGGCCGCCGGACCCAACAACTACGGCGAGATCGACGTCTTCGAGATCAACTCGGAGTCCGGCTTTATGCGCCAGATTCCATCCTCGCCCTTTCCTTCGGGCGGACGCAATCCCGTGGCTGAAGCCGTTTCCTCCGACAATACGAATCTGTTTGTGGCCAATCAGGACGACAACACCATCGTCCAGTTCGTCATCGGCAACGACGGCAAACTCTATCCGTATAACACCGTCAATACGCCAGGGGTCTTCCCCCTTGCCGTTGCCGTCAACGGTTTGAACCTGTTCGTCGTGGACACCTACCAGCCCCTGCCCACCTGCTCCACCGCGCAGCCGTGCTCGGGTTCCATCGCCGTCTATCCCCTCACTCCCGCCTCCGGCTCTACCCCCCTCACGCTGGGACCGCCAGCCGTCAATCCGACTATCAGCGCCGCCTACTGGCCGCTGAGCCTGCCCGGCAGTCCCAGCCACGTGCTGGAGCCCACAGGAATCACTATCCTCTACTCGGGCGCCTATATGTACGTGGCCGCTTACGATGCCACCGCAGGCGCCAACGCCAACTATATCTTCGGCTTCTCGGTTGGCTCAGGCGGCGTGCTTACTCCGCTCAACGACGGCAAGCCCCTGGGCAGCGTGGCCGACGGCCCCTTTGCCGTGGAGACCTGTGTCTCCGCATTCCTCAACGCTCCCTTTATCGTGGGGACCTGTCCCTCCGCCATCGCCAGCGATCCCTCCAGCAGCTATGTTTACGTCACCGACGTGGCTAACGGCAAAGTCCTTGGATACTCGGTTGCATCCGGCACTGGCCTCTTGACTCCGCTCATCGGCAATCCCTTCCCGGCCGGAAACCAACCCTCCGCCATGGTCGTCGATCCCTCGTACCCTTACGCCTACGTCACCAACTCGCTGGACTCGACGGTTACGGCCTACTCGATGGACAGCGGAGCCCTCACCAGCCTCGGTACCTTCGGCACAGGCCTGCAGCCGGTGGCCATGGGCATCGATCCGTCGACCAACCACTTCCTTTACACCGCCAACTATCTTGGCACCACGGTCTACGGCACCGTCTCCGGCTTTGAGTTGAGTCCCACCGCCGGCACGCTCGTCAATTCGCAAGGCTCTCCCTATACGGCCAACGCCCAGCCGACAGCCGTGGCCGCGATTCCGCATAACGGCACGGGGGCCGGTATACAGAAATAGGGGCCGGCGACAGGAGCACTAGCAATACCCCGTACCAGGCTTTTACAATACGGACGGGGCAACTTAAACGAGTTTTCTTGGGGCTTCAGCTTGATAGCCCACGACGAAGGAAGCGCATGAAGTTCAGCAAATCGAGCCAGCTCTTGCTGGTCTCTGCGATAGGCCTCCTGGTGGCCACCCTCTTGACCTCCTGCGAGATCACTACCATCGACTTTGTCTTCGTAGCCAGTTCCGCGGGCTCGGGATCCGGCAGTGCTGGACAGATCCAAACCTACGACGCAGACTCGAAATCCGGCGCGCTGCGCTTCGGGCAGCCGGCCGTACCCAGCGGCGGAACCGCTCCGGTAGCCCTGGCCATCACCTCGGACTATCAGAATCTCTACGTCGCCAACCAGGGGAATCCCAACGTAATCCCTGCTGTAATTCCCACCCTGGTCCACTTCGCCATCGCCGGCAATGGCGTCCTGACGCAGGCGGACTCTATCACCGCCAGCTCCGTACCCGTCGCCCTGGCAGTGAACTCGGCCGGAACCTACCTTTATGTGCTCTCCGGACCCAATCCCACTGTGCTTACGGCCTATTCTCTGACCAATGGTACGATCGGCTCCCAGGCTTCGCAGCAGACCCTCAGCCTTGCCGGTGTTTCTGATACTTATGCAAACGATGTTCTGATTCCCACCGGCATCACCGTGCTGGTCAACAACAGCGCCATAACCGGCAATGCCGTCTTCGTCACCGCCTACGATCAATCCGCCTACAACCCCGGCGGCACGACCACCAGCACCGCCAATCCCGGCTGGGTCTTCGGCTTCACCATCGGCTCGGGAGGCGTGTTGTCCCCATCAACCACCGGCACTCCCCCAGTCGTCGACAGCCCGTGGGAAGCCGGCGTCAAACCCACCGCCATCGCCTCCACTCCGACAGACCAATATGTCTACGTCACTGACTTCGCCTCCAACGAAATGATCGGATACTCGGTTCGCGACGGCGTCAACCTGGAATTCCTCATCAACGGCCCCTTCAGGACCGGCAACGAGCCCCAGGCCGTCGTGATCGACCCGCGCGGCAAGTACATCTACGTCGCCAACTCGCTGAGCAACACGGTTTCGTCTTACGTCATCGATCTCGCCACCGGCACGCCCTCGGCCGTGGCCAGCAACAGCAGCAGCACAGACACCCAGCCGGTCGCCATTACGGTGGATGCGTCGATTGGACGCTTCGTCTTTACCGCCAACAAACTGGGCAACTCCGTCTCCGGCTTCACATTGAATCCGGATTCGGGCGTGCTGACCACCGACCAGGCCTCGCCTTATCCCTCCGGCGCGAAGCCCAGCGCGGTGATCACCGTTCCCGCCGGCAGCCACGAGGTGGAATCGATTTCCCCGTAACGGTAAAGACGTTCGATGGCAGGAAAGCCCGGCCCGCGCGGCTGGGCTTTTTGTTGCGCGAAAGCCCCGCTACGCCCCCATCCACTTGCGCAGTTGCCGCTGTGCCGGCTTCTCCACCAGGTGCAGCGCCAGCAGCGCTATCCCAATCAACACCGCGTAGCTGATCCACGGATCGAACCGGCTCAGCCCCACACGATCCAGCACATGCGTGTCGTGAATCAGGTTCCACAGGTTGAAGTGCAGCAGATAGATGCAGTAGCTGGCCTCGCCCACAAACACCAGCGGGCGCAGGGACAGTAGCCGCGCCAGCGGATTCTCCCCGGCCAGCCCCAGAATGATGCAGCCGAACAGGGGCATCGGCAGGCCTTCGTGCATGATGGCGTAGGGCATCCGCGGCCCCAGCGCCAGCAGGCCGTAGATGCCGGCAAAGCCGCCCAGCCCCAGCCATAAGCGCAGACGGCTGGTGCGCGCCATCACCTCGTCCAGCCCGGCCAGCATCACGCCGAAGATGAAACCGGCCACGTGAGCATAAGGAGTATATTTGAGCGCCCACAACCATGGGCCGTAACTCCACCGGTCAGGATGTGCAATTCCGTCCGGTTTGAATGCCATATACAGTGCGCCGGGAAGCATCCCCAGCAGCCATATGCCGCCCATCTTCACCAGGTGCGGGGCAACACGCTCAGGCCGCTTCCAGCGTGCCAGCCAGGGAAAGATGACGTAGTAGAAGGCCTCTGCCGACATGGTCCAGGCGGGCGTGTTCAGGAAGGTGGCGATGGCCGGAATCCATCCTTGCAGCAGCAAGGGCGTGAGCGCCACGCCCGCCCAGAACATCCCGTGCGTGTGGCTCCCATATTCCTTGGCCAGGACCCCCAGGCTCAAAAACAGGCTGAGCAGGTAGATGGGATAGATGCGCGTAAACCGCGCCTTCCAGAAGCGCACCCGGTCCAGCTCCCCGGCCCGCGCCCGCCCGGCGTAGTTGTACGCCAGCACAAACCCCGAGAGCAGAATGAAGTAACTGACCGAGACGTAGCCGGCGTCAATCACCGGCGCCATAAAACCAAACCACTGTGGATTGGAAAAATGAAAGAGGACGATGTTCATGGCCGCAAAGCAGCGCAAACCCGTCAGTGCATTCAGCGGTGCCGGCTTGCGCGTCTCCACTCGGAATCCTTGCAGTGGTCAGTGGACAGTGGTCAGTGAACAGTCAAAAACATATTGTCGAGCAGCTGACAAATGTTCCCCGGCCACTGACCACTGTTCACTGAACACTGTTCACTGTTTTACGCCGTCACCAGCGATCCCACCTTTTCGCCCAGCACCACCCGCTTGATGTTCCCCGGCTGGTTCATGTTGAAGATAATCAACGGCAGGTTGTTGTCCTTGCACAGGCTCACCGCGGTCAGGTCCATCACCTTCAGCCCCTGGCGCAGGATCTCCATGTAGGTAATCTCGTCGTACTTCACGGCATCCTTCACCAGCACCGGGTCGGCGTTGTAGACGCCCTCCACCTTGGTGCCCTTCAGCAGCACATCGGCCTTGATCTCCATGGCCCGCAGGCTGGCCGCCGTGTCGGAAGAGAAAAACGGATTGCCGATGCCCGCCGCAAAGATCACCACGCGCCCTTTTTCCAGATGCCGCACGGCCCGGCGGCGAATATACGGCTCGGCCAACTGGTTCATGAACACCGCGCTCATCACCCGGCACTGCACCCCGCGCTGTTCCAGGGAGTCCTGCAGGGCGATGGCGTTAATGACCGTCGCCAGCATGCCCATGCTGTCGGCGCTCACCCGGTCCATCTCCCTGGCCTGCTCCTCCACGCCGCGGAAGAAATTGCCTCCACCCACCACCAGGCCGACTTCCACGCCCAGAGCGTGGATTTCCACAAGTTCGTCCACGATCCCGGCGACCTTGTCGGCATCCAGTCCGAAGCCGCGCTCGCCGGCCAGTGCCTCGCCCGATAGCTTGAGAACGATCCGCTTATACATGCCTTTTCGAGTATCGCACACCGGCCGTTAGAGCAGTCTCGCTCATTGAGGGGGCGGCGAACGCAGCAAGAGGCCCAGGGCCGGAACCCTGGGCCTCTTGCCATTTCCGAGGGTGCGCGGGGTTACTCCGCGGCAGATTCGACAGGCCTGGCCCTTGATTACCGGTGGGTAGGCCGCCCACCGTTACAGGCCGCAATTCTTCGCGCTCGGCGTCGCCTGCGCCCCGAAAGCTCCACGCCGAGCAAAATCGCATGGGGATCGCAGCCCGCAGAGTGCTATAGTGCTTCTTGAGATTCGCAGGGAGGAATCAGGCATGCAGTCCAAGCCCGATGGAAATTGCAAAGGCCGCGATGAAGATGAAAAGGACGAAAGCCGCGATTTTCTCGTTGCGATGATTATCCTAGCGGCCATCGGCTGCGTAGTGATTCTTCTTTATTCGTTGCGTTTCTGGTCGTCCGGCCAGATACTCCGCATCCTTGGCGTGGGAATGCTGGTGGCGGGAGCGGCTCTGCTGAGCGGGTTCCTGCTGGGCTTTATCTTCGCAATTCCGCGCGTAGGAGACCAAAAGGGGAGAACAACCTCCGCCCGGTCGGAAGGCTCCCCAGCGCCGGACTCAGTGGCGTTCAACGCCAACCTGGTCGAGATCTCCGACTGGCTCACCAAGATCATCGTGGGCGTGGGACTAGTCGAACTGCATTCCATTCCAGGCATGCTGGGCGAGCTGTCGTATTATCTGGCTCCGGGGTTGCAACCGGCTCCATGCGCCGGAGGCGCTTCCTGTGCAGAGTCCCTCATCAGCGGTCAAGCGGCAGGACTGGCAATCGTCATTTTCTATTTCGCACTGGGATTCTTGCTCGGATACGTATGGACAATGATCTATTTCCAGGGCGATCTGAGACGGCGGTTCGAGCAGATGAGGCAGCAGAAGAACGACTTGCAGCGGCTCCAGCAAGCTGCCTTCCAGTTCATGCCGCCTAAAGTCCCTGTCATCCTGCGGGCTGAAGCATCCGTCAGCGCGAACCGGCTAGACGAGGCGTTGGCCACCATTGACGAGGCTCTCAATAACGATCCTCAAAACGGCTTTGCCTTGATGACCAAGGCCCGGATTCTCAAGCGGCAGGCGCTCCAGCCCGGGCAGTCTGACTCTGACAGGGAGAGGTTGCTGAATCAGGCCCTTGTCTGCTCCGACAAGGCCATCGCCCTGCTGCCGGATAAGGGTGAGCCGATCTACAACAAAGCCTGTTATCAGGCGCTGCTCGACCTGAATAGGCTGAAAGACGAGGTGCTCGCAAATCTCGAATCCGCCTTCCGCCTCAATCCCGCCCTGCGGCAAGACGCGAAGGCTGATGAAGACTTGACCTCAATCCGTCATGATGCTGATTTTATTAGGCTTACGACCTAAGACAGAACGCGGGTTGCTTGACAATTCCCCGCCATGGGGCTACGATCATCAAGACAGGTAGTGCACAAGGAGTTGAATCCGATGAGAGACGTCATGCCCATCAGGCCGGTAAGTTAACACCATACACAGACCGTAGCGTTGCACCCCCTCTGAATTTCGCAGAGCGTCGGTGTATGTCATCATGGTCAAGGTCGGAAAGGCAGATGCAGATTGGATTCTGTGTCTGCCTTCTATTTTTTGGCGGCACAAACATTCCACACGCAAAAAGGCCCGGGGCTTTTGCCCTGGGCCTTTTTGTCTTTCCGTACTCTGCACTTACTCGGTTACGGACTCGATGGCCTTGGTCGTAGCCACGGTCCAGTCCGGAGCGCCCACCTTGAAGCGCGCAAAACGCCGCACCGTGATGTTCTCGCCCAGTTTGCCCACCTTCTGCCCGATCAGCTCCTTGATGCTAATGGCCTGATCCTTGATGAACGGCTGCTCCAGCAGGCAGACCTCCTCGTAAAACTTGGCCATCTTGCCGTCCACAATCTTCTCAATCACCGCTGCCGGCTTGCCCGTGGCCGCCGCCTGCGCGCGGTAAATCTCCTTCTCGCGCTCCAGATCCCCCGCCGTCACGTCCTCCGGCTTCACGTAGCGCGGATCGGTGGCCGCGATGTGCATGGCGATGTCCTTGAGCAGCTCCTGGAAGTCCTCGGTGCGGGCCACAAAGTCGCTCTCGCAGTTCAGCTCGATCAGCACCCCGATCTTGCCGCCGGCGTGGATGTAGTGGCCCACCGCGCCCTCGTTGGTCGCGCGCGCCGCCTTCTTCTGCGCCGAGGCCATGCCCCGCTTGCGCAGCACCACAAATCCTGCCTCGATGTCTCCCTTGGTCTCCTGCAATGCCTTCAGGCAGTCGCCCATCGGCGCGCCGGACTTCTCGCGCAGCTCCTTCACCAGCCTGGCATCAATCTTTTCGCTCACTGTCGTCATCTCTCTCCCCAGTTATCAGTTGTCAGTTCTCAGTTATCAGTTCTCGCGGCTTCATTGCCGACGCCTGATCTCTGAAAACTGTTTGGTTGGCTGCCCGGAACTGATTGGTTCAAACCCGTGAGCCTTCCGGCAAAAGAAAAGCGTGGCACTCAACTCTGGCGGCCACGCTTGTCTCATTCCGCGCACATCCGCGCGCGGAAAAAATTAAAGAGCGCCCTCGGCCACTTCGGCCTCGTCCAGCGCCGCAACCGCGGCGGGAGCCTTGCGGATGCCGCCGCCCAGCGCCGCTTCCAGGTCCACTTCCTCGCCCGGCGCTGCCTCTTCGGCCACAGCCTCTTCCGCCGCCGGCACAGGCTGATCCTCCTGGAAGGCCTTGTCGCCCACCAGGTTCACGCCCTCCGTGGCCGAGTCGGCGATCTTCGAGGTGAATAGCCGAATCGCCCGCAGCGCGTCGTCGTTGCCCGGAATCACGTAATCCACCACCGTCGGGTCGCAGTTGGTATCCACCACCGCCACCACCGGAATGCCCAGCTTGCGGGCTTCCTTCACGGCGATCGCCTCATTATTCGAGTCCACGATGAACAGCGCATCCGGCAGCCTCTTCATCGTCTTGATGCCGGCCAGGTTCGCCTGCAGGTGCTTGCGCTCCCGCTCCAGCTTGATCACTTCCTTCTTGGTCAGCAGCTCATAGCGGCCATCCGTGGCCATCTCATCCAGTTCCTGAAGGCGCTTCACGCTCTTCTGCACCGTCACCCAGTTGGTCAGCAGGCCCCCCAGCCAGCGCTGGTTGATGTACGGCATGCCCGCGCGCGTGGCTTCCTCGGCGATGGCCTCCTGCGCCTGGCGCTTGGTGCCGACGAATAGAATCGTCTTGCCTCCGGAGCACAGTTCAGTGACGAACTTCGACGCATCCTTGAACAGCTTGAGCGTCTTCTGCAGGTCGATGATGTAGATCCCGTTGCGCTCACCAAAAATGTATTCCTTCATCTTCGGATTCCAGCGCTTGGTCTGATGCCCGAAGTGAACACCCGCTTCGAGCAGCTCCTTCATTGTGATCGTGGCCAATGGGCCTCCTTCGTGGATTGCATCCGGGCAAGTCCTATCTTGGCCCGGATTGATCCCGCTCTCGCGGGGATTTAAAACCAAGTTGTCAGTTGTCAGCTATCAGTTGTCAGTAACCACAAATCGGCGGCTCTGAATACTGATAACTGATAACTGACAACTGACAACTGACAACTATCTCTTGCTGAACTGGAACCGCTTGCGGGCGCCCTTCTGCCCGTACTTCTTGCGCTCCTTCTGACGCGCGTCGCGAGTCAGCAGGCCTTCGGCCTTCAGCGTCTTGCGCAGCTCCGGGTTGAACTCAATCAGCGCCCGGGCAACGCCCATCTTCACGGCGTCGGCCTGCGCCGAAACCCCGCCGCTCTTCACCGTGGTCACCACGTCGAAGGTCCCCCCCAGCTCGGTCACAACCAGCGTCCGCTTGGCCGCCACGCGCTGCTGCTCGGTCACAAAGTACTCTTCAAATTTCTTGCCGTTGACCTTCCACTCGCCCGTTCCGGGACGCAAAAAAACCCGAGCGATCGCCGACTTGCGCCGCCCCGTCCCGTAATACTGAACCAAATCCGTCATTCATTTCCCTCTTAGCTGTCAGCTATTAGCTCTTAGCTATTAGCTCTTAGCTTTTAGCCCGTTCGTGTTTCGATTCCGCTGTTTACTTTCGCCAAAGCCTTTCGCCCTTGCACCAGACGAGCTAACAGCTAATAGCTAAAAGCTAATAGCTGCCTTACTTCACTTCCAACGCCACCGGCCCCTGCGCCTGGTGGGGATGCTTGTCGCCGCGATAAACCTTCAGCTTGGTAGCCATCTGCCGGCCCATCTTGCTCTTGGGCAGCATGCCCTTGATGGCCTGTTCCAGAATCGCCTCCGGCTTGCGGTTCAAAAGCCGCACGAACGACTCCTCGCGCAACCCGCCCGGAAAACCGGTATAGCGCCGATAGAGCTTCTTCTCGGACTTCAATCCGGTCAGCCGCACCTTCTCCGCGTTGATGACGATTACGTGATCGCCCATATCGATGTACGGCACGTACTGGGGATTCAGCTTGCCGCTCAGTACGCTGGCAGCCTTGGTGGCCAGCCGCCCCAGCGTCTGCCCACTGGCATCCACCACATACCACTTGCGGTCAATCTCCTTGCCGCTCGGAACAAAGGTACTCATCTTTCTCCTGCCCTCTAAAAAGCTCTGGGTACGAAAACTCTGGGTGCCCCAGATCCCGATTTTGGGACCTGGGAAAGCACAAACCCGCGCAAACCGCATTTGCCCACGCTAAAAGCGCACGGGCCCAATTTCTACCCACGTCCAAACAATTCTGTTCGGGTGAGAACTGCGGGGCTGGCCCTCAAAGGGCTCTGGCCTTGCTGGATTCGCACCAAATAAGCTCGCACAAATTCAAATCCAGCAGCCGGTGACCTGTTCCAGCCGACCCCCTCAGGGAATCCACCAGCCGGGTCCGGGTGAGCACACACAGACCCCAGGCGCAACACCGCGCAAGGTCTCTAGAATACCCGAATCCAGCCCCCGGAGTCAACGAAAAGACCAACAACCAGTGAGCTAATATCAGGGTGCCCCATCCTCGCCACGTTTTTGTTTTTGTGGCTAGGGTGGGAGATCGCGCACTAAGACTGCCGGAAACCCCAGGTCTCGTTTTTGAGACCTGGGAAACGACGAGCCTAAACCAGTCTCGTATGCCGCGTGAGCGGCGTCTGCCCCACCGCAGGTGGTTACGCCGCCTTCTCGTCCCCCACCGACCGCACCCTGAACCGCTTCATCTGAATCGAAAGCATCCGCTCGATCTTGCGCAGGTCTCCCCGCTCCGCCGGTCCGGCAAAGGTCGAGGCCACTCCATGCGCCGCGGCCCGTCCCGTCCGTCCCACGCGGTGGACAAAATCCTCCGCAACCTTGGGCATATCGAAGTTGATCACGTGCGCCACGTTGGCCACGTCGATGCCGCGAGCAGCAACGTCAGTGGCAACCAGCACCCGGTGATGCCCCTCTGAAAAGCTGCGCAGTGCCGCATTCCGCTGCGACTGCGAGCGGTCGCCGTGAATCTGCGTCGCCGACCACCCCGACCGCGCCAGCCGCCGCGTCACGCGTTCCGCTCCATGCCGGGTGCGCACAAAGACCAGAAAGCTGCCCGTCTCGGCCTCAAGCAAATGCTCCAGCAGCTCCTGCTTCTTGTCCGGCTCCACTTCAAAGGTGCGCAGCTCCACGTTCTCCGCCGGCCTGAGCACCGATCCAATCTCGATGCGGACTGGATTGTTCACGTATTTGCGCACCACGTCCCTCACCGTGCCTTCCAGCGTAGCCGAGTAGCACAGCGTCTGCCGCACCGCCGGCAGCGTAGCCGCAATCCGCGCAATAGCCGGCTGAAAGCCCATATCCAGCATTCGGTCCACTTCGTCCAGCACCAGGATCTTTACCTGGTCCAACCGCACCATCTTGCGCTTGAGAAAATCCTCCAGCCGCCCCGGCGTGGCCACAATCAGCTTCGCCCCGCGGCGAATGGCATCGAGCTGCGCTCGTTCAGCCAGCCCGCCAACCACCAGCGCCACCGTCTGCTCCGAACTGGTGCGAATGGCGCGAAAGTGCTTTTCCACCTGTATGGCCAGCTCCCGCGTAGGCAGCAGGATGAGCGCGTGCGCGGCGGGTCCCCGCGCTTCCACCTTTTGGAGGAGTTCAATGATCGGGATCAGGAAGCCGAGCGTCTTGCCCGTCCCAGTCTGTGCTGTGGCCAGCACGTCGCGGCCTTCCAGAGCCGGGGGTATGCAGCCGGCCTGCACCGGCGTGGGGGTTTCAAATTTGTTTTGGTCAAGCCGCGCCAAAAGGGCGGGCGAAAGAGAAAACTGTCTAAACTGTGTCGTCAAAATTGTCTTATTTTCCTTAGGGCTCCGCGAGCTCCATATTCCCTGGAGCCTGCAATCGGAGCCGGACTTGAGGCGCGCACACAAATCCTCTTCGTATGCAAACCTGCTCTTGAATATGCGTAAGGGAGAACCGTAGAGTCGAATCGAAGACTGGCAACCGGCATTCAAACTGTGAATTCGCCAGGAGCCCGGAGCTGCCACACGCTACTTGTACGCCAATCGGCACACTGCCAACCAGCTACCCATTCCCACGCAGAATCTGCTGCGTTCCCGGTTCATTCGCGCCCATCCATTTCGCCAATCCATTTCAAGGAGGCTGGAGTGCTCGAACCCTTGCTCCGGACCATCTTGAGCAGTCCAAGGCAAAGTCCCCGGGTGGGAGACTCAAGGGTTTACGCTCTATCACCCCAGGAAACAAAGACCGTTTCTTGGGGACCCCGATTTGTAGGGGCTTGGGGAAATCTGTGCCAGGCTAACTAGCCGTCTTAGGGCTCGCCGCCGCTCACGGCCAAATCACTGAGCGCAACTACAGTCTAGCACAGTTTCGCTTTTCCCTCGCCCTGGGGGTGCCCCACGTTCGGCGCAGCCTAACGTGGGATAGTTCCATCTATCTATAAGCTTTATAGGGAATGCCGCCGCCGCAGGCTCGCTACATTCTTATATTATGTTCGCCGATCACGGCGAATACCGACCAGAGATTGGTAAGCCCAAGAAGCTCTTGCACCCGTTTGCCGATGTTGATGAGTTCCAAACTGCAGCCTGCCGACTTGGCGGAAACATACAGGCGAACCAGGGTGCCCAGGCCCGTGCTGTCCACGTACGCAAGATCCGTAAAGTCCAGCACGATTCGTTTACTGTCCGCAATCAGTGGCTTGACCTCGGCGTAGAAAACATCGGTCGCCCCCGATACCAGCCTGCCGTGGCATCGCACAACGGCGCAGTCGCCGGCGCGCTTGGTCTCCAGCGTAATGAATTTCGTGGCTGCCTGGTCAGTCATCTGGAATTACCTTGTCGAAGCAAATCGAACGGTCAAAAACAATGATCGGGTAATTCTCTCATGGATAGTGAGTTTTTCAGCAAGTTTCGGCCCCGCTCTGCCAAACCCTGCGCGGCCAGGCCTTCGAGTTAAGCGTCACTGGCCGGAGCCATCCGGCTCTGCGGCGCGGCTCATGCGGGCATCGGGCAGGCCCAACCGCCGCTTCAGCGTCAGAATCTCCTCGATCTTGCCCTCCGGGATGAAGGCCAGCGGCCTGCCGATCTGCTGGGCGATCAGGTAGGTCTTGCAGTAGGTCTCAAACGTCTCCACCAGCCACTCGGCGTGGGTCACGGTATCGGCCCAGCAGACGATGCCGTGGTTGGCCAGCAGGATGGTGTTGTGGTCTTCCACATAGGGCAGCACCGTCTTTGCGAATGCCTGTGTTCCGGGAGTCTCATACGGCGCTACCGCCGCGGGCCCGATCGAGGTTTCGTACTCCGAGATCAGCCCGATGGGCGGCGCGGAGCCGGTCATGGCGAAGGCCGTTGCGTGCGGCGGATGGCAGTGCACGATGGCGCGGGCACGCGGGTTGGCCTTGTAGATCTCCAGATGCAGCAGCAGCTCGCTGGTGCGCAACCGGCCGCCGGCCAGGATGCTGCCCTCCAGGTCAGAGACGCAGATGTCGGCCGGCTCCATATCCCGCTTGCACATCATGGTCGGCGTGCACAACAGGTACTTCCCGTCCAGACGGGCGCTGATATTGCCGCCGTTGCCGTCCACGTACTCCCGCTCCCACAGCTTGCGCCCCACCTCGATGATCTCCGCGCGCAGGGCCTCGACCGCAAAGGAGTTGGCCGCCGCCGAGGGCGTATTGCCCTCGAACCCAGGCTCGTGCGCATTCCCTGCACCGGCCTGCGACCCTTGCCTCGCCCGTTCCGTAAGCGGTATCCAACTCTGCTCCGTGGCCATTGCCCTTGCCTCACCTCTGGCGGCGTTCGCCGGGCGCCGGAAAAGCGTCTCCCGGCTCCACAATTCTATCTTCTCCCGCTCCAGGGCTTTCCCAATGTGAATTTTGTCACTGTACCGGCTTTAACTCCCCGGGCACCAGCCTGCGCTGTAACTCCTCCAGCGTCTGGCCCTTGGTCTCGGGATAGACGAACAGTACCACCAGGAACTGCACCACCGTCATGATGGCGAAGAACACAAACGGCGTCTCCGTATTCATGAAATGCGCCACCACCGGAAATTCCAGCGCAATCAGCGTGTTCATGATCCAGTGGCTGGCGCTGCCCACTCCCTGGCCCTTGGAGCGGACAGAGTTGGGAAAGACCTCGCCGATGTACACCCAGATCACCGTGCCCTGCGACATAGAAAAGAAAGCGATGTATATGACCAGCAGCCATACCAGCGCCCCAGGATGAGAATGCGTCTTGAACAGCCACGCGACTCCCGACAGGCAACTGGCCGTGCCCGCCGCGCCGATCAAAAGAAGCGTTTTGCGCCCGATCTTGTCGATCAACGACATGCCCACCAACGCAAACAGAAAATTGGTGGCGCCCACGGCGATGGCCTGCTGGTCGCCCGAAACCTGGCTGAACCCCGCTGAAGTGAAAATGCTGTTCAGGTAATAGAGGATGACGTTGATCCCCTCCAACTGGTTGAACGCGCCGATTGAAATAGCCAGAAACAAGGGATAGCGGTACTTCCATTGGAAGACCGGCATATGGGCCGTAGCGTGCTCCTCGGCCAGGGCGCTCCGGATATCTTCGAGCTCGGCCTGCGGGTTCGGCTCACCCATCAATTTGAGTATGCCCAGGGCTTCGTCGATCCGGTTCTTCGAGGCGCTCCAGCGCGGGCTGCGGGGAATGCCGTAGAGCAGTGCCAGGAAGGCGATGGCGGGGAACGCGGCCACACCCACCTGCCAGCGCCACTCCGCCGCGCCCAGGTGCAGCAGCCGAATCCCGTAATTGGAGAGGTAGGCCACCAGGATGCCCAGCACCACGTTGAACTGGAAGATGCCCACCAGCCGCCCGCGCCACTTGGCCGGAGCCAGTTCAGCAATATAGACCGGACCCAGCACCGACGAGGCGCCGATGCCCACCCCCCCGACAAACCGGAAGACCAGAAATGCCGGCCAATTCCAGGCCAGGCCGCAGCCGATGGCAGAGATCAGATACAGCACTGCGGTAATGCGCAGGGCCTCGCGTCCGCCCAGCTTTTGTCCCACCACGCCCGCGCCCAGCGCTCCCACCACCGTGCCGATCAGCCCGATGCCCACCGTCAGGCCCGTGCGCTGTGGGCTCAGGTTGTAGAGCTTCACCAGCGCTTCGATGGCGCCCGAGATGACCACCGTATCGAACCCGAAAAGCAGCCCGCCCAACGCGCCGGTCAGGGTCGCCTTCATCAAATGAACGTTGGGTCGCATGGTTTCCAGTTCCTTGATTTCCAAACCATCCTACAAGCTGGCTCCGCAACCGGCAAACCCGTGGCACGCGCTCTGGCCTTCGCCCTCGCCACCCTCCCCGCTCTTTTCGCGCTCTAATGACCTGCGAGCATCCGGCTGGGGAAGAATCGCTGCGCCCAATGCCGCAAAACGGCTATAATCGCTCGATTCGAGAAGTTTGTATGCGGAAGGAGAAGTTTCGTGCGACACTTTGTCATGGCTGGATCGGAACCACAGTCTAGGAGATCAATCATGATGCACCGGATGCACTGCAACTTTGCACGCCGTTTCACCGTAGGTATGGCCCTGCTGGCCTTTGCCGCGGCCCTGGGCGCGCAAACGCCGGCATGGCAATCGTACAGCTACCCCGCGGACGGATTCAGCGCCTCTTACCCTTCGAACCCCGACCTGCAAAAGAGAAATGTCCCCACCGATGCAGGCACCTTCGAATTGCGCTCCTATATCGGGGAGGATGGCGAGGTGGCAATGTTTGTCGGAGTTTGCGATTACGGCTCGCAGACCGCGGGCAAGGACCCCGACGTTCTGCTGCAGGGAGCCAAGAACGGAGCACTGCAAAACTCCAACTCCCATCTCCTCAGCGAGACAAAGACCACCCTTGGCGTCTACCACGGCCTCACCTTCGAGGCGGAAAGCGATCAGGCGCACTTTTCGGCGCGCATCTATATGGTGGGCTCAACGCTCTACCAGACGCTGGTGGTTACGCCCCTGGGGAAGCCCTATGCCAATACGGCGCGCTTTCTGGACTCTTTCCAACTAATCCCGCGCACTGCCAAATAGGGCGCCGCGCAATGGCATTTTCACGAATTATGTAAAGTTATGGGTGCCCCACCGGGGCGCCGGGGTACCCTATGGGTCGGGGCCCCGCGTTTTTGTTTTTGCGGCTAGGGTGGGATAGCACGAGGCTCGCATTACGGGAACATTGAAAATGTTCAGCCTTCCGCGCGCGCCTGCGTGCCCGGCAGCACCGCCAGCACACGGCAGCGGTGTTTGCCGGCCGCGCTCCAGGCCAGCGCCATCTCGCTCTCGATGTAGGCGCAATCGCCCGCTTCCAGCACTTCCTGCATCCCGCCCGATTCCAACTGCAGCCGTCCTTCCACCACATAAACCAGTCCACTCGTCTCGTAAAGGCTATCCGTGACTGAGGTGGCTCCGCTGGGCGGAAACTCGATCATCTGCGCCACCAGTCGCGATCCTTCCGATACCGCGTTCAGTGGCGTAAACTTCACCGGCTCCGGGCCGCGTCCGTTGCCCTGCGTCTGGGCCTTGCGCGTGATCGAGAGCGTATGCCGGGCGGGCTCCCCGAAAAAGTAGCTCATCCCCACGCCGTAGACCCGGCTGATGGTGGCCAGCGTCGGCAGCGTAGGAATCATGCGGTCCGTCTCCAGCTTGGAAAGCAGCGCCGTTGAAAGCCCGGTCTCGGCCGCCAGCCGCGCCAGTGTGAGACGCTTCTGCGTGCGCAGTGCGCGCAGCTTCAGGCCGATGCAGTAAGGTTGCAGAAACCACTGCGCATACGAAACGGTCTTGGCCATTCAAAAACTCTCCTGGGACCTGCTTACTGTCCCTCCATCAGTGTGCCAGCCACCGGCCTTCCATTTTCTGAGGGTTTTCTGAAGTTTTTCTTTCTATCCGGCCCAGCGATTTCCTGTTCTCTGGCCATCGTTCCCTGTTTCCTGCTCCCTGCTCCCTTTTCCCAGCTTCCTTATCCCTGATCTCCGATCTCAGAGCGGTGCATTCCACTGTTGAAATCCCGTACGCATGTTTGAACCAAAAAACTGCACATAAGTGCATAATAATGAAAGAGATGTGCCTAAAGTGTTGAGTTTACTCTTTAGTAAACTAGTAACCACTTTTGGATTACTTCAAGCACTGGAAAGTCGAGGAAACATCTTCCCACGGCCTTCCAGATGTGGGGATAATCAGGAATACCAAAGGACCGGGCTTATCGAAGTCCGGAGGGGGATGTAGGGACTACTGCTCTTTTCTTCCCGAATGTCCATCTAATAGGTCCCCACGGGCCCATCTTCGTGGCTGCCATACGTATCGTGCGCATGGCAACAAGTTAGCGGGGAGTTTGACCACGACTCCAAGGAGCTGTGTTGGATCGGAAGAAATCGCGTTCATCAACCTTGCCCGGCTCTCCTGATCCGGTATCCCAAAAATCCGAGGCCCCCAGGAAGGAGTCTTTGCTTTCTGGGGTGGTAGTCACAGGTTACAATCGCCCGGATGGAGAGCCAGCCTTCTCTTTTGGAGTCTTCCGCCTGGAAGCCGATGGAACGCTCTTCCGCGGAGAAACGTCTGTTCACCTGCCCCCCAAGGAGTTGGCGGCGCTCCGGTTCCTGCTGGCGCACGCCGGCCAGATCGTTACGCCCCTGCAACTGAAACAGGCGCTGTGGGGCGATGTGCACGTCACCGCGGACAGCGTCCCCAAGTGCCTCTCCTCGTTGCGCGCGCGGCTAGAGCCGGAAGACTGCATCCAGACCGTCTACAAGCGCGGATACCGCTTCTCCGCCGAGGTGCGGCCTCGCGGCGCCGTGCCGGCCGAAGCTCTCCCGCGGCTGGCGATCCCGCCTTTCACCACCCATTACGGCGTCCCCGAGCATCTTGGCATGGCCGTCGCCGAGGAGACCATCGCCCGGCTCACTCGCGCGCGACCTCCGGCCGTCTCCATCCTGGCCCGGGATTCGGTTTTCAACCTGGCCCTCCGCGGGCTCACCGCGCAGCAGATCGGCGAGACGCTCAAAGCCGACTTGGTCCTCACCGGGGCCCTGCGCACATTGCCCTCGCATTTCCGCCTGCGGACGGAGATGATTCTCGTCCAGGATGGCACCCAGATCTGGGTTGAAGACCTGCTCGTGGATCGAAGCCGCTTCGCCGGACTGGAATCGGAGCTGGTCAACCGCCTGGCCTTCCGCCTGAATACCGGGAGGGTGCTGGTACCCGGCGCCGGGTTCCCGGCGCCCGCTTCGTCACGGGGGTGGAACGCCGGAGGCCTGTCCATCACCGCTGCCGCCGAGCCTTTCGTTGAGCGGCGAAAACGCACGGGGCGCAGGGAGGCCTACGAAATCTACCAGCGGGGGCACCATGAGTGGCAGACCCTCCAGCGCCACCGGATGCAGGACGGCCTGCAACTCCTCTCCCGCGCCATCGAACTGGACCCCTCGCTGATCGCCGCCAGGGTGGATCTCGTGAATCTGTGCGTCGCCCAGGCCTTCAACGGCTTCATGTCCCCGGCCGTTGCCGCGGATATTGTGCGCCGCACGGCCGACTCGGGGTCCCCAGCGACAGGTCTTGGTCGCTGGGGTGTAGAATCGGGGCCCCCGGCGACAGGTCTTGGTCTCTGGGGTGAAAAGCCGATTCACGATCTTCCCCCTGGCGCCGAAGCCATTCTTCCCGCCCTGGGCTGGATCAGCTTCCATGTGGACCACAATTTGCCCGCGGCCCTGCACGCTTTTTCCGTCACCGCCCATCTGCCCCACGATCCCTGGATTACCCGTTTGCGCGTGATGTTCGCGCTCAGCCGCCACCGCTTTGACGAGGCCATCGGGATGCTGCGCGCCACTCTTCTACAGGATCCTTTTTCCCCCTCCTTGCACGCCCGCCTGGCCTGGGCGCTCCACCTGGCCTCGCAAGCCGGCGAAAGCGTCGAGTGCATCCGCCGTGCCCTCGCTCTCTTCCCCGATGATGAAGACGCCCATCTTTACGGGGCTATGATTCTCGCTTTCAACGGGGATGCGCCGCGCGCGGCCGAGCTGGCGCAAGAACTCGTGCAGCGCTCGCCGCACTTCGACCTTGCCACCGCCGTCCACGCCTATGCTTTGGCCTGCGCGGGCCGCCCCGGCGAGGCCCGCACCATCCTCGAACGGATGCAATGGCTGAGCCGGGAACGCTTCGTCCTCAACTCGTTCACGCCGGCAGTCCATCTTGCCTTGGGAAACCATGATGCCGCGCTCTCTGAACTGCGCGCCGCCGCTGTTGACCGCTGCCCCTGGTTCTTCCAGATGCTCGCCGATCCACGCCTGAAGCCCCTCCACGGCCACCCGGAGTTCGACGAATTGCGCTCCATCCTCACCCGCATGGAAGCCGCCGCCGTAAACCCCGAACTGGAAGACTGACCCGGAAATCGGAGCCGCTCCCGCCTTTTCCCGCTGCAACCGCCCCGGCCAGTCCGTTAACCCCGTCCAATAGCCCGGGGAGGCTATCTCAGGGAATCTCTCCGCCGCCCATCTCCAAATCCCCCGGTGACTCGCATCACACAGTCCCCCTCCTGGATTGCTGAATAATCAAGAAGGATGGCGATGAATTCGCCTGTGCCTTGGCGCGCTCTTCATTCTTGCATCCAGTCTCCCCAACCGCGCGCGGAGACAAATTGCCGTAACCCCGGTCCAACCGGAGGCCTGACTTCATGTACAAGATTGTCGAAGCCCGCAACGTCGGCCTCAATATCAAGCAGTTTGTCATTGAGGCGCCCCGCATCGCGCGCAAGCAGAGGCCGGGGCAGTTCCTCATTCTCCGCCTGTACGATAAGGGCGAGCGCATTCCCCTCACCATCAAATCCTCCGACCCTCAGGCGGGTACGGTCACCATCGTGGTGCAGGCCATCGGAAAAACCACCTCCCTGCTCAATTGTCTTGAGGCGGGCGACTCCATTCTGGATATCGTCGGCCCGCTGGGCCATCCCTCGGAGATCGATAACTACGGCACGGCGGTGATTCTCGCCGGCAGCGTGGGCACGGCCATGGCGCTGCCCACGGCCAACGCGCTCAAGCAGGCCGGAAACCACGTCATCTTCATTGAAGGCGCCCGCTCGACGGAGATGGTGGTCTTTGAAGAAGAAGTGCGCAGGGCCAGCAGCGAGGCCTACATCATGACCGACGACGGCAGCTACGGCGAACAGGGACTGGTCACCAAAAAGCTCAACGAACTGCTCGCCGCCGGCCGCAAGCTCGACTTTGTCCTCGCCGTCGGCCCGGTGCCCATGATGCGCGCCGTGGCCCGCATCACCGGGCCCCTCGGCATCAAGACCATGGTCAGCCTCAACTCCATCATGGTGGACGGCACCGGCATGTGTGGCGGCTGCCGCGTGCTGCTCGGCAACCAGAGCAAGTTCGCCTGCGTGGATGGGCCGGAGTTCGACGCCTCGCTGGTCAACTTCCAGGTCCTCATGCAGCGCAACGCCATGTATCGCGACAAGGAGTGCCAGTCGCTCAAATACTTTGAGGAGCACAAGGATGAGGAACTGGCGCGCCTGCGCGCGGAGTTGAGCGCCAAGGAGGAGGAAGTGGCGCGCCTTCGCGCCGAGTTGGACGCCGAGGAGCTGGCCGGAAAGGACGCGCTCCATGCCTGAGACAAACACTCTTCCCCGTTCGGCCATGAATGTTCTTCCCCTCAAGGAGCGCATGAAGATCATGCGCACTCGCATGCCGGAGCTTGACCCCGAGGTGCGCAGCCGCAACTTTGAAGAAGTGAACCTGGGCCTGTCCGCGGCCGAAGCCCTCACTGAAGCCACACGCTGCCTTGCCTGCGCCAAGCCAGCCTGCGTCGTCGATTGCCCGGTGGGCGTAAAGATCAAAGAGGTCGTGGCCCTGATCTATGCGGGCGACTATCTTGCCGCCGCCGCCAAACTGCGCGAAGATAACGTGCTGCCCGCCATCACCGGCCGCGTCTGCCCGCAGGAGAACCAGTGCGAGGGCGGATGCGTGCTGGGCAAGAAGGGCGCGCCCCTCGCCATCGGCAACCTGGAGCGCTTTGTCGCCGACTTCGAGCGCCAGAGCGGCCGGCTCGGCCTGCCCGCCAACGCGCCGTCCACGGGCAAGAGCGTGGCCATCGTCGGCAGTGGTCCCGCCGGTCTTTCGGCCGCCGGCGACCTGGTCCAGAAAGGCCATCGCGTCCGCGTCTTTGAAGCCCTGCACGAACTCGGCGGCGTGCTCGTCTATGGCATCCCGGAGTTTCGCCTGCCTAAGTCGATCGTGAAAACCGAAGTGGATAATCTGCGCCGGATGGGCGTCGAATTTGAAACCAATGTGGTGGTCGGCAAGAGCGTAACCATCGATGAGCTGATGCGCAACGAACGCTACGACGCGGTCTTCGTCGCCACCGGCGCGGGGCTGCCGCGCTTCCTCGGCATTCCCGGCGAGCACCTCAACGGCGTCTACTCGGCCAACGAATTCCTCACCCGCGTAAACCTGATGGGCGCCTACAATGCTGCTGATTACGATGAGCCGGTCTATGACTGCCACGATCGCGATGTGATTGTAGTGGGCGGCGGCAACACCGCCATGGACGCGGTGCGCACCGCCCGCCGCCTCGGCGCGCGATCGGCAACCCTGGTCTATCGCCGTTCCGAAGCTGAGATGCCCGCCCGCGCCGAAGAGGTCAAGCACGCCCGCCAGGAAGGAATCGAATTCCGCATCTTGACCGCCCCCATTGAATTCATCGGCGACGAAAAGGGCTGGCTCACCGGCGCGCGCTGCGTGCGCATGGAACTCGGGGGCCCCGACGCAAGCGGCCGCCGCTCGCCTGTTGAAATCGAGGGCTCGGAGTTCGTTTTGCCCGCCAACGTGGCCATCATCGGCGTCGGCACCACCGCCAATCCCCTCATCCAGAGTGAGACGCCCGGCCTGAAGACCACCCCGCGCAATTACATCGTGGCCGATCCCGCGACCACCCGCACCTCCAAGCCCGGCGTCTTTGCCGGCGGCGACATCGTCACCGGCGGCGCCACAGTCATCCTGGCCATGGGCGCCGGCCGCAAAGCCGCCGCCTCCATCCACGAGTACCTGACCACCGGCGCGTGGGAAAAAAGCAGGGAATAGGGAATAGGGAATAGGGAGTAGGGAATAGAGAATAGAGAATAGAGAATAGAGAATCGAAAATAGAAAATAGAAAAAACCATGATCCACACGGAATCAGCTAACCTGCTAACTAGCTAATACCGCGAAGCGGTGCTAACTTGCCGTCTTTGTCCACAACTGCGCGTGCCCCAGGTCTCGTCCGCCGCGGCGGAAGACCTGGGAATAACTACTCCCTACTCCCTATTCCCTGCCTCAAAAAAATGGGCGGCAAGGGTCACCCCCTGCCGCCTAGCCAAGCGCTACAATGGAAGCATGGATGCGATCCTGCGCAAGTACACGAGCTTCGACGAGATGAAGGCTGACGAATATCGCTACTGGCAGAGTCGGCCCGTGCATGAGCGGATGGACGCGGTTGAGGAGATGATCCAGACCGCCTACGCGATTAAAGGTTGGGAGATCGAGCCGAATGTACCAAGATTACACAGACCTTTTGTCCGCCTTTCATGCCCATGGCGTTAAATACCTCATTGTGGGGGCATACGCGGTCATCTATCACGCGCAGCCCCGCTTTACAAAGGACATCGACCTTTTCATCAAAGCCGACCCTGCGAATGCGCAAGCTACGTACGCCGCGCTCGCCGCGTTCGGCGCACCGCTCCAAGGCATTCGACCGGAGGACTTCGCCGAGCGTGGCAGTTTCTTTCGTTTTGGACATGATCCCCACGGGTTCGATATTCTTCCCGATATTCCTGGCGTTGAATTTGAGTCGGCCTGGGAACGGCGCGTTGAAGGCCTAATCGATCCGAAAAGCGGTCTCAAGGCGTTTTTCATCTCCGCTCCCGATCTCATCGCTGCAAAGCTGGCCGCTGGCAGGCCGCAGGACATAGCGGACGCGGAGGCTATTCGTAAAGCCGCGGAAGCGCAACCGTGGCAACCCGGAATTGACCGTCCAATCGAGCCGGGTGAAGGTGGTCCGAAGCTGTGAAATACGGCTATTCCCTATTCCCTGTTCCAAAAAAATGGGCGGCAAAGGTTAACCCCTTGCCGCCGCCCGTCCCTGGGTTGTCTTGAAGTTACTGCAATTGAACTTTTACTGCAAAAGCTTGGTCACTTCCTGCTCCACGCTGTTGGCCTGCGCAAGAGCGGCAATGCCGGTCTGGCTCAAAATCTCGTACTTCGACATGTTCGACGTCGCCGAGGCATAGTCGGTGGCCTGGATGGCGTTCTGCGCCGAAACCACGTTCTCCTGCTGCGTGCTCATCACCTGGCTGATCGAGTTCAACGTATTGATCTGCGCGCCGATGTAGCCGTCCAGTGCCGCCACGTCGCTGATGGCCTGGTTGATATCGTTCAGCGCGGCCTGCGCATTGCTCTGGTCGGTCAGGTCGGTGCCGCTCAGCGATTCACCGGCTGCGTCCGTGTAGCTGATGGCGGCAATTCCAGCCGTGGAGTCTGTGTCTGTTGTGAAGCCAGTGTTCACCGTCCCGCCGTAAGTCGGACCCCCGCCGACGGCCGTAGACTTGTCCGAGATGCCGCCAGCGCTTGAGATTCCAAGGCTGTAATAGTCTTCAGCCGTTGTGACCGGGGCGGCAGCCGCATAGGTCACGGTTCCAGTGCCAATGGTCTGGTCGCCGTTTCCAGCAGCAGCAGTGTAGCCCACGGTTAGCGCGGAGTTTGATGAAGTGAAGACGATGTCCTTATTCGTTTGACTGTACGTGGCCGTCACCCCGTAGTCATTGGTATCGATGTACTTCGCCAGGTCCTGAAGCGTGTCGGTCGTGCCCGTCCCGCCCAGGGTGATGGAATTCGCGCCGATGGTGAGGGTGCCGTTGAGCACATCCGTGATGGAATCGCCAACTCCCCCTAGAGTCAACGTGCCAAGCGTGCTGACGCTTGCAGTGTCGATTGTGGGCGTTCCGGCCAGGGTAATCGTCGTGGGAACAGCAACAGTGTCGGCCGTGGGCGCGGTGAGGACCAACGTCGCTTGCTGAGTCGCGGCGCCCGCTGCGTTGTTAATCGTCAGTACAGTGGGGCTTGTGACCGTTGCCGACATTCCCGTACCGGCGTTCGCAGCCGCCCAATCGTTGATGGTCTTGGCCAGGTCGGCAAGGTTGTCCGACACTCCTGCCTGCCCAAGGGTTAAGTTCAAGACATCGCCATTCTCACCCGTGAGCGTGAATGTTCCGCCGGTAAGAATATCGCCCCCTGCGCCGATCGTGATCGTTTTGCTTCCAGCGGCGTCGTTACCCCCGCCAAAAGCTCCAAAGCCGGCGCCGCCAGCAACCGGCGCAGCAGCCGCGGCGGTCACGGCGTCCGTGAGGTTTGTGCCGCTGACGCTTGCTGTAGAGGTTGCCGACGTAAACGTCAGTGTGTCGCCGTTGACGGAGGCCGTGATTCCATAGTTGTCGGCATTGATCGTTGCCGCAAGGTCGTTAATGTTATCGGTCGAGTCAGCCTGTCCTAGGGTAATGGTGTGGCTCGCGCCGTCGGCCCCGGTGATGTTGAGGGCGCCTGCCAGAGGATCCAGGGCGGTCCCGCCGACCGTCAGAGATCCAATCTCGCCTGCGTTGGTTCCGGTACCCACGTCCTGGCCCGAGATGATGATGCCGGTGTCTGCGCCGCTGCCGCCCCCGTAGACAGACGCGCCGGCTGTTGCCACCGCTCCGGTTCCAGCCTGCGTTGCCGTGCCGAAGGTCGCCTTCAAGCCAAGGCCCGAGTCGTTGATCGCGCTCATCAATCCCTGGACGGTGTTCGCATAGTTGGTGCCGTTGCCAACGTTGATTATCGCCGTGGTTGGAGTTACCGCGCCAGCCGCGCCCGTCTTCAGATAGGAGACCTGGATACTCGTGGTGGCCGTGGTCAGGCCAAGGCTATCGTTGACTGTTGCCTTCGTGCCGTCGTTCGACAGGTCGATGAACACGTTGGTCCCGGTTGCGCCGTTGCCGTTGCCGTAAGCCATGACGCCGTCGGTGTCGCCCATGTTGGACTCGGAAAGCCCGCGAATATTCAGATCGTCGATCGACGATCCGGCCTGGGAAGAGTCCCCGGTGTAGATCGCCACGGTATTGCCGCCAAACACCTGCTCCTGGTTGTAGGTGGTCGTCGATCCGATGTTGTTGACCTCGGCCAGAATCGACTGGTACTCCTGATTGGCGGCGCTATCCTGGGTGGTGTTGAGAGTGCCGTTCGAGGCTTCGGTCGCCAGCGTGATGGCGCGGTCCAGCAGGCTCGTCACTTGCGAGAGCGCGCCGTCGGCAACCTGCAGCAGTCCCGCGCCCTCAGTGGCGTTGGTCTCTGATTGCGTCAGTGCCGTCTGGTTGGCCTCCAATCCGTTTACCAGTGACAGGCCGGCGGCATCGTCCGCTCCGGAGTTGATTCTTGACCCAGACGACAACTGCTCCAGAACCGTCTGCAAGCTGCTGTTCGTGTTGTTCAGGCTGTTCTCTGCGTAGATCGCTGATAGGTTGTTCAAAACTCCGAGGGCCATGGGACCAGCTCCTTCTCGGATGCCTTCCGTCGCGCCCTTGCCCGCCGGTCCATCTTTCCGTCCGCCAGGCCCTCCGAACTTCCGGATGGGCGTTCTTGCATCCACACCATTCATCGGTCCGCTCGAAAATAACTTTAGTCATATTTTTTCGGACCGTTCCCGCCCTCCCTTGTCGCGCTCCGATTCAAGCTGTCCCGATTCCGCTCAATCGCTGTCCCAATGCGCTCCAAACGCTGTCCTAATGCGCTCCAATCGCTGTCCCGATGCGCTCCAATCTTTTGTCCCGATTCGAGCCAGGCGCTCTCCCATGCCGGCGCCGCGCAACAAAAAAGCGGCGGCAAGAGGATCGCCCCTTGCCGCCATCGGTCAATAAAAGCCGTATTGTTCCCGGCCTGAAATCCTTCGATCGTACTCCTTCTTACTGCTCGGTTCCCGCTCCCGTCCCAGGCGCCGCAGGCCCGCCTGGCGCAGCGCCTTGCGGAGTTGCGTCTGGCGGAGCCGGCTGCGGCGCAGGAGGCGTCTGCCGGTGGTACTGCCCGCCCGGTCCCTGACCGCCCGGTTTCCAGCCGCCCCGTCCCTCGCCGCGGCGCTCCAGTCCGCGATTGGCGCGGAACTCCTGCACCTGCTTCCACTGCTCCGGCGTCAGCTTGCCGCGAATCGCCAGCAGGTAGCGCGCATTCGCCTTTTCCAGCTCCGCCCGCGACTGCGCCACCTTGTCGATCTGGGCCAATATCCTGGTTTCGTTCGGCTGATCGTCGCGTATCAGCGGCTCCAACTCCAGTTCCGCCTTCGCCAGGCTGCCCCGCAGGTCGATCAGCGTCTCCCGATGCTGAAACAGAATCTCGTCAAACGACTTCCGCTGCTCGTCGCTCAGCTTCAACCGCTCCACGATCCTCGGATTGTTCCACCACCGGCCATGAATGCCCTGGCCGCCGAACGCCTTCTCAAAGGGCGGCTGATGATCCCCGAATCCCGGTCCCGCTCCCGCTCCCGGTCCGCCGCCCGGCCCCTGTGCCAGCGCCGACCCCGCCATCAATACTCCCGCAATCGCCAAGCCCAACCGCACTGCAATCCCTGCCTTCATCCTCTTCTCCTTCTCTCTGCGCACAATGGCGCGTTTCTGTTTTCCGTGCCTCGTCCTTACCGGGTTTCGTCTTCGGCCATCATTTGAGCCAGCGGCTCCATGGCGCTCGGAACCACCCGTGAAACATCGCTGTCCACCTTGGCCAGCAAATCCTCTTCTTCCACTTCGCGAGCCCGCTGCTCACCAGCCAGCCGCTGCTGCTCGGCCAAACGCGCCGCCGCCGCAATCCTCGCCGTCTCCTGCCGGTGGTGCTCGTAGACCCCTCCCCCGGCGCCCCCGGCCACCAGCAGGCCTGCCAGAGCCCAACCCGCCGCCAGCCGCCAACTCCGCTGCCGCACTACCTTCACCGCCGGCCGCACCCGGCTGTATTCCGCCGCGCTCCAGGCATGAACGCTCGAACGAAAGTTGACCAGCGCCTGCTCCAGCAACAGGTCCTCGTCGCTGGGGTGGAACTCCGGATTCAACGCCGCCCCTTCCGCCCGCTCGCCCGGCTCAGCCGGTTCTTTCCGCTCGCCCGGCTCAGCCCCGAATTTTTCTTTGAAACTCATCGCTTTCCTCCCAGCTCCGCGCGCACTTTCCCCAGCGCCCGCGAAAGGTGCGCCTTCACCGTGCCCTCGCTCAACCCGGTGGACCGCGCAATCTCGCTCAACTCCTGCTCCTCCACATACCGGAGAAGAAAAACCGTGCGCTGCCGCTCGCTCAGCCCTTTCACCGCCTGCCAAACCTGCCCCACCTGCTCCCGCGCCAGCAACTGCTGCTCCGCCGAACTCTCGCCGCTCGCCAGCCACTCGCCGGCCTCGTCCACATCCACCGCATTCGTCCGCGTATGCCGCCAGAACTGCATCCGCCGGTTCCGCCAGTGGTCCTTTTGCAGATTGATTGCAATCCGCATCAGCCAGGTCATCGCACTTGAATCCCCGCGAAAGCTCCCCCAGTGTTGGTGCGCCTTCAGAAAACACTCCTGCGTCAGCGTCTCCGCCAGGTCCACGTCGCGCGTGGACGCCAGCAGAAAACGGAATATCCGCGGCCTGTGGAGCACTACGACGCGCGTAAACTCCGCCGTCGCAGTCTCCATTTCCCGCCCGGCAAGCTCTTCTGTCGTGGCCCTGGTCATCGGTTCCAATACTGTGCCGGCTGCCATCACTCTGATAGACGCCCGCTCAGAGCGCAAGTTTACAGCCCCACCGGCAATTCTCAACTATATAAAATATCAGGCCGGCATCAATCTTCCTGCCCATCCTGATTTCACCCGTCCCCCGCCGCATTTCACCCGTCCCCCGCCGCAATGCCGGAGCCGGATTTTCATCTTCATTCCAGGCAAGCCTTGCCCACCAGGCCCCAAAAAATAATCGCACCGTCCATTTCCGGCATCTGTGCCGGAAATGAACGATGCGATTCAAACTACACTTAAATAAGATTCCGCTCCCTTTTGAGCGGTACTACTCCGCTATGTAGGTGTAGTTGGTATATTGCCAGACTCCATTGATAAGCGAGTAGAGCCGGACATACACCGTCGACCCGTTGCTTGGCAGATCGGTCACGGTCGCGGAAGTGGCCCCTGTTTCATTCGAGTTATACAGGTTGGTCGAGCCCGGGCCCAGGGTGCCCGCCCAGAATTCGAATGCCGTGGCGACGTTGCCGGGCGTCCATGTGAAGGTCACGCTGGTGCCCGTCAGCGGGGTGGTGGTGTTCGGAGTGGGAGTGGTGAGCGCCGCCGCTATCGGCGAGCCCGATGCCACGTAGGTGTAGTTGGTGTATTGCCAGGCTCCATTGATGAGCGAGTAGAGCCGGACATACACCGTCTGCCCGTTGCTGGGCAGATCGGTCACGGTCGCGGTAGTAGCCCCTGTTTCACCCGAGTTATACAGGTTGCTGGAGCCCGGGCCGGTGCTGCCCACCTGGAATTCAAAGTACGTAGCGATGTTGCCGGGCGTCCACGTGAAGGTCACGCTGGTGCCCGTCAGCGGGGTAGAGGTGTTCGGAGTGGGAGTGGTGAGAGACGCCGCTATCGGCGAGCCCGATGCCACGTAGGTGTAGTTGGTGTATTGCCAGGCTCCATTGATGAGCGAGTAGAGCCGGACATACACCGTCTCCCCGTTGCTGGGCAGATCGGTCACGGTTGCGGAAGTGGCCCCTGTTTCATTCGAGTTATACAGGTTGGTCGAGCCTGGGCCGGTGGTGCCCACCCAGAATTCAAAGTTCTTGGCGGTGTTGCCGGGCGTCCAATCGAAGGTCACGGTGGTGCCCGTCAGCGGGGTGGTGGTGTTCGGAGTGGGAGTGGTGAGAGACGCCGCTATCGGCGAGCCCGATGCCACGTAGGTGTAGTTGGTATATTGCCAGGCTCCATTGATGAGCGAATAGAGCCGGACATACACCGCCTCCCCGTTGCTGGGCAGATCGGTCACGGTCGCGGAAGTGGCCCCGGTTTCATTCGAGTTATACAGGTTGGTCGAGCCCGGGCCGGTGGTGCCAGCCCAGAATTCGAATTCCGTGGCGATGTTGCCGGGCGTCCACGAGAAGGTCACGGTGGTGCCCGTCAGCGGGGTGGAGGTGTTCGGAGTGGGAGTGGTGAGAGATGCCGGTATCGCCGTGCCGTATGCCACGTAGGTGTAGTCGGCAGAGTACCACTTTCCGTTGATGAGCCAATAGAGCCGGACATACACCGTCTCCCCGTTGCTGGGCAGATCGGTCACGGTCGCGGTAGTGGCTCCTGTTTCACCTGAGTTATACAGGTTGCTGGAGCCCGGGCCGGTGCTGCCCACCAGGAATTCGAATTCCGTAGCGATGTTGCCGGGCGTCCAATCGAAGGTCACGCTGGTGCCTGTCAGTGGGGTGGCGGTGTCCGGAGTGGGAGTGGTGAGCACCGCCGGCGTTGGCGAGCCCGATGCCGTGTAGGTGTAGTCGGCATATCCCCACACTCCATAGATCAGGTAATAGAGCCGGACATACACATTCTCCCCGTTGCTTGGCAGCCCGCCTACAGTTACGGTAGTGGCCCCTGTTTCACCTGAGTTATACAGGTCGTGTGTGCCCACGCCCAGGCTGCCCACATAGAGTTCAAAGTCCTTGGCGGTGTTGCCGGGCGTCCAGATAAATTGCACTGAGGTGCCAGGCAGTTGCGTGCCCGGAGTGGGAGTGGTCAGCGCCGCCGGCGTCGGAATGGTGTAGGTCGCCGATCCGACCGCGCTGGTCAGGTAGTTGGTGGCCGTAGCGATGGCCTCGATCGTCGTCGGTGTCACTGCCCCGACAACATGGATCGGAAAGCCGAAGATCGCCGAAGCGGTTGTCGGCGCCGTCCCGTCGGTCGTGTAGTAGATCACTGCGCTTGGGGCTGTATCGAAAATGGATACATTCTGGGCCACAGCATAGGTTCCGCCCACGGGGCTGAAGGTGGGTGTGGGCGCCGCAGTTTCAACGCTGTAGATCGCCTCTCCAACCGTGCTGTTGTCGTAGCCGGATTTCACGCCCAGCGCCTCCACCACACTGGGCGGAGTAACACTGATCGGAACGGTGTAGGGCGTCGAGGCGGTCGTCGGCGTCGTCCCCGTCGTCCCCGACGTTATGGTGTAGTAGACCGATGCGCCCGAGGTTGCATCGCTGATGGTCACCGTCTGGGCCCCGTTGTAAACCCCGGTTCCAGGGCTGAAGGTGGGCTCGGCTACTGACGGCAGGTCGAAGTAGTAGAGCACTGATCCGACCGTGCTGTTTTGGTCGCCGGTTTTCACGGCCAGCGCCTCCACCGTCACTGCTCCATCTACCGTAGGGCTAAAGACCGTGAACGGTCCGGTTCCGCCGGGGTTGTATAGGGTTGAATTGGTCGTCGGCGTCGTCCCGGTAGTCCCCTGCGTTACGGTGTAGTAGATCGATACGCTCGCGGTTGTATCGTTGATGGTCACCGTCTGGGGCGTAGTGTAGAGGTTGGTGTAGATGCCGAGGAAGAGGGTGGACGCCGCGGGGGTGAAGGTGGGCGTGGCTATCGTATTCGTGAGGGTATATGCCCCTGTACTGACCGCGCTGTTGTTGTCGCCGCTGACCCAGGCGAGCGCCTCCAATACCGATGTCGTAGCTATGGTCACTGGACCGGTATAAAGATGCGTCGAAGCGATGGGCGGATTATGCGGCGCCGTCCCGGTCGCCCCCGCCGTCAGCGTGTAGTAGATCGTTACCCCCGCGGTTGCATCGCTGATGGTCACCGTCTGGGTCGTCGCGTAGCTTCCGGGCAACGGATTGAAAACCGGCTCGGCTGTTGTGTTCGTCAGGTTGATGGTATATGTCGCTGTTGCGACAGCGCTGTTGGTGTAGCCGGGGTACACGGCGACCGCCTCTATTGTAGAGGTTGTATTCACCGTTATCGGGCCGGTATATTGCGTCACGTTAGCGGTCGTCGGCGTCGTCCCGGTCGTCCCTCCCTCGATCGTGTAGTAGATGGTTGCGCCCGCGGTTGCATCGCTGATGGTTACCGTCTGCACCGCCGTGTAGGTTCCGGCCGCCGGCGCGAAGGTGGGCGTATTCACCCGAATGGTGTATGCCGCCGATCCTACCAGGCTGTTGGCGTCGCCGCTGAGCGTAGCGATGGCCTTCACCGTCTGCGTCACGGCAACGCTAATCGCGGCGGAGTAAACCGTCGAGGCGGTCGTTGGCGTGCTTCCGTTGGTGGTGTAGTAGATCGTTGCGCCCCCGGTCGCATCGCTGATGGTTACCGTCTGGGGCGCAAAGTAGGTTCCGGCCGCCGGGCTGAAGGTCGGCGTGGCCACTCGAGCTCCGCAGGTGTAAGTCGCCGTGCTCACCGCGCTGGGCTCCGCATAGCCGGTCACTGTGGCGATGGCCTCCACCGTCTCTGAGGGTCCGCCGGATGTGGTGCAGCCGGAGTCGACCGTGAGCGATCCGGTAAACTTCGTCGAGGTAGTCGCCGGCGTGGTTCCGTCGGTTGTGTAGTAGATCGTCGCCGACGGGGAAGTTGGCGTGCTGATCGCAATAGTCCGTGGCGCGGTTAACAGGCCTGTCTGGGCCGGCGACGGGTTAAAGACCGGCGCGGCCACCACCGAACCGTCCACGGTAACTTCAATCGTGTACGAGGCCCGGCCCCAGGCATTCGTAGCGTTGAGCGTATATTCCGTGGTTGTCTGGGGATAAATCGTCAAACTCCCGCTGCCTGTGGGCCTGATCGGACCAATGTTATCGATGTAATCGTAGGAGTCGCCGGTTATGGAGTAATCGAAGACAACGGGAAGCCCGACGTAATCGACGTTAATTGGCCCTCCATAACCATTGGCGGTAAAGCTGTTGATCACCGGTATGGCATGGCCTCCGGCATACTCGGGGTTGGTGCTGGTATATGCCGACACGGCATCCATGCCGTAATTGGCCCCGGTTTCGGGAGACATATCAATGACATCGAAGTCTGACATGGTGATGGGGCAGGTGCTTAAAAGATCGGTACCACACCCCCATACGGCCAAATCAGTGTCGTCCCAGCGCGCATCGGGCGTGCCCAGAACGTAGAAGTTTGTGCCGGTGTCCGTCAGGATCATCCCATAATTCTGCATCGCGCCCAGGATGGCCTGGTTGACCGTGTCAAATCCGGAGATGTTGGTGCTGGCCTTCAATCGTATCCGCGCCCCCATGGGCAGCAAATGAGCGGTCGTGGTGGTGCTGGCGGCATAACTGGCCGGCAGCACGAAGTAACCTTCATTGGAATCTCCCCTTGTGGGAGTCATGGTAAAAGCCAATGCGTGATTGATGGTTCCCGTGCTGGCTTCGTCGTAACGCACCAACCCCGGGAATTCCGGCAATCCGGATGTATTTGTCGAAATCCAGCCCCAGGGCCGCGACTCGCCGTTGGTCATGTCCCAGATCGTCTCGCGGTTAGCCTCGTACTGCCCATTGCAACTGGTCGTGCCGTAGGTCTCATAGAGCCAGCATGTCGCGCGGTCAAGCACCAGTGCAATATTGTCGCCGGTGGGGGGAGTTTCCGGCCAGCCATCACAGTCGGGGTTGCCGCCTTCATCAGTACCGTTAGCCGAGCCTCCGATGGGGACGCCGCTGGCGGTATTCGGAAACGGCGCCACAACCACATCGCCCTGATTTGCGTGAGCAACCACAGTGATTGGCTGCAGGGGGGTGACCGTAGAGTCAACCACAATGTAGGGAATGCCGTCGTTGGGAATGCCGGTCGTGGTGTTGGTTCCGGATCCAAAATTGGGAGACAGCACGTCAGGGAAGGAAAAGCCAAGAATCGTGGTCTGCCATGTGGCGACGATGGCGGCCGAATTGGGGTCAACAGCAGCGCTCGCTATGTTGGTGTTCCAGGGATTGCTGTCTGGAAACGGAATAAATCCATTCAGATTTCCGCCCACCGTGCCGGTTGTTGC
The DNA here is from genome assembly GCA_050012555.1 of Occallatibacter sp. Taxonomy (GTDB): domain Bacteria; phylum Acidobacteriota; class Terriglobia; order Terriglobales; family Acidobacteriaceae; genus Telmatobacter. The sequence goes on from JBEKGY010000003.1 coordinate 32,144, forward strand.
GGTGGTGCCAAGCGACATGCCGTCGCAGGTTCCCGGCGCAGGCGACGCCAGCGCCGCAATCGGCAGCAACAGGCAGGCCAGGGTGAGAGTGAGAAAAGACAGGCTGAACCGCAACGGACGTTGGCAAATTGCATCGAGTCGGAACACGGAAATCCTCCTATGGTTGAGTGATGAGGGGAATGCCACTGGCACACGCAGCGGAGCCTGTAGTTCGAACTGTGGGAAAACGTTTAGGGAAGCGCGTTTGCTTTGGAATCTCAAAGCCTGTTACTCCTCACCGGCACGGAATAAACTACTGTGACCTCAATCCCGCAAATCCCGTGAGAGCCCCCATGAAACTTATGGCGCGTTCTGCCTGAGAACCTTAGCATAGCTCAGTATTTACGCGCACTGTCAATATATTTTCTGTAAACACATAGTACCAATGTGGTAGACATGGGTACCCATAGGCGTTATACGCCTTATGTTGATGATAATAATTTGCTTATGTGTATGCATCCTTCGTCACTGCAGCTCAAACCGAAGGCTGACCCAGAGCCCGCCCTGAGTGATCGATGGGCCTTCGGCCAATCCAAAGAGGTGAAAAATCCGCACCGCGATTTTCGAGAGAGTGCGACGACATTCTCCCGGTAGGGAGTATACGAAAGTAGCTCAGGGCCGGGGTCCCCGGCACGCGCGGTTTTCGCGTACTGGGGTGGCAGGGTGGAGTCCGCCGTGGCAGACGAAACCCAGGGTCAGCGTTCCCCCCAATTCACCCCGTCCCGTAGGACCGGGGCGAATTGGAAAAGGATTGAATTTCGCTCGGTGGATTTTCGAGAGATCTTGCCGAATGCCTGTCCTGAGCGAAGCTGAAGGGGGAACTCGTCCGCCGGACGGAGAAACCTGGGAAAGCAACAACCCGATCCAGCCCGGTGACCATCCCTACCCCGCCAGTCAGCGTCCTCCCGCCCATCCGTCTGCCTCCTGTTCCCTGCCTTGCCATATCAACCAAACCTTAACAATCCGACGCCCCTCCGCCCGCTACGATAGGCAGGAACCGTCCCTCCGGGGCCGCCGGAGATGCCCGCGCTTGATTCCGGTCGAGCGGTTCTCCACAGGAACTGGAGAACCCCTCCGTTATGTTCATTCCCATGACTTCATTTCAGATAGGCGCGCACCAGGTCGATCAGGTCCTCGGCCAGCTCCGGGGCAATCTGCTCCTTGGCCCCGTCCACCAGGTGAAACCGGATATGCGTCTCCAGCACCTCGCCCATCAGGCTGTTCACCCCGCCACGCACCGCGGCCAGCAGCATCAGTTGGCCGCCGCAATCCTCATCGGCCGTCACCAGCCGCTCCACGGCGTCCAACTGGCCGCGCAATCGGCGCACACGCTGCAACAGCTTCACCTTTTCCCGATCGTGAATGGACATGGGATGCCTCCTCTTGACAATACCCACCCCCAGTATGGTATTAACCCAGTGGGGGTATAGTTGCTATTCCATTCTATCCCCGCTGCCCTGCGCCACGCATCTAACCAGGAAGGTTCTTCCATGCTTCGCTTCTTCGGCCTGCGCCCTGATTCCCTCCGCGCTGCTCGCGCGCTCAGCCGCCTGGCCCTCGGGCTGGCTCTGGCTGCCGGCGTCGCAGCCGCGCAGGCGCCCGATTCAAGCGCAGGCCAATCGACCGCCGCCGCCTCCAGCCCAGGCACTCCCTTAACGATCTTTCCCCATTCAGACACCAGCCGCTATTGGATCTCGGGCCAGGCAAACGTCATTTTGCAGGGTCATCCGGCCTTCGCGGCGAAATACTCCGGACCCAACAGCCTCACCGCATGGGCGCAGAGCGCCACCACGCACGTTCTCACGCTTTATACCGGCTACAAGCTCTCGCATACCACTGAAGTCTTCGCCGACATGGAGGATGCCACGGGCGATGGCATCGGCAACGCGAACGGCCTGGCCGGCTACACCAACCTGGATTCTGTGCGGTTATCGGACGGCGTAGCTCTTTCCAAGGCGCCCTATCTCGCTCGTTTCATGTTGCGGCAGATCATCCCGCTCGCTCAGGAGCACGTCGATGCGGACCGCGACGAGCTGCATCTGGCAACTTCTCTTCCCGCGCGCAGAATCGAATTTCGCCTCGGCAAGTTGGACCTGGTGGATTTCTTCGATCTGAATACCTGGGGCTCCGACAGCCACTTGCAGTTCCTCAACTGGACGGTGGACAACAACGGCGCGTATGACTACGCCGCCAACACGCGCGGCTACACCGATGGCGCTGTCCTCGAATACGACGATCATGGGTGGACGGCGCGCTTCGCCGAAGCGCTGATGCCGAAAACAGCGAATGGACGCTATCTGGACGCCGATATCGCCCGTGCGCGAGCCGAAAACCTCGAGCTCGAAGCCCGCGGCAAGCGAATCGCGCATCGGGCCGGTACGGTGCGCCTGTTGAGCTATCTCAACCACGCCAACATGGGAAACTACGAGGAAGCCATTGCGGAGTTCCTCGATCATCAAACCACCACGCCGGATATCGTCGCCACGCGGCAACAGGGACGCCACAAATATGGCTTCGGCCTGAACGTCGAGCAGGAAATAACCCCGCAGGTGGGCGTCTTCGGCCGTCTGGGCTGGAGCGATGGCCGCAATGAAACTTTCGCCTACACCGAAGACGACCGCACGGGCGCGCTCGGCGTCTATGCGGCGGGCAGTTCATGGCATCGGCGCTACGATCGTGCCGGAGCCGCCTTCGTTGCCAACGGGATCGTGGCCGCGCATCAGCAGTATCTTGCCCTGGGCGGACTCGGCTTCGTGCTCGGCGACGGCGGCCTCACCTACGGTCACGAAAAAATCTTCGAGACCTTCTACACCGCTCACCTGTGGCGCGGCTTCTCTGCATCCTACGACTTTCAGCACATCAATAACCCGGGTTATAACCAGGCTCGCGGCCCCGTCTCCGTCTCGTCTATCCGCTTTCACACCGAATTCTGAGCAGATACATCCCGGAAGCAGACTCTGCCCCAGCCTGGATAGGTTCACTCGCGCACACGTGGATTTTGAGCGCATCAACGGGGATGCGGATCAGTATTCAGCTAATTCCAACAATGCCGCCGACTCGCCGACTTGCTGACTCGCTAACTTGCTAACTCGCTAACTCGCCGACTTGCTAACTCGCTAACTTGCTAAATACCAACCCATTATCCGCTTACTTTCCCGCGCCAGACGGTCGTGTCTGCGGCTCGGCGGGCAGCGTATAGATCACCTCGCCCGGCTTGGCGTAGTGCAGCTTTTCCCGCGCCTCGTGCTCGATCGCATCCGGATCGGACTTGAGCCGATCGATGCGCTCGCGCAGTTGCGCGTTTTCCTGCTCCAGATCCCTGATCTCTCTCTGTAACTGATGGTCTTCGGCGCGTTTCTGCTGCCACACTTGCAGCCCGTGCTTGCCGTTGATCACGTGCCACATGAGCAATCCTGCCAGCCCCACGGCCACCACGGTGCCCGCCGGACGCCACGCCCGCTGCGCAAAGTTGAGCTCCCGCCCGCGCATCGCGCCCGGCCCATAACCGGCCCTGTCCCCGGCCACGCTCTTCCCGGCTTTCATCTTCTCGTACGGCATTCAACCTCAATCCGCTCTCTAACTCAGCACAAACTTCTCCGCCGCCGCCTTCAGCGCTTCCATATCCTGTTCGTTGCGCGCTTCCGTATAGGCCCGCACCACCGGCTCGGTCCCTGAAAGCCGGTAGCACACCCACGACCCATCCTCCAGGATCAGCTTCAGCCCGTCGGTCCGCACCACCTGCGCGACTCTGCGTCCGCCCAGCTCAGTGGGATCGGCCTTCATCTTCTCAGTGAACGCGGCCTTCACTTCCGGGGTCAAGCGGAAGTTCTCCCGCACCGGATAGAAGGAACCAACCTTGCCAAATAATTCTTTCAACTGCGCGCCCAGGCTCTTGCCCCTCGTAGCCACCATCTCCGCTGCCAGCAGCCCGGCAATCACCCCGTCTTTCTCCGGAACGTGCCCGCGGATGGTCAGCCCCGCCGACTCCTCGCCGCCGATGGCGATCTTGTCCTCGTCGATCAGCGCGCCAATGTACTTGAACCCCACCGGCGTCTCGTAGAGCGGAACCTTGTGGTAGTCGGCCAGCGCGTTCACCAGGTTTGTTGTCGCCACGCTCTTGGCCACGCCGTTCCGCCACCCCCGCGTCTCCACCAGGTAGTCGAACAAGAGCGCAATCACGTAGTTTGGCTGAATAAAAGTTCCATCCCGGTCCACGACACCGAACCGGTCCGCATCCCCATCGGTCGCCACGCACAGATCCGCGCCCATCTCCCGCATCTTCGCCCTGGCGTCGCCCAGCAACTCGTCGGAAGGCTCCGGCGCATGGCCGCCGAATAAAACATCGCGGTAGTCGTGAACCGTCTCCACCTGCACGCCCGCATCGCGCAGCAAATCGGAGAGGTAACCGCGCCCCGCGCCCCAGAACGGATCGTAGACCACCTTGATGCCCGACTTGGCGATGGCCTTCAGGTCCACCAGCTCGGCAAGCCGTTTCAGGAACGCCGGCTTCACGTCAACGGTCTCAAACTTTTCCGCAAAGGGGCTGGGAACTCCTCCTCCGCCGCCGCCAGCCGCAAAGGGGCTGGGAACTCCACCGCCGCCGCCGCCAGCCGCAATCGCCGCCTCAATCTGTTTGGTCACCTTCGGCAGCGCCGGAGCGCCGTCGGGAGTCGAAAACTTGATGCCGTTATACCTCGGCGAATTGTGCGAGGCGGTAAAGTTGATGGCCCCCGAGGTCTTCAGGGTGCGCACGGCATAGGCGATGGCCGGCGTCGGCGCGGCCTCCGGAATCACAATCGGCGTCACCCCGGCCCCGGCCAGCACCCGTGCCGCCTCGGCCACAAACATCTCGCCCAGAAAGCGCGGGTCGCGCCCCACCAATACCCGGGGTCCCCAGGAAGCGGTCTTTGCTTCCTGGGGTGGCAAAATCCGGTGCGGCTCCGGTTGCGTCTTCACATAGGCGGCAATCCCCTTGACCGCCAGCCGGATATTGGCCACCGTAAACTCGTCGGCCACAACCGCCCGCCAGCCCGAGGTGCCAAACCTGATCGCTGTACTCATCTTCTTTTCTACCCCTGCGTCCGCTTCCATGGATTCAACTTCAGCATACTGCCCTAACCAGCCCCTCGCGACAATACGAACACCACGTCGAATCCGGGTTGCAACCCTCTGACAATACCTTATTTCTTTTAGTCCCTCACCGGCATAGCCGACCTACGGAGCGATGAAACTGCCTCTGGCAATGCCGCCGCCAACTTGCCAACTTGCCATCCCCGCCTAAGCGGGGGCTAACGTGCCGCATTTGTCCGAACACGCTGTTTCCGTTTGCATTGTTCTCGCTCGCTGCGACGAGCAAAATCTCTTCGTGTGAGCCCTTCAGCGGCATCGCCGGCCCGCGAAGCGATGAAACTGCCTCTGGCAATGCCGCCGCCAACTTGCCATCCCCGCGTAAGCGGGGCTAACTTGCGGCATTTGTCCGAACACGCTGTTTCCGTTTGCATTGTTCTCGCTCGCTGCGACGAGCAAAATCTTTTCGTGTGAGCCCTTCACCGGCATCGCCGGCCCGCGGAGCGATGAAACTGCCTCTGGCAATGCCGCCGCCAACTTGCCATCCCCGCGTAAGCGGGGGCTAACGTGCCGCATTTGTCCGAACACGCTGTTTCCGTTTGCATTGTTCTCGCTAGCCGGGTGCCCCATCCTTTCGGCTTTTTTCTGGCGAAAGGGTGGGAAACTACTAAAGCTGACTCCATTTTTTCCTTCTTAAAAAATCTTCCACACTGTCCGCGGCGCACTCGTACACTGACCGTGGAACCACCCCATGCCCGAATCCGCCCCCCCAATCCGCATCGTTCTCACCACCACAGCCAATCCCGACGAGGCCGCGCGCCTGGGCCGCACCCTGGTCGAGGAGCGCCTCGCCGCCTGCGCCACTCTCATCCCCGCCGTCCAGTCCATCTACCACTGGCAGGGCCAGGTCGAGTCCTCCTCTGAAACCCTCCTCCTGCTCAAAACCGGCCCTGATCAACTCGCCGCCCTCGAAACCCGCCTCCACCAACTGCATAGCTACCAGACCCCCGAATTCCTGGTCCTCGGCATCGATGCCGCAAGCCGGCCCTACCTCGACTGGTTCGAAGCCTGCCTGCGCCAGCCCTGACGCCCGGAATCCACAGCCGGTTGGTCTGGTATTCTTGGCCTAGTTTGCTTCCATGCGCTGGTTAATAATCGTTCTTCTCGTCTCGCTCCTGGCGTTGCTGTTGGCAGCCGCGGGCGTGGCGTGTCACATTTGTCTCCAACGCGCAAAGCTCCGCCGCAACCAGGTTATTCGTGACGAAAAAGCCCTCGACACAGCCGAGGAAGCCGACCAGGATCTGGAACCCTGAGCACGCCACGGACGAAGATCAGTCTGTGGGAACACCGGAGGGAAATCTCGTGAGCAAGGAACTCTCCCTACCGTTGGCCACACCTGCCGCAACCGCCTGGCTGCGCGCGGTGGGCATCGTGCTCGCCGGCAGCGCCTTTGTCGCCCTATGCGCCCGCCTCTCCATTCCCCTCTATTTCACCCCCGTGCCGCTCACCCTCTCGCCCTTTGCCGTGCTGCTCCTGGGCCTGGTGCTCTCGCCCCGTCTGGCCGCGGCCACGCTGGGCGCCTACCTGGCCGAGGGCGCCCTGGGGCTGCCGGTTTTTGCGCCCAGCCCAATCCCCGCCGCCGGCCTGGCCCATCTGCTCGGCCCCACCGGCGGCTACCTGCTCTGCTATCCGTTGGCCGCGGCCCTGATCTCCTTCCTTTGGCGCCGCACCCGGCGCGGATTTGCCGCAGCCCTGGTCAGCGCCGCGATCGGCGACCTCGTCATTCTCGTCTGCGGCGCCCTCTGGCTGGCCGTCCTCACCCACGCTTCGGCCCAGTCGATCCTGACTCTCGCCGTGCTTCCTTTCCTGCCCGGCGACGCGCTCAAGATCGCCGCCGCCGCCGCTCTTGCCGCCGGCGTCCAGCGCCTGCGCCGCCGCAACCCATAGGGCCGTGCAGTGATTCTCCTGAAAGGACCAATACTCACCGTGAGCACCCAGCAAGAAGGACTATCCGCCCCCGCCGCCCTCATCGATATCTCCATCGCCCATAGTCCCGACTCCGATGACGCCTTCATGTTCTATGGCCTGGCCACCAACAAGGTCCGCGTCCCCGGCTATCGCTTCACTCACACCCTCTCCGACATCGAGACCCTCAACCTGCGCGCCCGCCAAGATGCTTTCTACGACGTCACCGCCATCAGCTTCCACGCCTACCCCTACCTCCAGCACAACTACACGCTGATGGGCTGCGGCGGCAGCGTCGGCGAGGGCTACGGCCCCATGGTCGTCTCCATCCGCCCGCTCGCCCCCGAAGATCTGGGCCGCATCAAAATCGCCGTCCCCGGCGCCCTCACCACCGCCTATCTCGCCCTCAAAATCTTCAACCCGGCCATCCAGACCGTCACCGTCCCCTTCGATCGGATCATCCCCGAAATTCTGGCCGGAAACTACGAAGCTGGCCTTATCATCCACGAGGGCCAGCTCAGCTATGAGGCCAGCGGCCTGGCCAAAGTTCTGGACCTCGGCATCTGGTGGCGAGAGACCACCGGCCTCGTTCTGCCCCTGGGCGGCAACGCCATTCGCCGCTCCCTGGGCCAGGAATCCCTGCGCATCGTCACTCGCGCCGTCCACGACAGCATCCAGTACGCCCTCGACCACCGCGAACAGGCTCTGGAATACGCCATGCAGTTTGCCCGCGACCTCGACTCCCGCCTGGCCAACCGCTTCGTCAGCATGTACGTGAACGAACGCACCCTCGACTACGGCCCCGACGGCCGCCAGGCCATCCGCAAGCTCCTCGATCTCGGCCACCAGCGCGGCATCATCCCCATCGCCCCCCAGGTCGACTTCGTCGACTAGAGCAGGTTGCATAATCAGAGCAGGTTGCATAAATCTGCTTTGTGTCAGTCGTCCACCGGCTTCGCCTACCCGCAGGGGATGAAACTGCGTTCGGTGCTCACGCCGCTAACCTGCTAACTCGCTATCCCCGCTTTTGCGGGGGCTAACCTGCTGCATGGGTCAGAACACCCTGTGTCACTTTGGATTGCTTAACTTGCAGCAAAATCGAAATCTAGTTTCTTTTTAGGGCATGGGTGCCCCACCGGGGCGCCCTCTGGGCCCCGCGTTTTTTGTTTTTGCGGCTAGGGTGGGAAAGAACCATGCCCGCATTACAGAAACGGTGAATATGAACTAACCCCTTCTCAACACCTCCGCATACACTGTTCCCATGCCCATGCCCGCACGCCGCGCCCTCGTCCTCAGCCACGTAACATTCGAAGACCTCGGAACCTTCGCAGCCCCTCTTCGCGCGCGAGATTTCGAGATTGAGCACGTGAGTGCGTCCGAGGCGCGCTTCCCCTTGTCCCAGGCCGGCTCCTGCGACCTCCTTGTAATTCTTGGCGGCCCCATCGGCGTCTACGACCAGCAGAATTACCCCTTCCTGAAAGACGAAATCGCCCTCATCGCCCGCCGGCTGGAAGCGCAGAAGCCCATCCTCGGCATCTGTCTCGGCGCGCAGCTCATATCCGCGGCTCTCGGCTCTCGCGTCTACCCTGGCAAGCGCGGCGCGGAGATCGGCTGGTCGCCTCTCCAGCCTGCGCCTAACGCCAACCCGCCCGCATGGTTCGTCCCTCTGCTCGCGCCCGGGCTATCCGTTTTTCACTGGCATGGAGACACCTTCGACCTTCCCTCCGGCGCGCTCCATCTCGCAAAAACAGAAATCTACTCCAATCAAGCCTTCGCCCTCGGAAACTTCGCCCTGGCATTGCAATTCCATCCCGAGGTCACCGCCGACGGTCTGGAGAGCTGGTATGTAGGCCACGCCTGCGAATTGCACCATGCAAGCATCGCCCCTGCCAACCTGCGCTCTTCCGCCCGCCAGCACGCTCCCGCCCTCGAGGAAGCTGCCGCACGTTTCTTCAATCTCTGGCTCGACTCCATCCTGTAGCCCCACCCCCGCCTCGTTGCCCCACCCAAGCCGCGTCCCTGGGTGCCCCACCGGGGTGCCCTCTGGGCCCCGCGCCTTTGTTTTTGCGGCTAGGATGGGAGAACACAATGCTCGTAGACAGGAACCGTGAAAAGTGTCCTTCCGAACCACCCGTTACCTTCGGCATCCGCTTTCCCCGCCAAAGTCATTCGATTCCTCCAAAAATCTTCCCCCGCTTCCTAAATAATTTCTAACCACCGCCGATGCATCCAATACTGAGGTTTTTTTGAGCATGCTGCCCGCCAACCCTCCCCTCTTCCTGCTCGCTTCCCCCGAGCCCGCTCTTCTGGCCGCCATGGAACCGCTGCTCCTCGCCTTCGGAGCCCGCGTCGATATCGCCCTCACCGCCCAGGCCGCTCTGGCCTCCATCACCGCGCCCCATCCCCCAGCCCTCGCCCTGCTCGACGTCAACCTGCCCGGCATGAACATCAACCAGTTGCTCGCCCATGCGCGCGCCTCGGCCAACGCCAACTCCCTCACCATTGTCCTCGTTTCGGACACTATCACCCAGCAGTGCAGCGACCGCCTGGCCGAAGGCGTCATCGACGACCTCATTCCGCGCGCCGCCGAACCCTCTTACTGGCGCCTCCGCCTCGAACAGGTCCTGCGCGCCCGCCGCCGCGGCTGCGAACTCGAAGCCCTCCGCGAAGCCGCCGTCGTCAACGCCCAGACCGACCGCCTCACCGGCGTCTACAACCGCGAAACCATCCTCGCCATGCTTTTTCGCGAGACCGACCGCGTGCAGCGCACAAAAGCCTCCCTGTGCATGGTCCTCTTCGACATTGACGACTTCGGCCATTGGAACTCGCGCCTCGGCTCCGACGCCTGCGACCAGTTGCTCTGCATGGTGGTCAGCCGCGCCACCCGCCTGCTGCGCAGCTATGACCTCTTCGGCCGCCCCGGCAAAGACGAGTTCCTGGTAGCCCTGCCCGGTTGCAGCGCCGTCAGCGCCGTCATGCTGGCCGAGCGCCTCCGCCACGATGTCTTCAGCTCCCCCTTCCGTATAGCCGACGAATCCATCCGCCTCTCCGCCTGCTTCGGCATCGCTACCAGCAACGGCCGCTCCCCGGTGGTCGTCCTGCGCGAAGCCGAACAGGCCCTCCAGCTAGCCAAGACCCTCGGCCCCGAGTCCATCCAGTGCTTCGACGACCCTCAGCTACCCGCCCCCGCGCCGGTCACCTTCTTCTCCCCCTCCACCGGCGACGAACTCCTCGCCTGGTAGCGCAAATACTAGTTCTGTATCAGGGCACGACCGGGGTACCCTCTGGGTCGCGTGCCGAAGAGACGGAAAACTAGATACGGAGGGAGGCGGGGGTTTCAACCCCCGCATTAAGCCAAGGCATCAGAATGGGCTTTAGCCCCGGATAAATGCGCCTTTAATTCACTGATTTGATCCTGTATACAGCCCGCAGAAAACACACGTTTTGAAAGGGCACGAATTCATTCGTGCTGCAAAGAGCAACAAAATGACCCCGGGCTGGTAGGGGTGGGTTTTAACCCATCCATTTATCCCCTGAGGGAAGGTTTTCTTTGAAACTCACCCATTACCGCGTTTGTACCTTCGGCTAAACGCGCTGCACTTCTCGGTTCGATATTCGGGGATAATGCGCTAATTGAGATTGTCCTCGAATGTGCCAAAATCGTTTAGCAAGACCCGATTGGGGTAGCATCTCTCAGACTAGAGCAGCCAATCCCATTGGCTGAGTTCTACGGCTCGATACGTCACCAATCAATCAGGAATCAGGGCTCAGATTATTTGCGCTAGAATTAATCAGTTCCGTTTCACAGATTAGTAGCGTCATACCAGAAAGAAGGAAAGACATGGCAATCAAAAAGAAAGCCGCAGGTGACGGCAAATCACCCAAACGAGTCAAATGGCCGTTTCCACGAGCTACTCTGGAGAAGGCCCTGCAAGTTCCCCTTGCGATCAAGGAGCATAACGGCGGAAATCCGTGGGAGACGGATGAGGTGCGCAAGGCCGTTGGTGCCCCGGCCGGCAACGCTTGGTTTTACTTGACAGCCGCTTCACGCGACTATGGCCTGACTAGCGGAACCCGAGACACGCCGAAGATCGCACTCGAGGAACTTGGCCGAAATATAGTGTACGCACCAAACCCCGGTGCGGAGCTTGCCTTGAAGAAACAGTCATTCTTAGGAATCGAGATTTTCAAAAAAGTCTTGGATTACTACAAGGGTAGCAATCTGCCTGAAATGAAGTATCTAGGCAACACCCTCACCAAGGAGTTTCGGCTGGACCCAGAAACACACGAAGAATTTGCAAAAATCTTTCGTGAAAACTGCCAATATCTCGGGATCGTCTCGGGGGCACCGACGACAATGACGAACAAACAAGACGAATCAGAAATCGCAGTGGAGGGTCCAGACACGGTAACATTGTCAGAGGGCGCCACTAACTCCAGCCTGACCGCCTTCGTGATCCTCCCCTTCGTCGAGCGTGACCCCAAGCATCCAAAGGGATTTTTTGCGGAAGTTCTTCGAAGCATCATCACGCCTGCAGCTAAGGATTTCAAGGTAAAAACTGCCAACCGCCAGGGCAGTGACGTTATCCAATCAACGATCATCAACGATCTCATCGAAGCTGATCTCGTTATCGCCGATCTAACCGAGCACAATCCGAACGTCATGTTCGAACTCGGGGTAAGGATGGCGCAAGACAAGCCTGTGGTCTTAATGAAGGCGGAAGGAACAGGGCCCCTATTCGATATCGACAACATGCTTCGAGTGTTCGAGTACAGCCCTAATCTATGGGCAACAACAGTTGAGAAGGACATGCCCAACCTCCGTGACTTCATCAATGGGGCTTGGGAAAACAGGGAGTCAACGAAGACCTACATGAACATTCTGCGAGGTCGCGGGAAAGGTTGATCCTGCCCGGTATTGGAAGGAGTTTCACCGTACGAAACAAAGATGGGGTAGTGTCTGTCGCGAAAATCGACAGTGTTCTGCTCTTAAATGACGCCAACAGCCATAGTGTGAAATGAAAACCACGCGCTAGAGCTGAGCCAGGTCCGGCAAACCACACCCCCTCCCAACCCGTTTAGCCGAAGGCGGCTGCCCCACCGCAGGTGGCTTGCAGATAATTACCCTCCCTTCCAGCACAATGAAGAATAGCGACTGAGTTCAGCCGCCGAAGGGAAAAACCGGCATGACCGAAACCACATCAGCCGCGGAGGACAAAGCCGCTCCCGTCTCCGCCAATCCCGCCGTCGTACGCTGCTGTGAAGCCTATGCGCGCGCTTACAAGGATGCAAAAAAACAGGGCAGAAGCGATTACGGTGCTTCCCTCTACGCTGAGAAGGCCTTCCGCGCCGCCATGCCTCCGCTCTCCGGCTCCGAAAACATCCGCGACTTCATCGCCTGCGTCGCCCACGGCATGCTCATCGAGGCCATCGAAGGCCCGGTGGGCGCACGGCTCCTCTACGCCGCCCAGGTCGCCCACTGCACCATCCGCACCCAGCCCGCTCCGCCGAAATCCCGCTCCAAATGCCCCCCCCCGGGGGGTCCGATTCACCGTCTCTTCGCCTCGAAGGAATCTCTGAATACGTAGAAGTTTTGAAAGGGCACGGCCGGGTACCCTCTGGGTGCCGTGCCGTAAATAGCGGCAAAATGAATGTGGGCTTTAGCCCCGGAGGGAAGGACTTCGTTCAAGCTGACCCTCTTCCTCCTCCAGCCCCAGAAACTCCTGAAACACATCATTCGATAGCAGCCGTCCCCGCTCCGTCAGCCGAACCGTCTTCCCATCCGAGCTCACCAGCCCATCCTCAGCCAGCCGCCCCACGACCTCCATCGCCCGCCCCGCCGCCACGCCGCCAAACTCCCGCTCCACCGCGCCCGCGTCCACTCCCGCATTCATCCGCAGCCCCAGAAACCACGCCTCCTCGTGCTGCCGCTCGGGCGTTAGCCACTCCGTCTCCGTCACATCCCGCCCCTCAAGAAACGCCCCCAGGTCATCGCTAGTCGTAGATCTCATCACTAAATGGCCTGCTGCATGCAATGCGGAAGAAGCATCCAGTCCCACCCCCAGGTAAGGCCGCCTTTGCCAATACCGCAAATTGTGCCGCGAAGCAAATCCCGGCCGGCAGAAGTTCGAAATCTCATACTGTCCCAGCCCCGCCTGTCCCAGCCTCTCGATCGCCACCGCGTACATCCGCGCAATCGCGTCGTCCTCGGGAACCAGCCCGGCATGGTACCGCGCCCCGCCGGCCAGAATCTCCCGCCCCAGCCGCGAATCCTCATCCACCTCCAGCATGTACACGCTGGCGTGAGGAACGCCCGTATCCACCAGCGCCGCCAGCGACTCCTCCCACGAGGCGAACGTCTGCCCCGCCAGCCCCGCAATCAGGTCCACATTCAGGTTCGCGATCCCCGCCCCGCGCAGCCGCCGCAGATCCTCCTCGACCACTGCGCGGCTGTGCATCCGCCCGCTCACCGCCGCCTCCCGGTCGATGAACGATTGCACCCCCAGGCTCACGCGATTCACTCCCGCCGCAACCAGCGCCTTGAGCATCCTCTCCGCAATCTGCCCCGGCGCGCATTCGACAGTAATCTCCGCGTCCGGCTCAATCTCGAACTCCGCCCGCATCGCCCCAAACAGCCGCTCCAGCAGCTCCGGCGCGAGCAAACTGGGCGTTCCTCCGCCCAGGTAAACCGTGTCCACGCGGCGCGGCAGCTCCACGCCCATCCGCGCCGCCCACTCCCCGGCCGCCGTTAAATCCTGAACGAGCCATTCCACATAGCGCCCATGTTCGCTGGCCGGATACACCCCCGAGGCAAAGTTGCAGTAAGTGCACTTCGACCGGCAAAACGGAACCGAAATGTAAACTCCCAGCGCGTCGCCAGAGGATTCAGCCATAAAAAGAATTCTTTCACGCACCCCCGCCAAATCCGGCCACCGAACCTAGTCCCTATTCCCTATTCCCTATTCCCTATTCTCTATTCCCTGTTCCCTGACCCCTGATCCCTATCCGTGCAATCATTGAATCAAGGAGATCCCTGTTTGAAAGTCTGGCCAATCCTCGGCATTGGCTTGATGCAGGCCTTTCTGTTTCTGGCCCATTGGTTCATCTATCGCACCCTGATCGTCTTCTGCGGCAATCTCAATCCGGCGCAAACTCTGGCGCTGGGCGCCGCGCTCTTCCTGCTGGCCTTCAGTTTCATCGCCGCCGCCCTGCTCGGCTATTACTTTTCCAACCTGCCGGTCCGGTTGATCTACAAGATCGCCGCCGTCTGGCTTGGCTTCCTCAACTTCTTCTTCTTCGCCGCCTGCCTCTGTTGGCTTGCCAACCTCGCTCTCCTGCTTTCTCCGCTCGCCTCGGCCCTGCCGCGGTACCGTCCCCTCATCGCCGCCGTCCTCTTTACCCTGGCGCTCATCGCCGGCATCTATGGCCTGCTCAATGCCCGCTTGGTTCGCATTCGCCGCATAACCGTCAAGCTGCCCAACCTGCCCGCGGCCTGGCGCAGCCGCACGGCCCTCCTGCTCAGCGACCTGCATCTGGGCAACGTCAACGGCCTCGGATTCTGCCGCCGCATCGTTGCCCTCGCCGCTCGCCTCCATCCCGATATCGTCTTTCTTCCCGGCGACCTCTTCGACGGCGTTCATGCCGATCCCGTCCGGCTCATCGCTCCCTTCAAGACACTCTCCCCACCCTTCGGCATCTACTTCTCCTCCGGCAATCACGAGGAGTACGGCGGCGAGGCGAACTTCACCCATGTGCTCTCTTGCGCCGGCATCCGCGCCCTGAGCAACGAAAAGGTGATCGTCGACGGCCTCGAAATCCTCGGCGTTCCCTATGCCGACTCCCACTACCCCATCCGCCTGCGCGCCACTCTCGATGCCCTGCGCCCGGACCCCGCCCAGGCCAGCATCCTGCTCAAGCACACGCCCAGCCGTCTGCCCATCGTCGAAGAGGCCGGCGTTAGCCTCCAGCTCTCCGGCCACACCCACGGCGGCCAACTCATCCCCTTCACCTGGTTCGTCCGTTACGTCTTCGGCAAGTTCACCTACGGATTGCATCGCTTTGGCGCCTTGCAGGTCTACACCTCCAGCGGCGTCGGAACCTGGGGCCCTCCCATGCGCGTCGGCACCCAACCCGAAGTCGTCCTGTTCCAATTCCTATAGGCGGGGTTCGTGTTGCAGGCATTTCGTGCTAGAATGTAGAAACATTGCTACAAGGAGGTGTGCCGTGGCAATCACTACTCTTTCCAGCCGGGAATTCAATCAGGATGCCAGCCGTGCGAAGAAAGCCGCTAAAAACGGCCCTGTCTTCATCACCGATCGCGGGCGCCCAGCCCATGTGCTTTTGTCGATAGAGGAATACCAAAAGATCAAGGGCAAGGGTAAGAGCATTGCCGAGTTGCTGGCCATGCCCGAGGCCGCCGAAATCGAGTTTGAACCGCCGCGCCTGGACGACATCTTTTTTAAGCCGGCTGACTTCTCATGATGTACTTGGTGGACACTAACGTAGTTTCGGAGCTGCGCAAGTCCTCGGCTTCGCGAGGAAGATCTGCCACAGTGGACCGCAACCTACTTGCCTGGACACAGAGCGTTCCAGCAGCCAGTCAGTTTCTGTCGGTCATCTCCATCCTTGAATTGGAGACTGGCGCCCTCCTGATGGAACGCCGCGATCCGCGGCAAGGGGCTGTCCTGCGTTCTTGGCTTCAGAATTATGTATTGCCCACCTTTGACGGCCGCATTCTGCCAGTCGATACTCCAGTCGCACAGAAATGCGCGGCCCTTCATGTGCCTAATCCCCGCTCCCAACGCGACGCCCTCATTGCGGCAACCGCCATGGTGCATGGCATGACCGTCGTCACTCGCAATATCTCCGACTTCGAACCCACGGGCGTAGCGCTCTTGAACCCGTGGCAGCCATAACCGGATATTCTTATACCCAAAGGAGACCACGTGCGCGCTTTCCGTAACATTCGCTTTCTCGTTCCAACCCTCATCTGTCTGGCCATCCTCGGCCAATGCACCCGCACCCACTCGCAGTCTGCCGCAAGCGCCGCCTTGCCGCCTCCGCCCCATGCCAAGGAGATCCGCCTCAAGCACGTGCTGGTCATCGGTCAGACCAAGGGCTTTGAGCACGACTCCATCTCGCCGGCCATGGCTGCCATCTACAACATGGGCAAGGAGAGTGGACTGTGGGACACCACCCTGCGCACTGACACTGAACTGCTCACCAAAAAGGACCTCCAGAACAACGCCAGGAATCTCAACTACTTTGACCTTCTGGTCTTTGCCAGCACCACCGGCGAACTGGACCTCGACGCCAGCCAGAAGCAGGACATGCTCTCCTTCATCAAGGAAGACGGCAAGGGTTTTGTCGGCATTCACGCCGCCCTCGACACAAATTACACCTGGCCGGAGTACGGCGAGATGATCGGCGGCTGGTTCGACCAGCATCCCTGGGGAACTTTCAATGCGCCCATCGTCAATGAAGACCCGAGTTTCCCCGCCGTCCGCCACTTTCCCGCCGCCTTCGTGAAATACGACGAGATCTATCAGCCCAAAGCCTGGTCGCGCGATCAGGTGAATGTGCTGCTCAGTCTCGACCCGGCCAAGCTCGACTACGACAACAACCCCCGCATCCACCGCGCCGACCACGACTTTCCCGTCGCATGGAGCAAGCTCTACGGCAAAGGCCGCGTCTTTTACTCCACCTTCGGCCACACCGAGGAGGCCTGGGACGATCCCGACGTCCGCACAATGTACTTTGAAGCCATCAAGTGGGCCCTCCGCATGACCGAGGGAAGCACTGCTTCTCACCCGCGCCCAGTTGCGTCCGCTCCTGCCCGTTGAGCCTAAGGCAAAATAACGTGTTAGGAAGCCACTGAACAAGTCGAAGCTTTGAAAGCGCACGGCTTCACTCATGACATCTCCAATCGTATAAAAATGGTTTGGCGCTCTTGGCCGCAGCGCTGTAAAATCGGTGAACCATGAAAATGAGATTGGTTTCAGGTGCTGACATTGGAAATGCCGGCGAGTTCTTCGTACAGGCAGAATTGACCAGACGCGGGTGGATGGCCACTCTGGCGGCAAGGAACAATCGCGCGTTTGACATTCTTGCGAAGCGCAAAGAACTATTCGCAGCAATACGTGTCAAGACCAAGACTTCAGCTTTCAAACTTTTTCAATGGAATGCGAAACCGAACGGCGATATTTTCCTAGACATGACCTCGAAACAGGACTTCTGTGCATTGGTCGACATTCCCGAAGAAAGCGATAAGGGCCCTACTTACTACATCGTGCCGACGTCAGTGATCGACAAGTGGCTGAGGGATGACTTCAATAGGTGGGTGACTACTCCAGGGGCAAAAGGACAACAGAGAGCTGAAGACAACAAGCGCCGCTTATTCTATGTCGATGATGACTCTAGTAAGTTGAGTCACGGATATCGAATCAAGCTCTCACCATATGTCGGGGCGTGGAATCTCTTGGGCTAAAATTCGCCCCGTGCCCCATCCTTGCGCCTTTTTCCTGGCGCAAGGGTGGGAAAGCACGAACCTCCAACATCCATATTTTGAAGGGCGCGGCTGAACCCGAGCCAGTGCCGAAATCTGTTAACTTCGTACTGAGCATGAACGGCTTGCGCACAGTTGTTGCTGGAAGAATCAGGTGCCTGATGGGCGTCTTTGCGGTATGCGCGCTGGCCCTGGCCGCCGCGCTGGTTTTCGCGCAACAGACCGCGTCCCCGCCGCCTCCGCCGGAACTCCCGGCAGCGCCCCAGCAGCCCCCACTGGCGCCTCAACAACCAACTCAAACCCAAGCCCAGCAGCCCTCGCCCGTTCCCCAGCAGCAGCCCGGCGGCGAGCAGGTCCACACCGGAACCACCAGCGGCCTGGACGTCGATGCCCGCCTCCAGAACCTGCTGGCCGACCACCAGTTCCTGCGCATCGAGTCCCAACTCGGCCAGTTGCCGCCCGATCAGGCCCAGTTCTACCGCGGCATTCTGGCCAACCGCTCCAACGACCTCAAGCAATCCATCCAGCTTCTCGAGCCTCTCGTCGATCAGGTGGCCGCCGGCGGCGACAAAGCCAAAGAAAAGCTGGTGCGCAAAGCCCTGGCCGAGGACTATCTCCGCCAGGGCGACTGGGCCAAGGCCGCCAAGGCCTATCAGGCCCTCGACCTCCGCCTCCAGGGCCATTTCACCCCCGACGAGCAGGAAGAGATTGAGATGCCGCGCAAGCTCTCGCTGCTGGCCGCGGCCGATCCCTCCCGGCCCGCCATGACCGTCGATCCCGCCGACCCTTTCGTGCTTCAGGCCGCCCGCAACCCCCTCGGCCTCACCGACATTCCCGTCTACGTCGATGCCCGCCCGCACAGTTGGATGCTCGACCCCACCTCGCCCTTCAACCTCATCTCCCGCTCGCTGGCCAAAGAGGCGGGACTCAAGGTCTCCGAACTGTCAACCACCATTCACACCCTTACCGGACGGCCCATCGAGATGTACGTCACGGTCATTCCCCGCTTCACCATCGGCGGGCTCATTACTTTCCGCAATATGACCGCCTTCGTCTATAACGATGCCGACTACTCCTTCCCGCAATTGCACTACCAGGTACAGGGAGTCCTCGGCTACCCGGCGCTTTCAGCCCTGGGCAGCCTAACCATCACCACCGAATCCTCCATCGAAGTGCGCCCCGCCAAACAGCCTCAGCCAACTGAAAAATCCTCACCCGCTGAGAAAAATGACAAGGACGACCATCCCGTCCCCGGCGCGCCCTTTTTTCTCGATGGCGACCGGATTATTGTGGCCCTGGGCAATCCAGCGGTCGCCGGCGATCCCACGTCACGCCCAGAGGGCCCCCGGGCTCAGGCTTCAACAGCGCCGCAAGGATCAAAGACCAGCGAGGAGCGCATGTTTGTAATTGACGCGGGCGGCCAGCAGACCTACCTCACCTCCCGTTACTACGACGAGCACGCCGCCGAATTCGCCGGCCGGAAGATGCAGTTGTTTACTCTCCCCGGCCTGCAGTCCAGCGCGCCCCAACCGGCCTTCGTTGCCGAGACCATTCCGCTCACCGTCGGCCCCACCACCGTCCCCATCCACTTCATCCAGGTCCTCACCCAGCCCCTCGGCTCCGCTGCCCTCGACGATGTCTACGGCGTCCTCGGCCTCGATGCCCTCGACCAATTGCAGACCTACACCTTCGACTACCGAACCATGCGCTTCAGCGTAAAGCCGAAGTAGTGATCGGTTGTCAGTTGAAATGTTCGCTCCGGTCTCAGCTTGCCAAATGACAATTCCACCAGCTCCAGCACCAAGCCGCTAACTTGCTAACCCGCTAACGCCGCGTAAGCGGCGCTAACTTGCTGCCTTATTCAGCTTCCCCTCCGCGCTTCCCCTTTTTCCCTGCGGCAGCAGACGTTCCTTCTCAATCCGCATCTGCCCCCGCTGCCCAAACAGAAACATCGTCAGCCCGAAAGCCACCAGCACCAACCCCCACCACAAATTCACATTGATCCCCAGGCTCCGCGCGTAGAGCGCCGCATTACCGTCGGTCCTCAGCCCAAACGCCGTGAGAATCGCTCCGGCCAGCGCGAACATCAATCCAATCGGAGTGCGCAAATCGAGATCCATCGTTCTCTCCCATCCAGCCACTCGCAGGCCAAAAAATCCTCAATAAAAGAAAATATTCAACGCAATCACCGCCAGCAGAATCGCCACTGCCAACGCCTCCGGCCGCTTCCACCACACCTGATGCGCGTGCTCCGGCCTGGGCGTGAGCGAGTGAACCAGCCCTACCAGTTCCGCCTCCGGCCGCGCCTTGGTGCAGTAACTCACCGCCACCGTCACGATAAAGTTGACCCAGAAGGCAAAAATCGCCGTCCAGAAATTCTGCGCCATGTCGCTGGGATAGTGGTAGAGCACCGCAATCCATCCCCCGTGAATGCCGGGCCGCGCCTCGATGGGCAGCGTCAGCCCGTGGTGCAGCATGGCCGTTGCCGTGCCCGCTATCAGCCCGCTGAAGGCCCCGTGCCCCGTCGCCCGCTTCCAGAACATGCCCAGCAGAAAAGTCGCAAACAGCGGCGCATTCACAAACGAGAACACCAGTTGCAGCGTGTCCATGATGTTGTTGAAGTTGATGGCCGCGTAGGCCGTCCCAATCGACAGCAGAATCCCGCCCACCGTGGCGCATCGCCCCACCGCCATATAATGCCGGTCGCTGCCGCCTTTGTAGATGTAGGACTGGTAGAGATCGTAGGTAAACACGGTATTGAATGCCGTCACATTGTTGGCCATGCCGCTCATGAAGCTGGCCAGCAGCGCCGTCAAACCCAGCCCCAGAATCCCGGTGGGGAAAAAGTGCAGCAGCAGGTTCGGCGTGGCCATATCGTAGTCCAGCAGCGGCTCGCCCGAGGCCGTCAGCATCGGTTTACCGGTCACCGGGTTGATCTTGGCCGGAACCAGTCCCCGGCCCTGCTCCACCTCGGGCGTTACCACGGTGATCTCGTGGATGATGGCCCCTTTCTCAACCCGCGTTACGGTCGTCGAGTGCGGCGTGGGCAAACTGATCGCCAGCAGCCCCGGCACCACCACCAGAAACGGAAAGAACATCTTCGGCACCGCCGCGATCAGCGGAACCCTCCGCGCCGATTCCATATTCTTCGACGCCATCGCGGTCTGGATCACCAGGAAGTCCGTGCACCAGTAGCCGTACGCCAGCACGAATCCCAGTCCCATGCCCAGGCCCACGATCTCAACCCCCATGGGGTTGGTGCTAGCGTGGGCCACGCCCTTCCACTCGTGCATGTACGCTGCCGGCACCGATGCTTTCAGCCCGCTCCATCCCCCCACGTTCCTCAGTCCCAGCAGCACCAGCGGCAGAAACCCGGCAATGATGAGAAAAAACTGCAATACCTCGTTGTAAATCGCGCTGGCCAGCCCGCCCATAAAGATGTAAGCCAGCACAATCGCCGCCGACAGCACGATGGAGAAGGTGAATATTCCCTCCGGCGCCCATCCCTGCGCGCGAAACAGCCCGTCGAAAACGTGCAGCGCCTGCATCAATCGCGCCATCGCATACATCGAGATGCCTGAGCTGAACACCGTCATGGCCGCAAACGAGCAGGCGTTCACCGCGCGCGTCTTCTCGTCGAAGCGCAGGCGCAGAAATTCGGGCACCGAGCGCGCCTTCGACCCGTAATAAAACGGCATCATGAAGATGCCCACAAAAATCATCGCCGAGATGGCGCCGATGCCGTAGAACTGAGCCGTCTCCAGCCCGTACTTGGCCCCCGAGGCGCCCATCCCGATCACCTCCTGCGCCCCCAGGTTGGCGCTGATAAATGCCAGCCCGCAGATCCATGCCGGCAGCGCCCGCCCGGCCTGGAAAAAATCCTTGCTGGTCTTCATCTTCGGCTTGAGGGCAAAACCGATGCCCACCACAAATCCGAAGTACAGCAGCATGATCAGCCAATCAACGGCGGTGAGGTTAAACACGAACGGCTCCTTGAAGACATAGAACTAGAATAGATTGCATCAGCTATCCCTTCACATTTCAAGAATTCAAAAAAACGCGATTTGTAAAATAATCGCGCCTGTTGGCAGCCACGACTTATCAAGCCTGCGCATGCGGCCGGCGCGCCCGGCGGGCGTTTGCCTCGGGATTTCCGCAGTCGCGATTTGCTCGTCATGATTGCCAACCTCGATCATTCTAAACAGAATTCCCATGTTGCCTACTGGCCCGGCAACCAGCCTGCTCCCAGCAAGTCCCCGCACGGCTGACGAATAACTCGAAGGCCCTCCGGCGCAATCTGGAGGGCCTTCAAATAACATCGGAGAAATTTCCCCTTCTAAGCTGCCGCCGCACGCGTGGGCTTGTAGCCCACGAGGCCGTAGTAGGCAACGAAGAGGTAGCAGACGATGGGCAGCAGGAAGGCGTATTGAATTCCGGCCTTGTCGGCTTCGCCTCCGATGACGTAGGTCATGTTGTGGGTCGCCGCATAGTGCTTGCCGATGATTTCCGCTAACCATCCGAAGAGAGGAGGAATCACCGCCCCGCCCACGTTGCCTATGGTGATCACGCCCGAGCCCTTGCTGGTCAGCGGCCCCAGTTCGGCGATGCCCAGGGTAAAGATAGTGGGGTACATCACCGAGTTGGCTACGCCGCAGAGAACCAGGCTCCAGACGGCCACCTGGCCGGAGGTGAACATGGCGACCAGCATCAGCGCCACGCCCAGGATGCCCAGGCCGACCAGCATATTTTGCGCCTTGATCACGCTCATCAGAGCGCTGCCTACAAACCGGCCAGCCATGATGCCCAGGTAGTAGAGCGTAACCAGCAGTCCAGCCGTCTCCAGACTATTGACGCCCTGTTCCTGAAAGAACCGGATGCCGATGGCGGCCAGCGCGATCTCCACGCCGACATAGAAGAAGATGCCCACCATGCCCAGCACGGTGTGCGAGTAGGTCCAGATGCTGCGGCCCAGCACCGTGACGCCGTCCTTGCCGGGGCGGTATGACTGGGTCCGGGTGATCGCCGGCAAATGCAGGAGCATCACTGCAAAGCCCAGCAGCAGGAGCGCAACAGCAATGGCGATGTAAGGCCCTTGCAGCATATGTGCCTGGCTGGCGGCATCGGGCGCCTTGCTGGTATCGGAGAGGATGAAGTGAGCCGCAACCCACGGGGCCACGGCCGAGCCGAGTGAGTTGAAGGCCTGGGCCAGATTCAGGCGCGCCGGGGCGCTCGACTCGGGGCCGAGAATCGAGATATATGGGTTGGCCGAGGTCTGCAGCGCGCAGACGCCGGTGGCCAGCACAAAAATCGCCGCAAGCGTCATGGGAAAGCTCACCAGATTGGCCGCGGGGACGAACAGCAGCGCGCCCACCACCATAATGAACAGCGAAATCACCATGGTGCGCTTGTAGCCAACCTTTTCGATCAGCTTGGCGCTGGGAACGGAGAAGACCAGGTAAGCGAAGAACCAGGCCGAGGTGGCCAACATGCCCGAGAAGTGATTCAGTTGGAAGATGTCTTCGAGCTTGTGCACCAGCTGGTTGTTCAGGCTGGTGAGGAACCCGAAGATGCCGAAGAGCGCAGTGACCGTAATGAACGGCCCAATGTAGCTGGGCGAGCTAGCCGCCGGTGGTGTGGATCGTGTGGCCATGAAAGTCTTTCCCCGCTTCCTTGAAGAAAAATCGTCTGCTCTTCACCGTCTGCCCATTGCTGTCGTCCGCAACCCTCACCCGCGCGAGGCAGATCGCCGGCAAATCCACAGAAATCGGAAAACCACGCTGAAAAGCACCGAAACAACTTTACTGCATCAGGGCCAAGGCAAGTCCAGTGCCAGCCAAAAGGTTTTGAACCGCGTCAGTCCAAGCCTCTCTCCGAGCGCCCCACCCTATTCCCTATTCCCAATTCCCTGTTCCCTGCCCTCCCACCATTTAAACTGAACAAGCATGATTCCCACCCTCACCTGGACCCCGGAAGGCGTCCGTTTCCTCGATCAGACCCGGCTCCCGCTCGAGGAGAACTACGTCCTTGCCGCCACCTACGAACAGGTGGCCGAGGCCATCGTCACCATGGTCGTCCGCGGCGCTCCGGCCATCGGCGTCTCCGCCGCCTACGGCATCGCCCTCGGTGCCCAGCGCACCTCCGCCGTCACACCCCGGGAATTCGCCCCCAAGTTCGACTTGATCTGCGCCCGCCTGGCCGCAACCCGCCCCACCGCCGTCAATCTCTTCTGGGCCATCGACCGTATGAAGCGCCTCTTCGCGGCCCTGCTCTCTGAAGGCGCAACCCTAGACCAGATCAAGGAAAAAATCCTCGCTGAAGCCCACGCAATGTACGAGGAAGACATAGCCGCCTGCCGGACCATGGGCGCATTCGGCGCAGCCCTGCTCCCCGGCGAAGGCAATGTCCTCACCCACTGCAACGCCGGAGCCCTGGCCACCTGCGGCTACGGCACCGCCCTCGGCGTCATCCGCTCCGCCGTCGATCAGGGCAAGCGCATCTCCGTCTTCGCCGACGAAACCCGTCCCTTTCTGCAAGGCGCGCGACTCACCGCCTGGGAGCTGATGGCCGACCACATTCCCACCACCGTGATCTGCGACAACACGGCCGCCAGCCTCATGAAAGCCGGCCGCATCCAGGCCGTCGTCGTCGGCGCGGACCGCATCGCCGCCAACGGCGACGTAGCCAACAAGATCGGCACCTACAACATCGCCATCCTCGCCCGCGAGCACGGCATCCCCTTCTATGTCGCCGCTCCCTGGTCCACCATCGATCTGGCCACTCTCACCGGCGACTCCATCCCCATCGAGGAGCGACCCGCCGTCGAAGTTACCCATCACGGCGGCAAGCAGCTAACCCCCAACGGCGTCGGCATCGCGAACCCCGCCTTCGACGTTACTCCAGCCAAATACGTAACCGCCATCATCACCGAACGCGGCGTCCTCCGCGCCCCCTATGCCGAATCCCTGCGCGCAATGGAATTGGTGCTCGAGTAGAGCAAAACTGTCTACAGTAAGTATGTGGTGCTTCCCCGCCCCCCATCTTTCGCTTGCGGTCGAAATCCCTCCTCCGCGGCGTCCTGCTCTCTCTCGGCGCCCTCGCCGCCAGCTTGCGCCTTGAAGGCTTTCCCGATACCGGCGCCCTGCACGCCTCGCCCTGGCAGATTCTTGCCGTGCCCGTCGCCTGCTGGGGGATGGCGGAAACAGCCCGCTGCCTGGGCCGCAAATGGAGCCTCTATCACGCCGGCGTGCTCATCCTGCTCTACGCCGAACTCATGATCCTGGCACTGGTGCTTTTCTTATGCCTCTATCCCCTCTAAAATTGCCCCCAACCCGGCCCCGGCTACCGTGAGCCCATCCCTCCCGTGTAGGATGGTGCAAAACCCGCGATCATGCTCCCCATGATCGTCCGCGGCACTCTCACCAGAGAAGCCGTTGGAGGATGAAATGTTCAAAGGCTTTCGAGATTTTATTCTGCGCGGTAACGTTGTAGACCTGGCCGTCGCCGTCATTCTCGGCGCGGCCTTCAACGCCATCGTCTACTCTCTTGTCAGCGATGTGCTCAACCCCCTCATCGCCGCCACCGTTGGCAAGCCGGACTTCAGCAACGTCATCCTGAATGTCGGCAACGGTCACATCAAGGTCGGCAGTTTCCTGAACGCCGTCATCTCCTTTTTCATCGTGGCCACCGTGGTCTATTTCGCCATCGTTCTGCCGTTGAACGCGCTCCAGGCCAGGCTCAAGAAGCCCGCGCCGGAAGCTCCATCCTCCCTCAAGACCTGCCCCGAATGTCTGAGCGAGATTCCGTTGGCCGCCAAGCGCTGCGCCCACTGCACGCAGCCCGTGGAATAATCTTCGGCCAACCTCTGGCATCGCTGACTTGCCGACCCGCTGACTCGCTAACTTGCTAACCAGCTAACTCGCTAACTTGCCACCTCGCTAAGTTGCTAACCAGTTAACTCGCTGAAAAAGGCCAACTCATGACCGCACGCACCCCGCTTCCCTTCCTGCTTCTTCTGGCGCTCGCGCCCAGCCTTCTTCCAGCCCAATCCGCTCCCCCGCCCACCGTCTTCGGCTACGCGGACTTCACCGCCCAGTCCCGCATCGAGGAAAAATTCCTCGCCGTCCCCGATGCCAAACTGGCCGGCCAGCACCTGAAAATCCTCACCGCCGAGCCCCACCTGGCCGCAACCCCTGAAGACCGCAAGACCGCCGAATACGTCGCACAGAAGTTCCGCGCTGCCGGCCTCGATACCGAGATCGTTCCTTACCGCGTGCTCATCAACTATCCCAAGACCGTCCGCGTCGAGGCCTGGGACCCCGGCGGGAAACTGCTCATGACCGGCCCCACCCCCGAGCACGTAACGGGCGACCCCTACCAGGACGATCCCCGTGTTGTGATGCCCTTCAACGGTTCCTCCGGCTCCGGCGACGTCACCGCCGAAGTGGTCTATGCCAACTACGGCCGCCTCGAGGACTTCGATCAGCTTGCCGCCCAGCACATCGACCTCCACGGCAAAATCGTCCTCTGCCGCTACGGCGCCAACTTCCGCGGCGTCAAAGTCTATATAGCCGAGCAGCGCGGAGCCGCCGGCATGCTCATCTACTCCGACCCGCAGGACGACGGCTACTATAAGGGCGATGCTTATCCACTCGGCCCCTGGCGGCCTGAAACCGGCGTGCAGCGCGGCTCAGTGCACTTTATCTCCAAGTACCCCGGCGACCCCGAAACCCCCGGCATAGCCTCCACCCTCGATCTGCCCGACTCCACCCGCAGCTCACCCTACGGCAACCAGCCCCGCATCATCTCCATCCCTCTCAGCTACCACGACGCATCGCCCATCCTCCAGGCCCTCAAAGGCCCCGGCGTGCCGCAGGGCTGGCAGGGCGCGCTGCCCTTCCGCTATCACCTCGGAGAGGTTGGAGGGCAGGGCGTAAAGGTCCACCTGGTCTCCGTGCAGGATTATCAGCGGCGCATCATCTGGGACGTGATCGGAAAGGTAAAAGGCGCGGAGTACCCCGGCGAGTGGGTCATCGCCGGCAACCACCGCGACGCCTGGGTCTACGGCGCCGTCGATCCCTCCAGCGGCACCGCCGCCATGCTCGAATCCGTCCACGGCATCGGCGTGCTGCTCAAGCAGGGCTGGCGTCCCAGGCGCACCATCGTCTTCTGTAGTTGGGATGCCGAGGAAGAAGGCCTGATGGGCTCCACGGAGTGGGTCGAGCAGCAGGCCAAAACCCTCGATCGCGCCGTGGCCTACTTCAACATGGACGTAGGCGTTTCCGGCCCTGATTTCTCCGCCTCCGCCGTCCCCTCCCTCAGGCAGTTCCTCCGCGAACTCACCCGCTCCGTTCCCAGTCCCCTCGGCGCATCGGTCTACGACCAGTGGAAAAATCATCCTCCTGCCGGCGACGAGCACCGCGGCTCCAACGCTCCGCCTGACTCTGAAGAGGTCCACGTCGGCAACCTCGGCTCCGGCTCCGACTTCACGCCCTTCTTCCAGCACGCCGGCGTGCCCTCCACCGATATCGGCTCCGAAGGCCCCTACGGCGTCTACCACTCCGTCTTCGATAACTTCGCCTGGTACACCCAGAACGCCGACCCCCACTTCCTTTATCTCCAGCAGATGGCCCGCGTCTTCGGCCTTGAAGTTCTGCGCATGGCCGGCTCCGATGTGCTGCCCTACGACTACGTCACCTACGCCCGCGCCATCGTCTCCCATCTTGAAGCCGCCAAAAAGAAAGCTTCTGAAGCAGGCCTCGACTCGCTCGACTTTGCCCCCGCCCAGGCCGCCGCGGCCCGCTTTGCCGCCGCGGGACAAAAGGCGCATGGCCTCCAGATCGCTCCCTCCGGCGACCTGGCCAAACTCAATCTCGCCCTCCGCCAGACTGAAACCGCCCTCCTCACTGAAGCCGGCCTGCCCAATCGTCCCTGGTACCGGCACACCATCTACGCTCCCGGCGAGTTCACCGGCTACGCCGCCGTAGTCATTCCCGGCGTCAACGAGGCCATCGATGCCAAAGACTCGCAGCGCGCCGCTCAGCAGTTGGCCGTCCTCGCCCAGGTCCTCGACCGCGCCGCGCACACCCTGGACCCCGCGCCCTGATCAGAAAGTACTTAAGTAATCAAACCCGCCACGCATTATGTCCCTGTTTCCAACGCGCCTATCCATCTTTGTTTGCATAGAGTTTCCCACTTTTTACCCAATTGACTCCTCAATAATTCTGCAGATTTTTATTGAATTATTCCACGAACGGAGTACACTTGTAACACGTAGCTGATTACCCGTGGGCGGGTATCAGTGTTACCTGAGTGCAAATTCCTCAGAAGGAGAGTGCAATGCACAATCTATTGGTTGCCCTCGCTTTTGTTGCCATGGTTGCATGCCCCGTAGTTGTTGCAGCCATGCCGCAACATCGAGACGAAGACGAAGCCTGACGCCTTGGCAGGCAGCGTGGAAATCTCCACGGCTTACCCATCGAACGGCGGCTGACCACACCCCGCACCCCGCATTTTCCACGTCTGTGGTCCGGCCGCATGCGGTGCGCTGAAGCCTTCCTGTCACGCTGCACTGCCTTCGCAAAAGGCTCTCCGGATGGTTGTTGTGTCCTGCAGAAGCGCACTCAAATCTGCTTGAACGGAGGATCTCAAATGATTGCTTTCCTGATCGGCTTCGCCTTCGTCGCAATGGTCCTGTTTCCGGCTGTCCTGGCCACGATTCACCGCTCCAGATCCATCAACAGCGACGACTGAGTTTTTTTTGAAGGGCCTCAATCCGCCCCTCCGGCTGCCCATCCCTCCCCAGCCCCCGCATCTCTGTCCACCGCATCACTATTCTTCATGCCGGTTGACCCCGCCCCGTTCCCCCCGTATCGTTAAAGATTGACTATGAAAATTTCCCCTAATTCCTTGCGCATCGGGATTGCGGCTGCCATTATCGTCGGCACCATCGGCTGGCTGGCCATCACCGGCGCCCAGAACAACAAGAGCTACTACGTCACCATCGCCGAGCTGGGTGGCATGGGCGACAAGGCCTACCATAGCCAATTGCGCGTGGAGGGATTCGTCCAGCCCGGTTCCATTGAGCACAACGGCCCCCACGTCGACTTCGTGCTCAGCGAATTTGAGAGCCACTCCCCCAAAGCTGCAACCGGCCGCCTCCTCAAAGTCAGCTACAAGGGTTCCGAGCCGCCTCCGGATACCTTCAAAGATGACGCCCAAGCCCTGGCCGAGGGCTCCTACGGCCGCGATGGCGTCTTCCACGCCAGCGTGCTCCAGGCCAAATGCGCCAGCAAGTACGCGCCTGCCCAGCCCAATCAGCCCAACTCGCCCCAGTCCACTCCCAAGCCCGCGCAGCCCGCCGCCGCTCCCGCCAAAGCCGCGGCAGCCGCTCCCCACTCCGCCAACCCGGCCTCATAAGCATGACCGCCTCCGCCGCAGCCGCAGCCGCTACTCCGCTCTGCGCCCGCCTCGACGGCGTCTCCAGGCTCTTCGGCTCCTTCGCCGCGCTCCGCCAGGTCTCGGTAGACCTCGAGCCCGGCCGCTGCTACGTCCTCATCGGCGAAAACGGCGCCGGCAAATCCACCCTGCTCCGTATTCTCGCCGGCTTGCTCCGCCCCAGCTTTGGCACGGTCAAAGTCTTTGGCTCGCTCGATCCTCATGAGGCCCGCGCCCGCATCGGCTATATGAGCCACGCCCCAATGCTCTACGACGAGCTCACCGCCCAGGAAAACCTGCGCTACTTCCGCAGCCTCTATCCCGGCCGCGCCTGCCTCACCCCGGCCGAAGCCCTGCGCCAGGTTGGTCTCGACCCCGAGCTCAACCGCATCCTCGGCCAGTACTCGCAAGGCATGCGCCAGCGCACCTCGCTGGCTCGCGTCCTGCTCCCCGTCCCCGAACTGCTCCTGCTCGACGAGCCTTTCTCCAACATGGACGTCGAATCCGCCCGCCAGATGGTCGAACTCCTCGCCGGCTTCCGCCACGGCAGCCGCACCATCGTCATCACCACCCATCAGCGAGAGATGGCCGCCCCCATCGCCGACTGTGTACTCACCCTCCGCGCCGGCCGTCTTATCTCGTGTGAATCCGGGAGCCCCACGCTATGAAGACCAACGGCGCCCGCTTCCTTGAATCCCTCGGCATCGAATTCGAACTGCGCGAGTACGAAGTCGATCCCAACGACTTTTCCGCTCTCACTGTCGCCAAAAAGATCGCCATGCCTCCCGAGCAGGTCTTCAAAACCCTCCTCACCACCGGGGTCCCCAGCGATGCCCAGCGGGCGCCCACTTCGTCGCTGGGGTGGAGTACTGGCGGACCCAATACCTACGTCTTCGCCGTCATCCCCGGCGATGCCGAACTGGACTTCAAGAAACTCGCCCGCGCCGCCGGCCTGCGCAAGGCCGAGATGGCTCCGCTCAAGGACGTGCAGCCTCTCACCGGCTACATTCGCGGCGGCGTCACCGTCTTCGGCGCAAAAAAAACCTACCCCGTCTTCGTCGATGAAACCGCAATCCTCTTCGACCGCATCAGCGTCTCCGCCGGAACCCGCGGCACCCAGCTCATCCTCACCCCCGCCGACTACCTCCGCGCCGCATCAGCTCTAGAAGTAGAAGTCCAAACCGCCGACCTCACCAAAGCCGTAATCCCAAACACAGCGGGTGCCCCATCCTTGCGCCATCTTTCCGGCGCAAGGGTGGGAGACCACGAAGCGGGTGCCCCAGGTCTCGATTCTGAGACCTGGGAAAGCACGAACGCCAGCAAGGAGGGCCAAGGTCTCGATTCTGAGACCTGGGAAAGCACGAACGCCAGCAAGGAGGGCCAAAACAAATGACCAGCCCCCTTTGGACCCACCTAGTCAAAGACCTCCGCATCGAATGGCGCTCCCGCGAAGCCGTCAACTCCATGCTCTTCTTCGCCCTGCTCGTCGTAGTCCTCTTCTCCATCGCCTTCGACCCCCGCGGCGCATTCTCCCGCGAAATCGCCGGCGGCGTCCTCTGCGTGGCCACCATGTTCGCCTCCGTCAGCGCCCTCAACCAGGCCTGGGCCCGTGAAATCCGCCACCAGGTCCTCGATGCCCAGCGCATGGCTCCCACCTCCGGCGCGGAACTCTTCCTGGCCAAGGTCCTGGCCAACTTCCTCTTCGTCTCCATCGTCCAGTTGCTGCTCGCCCCCGTCTTTCTCGTCTTCTATAACCTCCATGTTGAAGGTCAGGCCTGGCAACTGCTGCTGGTACTCCCCCTCGGCACCTGGGCCCTGGTGGCCAACGGAACCTTCTTCGCCGCGCTCTCCATCCGCAGCCGCAACCGCGAACTCCTGCTCCCGCTGATTCTCTTCCCCATCTTCATCCCCGCCCTGCTGGCCATGGTCCTTGCCACCACCTCCATCCTCACCGGCGAAAGCGACCCCTCCCTCTGGATCAAGCTGCTGCTCGGCTACGACATCATCTTCACCACCGTCAGCTTGCTGCTCTTCGACGTAGTCTTCAACGCCGAATAACCCATGCCGCAGCCCCACATAGCCGCCGCTAACTTGCCAACTCGCTATCCCCGCTTCAGCGGGGCCTAACTTGCTGCTTCTTTCCGGTCTAATAATGAGATGAGGCATGGCAAAAATCCTTATTCCCTTCTCGATGCACCCGCCGGCCGGTCCCGCCCCTATTCCGCCGTCGTAAACTAAAAATGTTCCACAGGATTCCCCATGAAGAAAGCAGCCATCGGCCTCTACGCCACCATCACCCTGGCCCTCATGGTCTGGGGCTTCTACCAGGCCATCTACGTCGCCCCTGAAGAGCAGACCATGCACGAGGTCCAGCGCATCTTCTACTACCACGTCCCCTCGGCCATGGTCGCCTTCCTCTTCTTCGCCATCTCGCTGGCCGGCTGCATCGGTTTCCTCGCCTTCCGCCGCAACCGCCCCGATTGGGCGCAAGCCTCCGACGCCTGGGCCCTGGCCGGCGCCGAAGTCGGCGTCGTCTTCTGCACCGTCGTCCTCATCACCGGCCCGCTCTGGGGCCGCCGCGCCTGGGGCATCTGGTGGACCTGGGACGCCCGCCTCACCACCACCCTGGTCCTCTGGCTCATCTACGTCAGCTACCTGCTCCTGCGCCGCTTCGCCGCCGGCCCGCAAGTGCAAACCCTGGCCGCCGTCCTCGGCATCTTCGGCGCCCTCGACGTTCCCATTGTCTATATGTCCAACCGCTGGTGGCGCACCCAGCACCCGGCCCCCGTCTTCGGCGGCGGACCGGACTCCGGCATCAAGGACCCCAGAATGCTCGCCGCCTTCGGCTGGAACGTCCTCGCCTGGCTCGCCTGGGGCATCCTCATCCTCGCCCTTCGCTACCACGTCGAGCGCCAGCGCCAGAAATTCGCCGCCCTGCAAGCTCAGCAGGCCCTCGACGCCTGATCCGCCCGCAAAACGACTCCAAAACGAGGAGAATAAATGGACACAAGAGCGATTCTCGACCACCAGTTCACCGTTGCCGCCTACGCCATCACCTGGGCCATCCAACTGGGCTATCTCGCCTGGCTAGGCCTCCGCTGGAAAGCGCAAAAGCGCGACGCAGCCCGCTCCACCCCCAGCCCGCGTGATTGATCCACCCTAAAATATTGCATCACCACAAAGCTGTCCACCTGAGCGCAGCCAAGCCGAAGAACATGCGGGTGCTTTGCGATTTTCCGGTCTCACCGAATTGGGCCGGATCAAGAGTCGCTGCAGGAACATCCCCAGCTCCCGCCAAATCTCTGCCCATCTCTCTGCCTCCCAAACTCCACCGGCCTAACACCTATGGGTAAAAGCCATAGCACCTCTTTCGCGCCAAAGTAATCTTTGTGGTATTTTAGTTTTCCTCTTTCCGGACGAAGATCCTTTTATAGGGAGGCTCTACGAGCCGCACAAGGAGTGAATGAACATGCATGACCTCTTGATTGCATTAGCTTTTATCGGTATGGTTGTTGCCCCAGCCATCGTTGCCGCCAAGACCGTCGGAGAAGCCGCCGACGGCTACCGGCATGACTTTGACCCACCGAATACTGCTATCGTTCCCATCAAGTCCGGAGCCGAATCCACAGGCCGTTAAAGCGGTTCTCCGATTGCTGTAACCCGAAACCACGACCGCTGAGTGGCTCTTCCCTGGGTCCCCGGCGATGCCCGGCCCTGGAAGGTGCCCCGGCGCCCGCTTGATCGCTGGGGTGGAAGGTAAAGCCACTCACCACAGAGTTGGCAAGGGTATGCAAAGGTATGCAAATTGCCCTTCGCCCTCCCACCGATTAGACTGGTGGTTCGAGGGCCTCTCATGTTAGTTGTCATGAAAGTGCAGGCCACGCCGGAACAAATCCAGGCGGTCTGCGAACACATTGAGCAGTTGGGTTTTCGTCCCCATCCCCTTCCCGGAGCCCAGCGCACCGCCATCGGCATCACCGGCAACCAGGGTGAGGTCGATCGCGGCAACCTCGAATCGCTCCCCGGCGTCGCCGAGGTCATCCGGGTCTCAAAAGCCTACAAACTGGCCAGCCGCGACGTTAAAGAAGAAGACACCATCATTCGCTTCCTCGGAACCGGCGCCTCCATCGGCGGCCGCGATCTGGCCATCATCGCCGGTCCCTGCTCCATCGAGAGTCAAACCCAGGCCTTCGCCATCGCCGGGCAGGTCGCCGCCTCCGGTGCGCAGTTCTTCCGCGGCGGCGCTTACAAACCCCGCACCTCGCCCTACGCCTTTCAAGGCCTCGGCCTCGAGGCCCTCCGCATCTTGG
The DNA here is from genome assembly GCA_050012555.1 of Occallatibacter sp. Taxonomy (GTDB): domain Bacteria; phylum Acidobacteriota; class Terriglobia; order Terriglobales; family Acidobacteriaceae; genus Telmatobacter. Next base: position 65,462 of record JBEKGY010000003.1, read on the forward strand.
CTCAGATCCGCGAACGCTTCGGCCTGCGCATCGTCACTGAAGCCATCGACAGCGAATCCCTCGCCCTGGTCGCCGAATGGGCCGACGTCATCCAGATCGGCGCCCGCAACATGCAGAACTTCTCCCTGCTCAAGCAAGCCGGCCGCCTGCGCAAGCCCGTCCTGCTCAAGCGCGGCCTCTCCGCCACCCTCGACGAATTCCTCATGGCCGCCGAGTACGTGATGAGCGAAGGCAACTACGAGGTCATCCTCTGCGAGCGCGGCGTGCGCACATTCGCCGACCACGCTCGCAACACCCTCGATCTCAGCATCATTCCTGCCATCCAGCGCCTCAGCCACCTGCCCATCCTGGTCGACCCCAGCCACGGCACCGGCCGTCGCGACAGCGTACTGCCCATGGCCCGCGCCGCCGTCGCCGCCGGCTGCGACGGCATCCTGGTCGAAGTCCACCACCAGCCGGAAAAAGCCCTCTCTGACGGCCCCCAATCCATCTACCCAGGCCAGTTCGCCACCATGATGGACGAACTCGAACAGATCGCCCCCGTGGTTGACCGCCATCTGCCCCGCGGCATCCACGTAGAAACCGCAACGGCGTGAATGCATGATTGCCTCGTCAAGACAGCCGGGGTTTCCCTTCATTCAAGCCCGCAAATGCGGGTGCCCCAGGTCTCGTCTTTGAGACCGGGTGCCCCAGGTCTCGCCTTTGAGACCTGGGAAAGATCCAACCCGCCCACAGATGCTCCGTGCCCCATCCTTGCGACTTTTTTTTGTCGCAAGGGTGGGAAACCACAAAACTAAACCCGCTCCATTCTTGATCTCCGGACTCATTCCATGAACCAGCGGCACGCCCCCACAGCCCGTCTTTTATCCCTCACCCTGCTCGCCCTTACCGCCTGCCGCTCTCACGACTTCCCTCAATACCCGCCCAACTATCGCGAATACGCATACGTCACCAACGGCTTGAGCGGCACCGTAACCGTCCTAGACGTGGTCAACGTGCGCCTGGACCGCGAACTCCGCGTAGGCCAGAATCCTGTCGCCGTCGCCGCCAGCCCCACCCGCAACGAGGTCTACGTGGTCAACTCCGGCGCCCAGGGCAGCCAGGGTACCGTCTCCGTCATCAACGCTGAAAACAACACCGTCGCCGCCACCATCCCCGTCCGCAGCCAGCCGCTCTCCATCGAGCTCGACCCCGCGGGAGCTCTGGCCTATGTGGCCAACTCCGGCTCCAACTCCATCTCCGTCCTCGACCTCAACGCCCGCCGCGAGGTTGCCGTCATCCCCGCCGGCGAAGAGCCCGTCTCCGCCCGCATCGCCCCCGACTCGAAATCCCTGGTCGTCGCCAGCCGCCGGGGAAACAGCGTCAGCATCATCGATCCCGCTGCCCGCGGCATCCGCGCCGTCTTCGCGGGCTGCCCCGGCGCCTCTGACGCCGTCATCCTCCCCGACTCCTCCAAAGCCTTTGTAGCCTGTGCCGCAGGCCACCAGGTCATGGCCATCGCACTGGCCCGCCCCAATGCCAATCCCGCCCAGCCCGACCGCCTGGAAACCCTCATTGACGTAGGCCGAGCCCCCGTCCAACTGGCTCTCAAACCCGACGGCGGCGAGCTCTTCGTCCTCAACTCCCTCTCCGACTCCATCTCCGAGGTTGTCACCAACACCAACGACGTCGGCGGCGCAACCATGATCGGCGACAATCCCGTCCGTGGCCAAGTCTCCAGCGACAATTCCCTCCTCTACGTCGCCAACCTCAGCTCCCAGTACGTCACCGTCTACTCCATCGACGACGGCAGGCGCATCGGCTCCATCCGCGTCGGAGACGGCCCCTCCGCCCTCGCCTTCTCCAGCTCCGGCCTCCTTCTCTTCGTCGTAGATGCCCGCTCTGCCGACGTTGCCGTGGCCCGCACCGCCTCCCGCTCCCTCTTTACCCTGATCCCCACCGGCCGCAACCCCAACGCCATCGCCGTCAAAGCCTTCAACCTGCCCTAGCTCTCTACCTTAGTTCCCCCAAGAGAGCTGTCATCCTGAGCGAAGCAGGTCGCGTTTTTTGCGGCCTGCGCAGTCGAAGGACCTGCGGTTGCTTTTCGCGTGTCTCTGCAATAGCCGGGTGCCCCAGGTCCGGGGTCCCCACGGACAGGTTTTCGTCCGTGGGGTGGAGATCTCGCTTTTGAGACCTGGGATTTGATCCCCAGCCAGCACTCTCTTGATTTCGGCAGCGCCGATGCCGCCACTTTCCCGTATAAGTCGCTAACTTGCTAACCTGCTACCCCCGCGCAGCGGGGCGCTAACTAGCTGCTCCATTTCCCGTTCCTATTTGCTATCGTCCAGAATCGCCTTGTCCAAAAAATGCACAGTCCGCCCCGCCTGTCCGTTCAGATCGAACACCACAATCTCGTTCCGCCTTTGAGACAGCAAGGACGAGGGCAGATAGAGGGTCCTCTGCGGCCCGATATTCCAGAAGCGCCCCAGCAGTCGGCCGTTGATCCAAATCACGCCTTTGCCCAGTTGCCTTGTATCCACAAAGGTGTCCGCGGGTTGAGCCACATAAAAGTACGCTCGATAGAAGCATGCGCCGGTACACGTGTTAGACAAATAGTTGTCCGGGCCTACGTCATCCATGGGCAGCGGATAGATCTGCCAGCCGGTCAGCGTCGCATCTCCCAGCGTAACCCGATGCGTAATGCCGGCGCGCTCGTTGACAAACTCGCGTCCGTAGTTCACGCGGCCGGTATTCTCCACCAGGATGTCCAGACGGGTGTTGTCGTGCGTCGTATGAACCGGCAGCGTGGACTGATTGAGGCGCCGGTCGAGCGTCCCGGCCAGCACTCCGTCCAGGTAGATCTGCGCATAACTGTGCAACTCATCGATGTGCAGGTCGGCGCTCTGTGCGTGCCCAATCGTTGTGCGATACAGAATGTACCCATAACTCTGTCCAACGTCTTCCATTGAAAGAATCTGTTCCGATTGGATGGGCTTGGGCAGCGCGTCCCAGATCGAGGCCGCTTCCGTCAGCTTCGCCGGCGGCATCGCTCTTGCCGGAAGAGGCGCGGGCGGCGCGGGCGGCGTCTTGCCGGTAACCTCGCGAATCGCGTCGCGAAAGAGATAGAATTTCGGCGTCAATTCTCCGCTCTCGCCCACCGGCGCATCGTAGTCGTAGCTGGTCACGTCCGGCTTATACTTTCCATCGTCCATGTCGGCGCCGTTCATCCAGCCAAAGCTGGTCCCTCCATGGAACATATACAGGTTGACCGAGTAGCCCCGCGCAAGCATCCATTTCAGGTCCGCGGCCTGGGCGGCTGCATCCGTCGTGCGACGCTTTTCTCCCCAGCTGTCGAACCAGCCGTCCCAGTATTCTCCGCTCATCTTCGGACCGTTCGGCCGGGCCTTAGCCAGCCTGCCAAACGCTGTCTCCGCCGTTGTCGGAGGCCCGAAGTTAATAACCGCGGGTAACTCCGGAAGCAGCGACTTACTGACTTGCGAGTCTCCATCGGCGGTGTAAAGCATGGCTTGGTCGAAGCCCGAGTCCAGCAGCATTTGCTTCACCCCGTGCATGTAGGCGCTGTCGGTTCCAAAGCTGGCGTACTCATTCTCCACCTGCACGGCCAGAATGGGTCCGCCGTAAGCGCTCTGCAAAGGAGCCAGTTCCTTCCCCAGGCGATGCAGCCAGCGCGCGGCGTCGGCCATGAAAGCCGGATTCGAACTGCGAACCACCATGCCCGGCTCGCGCAGCAGCCACGACGGAAGGCCGCCGAAATCCCATTCCGCGCACGAATAGGGACCGGGCCGCAGAATCACCCACAGTCCCTCCTGCTGCGCTGCGCGAATGAACTCGGCCACGTCCTTCTGTCCTGTAAAATCGAATGCCCCCGGAGCAATCTCATGAAAATTCCAGAACACATACGTCTCCACGGTGTTCAGGCCCATGGCGCGGGCCTTGCGCAGCCGGTCCCGCCAATAGGCCCGCGGCACGCGCTCATAATGAATCGCTCCAGAGATGATCTGGAACGGCTTCCCATCCAGCTCGAAGTGATCTCCGTTGGCGCGAAGAATATGCGCCGTAGGTGCGGCGGTCTCCTGCCCATGAACCATTCCAGTTGTCAGCAGCACTGCCACAGCCGCCGACAGGCCCACTATCGTCAAAGCTTTAATCCGCATGATGAGATACTCATCCTTTCAAACCGTATTTGCCGGAAATCTTGTCTCCCGAGTCCCGCCTATCCCTTTTTCTGCACCCAGCCGCGCCACGCTGAACTGCGCCCCCGCAAACAGAATCAACCCTGAAATATAGGCCCAGAACAGCAGTCCCACCGACACATAGAACCGCCCGTAGAGCGCCTCCAGATCCAGGTGCGGAAGCACGGCCATAAAAACATACTTGGCTGCCAGCCAGGTGATTCCGGTATAGATTGAGGTGCGCAGAACCGGCCGCCACGGAACCTTGCGGTTGGGCAGCAGCCAGTAAATCGAAAAGAAGAACAGGATCGAAGCCACGCCCGTGGTTGCGGCCAGCAAAAGAAAGCTGATCCCGTGGAAGACAAAGTTATCTGTGTGGTGAAAGAAGATCACGGTCAGCACGTCGCGCACGCCCGCATTCAGCAGGATGCTTGCCATGGCCAGCGCCAGCATCAGCAGCGCCAGCCCAAACGCCACCACCTGGTTGAAAATGTAGTTGCGGCTCTTGACCACTCCCCACGCCTGGTTCAGCGCCACCTCCAGCGGCAGAAAGATGCCCGTGCAGGCCACCAGAATCATCACCAGTGAAAACACCTGCACCCCATGCCGCGAGGCCGCGATAGCCACTTTATCCAGGTTCGTGGCCACAAAATCCTGGTTCGCGGGTAAGAAGTAGTGCACCATGTCGCCAATCACGCCCTCCATCATCGTTGAATGGAAGACCGACCGGGAGAGCGTGTAGAGAAGCACAATGAAGGGAATGAACGAAATTATCGCATTGGCCGCCACGCTGAAGGAATAGGTATGCACCTCGCTGTCCAGCAGGTAGCTTACCAGCGCCGTGCCGTCCTTGCGCCACCGGTACCACTTCGACCTGGTAGCCGGTTCCACCGCATTAGCCGCTCTTGGAACCTCGATCGCCGCATCGCGCCGCGCATCAAAATTTGCAACATCAGCCACGTGTTACTCCCTTTCCGGAGCCAAAAACTCTTCCCTGTATAAATGCGCGCAAAGCACATCTGTCCAATGGGTCATTCTTCAAGGATAGCCGCTGGGGTTAAGAGCCGCTGGGGGCTAAGAGCCGCTAAGCTTGTCCGGCCCCATAGCTGTTCCGTGCCCCATCCTTTTCGCGTTCTTTGCGGAAAGGGTGGGATACCACGAACCTCGACCGGCGTTCATCGGGATCCCCTCAACTTTTCCAGCGCCCACCGCCGGGTGCCCCATCCTTTTCGCGTTCTTCGCGGAAAGGGTGGGATACCACGAACCTCGACCGGCATTCATCGGGATCCCCTCAACTTTTCCAGCGCCCACCGCGCCGCCGTCCGCAGCCCCTCATCCGCGGCACCGGCCCATTCCTCCAGCCGCGCCGCAAACCGCTCCATCCCGCTGTTCCCCATGGCAATGGCCACATTCCTCCGCAGCCCCTCAAATCCCGCCCTCCGCACCGGCGAGCCGTTGAACCACCGCTCGAACTCCGCCTCATCCATCTCCGCCAGCCACTCCAGCGCCGGATTCACTAGCTCCGCCCGCGCCTCCAGCTCCGGGTCCGCGCTCACCGGCGTGCGCCGCGGCGAATTCCACGGGCAAACGTCCTGGCAGATATCGCAGCCGAAGACCTGCCGCCCCATCCCCTCCATCAACCCCGGTTCAATCGCCCCGCGGTGCTCGATGGTCAGATAGGAGATGCACCGCGCAGCATCCATCTGGTAGGGCGCCGTCAGCGCGCCCGTCGGGCAAGCCTCCAGGCACCGCCGGCAGCTTCCGCAGCGGTCGGGAACGGCAAGCGGTGCGTCCTCCGCCTGCGCATCCAGCGAAGTCAGCAGCACCGCCAGAAATCCATACGATCCCAGCCGCGGATGAATCAGGCAAGTATTCTTTCCCGTCCAGCCCACCCCCGCCGCCGTAGCCAGCGCCCGCTCCATCACCGGCCCGGTATCCACATACCCCCGCGCCTCAAACCCGCCCAACCCCTCGCGCATCCGCGCCTCTCTGATGCGCTCTTCCAGCGCCCTCAGCCGCTTCTTCAGCACCTTGTGATAATCGCTAGCCCGCCGCACACCGTTCGCGTCTTCTTTCCCCGCAAGGGGAGCGGAAGAACTAGTCCCGGTGAAGGGTACGGGCTTTAGCCCGTACATTGATGCCATTGAGCCATCATGGGCTTTAGCCCCTGAGGAAGTTTTTTCGGCTGCTTGAACATCCACGCGGCCAGTCCACGCGTACCGCGCAATCCACCCCGCGCCCTTCCCGGCCGGCTCCGTAGAACGCGGTTGCGCGCTCTCATACCCGGCAAAGCAAACCACCGCCGACCGCGCCCACGGAAACGCATTCCCCACCCGCGTCCGCAGCATCCTCCCGTCCTCGCCCGTTTTCTTCAAGTACCGCATCGTCCCCGCGCGCCCCGCCCGCACCCATTCCTCAAACCGCGCCGCATCCCGCGCCTCGCCCACATGAGGAAGCGCCACCAAACCCGCCTCGGCAAACCCCTCCTCCAGTGCCCATGCGCGCACTCGGTCCAGAATCAATCTGGGGCTCACGCCGTCTGCGGGACTGGAAGAAAAGTGAAACATGGAACCGGAGGCACTCCTCTTTACGTATGGATGACTAGCATGTTCAATTGCGGACGCTCGGATCGAATTCGCACACGTAGGTCCGCTGCAGGGGATTCTCGAAAGCTCGTACTCCTTGTCATTGCAGCATATTCCCTTCGTGCGGCTTTGGCCGCCCGCGAGCCGGTTCCACCATGAGTAGGGCCACTGCCATTCTCAGGCGCCCCCACGACGTAAGAGGTTTCCCCTCAGGAGGTTTTTTGATGACCAATACAATGTGCGACCAGCCAGTAACTGGCCCCATCGCGGCAGTTGAGCCGCTCGATCTGACTGAGCTTGTCCGCGGCCATGATCGGCGCCTGCTGGACCGTGTAACGCCGCTCGTGTGCCGGCAATCCCTCTCGCTCGATCTCTCCTCGGTCCAGCGTATCGACGCCGCCGGTATCACCGCTCTCATCGCGCTCTACCGCGCCGCCCAGGAAGCGGGCCACCGCTTCACCGTCTCCAATGCCTCCCCGCGGGTGGCGAAAATTCTCGCCCTCGTCGGCCTGGACCGCATTCTCCTATCTCAGAATGCGGTCAGAACTTCACATTCCGGACCTCGGCTCCGTCAGTATGCCGCCTGATTTCCGCGCATAGTCTCCAAAAACCTTGCCTTTGCGCGGCTCCCCTCTCAAATAACGAAATCTACCCTCCCAAAATGGTACAGGCCTCAAAGCCCAGGCGAATCGTATGTGACCTTCAACACAGGCAACTGTATACTTGAAACGATATTCGTACTATCGACGACCCAATGCCGCGACGCGCTGTAGGATGTCTGGTTGACTCGCATGCGCTCAGCTTCTTGACTGCTCTTCCCGTTGAAGCGCTGAGCCTCTGTTTCGCCACCCTCTCATAGATACCGTCACGGAATCATAATATACGGAGGCTTTATCCCATGACGCAGGGCGTGGTGGATCAGTCGGTCGCCGCGGCGACCTCGAGCTCAACCCCAATCAAGTATTGCTATTTCTTCGGCGGCGGCAAGGCTGACGGAAACGGCAGCATGAAAGATACGCTGGGCGGCAAGGGCGCAGGCCTGGCCGAGATGACCAACGCTGGACTGCCCGTCCCTCCCGGATTCACCATCCAGACCGAGGCCTGCCGCGAGTACATGCGTGGCGCCGTCAGCCCCAAAATCGACGTCGAGATGCACGCCGCCCTCGAGCGGCTGGAGAAGCTCCAGGGTCAAAAACTGGGCATGGGCGAAAATCCCCTGCTCGTCTCCGTCCGTTCCGGCGCCAAGTTCTCCATGCCCGGCATGATGGACACCATCCTCAATCTCGGCCTCAACGACAAGGCCGTCGAAGCCCTGGCCAAGCGCAGCAATAATCCCCGTTTTGCCTATGACTCCTATCGCCGCCTCATCCAAATGTTCGGCGACGTCGTCCTCGATGTTCCGAAAAAGAAATTCGAGCACATCTTCGACGGCGTCAAGCAGCGCGCCAAGGTCAAGTTCGACTACGAGCTCCAGCCCGATGCCCTCAAGCAAATCATCGCCGAGTACAAGAAGCTGATCCGCAAGGAAACCGGCAAAGACTTTCCCCAGGTCCCGCTGGATCAACTGGTCCTGGCCCGCGACGCCGTCTTCCGCAGTTGGCAGAACGAACGCGCCAAAACCTATCGCCGCATCAACCGCATCGACGATTGGCTGGGCACCGCGGTCAACGTGCAGGCCATGGTCTTCGGCAACCTGGGAGAGAACTCCGGCACCGGCGTCGGCTTCACCCGCAATCCCGCCACCGGCGAGCACGCCTTCTTCGGCGAGTACCTCATGAACGCCCAGGGCGAGGACGTGGTCTCAGGGGTCCGCACTCCGCTGTCTATCAGTGAATTGGAACGCGCCATGCCCAAGGTCTACGAGCAACTGCGCGCCATCACCGGCAAGATGGAAAAACACTATCGCGATATGCAGGACTTCGAGTTCACCATCCAGGATGGCAAGCTCTATATGCTGCAAACCCGCAACGGCAAGCGCACCGGCCTGGCCGCTGTCCGCATCGCCATCGATATGGTGCGTGAAGGCCTCATCACCAAGGAGGAAGCCATCTTCCGCGTCGAGCCCAACCAGTTGTACGACTTCCTGGTTCCCCGCCTGGTGGAAAAAGGCGAGAAGATAGAAGTCCTGGCCACCGGCCTGCCCGCCTCGCCGGGAGCCGCCGTCGGCCAGATCGTCTTCACCGCCGAGGACGCCGTCAAGCACCACGCCAACGGCGAATACAAGACCATCATCCTGGTACGCGGAGAAACCACCCCTGAAGATATCGCCGGCATGGAAGTCGCCGCCGGCATCCTCACCTCCCGCGGCGGCATGACCTCCCACGCCGCCGTCGTCACCCGCGGCATGGGCAAGTGCTGCGTGGCCGGCGCCGGCGACCTCAAAGTCGACGAAGCCAAAAAGGAACTCCGCGTCAAAGGCAAGGTCTTCAAGCATGGCGACTGGCTCTCCCTCGACGGCACCACCGGCCGCGTTATCGAAGGCAAGCTCAAGACCCTCCCCGCCCAGCCCGACGATCCCGATCTGGTCAAGTTCATGAGCTGGGTCGACCCCGTCCGCAGGCTGCGCATTCGCGCCAACGCCGATATCCCTCGCGACGCCAAGCAGGCTCGCCTCTTCGGCGCCGAAGGCATCGGCCTCTGCCGCACCGAGCACATGTTCTTTGCCGAGGACCGCATCGAGCATATGCGCACCATGATCCTGGCCGACAATGAAAAGGATCGCCGCGTAGCCCTAAAGAAGCTCCTGCCCATGCAGCGCGCCGACTTTGTCGGCCTCTTCAAGTCCATGGAGTCGCTCCCCGTAACCATCCGCCTGCTCGATCCTCCGCTGCATGAGTTCCTCCCCCAGCGCGAGGATCTGCTGGTCGAAATCCAGCATCTTGAAGACACCAAGCCCCGCTCGCCCCGGCTCAGGGAACTGCGTCCGCTGCTGGCGCGGGTCCAGGAACTCCACGAGATGAACCCCATGCTCGGCCTGCGCGGCTGCCGCCTCGGCATCGCCTTCCCCGAGATCACCGAGATGCAGGTCCGCGCCATCTTTGAGGCCGCCGTCGCCGTCAAGAACAAGGGCGGCGATCCGCATCTGGAAATCATGGTTCCGCTCATCGCCACCATCGAGGAGATGCGCAACCAGTCCTCCATCATCCGCCGCGTCGCCGAGCAGGTCTTCAAAGAAAAGGGCGCCAAGGTCGATTACATGGTGGGCACCATGATCGAGCTCCCCCGCGCCGCCCTCACCGCCGACCAGATCGCCGAGGATGCCGAGTTCTTCAGCTTCGGCACCAACGACCTCACCCAGACCACCTACGGCATCTCCCGCGACGACATCAACAACTTCCTGCCCGCCTATCTCAAGTACGGCATCTTCAAGCAGGACCCCTTCGCCACCCTCGACCAGGCCGGCGTAGGCCTGTTGGTCAAGATGGCCACAACCAAGGGACGCAGCACCCGGCCCAACCTCAAGGTCGGCATCTGCGGCGAGCATGGCGGCGATCCCGAGTCCGTCAAGTTCTGCCACAGGATCGGCCTCAACTACGTCTCCTGCTCGCCCTTCCGTCTGCTGACTGCAAGGCTGGCAGCCGCGCAAGCGGCCCTCGAGGAGAAGCAGACCGGGCCGGCGCACACCACCAGCTAGTCAACCAACCGGCAAACAACAAGGGCGCAGCCATCAGGCTGCGCCCTTGCCGCGTCTGGGGCACTTGGAGGCAAGTTGGGGATGGGTAGGGTTAGGATGGTAGGCCGGGGTTTCAACCCCGGCATAATCCATCCAAAAGTTTTAGAAATCAACGTACGCGGCGAAGCCGCGATCCCAGGCTCAGAATCGAATCTTCACCCCGACGACGAAGGAGGAATCCACCTCAACACCCGACAACCCCGGTTCACTCTGCAATAATTACAATTTACTGTAGGGTGGAAGCCAGATATCCTGCTGGCGATGTTTAAGTAAAGTATGAAAGAGGAGTTCTAGATGGCACCGCAGCGGAACCGCGAAGAGGTAATCAATACCCAGCTTGCAATCTTGATTTCGCGGCTAGGCGTGACGGCTGACGCGGAGACCATCCTTGTTCACGGTATGCAGCGCCCCGACGTCCTTTTTGAACTGCGCGGACTCCGCGTAATCATTGAGGGCAAATTCGCAGACCACCCCAACGCAGAGCAAGTTGTCCTTGAGGATGCCCGCAAGCGTGTCCGCTCCGGAATCGCTCACATTGCGGCGGCGGCAATCTATCCGATTGCCCTGCGCAACACAACGACGTCAAAGGTTCTGGATAAGCTTCGCACCTCGCAACTGAAGTACCGGATCGTCTCCGAGACTCACCAGACGGAAGAGTGGTTTGAAGGCGATCCTGCGTCCCTGATGGATGCTCTTCGCCACGCGCAAGAGTATTTAACAAAGGATGACATTGTCGAGCAAACAGCTAAGTCTCTTTCCGGGCGGTTGACGGGCGTGGCAAAACTATGGACGGGGCAAAAGGGAGCTTGTGACCGCCTGTCGGACATTCTTGGGATTTTTGCGCCGAAGGGAGAGGCCTCGGAGAAGGCGCAACTAAGAAGAGAAACAGCCGCAAAGGTTTCGGCACTTGTGCTGGCAAATGCCTTCATATTTCAGGAACAGCTTGCAGGCAGCGACAAACGGGTTTACTCGCTGCGGAGATTAGAAAGAGACGAGGACACGGTTACAGCGACGGCGAAGCATTGGAGGTGGGTTTGGGAGAATATCAATTATATTCCCATCTTCCAGCTTGGCGAGCGAGTACTAAACGAACTACCAAGCAGTGCCAACTCCACAATTGCTACCCGCGCACTTCTAACAGAGGCCATATCGATCTGTTCCAATCAGGCGGCCCTCCGCCACGACCTCATGGGGCGCATCTATCATTGGCTTCTGCATGAGGCGAAATACCTTGGAACCTACTACACCTCGGTTTCTGCAGCTACCCTTTTAATGAAGCTGACATTCGCCGCGAAATGGAAGCAGGATTTCAGCGACCCCGTAGAACTCGCATCCTTCAAAATCGCAGACCTTGCCTGCGGCACGGGGACACTTCTGATGGCCAGCGCACAAGCGATTTCGGACGTTTATATTCGTGAACGGGCAGACATAGGCCTCCCGCTTGGCATTAAAGATATGTCCACATTGCATCGCGCCCTGATGGAGAATGTTCTGCACGGCTATGACGTACTTCCTTCGGCGGTTCACCTAACAGCATCGACTCTGGCGATGCTCGCTCCAGAGGTGGCTTTCGTTCGCATGGGCCTATTTGTGATGCCCCTTGGGATGGACCACGGAATCGCCAAACTCGGCAGCTTAGATTTCCTCACTACCAACGAGATTGAGACGCAGATGCAGCTCGATTACTCGCATACCGAGGCCATCCGCGCCGGTGCAAGTTCTTCCGATGCAGCGAGGGCGACGGTTCCGCCACTCGACCTCTGTGTGATGAATCCGCCCTTCGTTCGCAGTGTGGGCGGCAATCTTCTATTTGGTTCCCTCCCGGATGAAAGGGGAAGGCTTCAAATGGAACTTAAACGGAGGGTGAAGGATATCGGAGCCAGCGCAACAGCCGGACTGGGAAGCGTTTTTGTTGCACTTGCAGATAGGTGGCTCAAGCCTGATGGACGCCTTGCATTCGTTCTCCCGGCAGCGCTTGTTTCAGGCGAGGCTTGGGGCGACACGCGAAGATTGATTGCAGAGGGATACCACCTGGAAACAGTCATATCAAGCCATGACGCCGAACGCCCAAATTTTTCCGAGAACACCGACCTTTCTGAAATCCTGTTTATAGCGAGGAAGAGATCGAGCGAGGAATCTGAGGCTCGTACCAAATACATTAGCCTATGGCGCAATCCGCGCTCAATTCATGAGGCGCTTGATCTAGCAAATAGAATCACGCACGTTGACAACACAGTAACTGTCGAAGGGGCTGGACTCACCACAATTGGCGGGCCGAGTGGAAAACTCGGCGAGATGGTCTCCATGCCAATCGCTAAAGGTACGCAGAATTGGACGGGGGCGCTTTTTGCCCAGAGTGAGCTACTTCGCATTTGCTGGACGCTCGAACATGGAACGCTTCGAGTTCCAGGATGTCAGCGAGATACTTCAGTGCCGCTATGCCCAATGAGTAACTTGGGAGATATTGGCCCAGATCGCAAGCGTATTCATGAAGGTTTCAAAGTAACAAGAGATGATTTGACACCGTATCCGGCTTTTTGGGGTCACGAATCCGCTAATGTCTTGACTATAGGACAACAGCCGAATGCTCAACTAACAGCATGGCTAGAGTCCCCGCGTGGACCAAACTATGGGGCACATTTGTGGGAACGGGCTGGCAACATTCTGTTAGTAGAGCGTCTTCGCTCAAACACTCATCGAGTCATTGCGGTTGGTTTCGAGAACGAAGTACTAGGTAACACTTGGTGGGCGTTAAAATCCAACAGTCTCGATTCTCGACAAAGAAAATCTCTTCTTTTGTGGCTTAATAGTTCATTGTCCATATTGCTTTTTTTCGGTAGGCGAGTCATCACACAAGGTGCATGGATGCAGATGAAGCAACCAGCTTGGGAATCTATGCCTGTCCTCAATGTGCGTTCACTTTCGTCCAAGCAACTCGCTAAACTCGCGGATTCATACGACTCTCTTTCGACACAACACCTGGACCCAGTCTCGCATTTGAACTCAGACGCCACACGTCTCCAGATTGACCAGGCAATCAGCAGCGTACTCAAAATTCTCGATATATCGTTTGTTCGCGAACTTCTTGTCCGGGAGCCGGGATTGAGTGCGAAAGATATAGCCCCAAGGGCCGAACAGCCGGCCTTAGAGAATGAAGAGGATGAGGACGATACTCAGTCATGCTTTGCGATGGATGATGTAGAATGAGCGTGGCTACGCCGGTTGCAACGCCTTCTTGCCGCCCTTCTTCGCAGCCTTGGTTTCCACCACCGGCCCGTGCGTCTCGGCCGTCGGCTTCGGCGCCGGCGGCGCATCGCCGATGCGCTTCGAGTAGCCGCACACCACGGCGCTACCCACCGGTTCCGCCGCTTTCCTGGCACGTTTTTTTGGCGTAAACTCCCCGGCCGCCTTCTTCTTGTTGGGGCATTCCAGGTAGATGCCCGAGCGCAGCGTCTTCTCCACCAGGTACGGGCTCCCGCACTCCGGGCACTTTTTCGCCACCGGCTTCGAGTTCGATGTGAAGTCGCACTTGGGATAATTCGTGCAGCCCCAGAAGATATTCCCCCGCCGCGCCCTTCGTTCGGCCAGATCGCCCTCGCCGCACTTGGGGCACTTCATCCCTTCAATCAGGTTCTGCTTCACGTACTTGCACTTGGGATAACCGGAGCACGAAACGAACTCCCCGAAAGCCCCCTGGCGCAGCACCAGCGGCTTGCCGCAGAGCGGGCAGTCCTCGCCCGTCGGCTGCGCCGTATTCTGCTTCTGCTGCTGCTGCTGGCTCAGCTTGCGGAAGGTCTTGCAGGGCGGATCCTCGTTGTACCCTGGGCAGGACATGAAAGGCCCAAAAATTCCGCGCCGCAGCACCATTACCCGCCCGCAGTTATCGCAGTACTCTTCGGTCTCGCCCGCCTCCTGCGCCTCCGGCGTATTCATGTCCGGCTTGGCCGCGATGTTCTCCTTGGTGAAGGTGCAGCTCGCGGGATCCTTCTTGTCGTACTTCGAGCACGCATAGAAGCTGCCGAACTTGCCCCACTTCAGCAGCAGGGGCGCACCGCACAAGTCGCACTTCTCCTTCGTCGCTTGCTCCATCCGCTTGATGCTTTCCATGTTCTTGGCGGCAACCTTGAGTTCCTTCTCAAAGTAGCCGTAGAAGCCCTTCAGCAGATCCGTCCACTTCTCTTTTCCTTCTTCTATATCGTCCAGCTCCTCTTCCAGCTTGGCCGTGTACGCAACGTCGAAAATGTAGGGAAAATTCTTAACCAGAAGGTCGCAGACCACCATCCCGATCTCGGTGGGATAAAAACGTCCACGCGATCCGCCATGTTTCACCACGTACTCGCGGTCCTGGATGGTGTTGATGATCGAGGCGTAGGTCGACGGCCGCCCGATGCCCCGCTCTTCCAGATCCTTCACCAACGAAGCTTCGTTGTAACGCGGAGGGGGTTCGGTAAACTTCTGAACGGCATGGACGGCCGATGGCCTCACTTCGAGCGGGATCTTCGGCTCCACAAATTCGGGAATTGTCGCGATCTCGCCTCGTAAATCCGCTTTTTCGTTTCTTGCTTCGATCTTTGCAACTTCCAGGTTGTACTTCTTTCGAGCCTGCGCCAACTTCGCGTTCCTTGCCTCCACGGCCAGTTTCTTCAACTGGTCCGCAGTGGCCAACGGCAACAGCTTGCCTTCTGGAATTTCGGGCAACCGGTCATCCTCTTCGTCATCGGCTGGGTACACACGCAAGAAACCGTCGAACTTAAGAACCGATCCGGTAGTGCGGAAGTTATATGTTCTATCACTGACCGCATCGATCCCAATACCGGTCGTGTCATAAATTGCAGGCGTCATCTGCGAAGCCACAAACCGCTGCCAGATCAATCTATAGAGCATCAGTTGCTCATCGGTCAGATAACGCGCAATCGATTCCGGCGTCCGCGAAGCATCGGTGGGTCGAATGGCTTCGTGCGCGTCCTGCGCGGCCTTTTTGCCCTTGTAGTTGATCGGCGAAGCAGGCAAATACTGCGGGCCCAACTTGCTGATCCACTCCCGCGCCCCTTCAATCGCCTCCGGCGCCACGCGCGGCGAATCGGTACGCATATACGTAATCAGGCCCACAGGCCCTTCGGCGCCGATGGCGACGCCCTCATAGAGCCGCTGCGCCACGCCCATTGTCCGCCGCACATTGAAGCCCAGCCGCGCGGAAGCCTGCTGTTGCAGAATGCTTGTCGTGAAAGGTGCCGGAGGAAATTTCTTTCGCTCTTTTTTCTCAAAAGATCGAACCGTCCAAGTCGCCTTTGTCGCAGCTTCGACGATTTTCAGTGCCGTCTTTTCGTCCGGCACAGCATTGGCGATGAACTGCTCCTTACCGTCCTTGTCCTTGCCGTTGGCTACATGCGCCGGTTCGCTATCTATGCCGACAAAGCGGGCTGTTAGCAACGTCGGTTCAGCGGCAGAGCTTCCCGTTGCATTGAACTGCAAAATCGCGTCGATCGGCCAGTATTCAACTGGCACAAAAACCAAAATTTCCCGCTCCCGCTCCACGATCAGCCGCACGGCTACTGTTTGCACGCGCCCCGCAGACAAGCGCGGTCGCACCTTCTCCCACAGCAGCGGCGAAATCTGGTAGCCCACCAGCCGGTCCAACACCCGCCGCGTCTGTTGCGCGTCCACAAGATTCTGATCCAGGTCGCGGGGGTGCTCAAACGCCTCCTGCACCGCCTTCTTCGTAATCTCGTTGAAGGTCACGCGATGAATCTTTTTCCTCTCTTTGGCGTTGGTACCCAGTTGCAGCGCAAGGTGGTACGCAATCGCCTCGCCCTCGCGGTCCGGGTCCGGCGCCAGAAAGACCTCGTCCGCCCTGGCGGCCGCCTTCTTCAACTGCGCCACCACCTTCTCTTTGCCCGGCGACACAACCAGCTCCGGCTCAAACGTCCGCTTCTCCAGCTCCACGCCAATATCTTTTTTGGGCAGGTCCATGATGTGCCCAACAGATGCCAGCACCTCAAAGCCCTTGCCCAGATACTTCTCGATCGTCTTCGCCTTGGCGGGGGACTCGACGATCACCAGTGATTTGCTCATTGCCATCTTTATTCCCAATCCCACTCTACTTGTTCAACCTGTTGGACTCACAATTCGGAACTTCCGTTTTCCTCCGAGGGCAGTCGAAATTCCGCCCGGCCCCGGCCATTCTCCCCATCCGGGAAAAAACCACCCGCAAGAGTTGCACCCTACCACGGAACACCGTCCCGTTTCCACCTGCCAACCATGATTTCCTTCTCCCGCCGTCCCATTTCCGGGACGCGGAATCCCTTTCGCGGCGCAAAAATCCACGCAAAAAACCTGCCTTACCGTTCAAAAAAATTTGCTTTCAGAAGGGTAAACGGACCCACCCGCTCGGACCTCAGAAATCGAAACCCGAGTGCCCCAGGTCTCGTCCGCCGCGGCGGAAGACCTGGGAATCCACGACCCTCAACCCGCCGCCAATTCCCTAATCCCTATGCCCTGTTTTTTTCACATCGTCCGCACGTAATTCTTCCCCGGCAAACACCGCACCCGGCCCGTAATCTCCAGCTCGAAAAGCGCCGTAAATACCTCTGAAGACGTAAGTTGCGTCTCCAGCAGCTCCAGAATCTCGTCGATCTGCAAGCTCTCGTCTGTGCGCAGCACCTCCAGCACCATGGCCTCCTGGGGCCGCAGAACCGGATCAGGCAGTAAAGATGCGGTAATCTCCGATTTGGATTCAGCCGGCGCCTCGGCCTCCAGTTCCACCCGCACCTGCGAGGGCAGATCCTCCCACACGTCCTCCCAGGTGGCCACCAGCTTAGCCCCCTGTTTTATCAACGTGTTAGGCGTCCACGATCCCTTGCTGGTCACGTTCCCCGGCACCGCGAACAGGTCCCGGTTCTGCTCGGCGGCGCAGCGCGCGGTCACCCGCGTCCCCGAGTTCTCCCCCGCCTCCACCACCAGCACCGCGATGCTCAGCCCGCTCAAAATCCGGTTGCGCCGGGGAAAGTTCTGCGGCGCCGGAAACGTCCCCATCGGCATCTCGCTCACGATCGCCCCGCCGGTGGCCAGAATCTCCTCCGCCAGCTTCTTGTTCTCCTTGGGATAAATCACGTCGATGCCCGTGCCCCACACCGCCACCGTCGGCATCCGCGCCGCCAGAGCCCCCCGGTGCGCGCACGAGTCGATCCCCCGCGCCATCCCGCTCACAATCAGCAGCCGCCGCACCGCCAGGTCCCGCGCCAGCATCTCCGCCACGCCCGACCCATACGGAGAAGGATGCCGCGTGCCCACCACCGCAATCGCCGGCCTGCTCAGCAAACTCGCCGGCCCGCGCACCCACAGCACCGGCGGCGGGTCATAGATCTCTTTCAGCCGCTCCGGATACTCCGGGCAGCCATAACTCACCAGCGTCGCCCCCTGCGCCGCTACCCGCGCCCACTCCTCCTCGGCCGCCTGCCGCGCCTTCCCGTCAAAGATGAACTGCGCCGCCTCGGCCGGAAACTTGAGCCCCTCCAGCCCCGTTAGCGGAAGCGTAAAGATCCGGCTCGGCTCGCCCAGCGTCTGCATCGCGTCCAGAATCCGCTTCGGCCCCAGCCCCGGCGAAAGCGCCAGCGCCAGCCACGCCAGCCGCTCCTCATCCAACTGGGCCGCCGCCGGTAAAACAGCGTCTTGGCGCATCGTCGTCATTCCATATCCCTGCTAATCCGAAATTTGCACAGTCCGGCTTCCTCTCAGGAAACCAAATACCAAGCTCGAATGGATTTCCGCCCACACTAACCCTGCCCGAGCCAGAAGTCAAGCCGGTGATCGGCTCCGCCAAATCCGAAAGCATGCATTGAACGGCCCTGTGGACCCACCGGCGGTATACTGGCACCAATTCAACGGAGTTGCGCATGACCGCTCTGACCAAGCTGAATCAAACCGCGATGAATGCAGGCTGGAAAGCCGCAAGGCCGCAAGCGCACAAACGGGCAATCGCATGAACCCTCTTCGCCAATGGCTGCGGGGCGGCCTGCTCATCACCGACGGCGCCTGGGGAACGGAGTTGCAGGCGCGCGGCCTGCCCTCCGGCGTCAAACCGGACTCCTGGAACCTGACCTATCCCGATCGCGTTGAATCGGTAGCGCGCGCCTACGCGGAAGCAGGCAGCCAGGTGATCCTCACCAATACCTTTCGCGCCAACGCGGTCGCCATGCATTCCACATCGAAAGCCGATCTTGACGCCATCAATCGCGCCGGCGTCGCAATCTCACGCCGTGCCGCGGGCCAGGCGCTGGTCTTTGCCTCCATCGGTCCCACGGGCAAAATCCTCCTCTCCGGCGAGATCGGCGCCGAGCAGGTTGCCGCGGCCTTTGCCGCCCAGGCCGCATCGCTCGCGACGGCTGGAGCCGACGCACTGCTCATCGAGACCATGAGCGATATCGAGGAGGCGCGCCTGGCCGTGGCGGCGGCTCTCCGCACCGGCCTGCCCGTCATCGCCTCTTTCGCCTTCGACTCCGGCAAGAACAAGGACCGCACCATGATGGGCGCCACGCCCGAGGCCGTGGCCGCGGCCATGGTGGAAGCCGGCGCTGACGCGGTAGGCGCAAACTGCGGCGTGGGCGTGGAGCAGGCCGTACCCATCTGCCGTCGCCTGCGCATGGCCTGCGATCTCCCCATCTGGATCAAGCCCAACGCGGGCCTACCCACCATCGAGGGCACAGCCGTTCGCTATAACACCTCAGCGGATTTCTTTGCCTCTCACTACGCTGCCCTGCACGCCGCCGGCGCCGCGTTTCTGGGCGGCTGCTGCGGTTCCACGCCCGATTTCATTCGCGCCCTGGTCCGCGCCCAGCGCACCGAATCGCCAACTAACCAAATCGCCAACTAACCGAATCGCCAACTAGCCAACCCGCTAACTCGCCAACTCGCTAACTTGCCAACTCGCTAACCCGCTGACTTGCGGGTGCCCCAGGTCTCGTCCGCCGCGGCGGAGAGACCTGGGATCACTCCAAATCTGTCTATGCGCTCCGTGCCCCATCGGGGCGCCCTCTGGGCCCGCCTTCTTTCTGGCGAAAGGGTGGGAAACCACGATCCCCGTCGCTAACTTGCCAACTTGCCAACTCGCCAACTCGCCAACCCGCCAACTTCAACCACCCCACCACTATTGCCGCCGTAGATACGCCGCAAGAATCCTTAGCTCTCGGCGAGTAGTCTAAAAGACGTGAGTTCCACCACCCATCCCCGACTGCGCGTCGCCGCCATCAACTTCCTCAATCCCGCGCCCCTCATGTGGGACTTCGAGCACCCGCCGCTCAGCGCCCCGCTCGCTCTCCGCTATCAAATCGACCGTATCTCCCCCTCCGAATGCGCTTCCCGCCTGGCCAATGGAAAAGCCGATATCGGCCTCATCCCCATTGCCGCTCTCGCCACCACCCCCGGCCTCCGCATCCTGCCCGGCTCCACCATCGCCTCCAAAGGCCGCGTGCGCTCTCTGCTCCTGGTCCGCCGCGCCGCCCAGCCGCTCGCCGCCCTGCGCTCCGTGGCCGCCGACACCGCCAGCCGCACCACCCTGGCCTACGCTCGCATCCTCTTCCACAAGTGGGGCAACCCCGGCGTCCCCTTTCTGCCCCACGCCGCCGATCTCGACGCCATGCTCCAGAGCGCCGACGCCGCCATCCTCATTGGCGACCCCGCCCTCCTTTCCCTCGAAGAGCGCGCCAACCGCTTCGAGCGCTCCCAGGAAGAACTCGTCTACCACGACCTCGCCCATGAATGGCACACCCTCACCGGCCTTCCCTTCGTCTCCGCCGTCTGGGGTGCTGCGCACGGCAGCCCCTTGGATGAGAGCGTCACAGATGACTTCAACCAATCCCGCATCCACGGCCTGCAGAACATCGATGCCCTGGTAGACGAGTGGTCCAACCGCCTTCCCATCCCCGAACAGACCATCCGCTCCTACCTGACCGCCAACATTCACTACGTCCTCGACGAGGAATGCCTGGAAGGCATGACAGGCTTCTTCCGCGCCGCCGCCGAACTCGGCATCCTCCCCGAATACACCGTCGCCGTCCCCGAGCTGGTGGCCTAGCCAGCAAGTCAGCAAGTCAGCGAGTCAGCAAGTCGGCAAGTCAGCGGCTGCTCAGTCTGAGCGGATCGATCGCCTACGATTAGGATTGGATTTGAACTTATTTAAATTCCATCATGACTTCTACGAAAACGTATTCGCTCGCTAGTCAATGGATGTAAACGCCAGCATTGCCCTCGCTAACTCGCTGACTCGCTGACTTGCTGCCTTTCATATCTCCCACCGCAGCAGCGCCGCCCCCACCGTAAACCCCGCGCCCACCGCGGCCAGCAGCACCAGGTCGCCCTTCTTCAGCTTGCCCTCTTCGATGGCCGTCTCCATGGCCAGTGGAATCGTCCCCGACGACGTGTTCCCATACTTTTCGATATTGATAATCACCCGCTCCGGGTCCATCCCCAGCCGCTCCGCAGTCGCCGTAATAATCCTCTTATTGGCCTGGTGCGGAATGAAGCAGCCCAGGTCAGCGCCGGTAACGCCGTTGCGCTCCAGCACCTTTGCCGTAGCCTCGGCCATTTTGCGCACCGCAAATTTATATACCGCCGGCCCATCCTGGTAGATGTAGTGCATCTTCTTGTCCACCGTCTCGTGGCTGGCTGGATTCAGGCTCCCACCGCCCTTCAGGTTCAGCGCCGCCGCCCCCGATCCGTCGATCTCGTACACATAGTCGATAAACCCGATCTCGCCCTCTTCCGCCGGCTCCAGCAGCACCGCCCCGCTGCCATCGCCAAACAGCACGCAAGTAGTCCGGTCCGTATAGTCGGTCATGCGCGTATTGGCGTCCGCTCCGCACACCAGCACCTTCGAGTGCGCCCCGCTCTCCACCATCTTCGCGCCCGCCTGTAATGCGAACACAAACCCCGAGCACCCCGCCGAAACGTCAAACCCCCACGCCCCTTTAGCCCCGATCTTCTCCTGCACCAGGCAAGCCGTCGCGGGGAACATCATGTCCGGCGTAACCGTGCCCACCAGAATGACCTCCACCTCGCTGGCCCCCATTGGACCAGACTTGCCCCCCCGCGCCGCCAGGCACCTCTTGGCCGCCTCCACGCACATATCGCTCACGCCCAGCCCCTTGGCCAGCACATGCCGCTCGCGGATACCGGTACGCTCCATAATCCACTGGTCGTTGGTATCCACCATCTTTTCCAGATCTTTGTTGGTCAGTATTTGCGGGGGAACGTAGGTCCCGAGCGCCGTAATCTTGGCGCGCCGGCCCACCACGGGGCGAACAATAAGGCTCAATGCATCTCTCCTTGCGGCTAAATCTCCCGCTATGATCGCCGGGGATGCCGCTTCCTATCTTAAGGGTCCCAAACTCAGGCTTTAGTCAATTCCCAGGCCCGATCAACCACAGATGCTCCGTGCCCCATCCTTGCGCCTTTTTTCTGGCGCAAGGGTGGGAGGCAATGAACCCCAATCGCGTAAAACGGCTCACGGGCTTTTCACAAGAGTGCCCACACCCCAAAAAAGCGCCGGGTGACCTACTGCGCCCGTACTAGCCCGTTACCGTTGCTTCCTTCCGGACCTGGCGGGGTTGGCGGGATTACGTCGCGTAGGACCCGGCACTGATCGATTTTAGCACCAGAGCGGACTGGAACCGGCGGTCAGACATCCGCAATTTGACCAAGACTGAACGTGCATTGCCAGCCCTGCGAGGGAGGATTATGAGAGTTTCCGGACAGTCGCAAGCTTTTGGGCTATCATTTCTCCAACTCGGCCAGAAGGAATCAACGATGAGCGAATTGCAGAAACCCACGACGCCGCCTTCAGTGCAGCCATTTGTTGGCCGTCCGTACCGATTCGGTATCGCCTTCGGCATCTTAAATGTGCTCGCTGGCGTTTACTACGGATGGCTGAC
The DNA here is from genome assembly GCA_050012555.1 of Occallatibacter sp. Classification (GTDB taxonomy): domain Bacteria; phylum Acidobacteriota; class Terriglobia; order Terriglobales; family Acidobacteriaceae; genus Telmatobacter. The sequence goes on from JBEKGY010000003.1 coordinate 87,816, forward strand.
GGTCAGCGGTGACAGTATCGCTGACGCAATATCGTTAGGAGCATCTGCTCTCCTGGCCATTGGTACCGGAATTGGATTGTTGCGGAAGAGACGCTACGGCCTTTTCCTGATGAACCTGGCATTCTTGATGGCCGCAATAGAAGCAATCGCAGACTGGTTTAAGCCCCACTCGGAAAACCTAGCATATTACATCTTCGCAAATATAGCCTTGGCCGCTGCGGCATTCGCTATTCTTGCATATTTTTACAAGCGGAGGATGGAGTTCAATTCGGGAAACAGGATGTGGGACCTGCTTTCAAGGGTGCGGACAAAAGATGACGACGTAACCGTGATGACGAAAAAACGGCACTTCCTCCTTTTCCGTTCGCCCTATACAACCGTTATGCCATCTCACTTGGCGGAGCTTGGGAAATTGGGCGTTCGGTTCTATTGGAATACGAGCGACGCAAACTCGCTTGGACGTCTGCACAATCTGTTGGTTCAGACTCTCCAAGAAGGCCTTACGCTTCCTGAACTGCGGTATGTAGCCGACTTTGGAATAAAGCTCCTGTCGTTTGGGTCTCCGTTTATCCCCGACGATGCGCCGTTGCCTGAATCGCTGAAGCAGACCAGCCGTTACATTAAACGCGTGATCTGAGCACATAATTTGTCATCCCATCGATTCGCCTTCTTTCTGGAATACGCGGCGAACCATGAATCTCATCCAGACGCCCTTTTCCCATCCTCAGTACAATGGAAGCGTGACCAAACCATCCCCACCCACGGCCCCTTCCGTGGGCTTTATTTCCTTGGGCTGCCCCAAAAACCTCGTCGATTCCGAGGTGATGATGGGCCTGCTCGACCGCGCCGGTGCACGCCTCACCGCCCATCCCGAAGAGGCCGAAATCCTCGTCGTCAACACTTGCAGCTTTATCGATACCGCCAAGCAGGAATCCGTCGACACCATCCTCGAAATGGCCCGCTTCAAAACCTCCGGCTCGGCCAGAAAGCTCATCGTCGCCGGCTGCCTCGTCGAGCGCTACCGCGACGAAATCCGGAAGAGCATCCCAGAAGTCGACGCCGTCGTCGGCACCGGCGAGCTCGAATCCATCCTCCAGGCCGCCGGCCTACAAACCCCACTTACGGCCCCGCCGTCGCCCTTCAACATCATCACCAGCAATGGCCACGCCGCAACCCACACGGCCCTCGAAGCCCGCGAAGGCCAGGAATCCCAGGCCGGCACGCATAAGCAGGCTTTCGAAACAGGGACAGTTTTGAAAGGGCACGGCTTTAGCCGTGCCATAGGTATCAGCAAGAAGATGGGGGCTTTAGCCCCTGAGGGAAGTTCTTCGGGCACAAGCAATTCCCGCCCCGAAGGCGACCACCGCGAGCGTCAAGGCCGTTTCCGCCGCGATTCCTGGCAAGGCGCAACCCACCTCCTGCCCACCTATCTCTACGATGAAACCACCCCCCGCTTCCTCACCACCCCCAAATCCTCGGCCTACATAAAAATCGCCGAAGGCTGCGACCACCCCTGCACCTTCTGTGTCATCCCCAACCTGCGCGGCAAATTCCGTTCCCGCCGTTTCGAATCCGTAGTCGCCGAAGCCCATCAGCTCGTCGCCCGCGGCGCAGAGGAGATCACCCTCATCGGCCAGGACACCACCTGCTACGGCGAAGACCTGGGCCTCAAAGACGGCCTCGCCACCCTCCTCGACGAACTCGCCAAAATTCCAGGCCTGCGCTGGCTCCGCTTCCTCTACGCCTACCCCAACCGCATCACCAACCGGCTCCTCGAAACCATCGCCCGCCACTCGAACATCTGCAAATATCTCGACGTCCCCCTCCAGCACGCCTCGCCCGCCGTCCTCAAGCGAATGAAGCGCGGCGCCGGTGCCGACATCTTCCTCAAAACCCTCGAGAAAGTCCGCGCCGCCGTTCCCGGCATTGCCCTCCGCACCAGCTTCATAGTCGGCTTCCCGGGAGAGTCGCTCCGCGACCTTCAACTATTGGAGGAGTTCATTGCAGAAGCCAGATTCGACTGGCTAGGCGTCTTCAGTTACTCCGACGAAGAAGGCTCCGCCGCCTTCCCGCTCGACAGCAAGCTCCCCCGCCGCACCATCGAGTCCCGCCGTCGCCGCCTCATGAAGCTCCAGCAATCCATCTCCAGGCGCGCCAAGCAGCAGTGGGTAGGCCGCGAGCTAGTCGTCCTCGCCGAAGGCGAAAGCGAAGAAACCCCGCTCCTCTGGGAAGGCCGAACCCAGTTCCACGCCCCCGAAATCGACGGCAAAGTCTACATCAACGACTTCGGCGCAAACGAAGCCCTCGACCCCGGCCGCTTTTACAAGGCCGAAATCACCGAAGCCCACGAGTACGACGTAGTCGCCCGCATTCTCTCCGGCCCGCTATAAAGTGAAAAATATCTATGCCAGGGTGCCCCAGGTCTCGATTTTTCAGACCTGGGAAAGCACGAAAGCCAATCTTCCATGAAACCGGCTCCGATGATCCGCCCTATCTGCAGGGTGCCCCAGGTCTCGATTTTTCAGACCTGGGAAAGCACGAAAGCCAATCTCCCATGAAACCGGCTCCGATGATCCGCACTATCTGCAGGGTGCCCCAGGTCTCGATTTTGAGACCTGGGAAAGCACAAACGCCAATCTCCCACGGCCCCGCGCAGCTCAGGCTCCAATCATCCGCCCTATCTGCCCACTGAAGCCGCAATCGTCAAAAGCTGTTCCTGCAGCCTCTTCGCGCTCGCCTTGAAATAATACCGCTGGACGATGATCGGCTTGCCCTCGTACAAATGCACCTGCAGCTCGCGCGACACCGGTATCAGATTGAGGCTGTGCGTAAAGTGCATCAGTTGTTTGATCTCATTCCATCGGAACGCGTACTCGGTCAGTTTGAAGCGCCCGAACCATCCCTGCCTGGGAAGCCGAAACGCGATCCCCTCCGGCCCGGCGCGAAAGTAACATTCCTGCGAAAAAGCGCTGATAATCCGCCCCACCCCGCCGGTAATAAAGCAAAAAGCGGCAAACGCCATCGCCAGGCCAACCACGAACATCCACCACGCCGGCATATCTCCCGCCGCCCGCGGCGCGCCTGCTTCTCCGTTGGGTCCAATCCAGATCAGCAATCCTGCCGGCACAGCCAGCAGCGCGCCAAAGATCACCCGCCAGATCCCCGTTAGCGCAACGCGAATCGGCGAGTAGGTAGTCAGGTCCTGCATACTGCTTTGTCTTGCATCGAACACGGCCGCGCACTCCCCTCGAATGCGACCAGCCTACAGGAGAATCCAACGCCGCCGCAAACCGCTCGCTCCCGCTGTACCATAAATACGGACCGATGCCCTCCCGGCAGGAACATGTTCAATGGCCGCAAAGAAAAAATCCGCAAAACTCCTCCGCTGCCCCACCTGCGGCATGCTGGTCCGTTTCAACGACGAGGATTTCCCCTTCTGCAGTGACCGCTGCCGCAAGATCGATCTCGGCAAGTGGGCCATGGGCGTCTACAAGATCAGCTCCCCCGTCCTCGACCCCGAAGTCCTCGAAGACCTTGGCGGGCTCGGCCCGCACCACAGCGGAGACTCCCATGACGAGTAGCCGCCAAGGCAATATCTGCCAGCCGCCTCCCGCCCGCAGAACCCTCTGGGCCTGGACAGTTGCCACCTTCTTCGGCGCGGGCTTCGGCAAGCCGGGTCCCGGCACCTGGGGATCGGTCGCCGCCGTCCTTCTCTGGGCCGCCTACGCCAAACTCCTCCATCCCACCCCCCAGACCCTGCTCCTGGCCCTGCTCGCCGCCATCGCCCTCACGCTCCTCCTCGGCATCCCCGCCGCCACCATCGCCGCCCGCGAATCCGGCCGCCACGATCCCCAATTCGTAGTCATCGACGAAGTCGCCGGCCAGTGGATCGCCCTCCTCGGCAGCCGCGCCAACTGGCGTCACGCCCTCATCGCCCTCATTCTCTTTCGCCTCTTCGATATCACCAAGCCCTTCCCCGTCCGCCGGCTCGAGAATCTCCCCGAAGGCTGGGGCATCGTGCTCGATGATGTAGGCGCCGGGCTGTATGCTTTGGGAGTAGCATCCTTGTTGCATTTGTGGATTCATTGAATCTAAGGAATCTCTGAATAAGTCGCTGTTTTGAAAGGGCACGACTTCAGTCGTGCCGCAAGTGCAACAAAACAAACGCGGGCTTTAGCCCCTGAGGGAATGCCGGCGAAAGCAGAAGGACTTAATCAGAGTTTCCCTAATTTGGTGGATTGCAGTTTCCCAGATGCTGTTCATCAGGAGCGAGTCGAAGAACCTGCGGTTGTCTTTCACTCTTCTCCCCGTCAACTGAGTCAAGCAGGATAAAACCATGCCTCGCACCCACGCCCAATCCGCCGAAACCCTCCCCGAGCCCCGCATCGACTCGATCGTCCCCGCCGCCTGTCTGCCCCTCGGCGAAGTCGAACTGATCGGCGCCCAGCTCGGCCCGCTCGGCTTCGGTCCGCCCGCCGTGCTGGTCTCGGGCCAGCCCGCCCACGTGCTCATGAGCCGCCCCACCCGTCTGGCATTCCGCGTCCCCGCCGGCGCCTCCACCGGCCTCATTGAGGTCCGCAACCCCTCCGGCGCCAGCAATGCCGCGCCCCTCCGCGTAGCCCGCCTGCTCTCCGACGATCTGCATCCCGTCACCAGCCCTGCCGTCAGCCGCTCCGGCATGGTCTACGCCACCATCTCCGGTCCCAGGGGCAAGCAGACCCCGGTCTCCGTCGTGCGCATCAGCCCCGACGGCCGTGGAACCCCCTTCGTCACCGGCATCCTCAACCCCACCGGCCTGGCCTTCCATCCCGACGGCGACCTCTTCGTCACCTCCCGCGCCGAGGGCAACGTCTACCGCATCGACGCCGGCGGCGAGCCCAGCGTCTACGCCGAGGGCATGGGCGTGGCCACCGGCGCGGCCTTCGACGCCCAGGGCAATCTCTTCGTCGGCGACCGCAGCGGCACCATCTTCAAAATCGATCCCCAGCGCCAGATCTTCGTCCACGCCACCCTCGAACCCAGCCCCGCCGCCTATCACCTCGCCGTCAACGCCGAAGGAATCCTCTTCGTCACCGCCCCCTCGCTCACCTCCAACGACGCTATCTGGACCATCGACCCCCACGGCGAAACCCGCGCCTGGTTCCGCGGCCTCGGCCATCCCATGGGCCTCGCTCTTTCTAGTGAAGGCGACGTCTATCTCGCCGCCTGCCTCCATGGCCGCCCCGGCCTGGTTCGCGTCACCCCCCACGGCGAAGCAACCCTCGTCCTCGCCGGAGCCAACCTGGTCGGCGTCGCCTTTTCCCCCCTCGGCACCACCATCCTCGCCACCCACGAAGCCGTTTATGATGTTGACTTGGGTGTCGAAGGACTGAATTTGTTTTAGGTTTGAGGAATTCCTCTGCTTTGAAAGGGCGCGGCTTTAGCCGCGCCGCTAGATGGGCAATTTGAATACGGGGCTTTAGCCCCTGAGGGAATGTTTCACCAGGGAAAAGCCCAATCGGAGCCTAAGCCGCTCGCATCCGTACCACCCCAGCTATAAGCTAAAAGCTAGGAGCTAAAAGCTGCTTTCATGAAATCCGAAATCATCGCCGTCGGCTCCGAGATGCTCACCCCCGTCCGCCAGGACACCAACTCCCTCTATCTCACTGAAAAATTCAACGAAATCGGCGTCACCGTGGCCTTCAAAACCATCGTCGGCGACCGCCGCAAGGATCTCATCAACGCCATCCACGCCGCCCTCGGCCGCATTGACATTCTCGTCCTCGTGGGCGGCCTCGGCCCCACTGAAGACGACCTCACCCGCGAAGCCGTTGCTGAAGCCCTTGCCCTCACCCTCCGCCGCGACGCCCAGCAGGTCGCCGCTCTCCACACCCGCGCCGCCGCCTTTCGCATCACCATCTCCGAGAACAACCTCAAGCAGGCCGACGTCCTTGAAGGCGCAACCCTCCTGCCCAACCCCAACGGCAGCGCTCCCGGCCAGTGGCTTGAGGCCGCCTTCGCCGGTTATCGCAAAATCATCCTGCTTCTCCCCGGCCCTCCCAACGAGTGCCGCCCATTATTTGATGAGGCCTGCCTGCCCCGCCTGCGCTCGCTCGTGCCCCCGCGCCATATCGCCAAGCGCACCCTCCGCGCCGCCATGATTCCCGAGTCCCAGGCCGACAAGCTCGTCGCCCCCATCTACACCGACTACAAAGACGTGGAAACCACCATCCTCGCCCACGCCGGCGACATTCAGCTCACCCTCCTCTGTTCCAAACCCACCGCCGAAGCCGCCCAGCAGCGCGTCGACGAGCTGGCCGGCCGCATGGAAGAAGCCCTCGAAGACTGGCTCTACTCCTCCGGCCAGGAATCGTCCGAATCTCTGGAACAGATCGTCCTTTACTATCTCGGCCTCCGCCAATCCACCCTGTCCGTCGCCGAAAGCTGCACCGGCGGCATGATCGCCCAGCGCATCACCTCTGTGCCCGGCAGCTCCCGCTCCTTCCTCGGCGGCGCCGTCGTCTACTCTGACTCCCTCAAGCACGCCTTCGCCGGCGTCTCGCCCGAACTCATCGCCCAGTACGGCACCGTCTCCGCCCAGGTCGCCAAAGCCCTCGCCACCGGCATCCGTCTCCGCACCGGCGCAACCCTGGGCCTCGGCGTAACCGGCATCGCCGGCCCCGCCGGCGCAACCGACTCCAAACCCGTAGGCCTGGTCCACATCGCCGTCTCCGACTCCCAGAAAACCGAGTCCATAGAAAAAACCTTCCGCGGCGACCGCGCCCGCATCCGCCAACTCGCCACCCAGCAAGCTCTAGACCTCATCCGCAGAAGGCTGATGTAGCCACGCATACCGATTTTTCATTGACCCGGCCCACCCACCCCTAGGAAAAACCGAAATGGGAAGATCAACACGATGGACCGGTCACACTAACCATTTGTGCGCGTAAAATGAAGAGAGTAGTATTCGCGGATTCGCCCAAATCTTAAGCAAATTGCAAGAGAGGTAATTACCCGCGATGAAACCGGACCTCACGATAGAAATTCTCCTTGGGGAAGCCGCCTTCTTCTCGGCGGCGGAGAGCGCCCACGAAGAACCTGCGCTATTCGGAGTCACGGACGGTAAGGCAGTGGGGACGTATTTGGAGCACAAATTTGTCGACTACTTAAGGGAGAAATACTCCCTCGATGGCGGAAACTCCGCGTCAGGCATCGACATTCCAAGTGTCAACGTGGATATTAAAGCAACGAGCGTTAACCAACCCCAGTCCGCGTGTCCTTACAAATCGGCACGTCAGAAAATATACGGCCTTGGCTACGGTCTTATCGTCTTTGTGTATGAGAAATTCGACGATGGAACACGCCAAACCGGACGCCTTGATATAAAGCACGCGATTTTCATTGAACAGGCGCGCACGGCGGACTACCAAACGACACGGGGATTGCGCGAAATACTTGAGCGAGACGCGAATACGGAAGACTTGATTGCCTTCATGCAGGAACGCAATCTGCCTATTGATGATATTGAAGCCCAAAACATCGCAGAGTTGCTTCTTCGCCAAAAACCGGAACAGGGATACCTGACCATTTCTAACGCGCTCCAATGGCGGCTTCAGTATGGCCGCGCAATACAACAGGCAGGCTTGGTCGATGGCATTCTACGGGTTATGTGATGCAAACAGCAAAGCAACACAAGAGTAAAACGATTACTGAATTTGGGGACTTTCAGACGCCTCCCCCGCTCGCGCTTGCTGCGACACAGATTCTCCGCGATCTCGGCATCTGCCCGCGATCAATTCTGGAACCTACCTGTGGCCGGGGAGCATTTCTTGACGCTGCCGTCAATTGCTTTCCCGATGCGGAATCGATCATAGGCATCGACATCAATCAAAGCCACCTGAGGTTTGCGGACCTTATCGCAAATCGATCCGGCAACAGAATCGATCTGCGGCAAGGAGACTTCTTTAAGGTCGAATGGGAAAACATCGTCACAAAGGCTGGCGGGCCGTGGTTGATCGTTGGCAATCCGCCCTGGGTCACTAGCTCCAATCTCGGCGCCATCGAGAGCGCTAACCTCCCGGAGAAATCGAACTTTCACGGACGCATGGGAATCGAAGCCATCACAGGAAAAAGCAATTTCGATATTTCAGAATGGATGCTCATGCGTTATCTCGATTGGCTTGATTCCCGCGAAGGAACCATTGCTGTACTTTGCAAGACAGCCGTTGCCCGCAAAATCCTGCTGCAAATTTGGAAAAAAGGGAATATCCCTTTACGCGCTGCTCGTATGTACAAGATCGATGCGTCCGCTTACTTTGGAGCAGCGGTCGATGCTTGCTTCTTCGTACTTGAAATCGAGCCACAGGGAAAAGCGCTGGAATGTGAAATCTTCACCACACTTAACGCCCAAGCTCCTTCGCACTCCATAGGCTTCCTCGACGGCCATATCATTCCTCATATAGCGGCATTCAATGAGCACCGAAATCTTTTAGGGCCAGAGAATCGATATGTTTGGCGCTCCGGGATCAAGCACGACTGCTCGAAGGTCATGGAGCTTATGAAAACTCCAGACGGCTATCGGAATGGACTGGGCGCAATTGTGGCCATAGAAGATTGCTCCCTGTTCCCCCTGCTCAAGAGCTCCGATATCGGCAATGGACGCATTGAATGCCGCGCTGCAATGGTTGTCACACAGAGCTTCGTAGGGGAAAACACGGGCCATCTCAGGACAATAGCCCCAAAAACATGGCAATATCTGGAGAGCCATGCCAAGCTGCTGGAAAAACGCGGAAGCATTATCTACAAAAACAAGCCGGCGTATTCCATCTTCGGCGTAGGACCCTACACATTTGCCCCTTGGAAGGTAGCAATTTCCGGATTCTACAAGAAGCTACACTTCGCGAAGATCGGCCCAGTAAACGGAAAACCAGTCGTGTTCGACGACACAATTTATTTCCTGCCCTGCTGGTCTGAAGCTGAAGCCGATTTTATAGAGAGCTTACTGTGCTCTCAACCGGCCCAGGCCTTCCTCGAATCTATGATCCATTGGGATGAGAAGCGTCCGATCACAGTCGAGATCCTGAAGCGCCTCAGCATCCAGAAACTGGCGGCACTGCTCGGAAGTGAGGAGGATTACGCCCGCTTTACTGACTGCCAAGAACTGCCACTTTTCGCTGCCTTATAAGAAGTCCTCCTGACCGGGCGCCCAGGTCTCGCCCGCCGCGGCGGGAGACCTGGGATTCTTCTGCATAAAAAGCGAGTCGGGCACGCGGATGTTTATTTTTTCGCGACAGGGAAAGCAAAATAAAAATCCTGGTTAGAATGATCGTAGGTTGCCAATCATGCCCAGAAAATCGCGACAGCGCAAATTCCACGGCAAGCGCCCGCCTGAAGCGACGGCCGGGAAGACCGTTCCCATTCCTCCCTCAACCCATAAGCCGTGGCAAATTGCCGCTGTGTGCGTCGTTCTCGCCGTGGTTACCGTCTTTGCCTTTCAGGGCGTACGCAGCAACGATTTCCTTACCTACGACGATGACGTCTATGTCCTCGAGAACGCGCAGGTGCATCAGGGGTTGACCCTGCACAGCATCGACTGGGCGTTTACGACCTTCTATGTTTCAAACTGGCACCCCCTGACCTGGATCTCTCACATGGTGGACTGGAGCCTTTATGGCAAAAATCCCGCCGGCCACCATATGACCAATGTGTGTTTGCACGCCGCCGATGCAATCCTGCTTTTCCTGTTGCTTTTGTATATGACCGGTTTCCTGGGTCGTTCCGCAATGGTCGCGTTCCTCTTCGCGCTGCATCCCGCGCATGTAGAATCCGTTGCCTGGCTTGCCGAGCGCAAGGATATTTTGTGCGCATTTTTCTGGTTCGCCGCGTTGCTTGCTTATGTATGGTATGTTCGCAGGCCATCCTGGAAGCGGTTCGCAGGTGTCGTCTGTTGCTTTGCCTGCGCTCTCATGTCGAAATCTATGGCCGTCACTCTTCCCTTCACCCTCCTGTTGCTCGATTTTTGGCCGTTGCGCAGAATCACGTTTGCGCCGGAAACGCGCGCGTTGTGGTTCTCATCTTTTTTGAAGTTGTGCGTTGAAAAATGGCCGCTGTTCATCATGGCGGTTCTCTCCAGCGTCATCACCTTTATGGCGCAGCGGGCCAACGGCTCGGTGGGTTCGCTTCAATCCTTGCCCTTATGGGAGAGGCTCTGTAACGCGGCCATCAGTTACTGGCGCTACGTGCGGATCACGTTCTGGCCTGATCCGCTCACGGCTTTTTATTTCCATGAGACAAATAACATCAGTGTCGTTGCGGCGCTGTTATCGGTCCTTGCGCTCATCCTGGTAACCGCCGTCTGCTGGCATCTCCGCAAGCAAAGACCGTATTGCCTTGTCGGCTGGCTGTGGTTTCTCGGAACTCTGGTGCCGGTGATCGGCATCGTGCAGGTTGGCGATCAGGCCTTGGCCGAGCGCTACACTTATCTTCCCTTGATTGGTATTTTCATCGCCGTTGTCTGGCTGGTCGGCGATGCCGTTGCCCAATCCCCGGCAATCAGGGTCGCGGCTCAACTGCTTGCGGTCGCGGTCCTTGCGGCATGCGCCGTAAAGACCGATGCGCAGGTAAAGGTATGGAAAGATACGGTGACGCTTTTCAGCCACGTGATCGAGATTGACCCGCGCGGGGAAATTCCAAATTCAAGCCTGGGTGTGGCGTACGAGAGGCAGGGAAAATCCGCCCTGGCGCGGGAATATTTCGAACGCTCGTTGCAGTATGCTCCCGACTGGTCTCTGACTCTTTCCTATTCCGCGCTTTGCCTGATGCAAAACGAGATGCAATCCCATGATCCGCGCAATATGCCACTGGCGAAACAGCGCCTCGATCATGCACTGAGCATTGCTCCCGACGACCCCGATGTCCTGACCAACATGGCGCTATGGGATGCTCTGATGGGCAGGCCGAAGGATGAGGAAGCGTATAGCAGAAAGGCTGTCGCCGCGCATCCGGATGATATACAGGCGCGGCTTTATCTTATCAATGCTCTCGAGGCGCAGGATAAGTATGACCAGGCGGCCGTGGAGTGCCGTCAGGCGCTTGACCTCGAGCCGGATAACTACATTGCGCAGAATAATCTGGGCGATGTTTTAGAAAGGCAGGGATTGAAGCAGGAAGCGCTGAAGGAATACCGGCTCTCTTTGGCCGTCAAACCCGATCAGGCCTTGGCCCACTCCAACATCGGCAGGATCCTTATGGAGACACATCGGTTCCCCGAAGCGGCTGAGGAGTTTACCCAGGCGCTGCGCTACGACCCTGCAAACGCCGATGCGCATAATAACCTCGGCGCGGCCATGATGCAACTGGGGAATTATGATAAAGCGGCCGGGCAGTTCAGCGACGTGTTACGGATGAATCCGGCCGATGCAAGTGCAAGGAAAAATCTCGACCTTGCCCAGGCCCGCATGAAAACAACAAAAGTCGAACCGGCAGGAAAGTGAAAAATGCAGGAACCATGTTTTCGCCCGATTGTCTCAAAGGTCGATGGTTTGTAACATATGTTCAGGGATGGTGTTTTCATGCCGGGCGCGGGTTTTCACATGCTGACAAAACCGATTGGACCGATTTGCAATCTCGATTGCAAGTACTGCTTCTATCTTGAAAAGGAAGCTCTCTATCCCAACGTCTCGAAGTGGGCCATGCCGGACGATGTGCTCGAAGCCTATGTGCGTCAGTACATCGAAGCTCGGCCCGCGGACGAGGTTCATTTTGCCTGGCAGGGTGGTGAACCAACGCTGCTCGGCGTTGACTTTTTTCGCAAGGTTGTCCAGCTCCAGGCCAGATATGCGAATGGCAGGAAGATTGAAAATGCGCTGCAGACCAACGGCACCCTGCTCGACGATGCATGGGCGGAGTTTCTATCCGAGCATCAATGGTTGATCGGGATCTCCATCGATGGCCCGCGTGAGTTGCACGATGCCTATCGCGTGGACAAGGGCGGCCAGCCGACGTTTGACCGCGTCCTGCGCGGAATCGAAGTGCTCAGGCGTCATCAGGTCGCATTCAATACGCTCACCACCGTTCATCGCGCCAACGCGCGGTATCCCCTCGAGGTGTACCGCTTCCTGCGCGAGAACGGCAGCGGTTATATGCAATTTATTCCTATCGTGGAGAGAATCTCCGCGGGCGCCACGCACCATGGATTATCGCTGATTGCTCCGAGTTACAAAGATGAAGCTGCCGTGGCTCCATGGTCGGTCGAGCCGGAACAATATGGGCGCTTTCTTTGCTCCATCTTCGATGAGTGGGTGCGCAGGGACGTTGGCCGAATCTTTGTCCAGTTATTCGATGTATCTCTGGAGATGTGGATGGGAATGGAAGCCAGTCTATGCGTTTTTCGCAGAACCTGCGGCTCCGAGCTGGCTATCGAGCATTCCGGCGATGTGTATTCCTGCGACCATTTCGTATACCCGGAAAACAAGTTGGGCAACATCATGGAAGCAAGCCTCGGGAGCCTCGTCGATTCAGAGCAGCAGAAGACCTTTGGCGCGGATAAGAACGATACGCTGCCCCGATACTGTCGCGCATGCGAGGTGCGCTTCGCCTGCAACGGAGAGTGCCCGAAACATCGCTTCCTGACCACGCCGAATGGCGAGCCCGGCCTGAATTACCTTTGTGCCGGGTACAAGATGTTCTTCAAGCACATAGATCCTTATATGCGTTTCATGGCAGACGAACTGCGTCACCGGCGCGCCCCGGCAAACATTATGCAAGCTCTGCGCAAGCCTGATCGCGACGTCGCGCAGCAACCGGCCCGCAATCAACCTTGCCCCTGCGGCAGCGGACGCAAATACAAGCATTGCTGCCTGTTAAAAAATGTATGAGTCTGCAAATAACAAGTTCCGTATCAGGGCACGACTCTACAGGCTGCGGAAAAACACAATTCCGGCTTCTCTTTGTATCAGGGCACGACTTCAATGAAAAAACATCATCCCTGTGTCAGGGCACGACCGGGGTACCCTCTGGGTCGCGTGCCGAAAATAGTTGCAAAATTAATGTGGGCTTTAGCCCCGGAGGGCCTGCCTCCTTTCAAACCAACCCATTACCCGGAATCGGGTTCCCTTCGCACTGAGCTTTATACTGTTCCGGGGGGTCGCAAGTGAATCGCAGAACCTTTATCAAAATGGCTGGCGCGGCGGGCATGGCGGCTGCCGAGCAGCCGGCCGCTCCATTCAGCCTCGCCGCCAATGCGCAGCCCCGCCAGGCAATCGTCATTCTCGGTGAATCTGTTCGCTACGACATGCTCAATTGCAATGCGAAAACCGGCCTGCGCACCCCGAATCTCGATCGTATTGCCGCCGGCGGAATACGTTTTGAGCGCGCCTACAACTGCCAGCCCGTCTGCGCGCCCGCGCGCTCCGCTCTCTGGACCGGCCTCTATCCGCACAGCAACGGCGTCTGGGGAAACAGCATGGCGCTGGGCGAAACCACGCATACCATCGGCCAGCGGCTCACTGACAAAGGCATCCGCTGCGGATTCATGGGCAAGTGGCACCTCAGCGGCACGGACTATTTTGATACCGGGCGTCCGGCCCCCGGATGGGACAGGGAAAGCTGGTATGACATGCGTACCTATCTCTATGAACTTTCACCCGCCGACCGCGTCCGCTCGCGCAATCCCGCTACCGGCAAAGACCCCTCCTGGACGGCGGATTACTGCTATGGCCATCGCGTCACCAATCGCGCTCTGGAGTTCCTCGAGAAGCACAGCAACGAAGATTTTCTGCTGGTGATCTCCTACGATGAGCCGCACGGCCCCTGTCTCTGCCCCATCGAGTACACACGGATGTACGAGAACTATGTCTTTCCCATGAATCCGAATACCAGTGACAATCTCGCCAACAAGCCCGAGGAACAGCGCGTGTGGGCAAAGCCGGAATTGAATCGCGTGCCGCCCCCCATCCAAAGTCCTCAATTCTTCGGTGCGCACACCTTCATCGATAGCGAGATCGGCCGCGTGCTCGATGCCGCGGACCATCGCGCGCCCGGCGCGATGGTCCTCTACACCAGCGACCACGGAGTCTTTCTCGAGTCCCACCGGCTCACGGACAAGGGCCCCGCGATGTATGACGAGATTACGCGCGTCCCATTCCTCGCCATGTGGCCTGGCCACGCGCCCGCCAATGTGCGCTCCTCCAGCCTCGTCTCGCACATTGACCTCAGCGGCACGCTGATGGAGTTCTTCGGTTTCGAGGTTCCCAAAACCCTCGAAGGCGGCAGCATGCTTTCGCTGCTCAAGGACCCAGCCTCCACCGTCCGCAAGGAAGCCTTCATCGAATGGGGCCGTTATGAAGTGGATCACGACGGCTTCGGCGCCTTCCAGCCCATCCGCTGTGTCTGCGACGGACTTTACAAGCTCACCATCAACCTGATGACCACCGACGAGCTCTACGATCTTGAGACCGATCCCTCCGAACTGGTTAACCTGATTGATTCATCGCGGCACTCCGCCCTTCGCAACGGCCTGCATGACCGGCTTCTGAACTGGATGAACGTTACGCGCGATCCCATGCGCGGCTACTACTGGGGCCGCCGCGCATGGCGGCCGGACTTCCCTGTTACCTGGGCCAATGACGGATATACCCGCCAGCGGGAGGACGATGGCTATCTCCCGCGCGAACTGGATTACGACACCGGGCTAACCATGACGGCCGCAACCCGCCCCAAGCATTCCTGACCCATTCGCTCAGTGCATCCTGTCCGCTCAAGAGCATGGTGATCGTGGTTTCGCTCTGAACTTCACAGTTGATTTGAACAAGTCATAAGGAGGGAACGGCATGAACGATTGGAAATACGTCCAGAGAGATCCCTCGGAGGCTCTCGCCCTGTTGCACTTTTTCTCAGTCACCAAAAAACATGCGGCCGGTGAAATTGAGGCGCGCATCACTGTGAAGGAATTTGCCACTCCGAAGACGAGTGATATGAAATACCTGGCCACCGCCGACATCGAGTTGAATCAGAAAACAGTAAAGTTCCAGCCTGTCGGATGGAGCGAAACCCTGATGGGCGCCCTCGCCGAATGCATGAGAAATCTCCGCAAGTTCGAGTATGAAAGCCCTGACCAGCCCTCATCCCCGCCCGCCGATTGAGAGTGGAAGGAACATAACTAACCCGCGGGTGCCGGGTGCCCCAGAGCCTGCCCTGAGCCTGTCGAAGGGTCTCGCTTTTGAGACCGGGAATTCCACCCACCTCACAGACCCATCGTTGAGGTCTCGCTTTTGAGACCTGGGATTCCATCGCACCGCATGCAGCGCCCATTCGCACGCGCAGAATACCAGTTTGCCACGTTGCCCCATTTGGCCTATCATGAGTGTGCATGGACTACTCGAAGATCATCACGATTGAACCGGGCAAGCGCAGCGGCAAGCCCTGCATTCGTGGCCTGCGCATCACAGTCTATGACGTGCTCGACTACCTTGCCTCCGGCATGACCGAAGCTCAGATCCTTGCCGACTTTCCTGCTCTCACGGAAACCGACATTCGTGCCTGTCTGGCCTTTGCCGCCGACCGCGAACGCAAATTCGAGATTCTCTCCGCTTGAAACTCCTGCTGGATGAAAACCTCTCTCCGCGCCTGATCGCATCGATCCACGATCTCTATCCGGACTCCTGCCACGTCGAGGACTGTGGCTTGAGCGGCGCGCCGGACGAGGATGTCTGGCGCTATGCGAAGGAGAATGGCTTCGCCATCGTCTCCAAAGATTCCGATTTTTCCGAACTCAGCGTCTTGCGCGGAAGCCCTCCCAAGGTGATCTGGCTGCGCATCGGCAACTGCACCACCCTACGCGCCGGCTTCCTGCTTCGCGGCGCCTTTCCTCGAATTCAGGCGTTTCTCGCCTCTAGCGGAGAAAGCTGTCTTGTCCTTACCCTGCACGTCTAATCGGCGGATGGTCCAGGTCCGAAGATTTCCCACAAATACGGCATCCAACTCACCGTCATTTCATTCGAAATTCGACGTGATCCACGCCCGCCCGCATCCATTCGGTCAGTGCATCCGTGCCGCGTCAAGGGCAAGCCATCGGTAATCCCGGAACTTTGGCCGCTTGCAATGCATTGTTGACCAGGCCGATAATGTCCCCGTTGGACTCGTTAGCAGGCGGCAGCGGAGAATTGACCACCACAACCACCGGCACGTTGCACTTGAGAATCCCCGCGTAGGTCCAGACGTTGATGCCGGCGCCATTGTTCAGATCGCCGTTCTTGCACACGTAGGAATTCGGACAGTCGGGCCTCACCGCGCAGTCCCAACCCAGGCAATCGGTGAACATCATCTTCTTCTCGGTGTTGGTCAGCAGCGTGTTTCCCGTGGCCAGGTCGTTGATCACCCTGAAGATTTCGTCTCCGCTCAGCACCCAGCCCCCGCTGCCGCACATCAGCGACCAGTCGCCCCAGGCGTCGCCTGATGTTGTTCCCGCCGGGTTCGTGTAGGACAGGATGCCGTTGGTTCCCGTGGGAGGCGTGCACGAGCTCGGCGGAACGCTCACCGGCTGGAAGACGTGTGCGTTAACATAATTGATGTACATCGCCGAGCTTTGTTTGGCCCGCTGGTCTCCATCGGGGATGTTAGTCAGCGGCTGCCCCTGCAAAGCCGGCATCAGCTCGCGCAACAGCGCAAAGTTGCAATTGCCATACTTCGGCACGCCGATGTTACTGGCCGTTACTCCGTTGGCCACGATCGTCTCGAGCGCCGAGTAAGTGATGTCGTTGCCGCAGGCGCCTTGCGGCAACTGGCTGAAGCCCGCGGAGTGTGTCAGCAGCTCCTTGAAGGTAATTTTGTCGATGTTCGCGCCCTGGTGCCAGTCGGAATAAATATACTTCGAGATCTTGGTTTCGATCGTCAGTCCGTCCTTGGCCAGCAACTGCAAAATGGCGGTCGCGGTCATGGTCTTGCTTACGCTGGCGATGTCCGTCACCAGGTCCGGCGTCATCGGCGTACTGGGCGGGTTAGTGGAGGTGCGCGCCAGCCCGCCGAAACCGGGACGCATTCCTCCCACTTCGCAGGAGTATCCCACCACATGGTTTTCGAGCGTGCCGCAGATGTTGGCCGAGAGCTTGGCCTCCGAGATGCATCCCTGGGGATCGCATGCCGTAATGTCGGCTGGAGTATTGGCAATCAGCGTGGTGACATAACATTCGTTGGAGCCGTTGTTGCACCCTTGATAACTGCTGGCCGTCATCGCTCGGGCGCCATAGTTCTGCGCTTCCGACAGTACCCCATACGCGTCCAGTCCGTAGTACCACCACCATGAAGGGCAATTGCCCGTGCAATATTCCATCACCGCGTTGAAGTTCCCGTTGCCCGCCGGAGTAATGTCCAGAGGCCGTGCCTTGTTCGCGGAGAGGGCGTCGCCGATGGCTTGAGGGCTTACATTGAAATACCACCACCACCCCTTCTCGTCCGCCCCTTTGTTGGCGATCAGGATGCAGGTATAGAGAGTCTGCCCGTTCGAACTGTAGGACTGAAGCGCGGTGAGCCGCGCATTATTGGCTTGGGACAGTTCGTTGATCTCCGCTGTCGATTTTCCGAAGTAATACCACCAGGATTTGGCATCGGCTCCCGTGTTGGAGATCATCGTCACGGCAAAGCGGATGTTGCCGCCGCCCATATCGTAGGCCTTCAACGAGATCAGCCGGGCATTGTTGGCGGTCAGATTCTTCGCCACAGTCGCCGAGTCGATCCCCACGTACCACCACCACTGCTTGGCATACGATCCGGTATTCTGCACATAACTAACGGTGAAGGAACTCCCGGCCGAGTTATCCACTGCTATGTCGGTAATCCGCGCATTTTTGGCCTTGATGGTGTTGTTGATGTCAGCGTAACTCTGCCCGGAGTAGATCCACCACGCTGTAGGCGTGCTGTTCTCGTTGTCATCCGCTCCCCGTGCTGGCCAGGCTCTGGTTAAAATCAGAACGCTCAGGCACAGCAGAGCCCACCGGGAATAACGCAACACCGGCGTGAATAAATTCACCGATTTGAATTCCATGCTTCCCTCCTCTTCAGGTATCTGGTTCGAGCGTAGCCGCTCCGCATCCCCGTAGACGATTCGCCAGGCGGTTTCGTTCCAACTGGTCATGATCGAATCAGCCGGTGCATAGAAACAAGACGTTTATGAGGGCAACCCACAATTCTTGAAAATGATCAAAGGATCAAATCACCAAAGGCCCCACATCATTTTCCGGAACGGCGCACACAAAGCGCACGGCTGTCGGTGCTGAAGTCGAGTTGGAAGGAGCCCCGCTCCCCAAGGGCGAAGTAGAATATCCACGCCTCCCCAGAAGCATTTCCAGCCGAGTTGCTCCAGCCCCACCATCCGGTTATTTGAATTCCGCCCTTGATATGCCTGCCATCGACATTCTGCGTCTGGTCGTAGATGCCAGCCAGCTCGTCGATAGAAGGCAGCCGCCAGCCGGAGTTGCCAACCAAGCGCAGGTTGGTGCAGTAGGCGCTGGCCTGGTTCCAGGTCACGTCCAATCCGTTATCTTTCTTTGTCCACATCAGGCCGGTGGCCGGGTCGGTCCAGACGGAGGCCATGTCGGAGCTCGATGGCGAGGCCGGCTGCTGGGCTTGTACAACGGGAAGCCACACCGCCATCAATGCGATTAAAGCAAATATTCTGAGCATTCTCTCTCCTTATTCAGTAAAGGTTGTCTGAAACGGACTTTCCACCGCAGCCTATTGGCGTTCACGAGTGCCTACACGGGAGTTGCAGGTAGTATTGACGTACAAGATCAAGTTGACTTGTGTTGGGTAACACGCCTATGGCCGTGCTTGACCTGCCATGACGAGGGGAAAGGGAAGAAACGCGAGGGCGCGGCTCACCAAAACCTGGCCAGCGGGACTCAATTTGCCTCCGGATACGGGGAAAGTCCTAAGGCTCGGGTACAGTTTGACCCGCCCTTCATTTTCCTGTCAAGCATTTTCAATCGAAATTAACAGCAATGTGGCGCTCGAGTGAGGGCTTCATTGCCGTCCTATGTCGTCGAGTTCCCTCTGAATCGCGAGATGCCCAAGAGTGGAGAGCGGCAACGAAAGAAACAGGCCGATCCGCCGGTCGAGAATCGAGTATGCGTCGCGAAACGCGCGCTCTATCTCCTCAGGCGCGCCTTTCACCGCTGCCGGATCGGGGATCCCCCAATGAGCGGTCATCGGCTGTCCCGGCCAGAAAGGGCACGCCTCCTTCACGGCGTTGTCGCAAACCGTGAACACAAAATCCATCCGTGGCGCATCGCTCGCGACGAACTCATCCCAGGACTTGCTGCGCAGCCCGGAGGTCGAAATTCCCGAAAGCTCAATCTGCGTGAGCGCCTCCGGCCTGACCGTCCCTGACGGGTGGCTGCCCGCGCTGGATGCGGTGAACACACCCTTCGCCTTGTGGTTCAGAATGGCTTCGGCCATGATGGAGCGGGCGGAGTTGCCCGTGCACAGAAACAAGACGTTGTAGTGGGTCGGCATATTGGCTAGCCTTTTCGGGCTGTTGCCGCTGTCGGGCAGCAACCGGGTTCGCAACAAACTGTTTTCGGTTTGGTGGCGCGGATGAACGCACTCAGAAACTTGCCTTCCACCTGCGCGGCAATCTCGTCCACGTTGACCCCGGCCTCGGCCAGAAAATGGCGTGCATCTTCCACGTTGTAGGTTCTGGTTGGCTCCAGGTCCACATCCACAAAGCCGGCGTTGCGCAGTTTCGCCCCATAATCTTTTTCTTCCAGCGCTCCGGCTATACACCCTACCCAAAGCAACATGCTCTTGCGAACAGCGTCAGGAACCTCTCCGCGAACTACCACATCTGAAACCGCGAATCGGCCACCCGGCCTCAGTACGCGAAAGGCCTCGCGCATAACTCGATCTTTGTCCGCGGAAAGATTGATCACGCAGTTCGAGATCACCACATCGACAGAGTCGTCCGGCAAAGGAATGCTCTCGATCTCGCCTTTCAGGAACTCCACGTTATCCACCCCGGCCCGCCGCTGGTTCTCGCGCGCCAGCGCCAGCATCTCGTCGGTCATGTCCAGGCCATAAGCTTTACCCGTCGGGCCGACGCGGCGCGCGGAGAGCAACACATCGATGCCGCCGCCCGAGCCCAGATCGAGCACCATCTCGCCCGGCTTCAACTCGATCAGCGCGGTGGGGTTGCCGCACCCCAGCGAGGCCAGCACCGCACCCTCTGGAATCAAACCCTTCTCATCGGCGCTGTAAAGATTGGTGGTGATCGGGTCGCAACAGCGAAGGACTGGATCGCAACAGGCGGCCAGGCTTCCCGTGCCCGCAACCGCGCGGGCGGCGCTGCCGTACTTCTGCTTTACTTTTTCTTTTACTTGAGCGGCGGTTTCCATCCCGCCTCCTTTCGTATACGTCAAAGCGAATATATTCTCTCCCGGACACATCTGTCAAGGCGTATATTATGAGGTATGGGCCGCGCCGCCAAATCCTTCAATCTGGTTCGCCTCTTCGCCGCTCTTTCCGACCCCACGCGCCTCAGGCTGCTCAACCTGATGAACGGCCGGGAAGTATGCGTCTGCTATTTCGTTGAGATTCTGAAGCAAAGCCAGCCGAAAATTTCCAGGCACCTGGCCTATCTGCGTAATGCCGGTATCGTGCGCTCGCGCCGCGAAGGAAAATGGATGCACTACAGCATGGTGCGGCCCGGCGATCCCGGAGCAGTTGCAATTCTGGATGCCGCGCTCAGGTCCTTCAAAGCTGACCGCGAGATGCAGAAGGATCTGGCCAGGCTAGGCAAGGCATGTTGCGAACCGATGCGTTTGATCACCATCCAGGGAGCGCCGATTCCAACTCGCTTTAAGACCGGCCTCGCCTAAGTTGATGACAAAGCGCTGACTTCCCTGCCCTCTACTAAGCCGATATTCGCGCCTGTCTGGTCTTCGCCTCAGACCACGCGACCAACGAACTCCAGCCAACGACCGATCAGCCTCGCGGCTCAAGCCGCGCACTCAACCCGCTCCACGCGAATCTGTTTCTCCCGCTTCCGCGTCCGGGCAATCTCATACGCAGACTGCATCCGCATAAGCGTATCCATCCTCACTCCGAATGCCTTCTCGATGCGCAGCGCCATATCCCCTGAGAGCCCTGCCTTGCCGTTCAGCAAACTGGACAACGCCGGCCGGGAAACACCCAGCGCGGCAGCTGCAGACGTCACAGACAAACCGGCGGGCTCCACAATCTCAGTCCGGATGAAATCCCCTGGATGGGGAGGATTCTTCATGGGCATGGCATTCTCTCCTCTCTTCCTAGTGGTAATCCTCTAAATTCACTTCGCGAATCTCCCGCTCGGCGGCATCGATGCGAAACGTCAGGCGCAGGTTCCCGGTTACGCTCAAACTCCACGTGCCTTTGCGGTCGCCGGTCAACGTATGCGCCTTCCAGGCCGGCAGGGATCGCAGTTCCCCGGGATCGTCCATTTCGTCCAGAAACGCGAGCATTTTGCGCAGCTTGTCAGCCGTCTCGGCCGGAATCCCTTTCGCGCTGTCAACTTCATAGAGCTTCTTCAGGCCCTTATGAACGAAGTCCCGCATCTTCATCTGAGCCACTGTAGCCTGTCGCTTAACACTTGTCAACTGCCTCCGGCATCACCGGGGCGCTGCCTCTAGCTGGCATTCCCGCTTGAGGCCTTTCGCCGCCGGCCGCCAACCCAACCCCAATATTCCTTTCAACTCTCCTTTTTAACCACAAATATGTGACGTCCATCACAAAATCCAGCTTCCATCGGTGCAACCATAGTGCCACATGCAAACAGACAAAACGATTCCAATCGTCCCACGCTTTCTTCCATGGAGGCCGCAAGTGAATCTTGACCCGTCCGCATTTCTGGCCGATCCGGAACTGATCCAGGCGCTCGAAAAGCGTTCCACCCCCATCTCCTGCGACCAGGAGCGCGTTCTCTTCCGTCAGGGAGACGCCCCCGCCGGCTTGTACATCCTCCACAAAGGCGAGGCCACTCTCACCATGCGCAGCTGGGTGGGCGAATCGGTCATCTCCCTCCAGACAACCGCCGGTTCGATCCTCGGACTCCCCGCCCTCATCGGCAATGAGCCCTATACCCTCACCGCCATCGCCCACAGCGGCGCTCAGCTCAGCTTCGTCTCCCGCGACGACTACGCCGCCCTCATGCAAGCCAACCCGCTCCTGCCCCTCAAGGTATTGCGAGTACTCGCCGCGGAGGTGCACTCCGCCCGCAACGCCATGCTTCACCGTTGAGGCAGCCCTGGCCAATTGACGCCCCGCCCTCCGCCCTGCGAGACTCTTCAAAATGTCTTACCGCGGAAAAGTGGAATATGCCCGGCAGCGGAAGATCCGCGAGCGCAACACCCCTCTCTATCGCCTGGCCCACTGGCCCATCTGGATTTGGGTCTTTTTCCTCGCCCCCGGACCTCTCACCTTCTCGCTCTTCGCCCGCGGCTTTCACGGGGGCAACCTGGCCTGGCTGGCCGCGGTCCTCGTCTGCACCGGCATCGCCGGCCTGCGCGGCCGCATGCCCGGCTGTGAACCCCGCCCCTATATCCTCCGCTTCGACGAGGACAAGCCCAATCCTCTCTATCGCCGCGTCTGCTACACCTTCGCCTGGAACGCCGTCCTCAGCTTCGCGTTGCTCAACCTCGCCGGCCTCCTCATCGCCGCCGTCACCGGCGTCTGGACCATGAAGCAGATCTACAACTACGCCTACCTCCCGCTCTGCGCCCTCATTCTGCTGCTCGGCGCCCTGGGCAAGCTGCCCCGCGTCGGCCACTCCACCAGAACCGAAGGCATGGAGCGCCGCTACTTCTACGGCTCCGTATGGGCCGTCACCGCCGCGCAAACCCTCCTGCTCGTCCTCTGGAAGACCCTGCCCCGCACCCACGCGGCCGACCTGCTCAAGCTCGCCGTCTTTGTCGCCACTCTCCTCTTCATGGGTCTGCTGGCCCAGCGCGGCAAGCTCTACCGCACCCGTCCCATCCTCCCCGGCGAACTAATGGTCTCCGACTGATCCCAACCACCAATTGTGCGCACCTGCCACAAACGCCTCATGCGGGTGCCCCAGATCTCGATTTTGAGACCTGGGATCACTCCAAATCTGTCTATGCGCTCCGTGCCCCATCGGGGTGCCGGGGAACCCTATGGGTCGGGCCCGCCTTCTTTCTGGCGAAAGGGTGGGAAACCACGATCCCCGCCACTGACCTGCTGACCCGCTAACTTGCTAACCCGCTAACTCGCTAACCCGCCAACCTGCTAGACTTTCACTCGTCATGCTCCAAGCCAGCCTCCTCATCGCGGCCGCCGCTTACCTGCTCGGCTCCATCCCCACCGGCTACCTGCTTGTCCGCCTCTTCCGCCAACAGGACATCCGCACCGTCGGCAGCGGCAACATCGGCGCCACCAACGTCCTCCGCTCCGGCGGCAAGCTCCTCGGCGCAGCCACCTTCCTCCTCGACATGCTCAAAGGCTCGGCCGCCGTCTGGCTCGGCGCACTGCTCGCCGTCCATCTCGCCCCCGCCGTCCCCATGCGCAACTTCGAAGCCCTCGCCGCCCTCTCGGCCGTTCTCGGCCACATGTTCCCCGTCTGGCTCCGCTTCCGCGGCGGCAAGGGCGTAGCCACCGGCTTTGGCGTCTTCCTCGTCTCCGCCCCCTGTGCCGCCCTCGCCGCCATCGCCGTCTTCTTCCTCGTCCTTCTTCTCAGCCGCTATGTTTCGCTGGCCTCCATCCTCGGCGCGGCCAGCTTTCCTTTCTTTGCCTTGTTCCTGGTCCATTCGCCCCGCCCCCCGTTCTTCATCGCCGTCCAGTTTGCCGTCGCCTTCCTGGTCATCGCCAGGCACCACCAGAACATCCGCCGCCTCATCGACGGCGCTGAATCCCGCATCGGAGCCCCCAAAAATCCATGAGCCGCATCCTCATCCTCGGTTCCGGCGCCTGGGGAACCGCCATCGCCCTCTCGCTTCACCGCCGCGGCGGCCACCAGCTCACCCTATGGGCCCACAGCCCTGAATTCGCCCAGGAGATCCTCGCCGCCCGAGAAAACACCCTTTTCCTTCCCGGCTTTCCCATCCCCGCCCCCATCGCCATCACCGGCGACTGCGCTTCCGTCTCCGATGCCGAGATTGTCGTCTCCGTCGTCCCTTCCGAGTTCCTCCGCCTCACACTCTCCCGCATCCGCCCTCATCTCCACTCCGGCCAAATCATCCTCAGCGCCACAAAAGGCGTTGAAAACCGCACCTTCCTGCGCATGACAGAAGTCATCGCCTCCACCCTCGCCGAAACCGCCCCAAATCACAGCACGACTTCAAAGCCTGCCCTGAGCGCAGTCGAACAGGTGCCGAAATCGGCCCAAACCCTCGCCGAAACCGCACTGTATCAGGGCACGACTTCAGTCGTGCCGAACCCGCCGCAAAAAGAAGCCGGGGCTTTAGCCCCTGAGGCAAGCTTTTCGCCCCTCCCCATCGGCGCCTTAAGCGGCCCCAGCTTCGCCCTTGAAGTCGCCCAGGCCCAGCCCACCGCCCTCACCGTCGCCTTCGCCGATCCCGCCATCGCCGCCCGCATCCAGCACGAGTTCTCTTCCGCAACCCTCCGCCTCTACACCAGCACCGACCTCATCGGCGTCGAGCTCGGCGGCGCCCTCAAAAACGTCATCGCCATCGCCGCCGGAGTCGCCGCCGGCTCCGGCCTCGGCCACAACTCCACCGCCGCCCTCATCACCCGCGGCATCGCCGAGATCACCCGTCTCGCCGTAGCCTGCGGCGCACGCCGCGAAACCCTTGCCGGCCTCTCCGGCCTGGGCGACCTGGTCCTCACCTGCACCGGCTCGCTCAGCCGCAACCGCACCGTGGGCGAAGCCCTCGGCCGTGGCCGCAACCTCCAAGAAGTTCTCGAAAGCCTGGGCGGCAAAGTAGCCGAAGGCGTCCTCACCACCCGCGCCGCCCTCGGCCTGGCCCGCCGGCACAACATCGAAATGCCCATCACCGAGCAAATGGAGCTCATCCTCAACGAAGGCAAAGACCCTCGCAAAGCCATCAGCGAACTAATGCTCCGCCCCGGCAAACACGAACACTAGGACTTGCCGTCCAGGCGGGCGCGGCCATTCGGCCGCAGGTAATGGAGGGAGGTCGGGGTTTTAACCCCGACATAAACCCATCCATCAACAGGCCTTGAAAGGGCGCGGTTTTAACCGCGCCAATAACCCACCCGTCTGTTTTTTGGAAATAAAGAACGCGGCGAAGCCGTGCTCAAACCCCGCGGGCACCGCTCAGTTAAGATTTGTCATCCTGAGCGAAGGTCGCCGCGGCGACCGAAGTCAAAGGACCTGCGTTTGTTTTTCGTCGCGGGTTTCCCACTCACCTATCGTCTTTCTATTCCCTATTCCCTATTCCCTATTCCCTTCACTCCACATCAGAACTCCTCATCGGATTCCACCGCCGGCAATATATCGTTCTCGCCCGCCACCCACACATACAGCGTGGGCAACAGAAAGACGCCGATCACCAGGTTGGCCAGCAGCCCGCCCACAATCACGATGGCAAAGGGCCGCTGCGAGTCGGAGCCGATGGCGTGGGAGAGCGCCGCGGGCAGCAGTCCCAGCGTGGCCACCAGCATGGTCATCATGATCGGCCGCAATCTCAGCACCGCCCCCTCGACGGCGGCCTCCACAATGTGCTCCTGCGTAGGCTCTTCCAAACCCTTGCGCCGGGCGCGCAACTGGTTGATGAACTCGATCATGATCACGCCGGTTTGCACCGATACCCCAAACAGCGCCAGAAATCCCACCGCCGAAGAGACCGAAAAGTTGGTATGGGTGATGAACAGCGCCAGGGGCCCTCCGATGGAGGCCATCACTACGCTGATCAATATCACCATGGCCCACTTGGCGGAGCGGAACATGGCGTAGAGGATAAGAAAAATAGCCAGCACCGTAAGCGGGATCACCAGTGCCATCCTCTTGTCGGCGCGCTTCTGGCTCTCATATTCGCCCGCCCACTCAAGATGGTAGCCGGTGGGCAGCTTGACGTTTCTGTCCACCTTGCCGATGGCCTCTTCCACGGTTGAGCCCAGATCGCGGCCCTTCACCGAGTACTTGATGGCGATGTAACGCTGGCCGCCCTCGCGATTGATTTGCTCGGCGCCGTCATCGGCGGAAATTGTGGTTAACTGCGCCAGCGAAACCCTCTCTCCGGATGGAGCCAGCAGGCGTACGTTTTCAATGGCCTCGCGCGTGTCGCGATACTGCGGTAGATAGCGCAGCGTGACGTCGTACCGCGCCTCGCCCTGTTGTACCTGGGTTACGGTGTTAGCGCCCACCGCGGTTTGCACCGCGTCCTGCACGTCGGCAACATTGATCCCCCAGCGCGCCGCCGCATCCAGATCCACCGTGTAGTTCAGATTGGGCTGCCCCACGATGCGGAAGATGCCCAGGTCTTCAATGCCCTTCACCGTGGCCAACTGCGCCTGGATATCCTCCGCCCTGCGCTCCAGGGTGCGCAGATCGTCCCCGTACAACTTGACTGCCAATTCGCCCTTGACGCCGGAGACCGCCTCTTCCATGTTGTCCGAGATGGGCTGGGAAAAGTTCCAGATCACGCCGGGAAATTTCTCCAGTTCCTTGTTGATCGCCGCAGTCAGTTCTTCCTTGTTCTGGTGGAAGACCGGGCGCCACTCCTCTTTCTGCTTCAGATCCACAAAGTATTCGGTGTTGAAGAAGCCTGTGGTGTCGTTGCCGTTGTCGGGTCGTCCGGTCTGGCTCACCACCTGCGTTACCTCAGGAAACGAAGCCATCACCACCCTCGCCTTGTTGGTGAAGTCGATGCTGGCCGTGGGGCCTTCACTCGGCGGCAGGGTTCCGCGCACCCAGATCGAGCCTTCGTCCAGGTGGGGCAGGAACTCCGACCCGATGGGCCCGCCCACCGTCAGGTAAACCGCGATGGCAAACAGCAGGGCGGCGATGCCCACGGTGATGCCGCGATTCAGAATAGCTGCGCGGACGGCTACTCGATAGTGCCCGGTCAGCCACTGCATCATCGGGTTCCGCCACTCCTTGGCGCCCTTGCTGAACATCAGGCTGGCCAGCACTGGCGTAACAAACATGGCAAAGCCAAGCGCGCCCAGCAGCGCAAATGTGACCGTCCAGGCCATCGGCTTGAACAGACGCCCCTCCACCGCCTGCAGCGTGAAGATGGGCAGGTAGGCCGTGATGATGATGCCGCGCGCAAAGAACACCGGCCGCTGCACCTCATGCGCCGCCTCGCGAATCATGCGCGCCGGGCTATGCGTGCTGTCCTTGCGGGAGAGATGGCGCACGATGTTTTCGATCATCACCACCGAGCCGTCCACCAGCATGCCAAAGTCCAGCGCCCCCAGTGAAAGCAGGTTGGCCGGTATGTGGCTCAGGTCCAGGCAAATCGAGGCAAACATCAGCGCGAACGGTATGGTGAGCGCCACCACGATGGCGCCGCGCACATTGCCCAGAAAAAGAAACAGAATCACAGATACAAGAATCATGCCCGCGGTCAGGTTGCGCTCCACTGTCTCCACCGTGTATCGCACCAGTTGCGAGCGGTCCAGAAAGGGCACTACCTTCACGCCCTTGGGCAGGATGCCGGGGTGGTTCTTGTCTCCGTTGAGCTTGTCGACTTCCTTGTGAATGCCCTCCAGCACCGGGTCTGAGTCGTCGCCTTTCTGCAACAGGACAATGCCCTCCACCGTGTCGGGATTGTCCACAATCGTGCCGTCGGGCCGATGCGTGGCTTTGCCGATCTGGCCCAGCCGGATCTTCGGCCCCTGCGTTACCGTGGCTATATCCCGGATGCGGATAGCGGCCCCGTTCTGCGACTTCACCACCACCTTTTCTATGTCCTGCACGCGGTTGTAAAGGCCCCGCGACTGCACGTTGATCTGTTGCGAGCCCTGCTCGATAAAGCTCCCGCCGCCGTTGGTGTTGTTGCTGGCCAGTTGCTGTTCCACCTGGCCGATGCTCAATCCGTAGGAGACCAGTTTCTCCGGGTCCAGCTTCACCTGGTACTCCTTGGTCGGCCCTCCGAAGCTGGCTACGTCCACCACTCCCTGCACGCTCTTGAAAGACTTTTCCAGCAGCCAGTCCTCAATGGATTTCTTCTCCATCACGTCGTAGGCGGGGTTGGTGCTCTCCAGCGTGTACCAGTAGATCTGCCCCACCGGGCTCCAGTCCGAGCCCATCTGCGGTACCAGGTTGGCGGGCAGGCTCACCATGCTCAGCCGCTCCAGCACGTGCTCGCGGTTCAAGTCGCCGCTGGAGTCGTCGTCGAAGATCAGCATCAGGCTTGATAAGCCGGCCAGCGTGGTGGAGCGCAGATGCATCAGGTGCGGTATCCCGGCCATCTGGATCTCCACCGGAACCGTTACCTGGCGCTCGATCTCTTCCGCGCTCCGCCCCGGCCACTGGGTGATGACCTGCACATAGTTATTGGCCACATCGGGATAAGCCTCGACCGGCAGCGCGCGGAATGAAATAATGCCCCACACCGTCAGAACGGCCGCTGTGCCCAGCACCAGCCACCGGTTCTTCAGTGCGAAATCGACAAGTGCGCGAATCATGTTGAGGTTCCCGGCGGCAGTGCGTTCATCTCCGTTGGCCGCCAACTCCTGCCCGGCATCCGGACCGCATCGAGTTCCTGCGTCTTCCCGTCGCGATTCCCGGCCGGATGTCCTGAATGGCCTAGTTTATCGCATGTGCAGGCTGCTCTGGTAAACGGAGGGAGGTCGGGGTTTTAACCCCGACACAAACCCGTCAATGAAATATGAAAATTAATCAGCGCGGCGTAGCCGCGTTCAAATCCACTCGGAAGAGAAGGTATGTTCCCGAGTTGTTGTGTGGGCTATATTAGTCAGACGTTACGAGTGGTACACTGGTTTCCGCCATCAACCTTACATCCATGCCACGTAACTCAACCAAGTCGATTGCCGTCGCACTGCTGATCGCGCTGGGGATCATCTTCGTTGCAATTCTGGGCTTGCTGTTAAACATGCTCGCAGGCCAACTGGCAAATTTACCTTGGCTCAACGCCCAACCCTGGTATACCCTACGTAACCTGGAGTTGGCCATAGCCGCTGTCATTGTCGCCGCGATCATCGTGGCGCTCTGGCAGCATTTCGCTTCCAAAGACGCCGGCGAGCTTGTCTCCCCGCCAACAATTGGCGAGATGTTGCTGGAGCGATATGAGATAGCAGTCAAGGAGGGATTGATTGCCAAACTCGATGTTCAGAAATTCCAGGCAGAAATGGCACGGCAAGCTGAGGAGATGCGCAAGCTCCAAGAACAACTCGCCGCCCGTTCCTCCAAACCACCCGAGGCCCAACTAGCCAAACTCCTCCAAGCCCGCAACCTCGACGGCGCTCTCCGCCTCAAGTCCAAACAAGTCGAAGACCGCCGCAAAGATGCCGCCAATCTACCACGCGACCTATTTGAACTGGGAACCATCCATGAACTTCGTTTCGAATGGCCCCAGGCCCTCGCCGCCTACCGCGAAGCATGGGAACTCGGTAAGAACCCGGCTCACGGATTCAAATACGCCCTCTATGCCGCAAAGCTCAACCATCACGCAGAGGCCATCCAAGCATTCGAGGCCCTGCTCTGCATAATCAAAGATCCTTCTTACCGCGCCGGCACGCTGAATAATCTCGCCAATCTGTACAGAGGTACCCAACACATGAATGAAGCCGAACAAGCCTACGCCGAGGCCCTTAACATTAACCGCATACTCGCCGAGGCAAATCCCGAAGCATATCTACCCAGCGTCGCCATGACGCTCAACAACATCGCAATCCTGTACAAAGACACCCAGCGCATGAAGGAAGCAGAGAAGGCCTACTCCGAGGCCCTCGAGATCCGCCGCAAGCTCGCCGAGGTCAATCAAGACGTATACCTGCCCGACGTCGCTGGCACACTCAACAACCTAGGACTCTTGTACCGCGATACCCAACGCATGAAGAAGGCCGAGAAGGCATACGGAGAGGCGCTCGCCACTTATCGCAAGCTCGCCGAGACCAATCCAGAAGCATACCAGCCCGACATCGCCATGACGCTGAATAACCTCGCGGCCCTCTATTACGCCACCCAGCGCGTGAAAGAAGCCGGGCAGGTCTACGGTGAAGCGCTCGACATCCGCCGCAATCTCGCCGAGACAAATCCTGACGCATTCCTGCCCGATGTCGCCATAACGCTGAACAACCTCGCAGCCCTCTATCAACATACACAGCACATGAAGGAAGCCGAACAGGCCTACTCCGAGGCCCTCGAGATCCGCCGCAAACTAGCCGAGACAAATCCCGACGCATTCCTGCCCAACGTCGCCATATCGCTGAACAATCTTGCAATCCTATATTGGAATACCCAGCGCATGAAGGAGGCCGAACAGGCTTACGTCGAGGCCCTCGCCATCTATCGCAAGCTCGCCCAGGCCAACCCCGACGCATACCTACTCAGCGTCGCCATGACGTTAAATAATCTCGCGGTCCTGTATCGTGATACTCAGTGCATGAAGGAAGCCGAACAGGCCTTCGCAGAGGCCCTCGCCATCCGCCGCAATCTTGCCAAGGACAATCCCGACGCATACCTGCTCGACCTCGCTGATACACTCAACAACCTAGGGCTCCTATACAGCGTCACCCAGCGCATGAAGGAAGCCGAACACGCCTACGCCGAGGCCCTCGCCATCCGCCGCAAACTCGCCGGTGTCAATCCAGACGCATACCTGCCCGACGTCGCCATGACGCTCAACAACATCGCAATCCTGTACAAAGACACCCAGCGCATGAAGGAGGCGGAGCAGGCCTATGGAGAGGCGCTCGCCGCTTATCGTAAGTTCGCCGAGGCCAATCCAGACGCCTACCTGCCCTACGTCGCCACCACGCTCAACAACCTGGCTATCCTCTGCCTCTCAGCGGAGCGAATACAGGAGGTAGAAACACATGCATTTGAGGCGGAACATATTCTTGATCCCCTTTGGCAGGAGAACCCTGAGCTGCACGGCAACCAAATGGCCAGAATTCTTTGGACGCGCGCGCAGGTCTGCGATGCAAGCAACGAACCCACATCCGAAGCCTGCGCCCTCGCCCGCCGTGCCCTCGCCGCCGCCTACGACCCGGCCCTCAAGCAAGCGATCCAGCAACTCATCGACCGCCTCTGCCGGGTGCCCTAGGTCTCGCTTCTGAGACCCGGGAATGCACGCGTCAAATTGAGTAAAAACTCGTTTTTGAATAAAAAGCAGTCGCTTTTGCGCGAACATTTTCCGGAAATATCGGATAAAAGAAACATATTAAACGACTTATCTTTATGCGCAAATAACTGAAAAATAGCAAAAAACTCCGCTTTTATCGCCACACGCTCTACCGGAAATCAACAACTTACAGCCCTCGCTAAGCCGAAATGCGCTTAAAAAAACTCCAATTGTCCAATTTCGTCCAAATTCCGTGTGCCTCCGCGCACACATTTTCACGCCCAATTCCGCCGCTCCAGCACTCCACTGATCTTCGTTCCCTGATCCCTGATCTCTGATCTCTGATCTCCGATCTCCGATCTCCAATCCCTGCATTACACTCAATGAAGACCATGAAGCTCTTTGGTGGCCAACCCGACGACCCCGAACCCGGCCCGCCCGAAGACTCCAAGTCCAGCTTTTTCAGCCGCATGAAGCAGGCCGTCTCGCGCACCCGCGAGTCCCTCTCGGCCAAAATCGAAGACGTCGTCGCCCTCACCCGAACCGTAGACGAATCCACCCTCGAAGCTCTTGAATCCGTGCTGCTTTCGAGCGATCTGGGCGTCCAGACCACCACCGAAATCCTGGCCGCCCTGCGCGACCGCGCCCGCCATCAGGCCATTGAGGGCGGCGAGGAGCTGCGCGCCCTGCTCAAGCAGCAACTCCGCGACCTCCTTGAATCCTCCATCTCCAACAATTCAAATGCCT
Organism: Occallatibacter sp.; assembly: GCA_050012555.1. Lineage (GTDB taxonomy): Bacteria > Acidobacteriota > Terriglobia > Terriglobales > Acidobacteriaceae > Telmatobacter. The sequence continues at coordinate 119,759 of JBEKGY010000003.1, forward strand.
TGCCGACCGCGGGCGACCCATCCGTCATCTTCCTGGTAGGCGTCAACGGCACCGGCAAAACCACCACTATCGGCAAGCTGGCCGCCTGGTCCCGCGCCCGAAACCGCACCGTTCTCCTCTGCGCCGCCGACACTTACCGCGCCGCCGCCATCGAGCAGCTTGAAATCTGGGCCACCCGCTCCGGCGTCGAGATAATCAAAACCCGCCCCGGCGGCGACCCCTCGGCCGTCCTCTACGACGCGATAAGCGCAGCCAAAGCCCGCCATATCAACGACCTGTATGTGGATACCGCCGGCCGCCTGCACACCAAAACCAGCCTCATGGACGAGCTCAGCAAGATGAGCCGCACCGCCGCCCGTCTCATCCCCGGCGCGCCCCACGAAGTTTTGTTGGTGATGGATGCCACGACCGGCCAGAACGGCCTCCAGCAAGCCCGCCAATTCACTCAATTCGCTGGAGTTACCGGCATCGTGCTGACCAAGCTCGACGGCACCGCCAAGGGCGGCATCGCCGTAGCCATCGCCCGCGAGCTCAACCTCCCCGTCCGCTTCGTCGGCGTCGGCGAACAGATGACCGACCTGCTGGAGTTCTCGCCGGCGGAGTTTGTCGACTCGCTGCTGGAATAACTCAAAAGAAGTTCCTCCACATTTGCAGACATACTCGGTACAAATCGCGCTCAAAGTTGGAACAAGCAATGGGCAGAACAGGATCCCGAAGGAAGTCAGGGCTTGCGCCAAGCATTTAGAGCGCCTGTTCAGCTCTGGATTGATCTTCGTACCAGGCTGCCCACAGTGTTCTTTCGCTCTGGAAAGCTTTGGCGTCCACAACCCGTGGCTTTAATTGTGGAATCTTCCCGTCCTCTGCCAAAGAGTAAATCCTACGATGAGTATGTTCAGCGATCATACGTCGGAAAAGCCTAGCGTGGTAGCGAGAGGGGACCTGCCTTGGATACGAGTTTGCGCCGATCTCTGTAAACATAAGATGGCGTGGGCTTAGTGGAAAGAGGATATTGGCTTGTGCACGATTCCAGCCACCATTGAAGTCGTAATCGGACTCGGATCGGAAATTCAGGCAAATAACAGGATCGTCGCTCGTGAACCATCCCAAACGGGCGGGCGCTTCGAGTATTGCCCATTTGTGCTTGTGGAGAACCTTCAGCGTATTCGTCAACGTGTGCTTCATCGTGTAAAACCAAAGCCCACGACCCACCACCACTTTCGCAGTGAATTGGACCTTTTTCTCTTCGGGTAGGTCCTTTCTGTCAACCCTCATAGGAAAGTATTCCGTGTGCAGAACATCATCGTGGACAATCTTCTGGCCCGACTCTTTTGCCTTGCGCATGAGAGCTTCAACGTCTTTTAAAGACTGGTCCAACACCACCGGTGCCATCCGATTCCAGAGTGGCAGGTTCTTTATAAGAAACGCGGGCGTTCGGACGATTTGAGACGCAAGAAAGCGAACGAGTATTTCCCAATCGCCTTGCGTGAGTTCTCTGTCGGCAAGTACTTTTTGAAATGGTTCCTTGGCTGGCGATTCAAACTCGCGATTCAGCCATTGCCCGATGTCGTCCGCTTCTTCTCCGCGCACAATCCTCGTGTATAAGTTCTTCTCGTATCCCGTTCCTGCTACATTGACAGGCTTCCACACGGGCACGTCTGAGTGAGAAACGAGTATACGGTACTCGCGAACCTCGCCGGAAGCTGTGGAGAAATTCTTCAGGTACAACTGTGGCACGAAGTGGTTATCGTGTGTCAGAGCCATACTCAAACTCACTCATCCGTAGGGCGCATAATTTAAGTCCGCGGATTATCTAATGATAAACGCCGTTCTCGTGACCCATCCCTGCCCCACCTTCGCCATCCCATGTACACTTGATTGTTCCTCTTCTGTTCGCATGAATACTCCGTCCGACCTCGACTTCCAATGGATGCAGCGAGCCTTGGAGCTGGCTCGCCGCGGCATCGCCCTCACCTCGCCCAACCCCGCCGTAGGCTGCGTCATTCTGGATAGCGCCGGCCAGGTAGCCGGCGAGGGCTGGCACGAATACGATCTCGTCGACCACGCCGAAATCGTCGCCCTCAAGGCCGCTGGGTGCCCCATCCTTTCCGCGCCCTCTGCGGAAAGGGTGGGAAGACTCCGCGGTGGCACAGCCTACGTGACCCTGGAGCCCTGCAACCACACCGGCCGCACGCCTCCCTGCACCCAAGCCCTTATTTCCGCCGGAGTCAGCCGCGTGGTAGCCGCCACCATCGACCCCAACCCGGCCGTCGCCGGCCACGGAATGGAGGCGCTGCGTGCGGCGGGCCTGGAAACGGTCGTGGGAGTCTGTCAGGCCGAGGCGCGCCGCCTCAACGAAGGCTTCGCCCGCTGGAGCCGGCATCGCCGCCCGCTGGTGCTCATGAAGGTGGCCATGTCGCTCGACAGCCGCATCGCGCCGCCTGCCGGGCAGCATGTGCCGCGCGAGCCCTACTGGATCACCTGCGAGGCCGCGCGGCTGGCCGTCCAGCCCCTGCGCTGGCAGGCTGACGCCGCCATGGTCGGCGTGGATACCGTGCTCGCCGACGACCCCATGCTCACCGACCGCAGCGGCCTCCGCCGCCGCCGCCCCCTGTTGCGCATCGTCCTGGACTCGGCCCTGCGCATGCCGCTGGACTCAAAGATGGTGGCCACGGCCCATGACGACGTAGTGATCTTCACCGTTTCCAACGACGCGCAGCGCATCGAGGAGCTCCGCACCCGGGGCGTGCGTGTGGAAGTCCTGCCCGCCGAAGCTGGGGTCCCCGGCGACAGGTCTTCGTCGCCGGGGTGGAAAGCCGGGCGCGTCCCGCTGGATAAAGTGCTGGATCTATTGGGCGAAGAAGGCATACTCACCCTGCTCACTGAGACCGGCACGCGGCTGAATACGGCTCTGCTGGCAGGCGGCATGGTGGACCGCATTCACCTCTTTATCTCCCCGCAGATCATGGGTTCCGATGCCGTGCCGGCCTTCCGCGGGATGGTGCATCCTGTTCATATGGCGGAGGTAGAGGTGGAGCGCTACGGCAACGACCTGGGCCTGTGCTCGCTGCTCCGGGACCCCTGGCCGCCGGCCGCTAGTCAGCAGTAATCTGCGCCCGCATCGACGTGGTAAAGTAAGTAAAAAGCAGAACAGAGGATGATATCGATGAAATTTGACGAACAGAATCTTGGATTGGAATCGTTGAGCCGGCGCAAGTTCTTCAAGATGGGCGCAGCCAGCGCGGTCGTCTTTAGCGTAATGAACAGTGCACGCGGAGACGCACAGGAAGCAACCGTCCACGGCACCATGATCGATGTTCCTTTTGAAAAGCGAAATCCGCGCATCGCATTCATCGGTACCGGCCACCGCGGAACCTCGCTGCTGAAGAATCTGCTCGACGCAAACGCACAAATCGTCGCGCTGTGCGACCTGGTCCAGGAACATGCCGATCATGCCGCCTCATTGGTCGTCGCGGCCGGCCAGCCCAAGCCGCAGCTCTACACCGATGGCCCCTATGCCTTTGAAACCATGCTGGCCAAGGACGACATCGATCTGGTTCTGGTCGCCACCCCCTGGAGCTGGCATGCGGAAATGGCCATCGCCACCATGAAACACGGCAAGGACGTGTGCGTTGAAGTGCCCGGCGTAATTACGCTCGATGAATGCTGGAAGATCGTCAAGACTTCAGAAGAAACGCGCAAGCACTGCATGATGCTGGAGAACTGCTGCTACGGCTACAACGAGACGCTGATCCTGCGCATGATCCACGACGGCAAGTTCGGCGATCTTCTCTATGGCGAAGGCGCTTATCTTCACGATCTTCGCGCCATGCTCTTTTCCGACACTAGCGAGGGCCTCTGGCGGCGGGCGGAACACACCATGCGCGACGGAAATCTGTATGCCAGCCACGGGCTCGGACCGGTAGCGAACTACATGGGCATGCAGCGCGGCGATCGTTTTGGATACATTGTCTCCATGAGCTCACCCCAGCGCGGTCTCGATCAATACCGCCAGGAGCACCTCAAGCCGGGAGATCCGCGCTTCGAAGAGCGCTACGTGACCGGCGACTTGAACACCTCGCTCATCAAGACCGCAAAGGGGCTCACCATTACGGTCAAGCATGCCGTCACCACACCTCACCCCTACGACCGCATCAACATGATTGCCGGAACCAAGGGCGTCTTTCAGGACTTTCCGCCCCGCATCTATTTTGACGAAATGAATAAGGATGAGTCGTGGGGATCGATCGACGATTGGAAGCAGTACGCGCATCCGCTCTGGCAAAAGGAAGGCGAGCTGGCCGCGAAGGTCGGCGGACACGGAGGCATGGATTTCCTCATGCTCTACCGCCTGCTCGAATGCGTGCGCGAGGGGCTTCCGCCGGACCTGGATGTGTATGACACAGCCGCCTGGTCCGCGGTTGGCGCGCTCAGCGTCATCTCCGTGAGCAACGGCAGCGCGCCCATCGAATTCCCTGACTTTACGCAGGGCAAGTGGATGCAGCGCAACGCCTCCGCCATTGCAACCCAGGGATAAATCCAGCTCTAAATCCGGATAAACAGCTTTTTGCGGTACATCCAATAGAGCATCAGCCAGTAGACTGACAACGTCAGCGTGCCCAGAACGATGGGCTCGAGCGCGGTTCCCAGGACATTCAGGGTCCAGCCCAGGTGGATGTGGATGCTGCTTTCGATGAACTCCCTGCACAAGCCCGCGATGACGTACGCAGCGATGGAATTCATGCCCAGGACGACCAGCGGAAACACGATGCCGCGATGCTTTCTGACGTCGACGACCCACGAAAATGCTGTCAGGAAGAGGAAGCAGACGCCGCCGCTGAACAGTGTCCACGAAGGCGTCCAGATGCGCTTCACGATGGGGCAAACACCGGTGAAGTGAAGCAGCAGGCCGACGGCCATCAATGCGGCCGCAGCCAGCAGAAACCTGCGCAGCGGAATCTTTGGCGCCGCGGCGATATACCAACGGCCCGCAAAGACTCCCAACAGCATAGTGCCCAGCGTGGGAATAAAACTCAGCGTCAAGTAGCCGCCCCTGCTGAACAGGTAACGGCTGGGGCGTGGAAACAGGTTCAGAAACCAGAGATCGAAGGCCTGGCCGAGATTGCTGTTCTTGTTCCAGTGCGACGCGAAGCCGGTGAAGTTGAAGTGATTGCTCCAGTCTGCAGGCACTCCCATTGCCGGGTAATTGAAGTTGGGGCCTGGCGCAGGATACAGCGCCCAGGCCAGCCAGTAACCGAAGAGAATCCCAGCAAATGCGGTCCACTGCCAGCGCGGACGAACGAACGTGAGCAGAAAGGCAAAGGTGTATCCGAGGCCAATCTGGCCCAAAGTGTCAGTGAAGGTGAAGTTGGTCATAGATCCATAGGTGGACCGGAGAAAGATTCCGAGCGCCACGAGGATAAAACTGCGCCAGATGGTATGGCCCAGCATGCGCGGGAAGGTTTCGCCTTTCTTCTGACGGCTTCTCACCGAGTATGGAAGCGCAACGCCGACAAGGAACGTGAAGGAGGGCTGGATGGTGTCGTGGAGGCTCATCCCTGCCCACTCGGAGTGGGACTGGTTGTCGCCCAGAAACTTCCAAATGGGGTTATCGGGGAAAAAAGTCTTATGCACGTACGCCAGCTCAAGCACTTCCGCCATCATCAGCAGCATGACCAGGCCACGGTAAGCGTCGACCGCAATATTTCGCTCCAGCTTTTGTTCCACGATCGCGACAGTCTCACTCATTCGCAACTCCTCCACGGAGATTTATATGTGCTCAGGGACCAATACAAAAGAATCTTTATCTTTCGCGAACCGGCTATTTCTTTTTGAGAGGTCCAGATGAGTGTAATACGGCAGGGGACGATCTCTGAAAACTTATTATTATCCCTTAAAATAGAAGCATGTTTACCGGCATCATCGAACAAACCGGCACACTGGTCAGCCTGAAGGATACCGGAGGGGTTCGGCGGCTGACGGTCGAGGCTCCGGGCCTGGCCGGACGGCTGCGCGAGGGCGACTCGCTGGGCGTCTCCGGCGTCTGCCTGACCGCGCTGGACGTGGACCCCACCCTCTTCCACGCCGATCTGGCGCAGGAGACGCTGGACCGCACCTCGCTGGGGTCGCTCGCTCCCGGCGCAAAGGTGAACCTGGAGTTGCCCACCGCCGCCGGCAGCCCGCTGGGCGGCCACATCGTGCAGGGCCACGTGGACGGCTGCGGGACGATGACGGCGCTGGACCCGGTGGTGCCGGAATCCAGCCCGCAGTTCGACAAGCAGACCACCGACTGGACCCTCAAGGTGCGCGTTCCCGAGAATGTGCGCCCGTGGATGGTGCACAAAGGCTCGGTGGCCATTGAAGGCATCAGCCTGACCATCGCCGACTTCGACGGGGAGACAATTACCATTGCAATTCTGCCCCTGACCTATTGGCGAACGAATCTGCACACCCTCAGCGTCGGCGCTCCGCTGAACATTGAGGCCGATGTGCTGGTGAAGTTGGCCCTTGCCCAAATGCAGGCCGAGAAGAAGCCTGCGCTGGAACTGACCCAGGCCGGACTGGTGGCAAACGGCTATTGACGGCTGCCGCTCTCGGGAGCAAAGTTGTTGCGGGTTGGAATATGGACTGTGCCAAGTGCGGCGAACCGATGCGGATGACGGATAAGAACACTTTCTCCGGACGCGATATTCGCGAGTACAAGTGCGACCAATGCGGCTACGAGGACTGGGAGGACAGAGGAACGGCGTTGTGGCAGATCCTCTCCGACGACCGGAAGGAATTTGAAGCCGCGCAAGCCGCTCAGGCCGCCGCCGCTCCAGATGCTCAAGCTGAGTCCCCGGAATCCAAAGAGAACCCGGCAAGCTCCCGCTGGGGCAGATTTCTTGCCTGGTTTGGCGGTTTTCGCAAAGGGAAATGAGAACCAAACCATTGAGAGTCGGGATTTCTGTTATAATTCAACCAGTCATTTGACTGGTCAATTTATGCAGACAATTCAAGCATCCGTTGCCAAGACCCGTTTCCTCCGCATCCTCGACGACGTGGAGCGAGGAGAGAGTGTCATCATCACCCGTCACGGAAAGGAGGTTGCTCGCCTTGTTCCTCAGGTCGAGATTGATCGGGAACGGGTTGAGCGAGCCTTCCAAAGCATTCTGGAGATTCGCAAGCGCACCAAGCCGGTCTCCCTTCAGGAGATACTTTCCGCGCGCGATGAAGGACGCATGTAACAATGCGCTTCGTCCTGGACGCCTCAATTGCTATCACGTGGGCCATGCGCGACGAAGATCACCCATTGGCCGATCTTGCGTTCCTTCAGCTTCAGTCCGGTTCGGCAATCGTTCCGGGCATCTGGTGGTACGAAATCCGGAACATACTGGTATTGAACGAGCGGCGAAATCGAATCTCACCGGATGATTCGACTCAATTTCTCCTCGATCTTGAGCAGCTTTCGATTGATGTCGATTTTCCCCACAACGGCACACAACTCATGGACCTGTCGCGGAAGTACAAGCTCTCCATCTACGATGCCGCATACCTCGCTCTGGCGATGCGCGAGCGGCTGCCACTGGCAACCCTCGATAAGACCCTCGAAGCAGCCGCCCTGGCCTCGGGCGTTCCGCTTCTGGCATAGAAGATCGCATCGGATCGGAGTTTGCCGGACAGGCCCGCTGCCCGCTTTACGGCTTCGCCGCCAGCTTCGGTGGATCGGTTACGTATTCATCGCCGGTTCGCTCCAGCAACAGCTTGCGGCGATCGTTCAGGAGCTTCAGGCGGTTGGTCACTTCGATGAACTCCTGCTTCTCTTCGGCGGTCAGCGGCGTTGCGCTCTGGCTTAGTTTGTTCTGCCCGGCAATTTTGTTCAGCTCATCCAGCCGTGCCTCGAGCCGCGGCATCTCGCGGTCGATCAGGATGGGGCGAATAATGGTGGTTTTGGCGTGGCCTCTGGCCAGCTCGTTGCGGTTGTTCTCGCCCCACACGGGCAGAATCCCCACGTGCCCCAGCTCGACGCGCACGCCGGCCGGGCCGTAGTCCTGGCGAACGGCGGAAAACAGGCCGATCATCTCGTCGCGGGGGTCGCCGGTCTTGTCCGGCATCAGGCCGTCGATGTACGTGCGCGACTGGTTGGTCAAAAAATTTCCCAGCGAATAGAAGATAACCGCGTTGCGGCCGTCCTGGGTGCGGTACGTCTCCACCGGCTGCAAAACGTGCGGATGGTGGCCCACGATCACCGAGGCGCCGGCCTCCAGCATCTTGTGCGCCGTCTCCACGTCTTCCGGCCTGGGCGCGGGCGCGTATTCGATGCCCCAGTGAATGGAAACCACCAGCAGATCGCACTTGGTTCGCGCCTGTTTTATGGCCTCCAGAACCCCTGCCTCGTCGAGTCCCGGCGCGCCGCCCGACTCACCCGGATAAGGAAAGAAGTTCACGTGCGGTTGATCGTCCTTATCGGGGTTGCGGTTGCCGTTGAGCCAGCGGGTCATGCCCAGCCAGCCCACTTTGATGCCGTTGGCCTCGACGATGACCGGCTGCCAGGCTTGCTCGGCCGTATCCCCGGAGCCGACGAAGAGCAGCCCCTCGTCGCGCAGATGCTTGCGGCTCTCGGTGAATCCGGCCCAGCCCTGGTCCATGACATGATTATTGGCAAAGGAGACGATCTTGATGCCGTTGGCCTTCAGCCCCTCGAGCAGGGCGATAGGAGCATCGAACATAAATGGTTTAGACCCGTGCGAGTGGACCGGGGCCACCGGCGTCTCCAGGTTCACGAAGCCGAAGTCCGCGCCGCGGAAGACGTCGCTCACATCGCTGAAGAGAGCGCCCCAGCCCTGGGAGTTGGTGGGGTCTGCGCCGGCAGCCGCTGCGGCGGCCGCGCGCACAGGCTCATGCGGAATCACGTCGCCGGCCACGGCAAAACTCACCTGCGCCAGCTCGTGCGGATAAGGAACGACCACCGCTGCGAGCCGGCTGCCGTTGGAAGCCGTAAGCAGGACCGCGGCAACCGCCCCTACGGCAAACAGCAAGGTGCCCCCACCGGCCAGACGCCAGTGCCTGCGCAGAGCAGGCCCAAGGCTTGTGCCCAGTCTTTCCCCGAGCCGCCAGTCCCGCATCGCAAAATCCATTGCCTGTCTCAATCCTTGCAACTTTTCCCCGATCGCAATATGGAACGCTATCAGCATACAGGTTCAGCGGACAGGCAGAGTGGATTGGCGAGGACGAATGGGCCAATTTCCGTATAGCCGACCATCCAGAAACTAACCGGTTCCAACGAATGGCTGTGAGCCCTTCAATGAACGAAATGCCCTGCTCATCGACTGCCATCCAAACTTATAGAAAACGAGACTCTGAGGGCACTACTGAATAACGCTTTACTATTTTCGGTGTTCACCCCTATTGCAGCGATGGCCCTCGAGTACCGACGTCACCTCTCGATATATAATGCCCGCTCATGCAGGGGAATCCTATGGGACTCCAAGAGAAAGGGATCGAGAACCAGGATGCCCGCACAAAACCGGCATCGAAACGATAGTTCTAGAACGGAGACTACAGATGATGAAGAAGAATGAAACCGGCATAGCGGTCGATTCGATTGACCGCCGCGCGTGTTTGAAATCTTTAGGGGCACTCGCCCTTGGGGGCATCACGAAAGGCATCTCAGCGAGCCCCACAAGGGAGTACGCTGAACTGCCTGCCGGAGAAAGTGATATAGGGACTCTCTTTCCTGTCGTTAAGGAACTGGCGAACCAGTGCCACTATCCCCTTTCCTGGTTGGAGCGCGATTATTCCGGACCGGAAGCCTATCGCCAAGCCGTGCGGGAAAAAGTGCTCGAACTTTTTCATTACGCTCCTCCCCAGGTGGCTCCATCTCCGGAGCTGGTAGATCGATGGGAAACTCCAGAGTATATCCAGGAAAAAATTCTCTTTTCTTCGACCCCCTGGTTTCGTGTTCCCGCCTACATTCTCATCCCCAAAGGGCGAAAAGGCCCCCGTCCCGCCATAGTGGACCTTCATTCGCATGGCGGAATGTTCGTCTATGGGAAAGAAAAAGTTATGCCTACGCCGGAAGGGGACTCGACCGCAATCGTCAAGTACCGGCAGGAGAATTACGAAGGCCGTTCCACCTCTTTGGCCTTGTGCCGCCGTGGTTACGTGGTTATCTCGATCGACAGTTTCTATTTTGGTGAGCGCAGAACCTTTTTTGGAAACGACGCTGAAAAGTACGGGGGCGACCGGTCGAAGTATTCTCTTCAAGTTGTGGAGTCCTTGAATCGGAGAGCCGGGCAAGGCGAGGCGACGCTGTTTAAATCCCTTTGTTGGGCCGGCGCCACATGGCAAGGAATTGTCCACTGGGACGATCTTCGGACCGTGGACTATCTGGTCAGCCGTCCCGAAGTGGACCCATCGAAAATCGGCTGTGTTGGTATTTCCATGGGGGGATACCGTACCGATTTTCTCGCGGCATTAGAGGATCGCATCCAGTGCGCGGTTTCTGTGGGGTGGATGTCAGCCCTGCGGCCGATGATTCGCTCGTACGTCGATACTCATAGCTTTCTGCATTTTCTGCCCGGGCTAGCCCACTTCATGGATTTGCCGGATGTAATCGGCTGCATGGTTCCCAAGCCGCTGATGGTCCAGCAATGTTCCAGGGATGAACTTTACCCGATGGATGGCATGAAAGAATCGTTGATAAAACTCGAAACCATTTATGCCAAAGCGGGAGTGGCTTCGAAGTTCCTTAGCCGGTTTTACGACCAGCCGCATACCTTCAGCCTCAAAATGCAGGAAGATGCGTTTGACTGGCTGGACCGCTGGCTGAAGCCTTAATTTTAGAATGAAACCGATGATCGGAGCAGGCGCAATCGAATACCTTCCCTCTGGGTCTGGGGTTACGGAACAAGGGAATTGCGGCTCAGAGTCTTCTGCGGAATCAGCAAGGTCAGGGCTTGCTGCACCACTTCGATCCTGACCGGTAAAGTGCCCAGCAACTCTCCGTCCGCCTCTACGAGCAAGCGCGCCGTCGAGCCTTCCAGATCGCTGCATTCCACTGAGACGGCCTTCACCAATTCGACCGTGTTGGAGAAGGTATGGCGCCCAAACAGTACGGCTAACAGAAATCGCATGTAGCGCAGGCGGCTGCGCGTCTTAAAGGCAATCACGCGCAGATGGCTGTTGCCCAGCGCGGCGCCGGGCGCCAGGTTGTTCAGCACCCCGCCAAAATTGCTGATGCGCACGGCCAGAAGTTGAGACACTTCCTCCACCCGTGGGGCGTGGCTCCCGCTTTCCATAAAGGATGCCGCAAACATGGGAAACGTATGCGTGGCCCAGACGCGAAAGCCTTCCACCAGGTACAAGACGTAACCCAAGCGCTGCTTTAACCCGGCGTCAAGCCGGGAGAGGAAGATGGCATCTGCCCCGATTCCGGCCGCGACGATGAAATAGCGCGAGCGCTGACCTCCCTCGCTGTTGCTGTAGAAGATATGGCCCACGGAGACCCGCTCCGGGGTCGCGCTCAGCAGCATCTTCACTGCCTTCACCGGGGATGCCGGCAGGCCCAGATCCGTAGCCAGGGCATTGGCTGTGCCCATGGGAATCACGCCCAGCGCCGCCGATCCTCCAACCAATCTCTGCAGCGTCTCATGAACGGTGCCGTCTCCACCGCATGCAAGAATCGTTTCGTACCCTTGGCGGACGGCCTCCTGCGCCTGTATCCCGGCGCTTTCGGGCGATTCGGTTGCGATCGATTTAACTTCAACGCCAGCTCCGTGGAGTACTGCCAGCACTTCCGCGATGCGAGCAGCTCGCCTTTCAGGATGCTGGCCGGAAGCCGGGTTGTAAATCAGCGCGACACGACGCATCCCATTTGACCCCTGGTCCCCATTCCTATGGAAGGTTCGTTCCTATTCTTGCATGTTGTTGCTGATCATGCATTTGAGAACGGGTGGGACAGAGCCGGCTGCGCGCATCCGGAGATTTGGAAGGTATGGCCGTACGCGGCGTACAGCCGGGCAGTCCGGCGTAGACTGGGTTCCGCGCAATGACGGTGCGGTTTTCAATTCAGCCGATTCTGCGGCCGGTGAAGCGCGCCGCTTGAGCGTTCTATCCCCCTTTCGCGTCTATCCGTTACGAAAACAGGCGGCGGAAGCTGGTACCCTAAAGCTTGAGAAAAACCTCTTGGAAAGGCCGGAACCTTTGATCCGGCGAGCAGAATCATGGCAGAGTTCATCATCAAGTTGGCCGATGAGCGTGGCCGCGTGCAGGAGCAGGTGCAGACGGCAGCCACTGCCGAGGAGTTGCGCGCCCGCTTTACCCATGCCGGCTACAACGTCTTCTCCATCCGCGCCCGCAGCGGCTTTGGCGGGCTCAAGCGGGGCAAGATCAAGCTGGAGCCGTTCCTCATCTTCAACCAGCAATTCCTTACCCTGGTTCGGGCCGGGCTGCCCATCCTGGGCTCCATACAGATGCTGTCAAAGATTCAAAAGAACGCCCATTTGTCCAGTTCGCTGGACGACGTTGCCAACCGCGTCAAAACCGGCGACTCGCTTTCCTCCGCCTTTGAGGCACAGACCGGTTTTCCCGTCATGTACGTCACCACCCTGCTGGCCGGCGAGCGCTCCGGCAACCTGCAGGAGGTTCTGGAGCGCTACGTGAACTTCCAGAAGGTCTCGCTCACCTTCCGCAAGAAACTGACGGCCTCGCTCATCTATCCGGCGCTGTTGATGACGCTGGTAGTCGGGCTGATGATCTTTCTGCTGGCCGTGGTGGTGCCGCAGTTTGCCGTGCTCTATGACCAGATGGGCTCCAAGCTGCCGGCCATGACCGTGGGCCTGCTAAACTTCGGCAAGTGGCTGCACCACTACTTTATCTGGCTTTTTCTGACTCTGCTCTGCATTGCCGGAGGGGCTTACCGGTTCTCCATCACGGAGCGGGGCCGGGACTTAATCGACGGTATCCGCGTGGGGCTGCCCGTCTTTGGCAAAATCTGGCTCAAGTACCAGGTAGCGCTGTTTGCGCGCACGCTCTCGACGCTGCTTACCGGCGGTCTGCCGCTGGTGCCGTCGCTGGAGACGGCGGCCCGTTCCATCTCCTCGCGGCGGGTTTCGCGGGCGGTCTTTTCATCCATCGGCACGGTGCGCGAGGGCAAGAGCCTGGCCGAATCGCTGACCCAGACCAATATCTTTCCCGGCCTGTCCACGGAGATGATCACCGTGGGCGAACAGACCGGCGCCTTGCCGCAGATGCTCAACTCGGTGGCCGAATTCTTTGAGGAAGACGTGGCTACCGCGCTGACCGCCTCGCTGGCGCTGATCGAGCCGGCCATTCTCATCGTCATGGGCGTGGTCGTGGTCTTCATTCTCATCTCGCTGTACCTGCCCATCTTCTCGCTGGGACAGGCCGGCGGGAGTCAGGGAGGGTAATCCGCCATGGCCGACTCAACTGTAATTACGCTTCCCACCGGTCCGCTTCCCACGGGTCAGGACGAACGGGCTCAGGCTGAATCTTTGTCCAGGCGCTATCACGCCGAGTTCGTTGACCTGAAAAACTTCAAGATTCAGCACGACTTGCTGCGCACCGTCCCGGTGGAGCTGATGTTCCGCTACAACTTCGTGCCCATCGAGCAGCAACAAGACGCGCTGACCATTGCGGTCTCTGACCCCTCGCGGCTGATGGTGCTGGACGAGATCGCCGGTCTGCTCGGTCACCGCATCATCGCACGCGTGGCCACGCTGTCGCAGATCACCGACCTGCTGAAGAAGACCGAGCAGTCGCAGCGCGTGCTGGATGAGGCCAGCGAGGGGCTTACCTTCGACGTGCTCACCGGGGATGATAACCAGGACGAGAACATCTCCATCGAAAAGCTGACCAGCGAAGAGGACATCAGCCCCATCATCCGGCTGGTGGACACGACCATCTTCACCGCTCTGGAGCGCCGCGCCTCCGACATCCACATCGAGACCAACGACGATTCGCTGGTCATCAAGTACCGCATCGACGGAGTGCTGCAGGCAGCCATGGCGCCCATCGCCCGCGAGCACCACTCCACCATTCTGGGCCGCATCAAGATCATGAGCGAGCTGGATATCGCCGAGCGCCGCGTGCCCCAGGACGGCCGCTTCCGGGTCCGCTACAAGGGCAGGCTGATCGACTTCCGCGTCTCCATCATGCCCACCATCCACGGCGAAAACGCAGTACTCCGGGTGCTGGACAAGGAGTCGATGAGCGAGAAGTTCAAGAAGCTGACGCTGGATGTGGTCGGCTTTGCCGAGGAGGACCTGAAGCGCTTCCGCCGTTATATCCGCGAGCCTTACGGCATGGTGCTGGTCACCGGCCCCACCGGCTCCGGCAAGACCACTACGCTCTACGCCGCGCTGAACGAGATCAAGAGCGATGAGGACAAGATCATCACCATCGAGGACCCGGTCGAGTACCAGATTCGCGGCATCACCCAGATTCCGGTCAACGAGAAGAAGGGCCTCACCTTTGCCCGCGGTCTGCGCTCCATCCTGCGCCACGACCCGGACAAGATTCTGGTGGGCGAAATCCGCGACAACGAGACGGCGCAGATCGCCATCAACTCCGCCCTCACCGGGCATCTTGTGTTTACCACCGTCCACGCCAACAACGTGGTGGACGTGCTGGGCCGGTTTATCAACATGGGCGTGGAGGCCTACAACTTCGTATCCGCGCTCAACTGCATCCTGGCCCAGCGGCTGGTGCGCACCAACTGCGAGTATTGCACGCGCATTGTCAACTATGACGATGACGCTCTGCTGGCCAACGGCATGGACCCCGCCGAGTGGCACGGCTTCGACTTCCGCGAGGGCCAGGGCTGCATGGAGTGCGGCGGCACCGGCTACCGCGGCCGCACCGCCATCCACGAGCTGTTGGACCTGACCGACTCCATCCGCGAAATCATTCTGGAAAAGAAACCCACCTCCGAGATTCGCAGGCTGGCTCAGAAGGAGGGCATGAGCTTTCTGCGCGAGTCGGCGATCGAGCGCGTCCGCCGTGGCCTGACCACGCTCAAGGAGATCAATAAGGTCACCTTCATTGAGGCTTCCCGCTAGTGAATTCGATCTTGCACAAAGCCAGACTCGGTTCCCAGCCCGGCGCGCGTCCGCCGGCGGCGGTGGAACTTTCGCCGGAGGGAGTGCTGGCCGTCGCATTGCCCGGGCAGGGGCAGAAGCCGGTCTACGCCTTTGTGCCGCTCCCGGCCGGCGCCATCGTCCCCGGCATTGGCGAGCCCAACCTGAGGGCGCCGGAGGCCGTCGCAAGCGCGATTCGCTCGGCTCTCGGCCAGGTCTCGCCGCGCTCCCACGCCGTAAGCCTGGTCCTGCCCGACACGGTGGTCCGTGTCTTCATGCTGGACTTCGATTCCCTGCCCGGCAAGGCTGCTGAAGCCTACTCCGTGCTGCGCTTCCGCCTGCGCAAGATGGTTCCGTTTGATGTGGAGCACGCCGGCCTGAGCTACCAGGTGCTGGTGGAGACCAAGACCGAGTGCAAAGTTCTGGCAGCCGTCATTCCCGGCCCTATCCTCCAGGAATATGAGGCCGCGGTCCGTGCCGCCGGCTACGAGCCCGGCGCAGTGCTGCCCTCCGGGCTGGCTGCTTTGGACGTGATCGATTCCATGGAGACGGTGCTGATTGCCAACCTCAGCCCCCTGGCGCTCACAACCTCCATCACCAACGGCCAGGACCTGCTGCTCTATCGCACCCTCGACCTGCCGGAGGACCCTGCGCTGCGCCTCGAGGAGGTGCAGCGCGGCATCGCCGTGGCCGCCGCCTACTTTGAGGACAAGCTACAGTTGAGACCTCGCCAGTTGTACTTTGCCGGCGCCGGCGGGGCCTGCGATTTTGGCAGTTGGATCGACGATCCGGAACTGACGGTGATTGATCTGGCGCCACGGCCCGAAACCGGAATGGCCACCGCGCTCGGCAACAACAGCATTGCCGGCGTGGCTGGCGCACTGGCGGGGGTAAGTTAAGAATGCGCATCACTCTCAATCTCGCTACCCGCCCCTTCGCCGACCTGGGACCGGCCATCAAGCGTCTGCGCATCGCCATGGCCGTGCTGGCCCTCCTCGCCATCGGCCTGGGTCTGGGCCTGCGCGCCTTCCACCAGAAGGCCGAGGAAGCCCGCGCCCGCGACCATTCGCTCGACGGCCAACTCGCCCGCATCAACCAGGAACGGCAAGGATACCAGGACCTGATGCGCCAGCCGGCCAACGACCAGTTGCTGCGCCATGCCCAGGCCCTCAATAAGCTCTTCGAGGAGAAGGCTTTCTCCTGGACGCTGGCCATGGAGGATCTGGAAACCGTGCTGCCCGGCGGTGTGCAGGTCTCCACCATCGAGCCGGTCCGCGCCAAGGACGGCCACATCATTCTGTATCTGCACGTGATTGGCCCCCGCGAGCGCGCCGTCGAACTGGTTCGGAATCTGGAACACTCCAAACGTTTTCTTATGCCCCGCATCGTGGGTGAAAACTCCGAGTCCGCCGGGGGCCCCGGCGAAAAACTGCAAGCGGTGAGCGCCTCGAACCGCGTCAACTTCGAACTGCTGGCCGAGTACAACCCAGCCACGCTCGAAGAACGCAAGGCGGCCGAAAAGCATTCTCAGGCTGCTGAAAATTCCGCCAGCCATCCAGCGCCTGCGCTGAACGCAGCCCAATCGCCTCCCGGTCCCGCTTCGAGTCCGGCCTCGCAGCCCATCCGGCTGCCCTATACCGGCCCACCCCAGGCCACGTCTCCTCAGCCCGTGTCCGCTCAGCCCGTGTCCCCGCAGCCCACCTCCCCCCAGCGCGGGTCCCTCCGGCAGATGATGAATCGGCACGGGCGAAACGCCCAGAATGATCCCAACGCGCCGCCCGGAGGCCCGCAATGAACAAAGGCCCGTCCTCTCCGTGGCTTGAGCGCCTGACCTCCCCGCTTACCTGGCATCTTGCCGGGTTCGCCGTGCTGCTTGTGCTGGTCATCGGATTGTCGATCCGGTTCGGCCTGGACTGGGCCGCCACCAACGGCCGCTCCACCGATGCCCTGGCCGGCAAGCAGGTGGAGCTGAAGGCTTTGGACCTCGAAACCGTTCCCCTGCGCGGCCTTGACAAGCGCGTCGAACAGTCCCGCCTCCTGATTCATGTCTTCTATGAGAGGCGCATCCCACCCAACTACTCCTCCATCGCCAGCCGCATCGGCGAGCTGCAGGTCGATTCAGGGACGCGGCTCTCCAGTGTCCAGTACACACAAAACCCCCCTGGCTCCGATCTGACTGAAATCTCCATGGACGCCGGCATCAGCGGCGGATATCCCCAGATCATGCGGTTTGTGAACAGCCTGGAGCGCGACCAGACCTTCTTTGTCATCCGGTCAATGGCTTTGACCGGTCAGCAGGGGGGATTGGTCAACCTGCGGCTGCGCGTCTCCACCTGGCTGCGGCCGGCCGATGCGGCGGCCAGCGGATTGCCGCCCACGCCGGCGCCGGGTGAGACAGAGCCCGCCCCCTCCCCAGCCGGAAGGGAGGGCGAATAGCCATGGCCATGCGTCTGGGAACGGAAAATAAGCGCCAGGTCTACATAGTCGCCGCGCTGTTTGCGGTAATCGTCGGGATCGGTGCCTGGGAACTGTTTGGCTCCTCCGGAGGAGCTTCCACGCCTCGGCCCATCCCGGCGCAACCTGCATCCACAGGAACCAAAGCCCGTCCGGCAGCGGGAACTCCGTTCGCGAACGCCGGACAGAATTCACAAGGGGCGGACGCGGAAAAGCTGACCAACGAAGGACTCGACCCCACGGTGCACTTCGAAAAGCTGGCCGAAACCGAAGGAGTGGAATACGCCGGCACGGGCAGGAACATCTTCTCCGCCGATTCCGCGCCCGCGCAGATCGAAAGCCTGGTAAAAGGCCCCCGCGCAGACCAACAAGCCGCGAACGCGGCGGCGGCCGGCCCGGCCGTATATGTGCCGCCCAAGCCGCCGGCCATCGATCTGAAGTACTTCGGCTACACCCAGACCAGGGACAAATCGCTCAAAGCTTTCCTGATCCATGGGGAGGACATCTTCATGGCCAGGTCCGGCGAAATTGTGGATCATCGCTATAAGGTGGTCACTATTCTGCCGGCCAGCATTCAGGTCACCGATCTGGGCTACGATAACACCCAGACCCTGCCGCTCACGGCGAACTGAGCTATTAGCTTCTAGCCTCTAGCTTCTAGCTGTTTGTGCCCGAAGGCGAATGATCGGCTGACCAACAAAACTGATTACTGCGAGGGTACGGCTAGTAGCTAGGAGCTAGCAGCTAGGAGCTAAAAGATGAAGCCCCTCCCAATCCGCCGCCGTCCTCGCCCCTCTCAAGAGGGCTACATTCTGATTGCGGTCATCTTCCTGCTGGCCATTCTCATCATCTCCATGGCCATTGTCGCGCCCAATATCAAGAAACAGATCCAGCGCGACCGCGATCTCGAGACCATGCACCGCGGCAAGCAGTACGTTCGCGCCATCAGGCTCTTCTACAAGAAGCTCGGCAAATATCCGATGAACGTCGACGCGCTGGTCAACACCAACAATATGCGCTTCCTGCGCAAGAAGTACAAAGACCCGACCACCGGAAAGGACGAGTGGAGGCCCATCCGCATGGGCCAGAACAAGTTGCCGACGGTGTATGGGTTCTTCGGAAAGCCCCTCGCAAGTTCGATGATGGGCGGCATGGGGATGAACTGCGGAGCGAATGGGTTGAACTCGTCCGGGCTCGGCTCATCCGGCCTGGGCTCATCCAGTTTCGGCTCGTCCGGTCTGGGCTCATCCAGTTTCGGCTCATCCGGCCTCGGCTCATCCGGCCTCGGCTCGTCCGGGCTCGGCTCGTCTGGGCTCGGCTCATCCAGCTCCATGTTCGGCTCAGGCTCTCCGACTGGTGGATCCGGCTGTTCCCCCGATGCCTCAGGCGCTTCCGGCGCTTCCGGCGCCTCCGGCACACCCGGCGCACCCGGCAGTCCTGGCAGTCCCACCGATACCTCCGCCGCAAACGGCAGTTCCACCGATACCTCTGGCGGCACAAGCAGCACGGACTCGAATGCCTCCGGCAGTAGTTCGTCCTCCGGGTCGTCCTCTGGGTCGTCCTCTGGGTCGAGTACAGGACTGACCGGACAGACTTTCGGCGGTGGGGGCATCATCGGCTTCGCACCCGGCAGCTCCAAGCAGTCCATCCTGCTCTATAAGAAGAAGAATCACTACAACGAGTGGGAGTTCGTCTACGATCCTGCCTCCGAGCAGGCCCAGCAGCCGATAGGCGCCACCGGCCTGCCGACTAGCGGCACCCCCATGGGAACCGGCAGCGGATCAGGATTTGGCAGCGGGTCAGGATTTGGCAGCGGGTCAGGATTTGGCAGCGGATCAGGATTTGGCAGCGGGTCAGGCTTTGGCAGCGGCAGCGGATCGGGCTTTGGCAGTGGTAGCGGATCGGGCTTTGGCAGTGGTAGCGGATCGGGCTTTGGCAGCGGCAGCGGATCGGGCTCTGGCAGCGGGTCGGGAAGTGGCAGCACGACCGGTGGGAGCGATTCTGGAAGTAGTCCTACCTCACCGCCGCAATAAATCAAACCAACCGGACGATCATTCGCACCCCGGCCCAAACGCAGGAAGGCCCGCACCCTACGAAGGGTACGGGCCTTTTGCACGCCTGATCTGAAAAGCGAGGCCGAAACGGGGCCGTTAGACGCTGAAGGAGGAACCGCAGCCGCAGGTGCTTTTGACCTGGGGATTCTCAAACTTGAAGCCGGCCGCCTCCAGCGTCTCCACATAGTCGACGATGCAGCCGTTCAGGTACATCAACGAGGTAGCGTCCACAAAAACCTGCAAGTCGTCGAACTTGAAGACCTTATCCATCATGCCGCTCTGGTTCTCGAAGGCCATGGAGTACTGGAAACCGGAGCAGCCGCCGCCCACCACGCCAATGCGCAGCCCCGCGGGGATCGGATCCTGGGTGGCCATGATCTCGCGCACCTTGGTAATGGCCTGAGGGGTCAGGTGGAGGGGCGCTTTCTTTTCGGTTTCCTGTGCGGGTGCAGTGGTTGTGGTGGCCATGGTCTCTCCCAAACGGTGAATGATTTGCGTACTCCGTAGCTGTACTGCTCCAACTGTACTGCTCTGGGGGCGGGTATACAAGCCCCATTCGCGGCTTCATCCCATTGGATGCAACCGGTTACCGGAAAGTCGCAGGACCGGCGCCGCGTTCACGGTCCATCTCGGGCCGGTGCCGGCCGGATGCAATAAGGGTGAAAAGCCGGGATGGAAGCCTTGTTTCCCGGGCAAAACAATGCCTGTGATTTTTATCACTACGCAGTTCCGCGTTTGGAGCTATGATGATCAACCGTACGGCCCCTCTACCCACGAGACCGCGTTTCCGTCACGGACCCGCCGGTATCTGGGACCCGAATGTCTTTGGGAGGTGGAGTATGGGAATCGTTCCTTTAATGTGGTCGGTTTGGGGCGCATTGGTACTGCTGCTGGCCGTACTCAAGGTCTATAACTTGAGACTGACCCGCGACGAGGATGACCAGCTCATCCTGGACGATTCGTTCAATCACGTAAAAGCCGAACAGGCCGTTCTCATGGCAAAAATCCACAGGCTTGAGCCCGTGTTGCGGGTAGCCACTGGTCTGGTCGCAGCCGCGACGCTGTTCGTCGTGGGCTACTACGTCCTCGACATCATCAACCAGTTCAAGTAGAGCGCCGTCCAGCCGGCGCATCTTCCCTGGCTGACAGCCCAGGCGCTGCCTTCGCTAAGCGCCGCCGAGATGCCCTCCAGATTCGCCGCTACTCCACTTCCTGCCGGGCGCGGTAACCTGCGCGGGCGCGAAGGGGTCGGGCAAGGCGCCTGCCGCATGTGTGCTGAGCGTTTTCCGGGCTCTGAATCCGCATTGAGCCGGCCGGCAGTTTAAACTAAAGTAGACAGTGAATGATTACGTCAGACCTCAGGCCGGTGCCTTTGTTACGCAGTTGACTTTATTGCCACTCCCAGAGAGGATTCCGAAACAAACATGGCTCAAATTCAAGGACTTGCAGCGCATGCGGCAGGCGCGGAACTGTTGCCGTTTCACTACGACCCAGGCAGGCTGGGTTCGCAGGAGGTGGAGATCGCCATTACCCACTGCGGCGTCTGCCACAGCGACCTTCACCTGATCGCGAACGACTGGGGCATCAGCCAGTATCCGTTCATTCCCGGCCATGAGATTATCGGCGCCGTTGCGGCTGTGGGCGGCCAGGTGCGCTCGCTCCAGGTGGGCCAGCGCGTGGGCCTGGGCTGGCAATCGAACTCCTGCGGCCACTGCGAGTGGTGCAACCGTGGATTGGAGAACCTATGCCCCGATAACGAGGGCACTTGCGTGCACCGCAACGGCGGCTATGCCGACAGCGTCCGCGCCAATGCCCGCTTTGTGATTCCCATCCCCGAGGCTCTCGCCAGTGAAAACGCCGCGCCGCTGCTGTGCGGCGGCATCACGGTCTATAACCCCATGTGCACCCATGGCGTCAACCCCTCTTCGCGGGTTGGCATCGTGGGCATTGGAGGACTGGGACACATGGCCATCCAGTTCGCGCACGCCTTCGGCGCGGAGGTGACGGCCTTCTCCACCTCGGCCGACAAAGAAGAAGAAGCGCGCGCGCTGGGCGCCCACAAATTCATCAACAGCCGTGAATCCAAGGCCATCAAGGAAGCCGCCGGCACCCTGGACTTCATTTTGAACACCGCCAACGCCGACCAGGACTGGGGCGCCTACCTCCAGGTCCTGCGGCCCACCGGTACGTTGTGCTTTGTGGGCGTTCCACCCTCGCCGGTCGCCATACAGGCCTTTCCGCTCATCTCCGGCCAGCGCTCCATCAGCGGCAGCCCTATCGGCCCCCCCAACCGGATCCGGGAGATGATGGACGTGGCCGCCCGCCACGGCGTGAAGGCCCAGACCGAAGCCTTCCCCATGGCCAAGGCCAACGAAGCCCTCGATAAGGTGAAGAAGAACAAGGTGCGCTACCGCGCTGTGCTGGCGAACTAAGTCTCTCTCGAATCGAAGTCGGGTTGGATCAAGCAGGCTGGGCGGATCGCCCCGGCTTTGCAAATTCCGATCATAAAGTAACTTTTCTTTCCATCGATCGTTAACTCCGGTCCTGTTTATAAGAAATGTTGTATAATTCAGGTGCGAGAGAGCTATGAATAGGGCGTTTGCCGATATCCAATGGGAAGGAGACTCAAAAGAGGTTCTCAGTCGATTTCCCTCCGGCGTGAAAAGTACATTCGGCTTCTCTCTGCGTCGGCTTCAGAACGGGGAACTCCCTCGTTGTGGCGTACGCCCCATGATCTCGGTCGGCAAGGGCGTATGGGAACTGAAAACCGATGATGCTCGCACTTGGTATCGGGTCATGTACCTGTCACAGATTGAGGGGGTGATTTACGTGCTCCACGCCTTTGAGAAAGACAGCGCAAAGACAGATCGGCGGGATATTGAAATCGCGAAAGACCGGCTCAAGGTGGTACACCGGCGACTGCGGGATGGAGGGAAATTTTAATGAGTAACAAGCCGAGCCACATCACAAAAGGGGATGTATTCGACGATCTGGGCTTCACTCGCGCAGAGGCGTCGGCACTGAAGATCAAGGCCGATCTGTTGGACGCCATCCTCCGCGAGATTGAAAAGCGAGGGTACGGGCAGCGGCAGCTTGTGGGCCTGCTCGATGAGTATCAGCCGTCAGTCAGCAATCTGCTTCAAGGCAAGATCGCCAAGATGAGCATCGAGAAGCTGCTGTACTATTCCGATCGGCTCAATATCCGGGTCAACCTCACAACAACGGCGCAGAGTCAACCAAGGAGCGCCCGCAGGCCGATTGAAGCCGGCGTAGGCAAGAAGTTAGCCACTGCTATGCTCTGAGTTACGAAACATGGCCTCGGTACGCATCGACAAATGGCTGTGGGCGGCGCGCTTCTTCAAGACGCGGGCGCTGGCGCAAAAGGCCTGCGATCTGGGCCGCATTCACTCCGGCGGCATCCCGGCCAAGCCGGCCCGCGAGGTCCGCGTGGGCGATATGCTGACGGTCTGCAACCAGGGCGGCGAGTTTCAGATTGAGGTGCTGCTGCTGAGCCAGATGCGTGGGCCCGCGGCAGTAGCGCAAACCCTCTACCGCGAAACCGAGGCCAGCAAAGCGGCGCGGGCCAGAGCGGCTGAAGAACGCAAGGCCATGCAGGAGTTCGCGCCGCTGCCGGAACACAGGCCCTCCAAGCGCGATCGTCGCCGCATCATCCAGTTCCGCGGCGGAAGGTAACGCCACAGGAGAATTTGAGCGATGCAATTTGAGATTTTTCTGGCGTTACGGTACCTGAAGGCCAAGCGGCGGCAAGCCGTGGTGGGCGTGGTCACCAGCATCTCCATCGCCGGGGTGGCCGCGGGCGTGGCCGCGCTGATCATCGCCCTGGCCATCACCAACGGCATGAGGCGCGACCTTGAGGACCGGCTGCTGGGAGCCTCGGCGCACGTGGATCTGATGCGCATTGAGGCCGACGGCATCCGCGACTGGCAGCCGCTGCTCGACCGTCTGCGCGCGGTGCCACACGTGACCGCCGCGGCGCCGGGAATCTACGGCCAGGTGTTGGTTTCGCGCGGGCCGCGCGCCGGATTCGCGCTCATCAAAGGCATCATTCCTGCCCAGGAGCGGACGGTCAGCAGTCTGCTCGACACCATCACCGCCGGATCGGCGAAAGACCTCAATCCCGAGACTGCACACCAGGACCCGTATCAGCCTATTGACCAGAGCGCGGCCAACACGCCCTATCCGGCCCTGGTCCTCGGCAACGAACTCGCCGAGCAGATCGGCGCCCAGGTGGGCGACAGCGTGCTGGTCACCAGTCCTCAGGGCGAGCTGACGCCGCTCGGCCTCGCGCCCAAGTACCAGCGCTTCCGCGTGGCCGGCATCTTCCACTCCGGCTTCTACCAGTACGACGCGGCCGAGGCCTTCATGCGCCTCAGCGACGCGCAGCGCCTCTTCAGCGAGCCGGACCTGCTCTCCGTCATCAGCTTCAAGGTGGACGATCTTGACCGCGCCCCGTCCATCGGCCGCGCCATCGAGCACGCCGCCGGCAAGGGCTACATGACCACCAACTGGATGGAGCAGAACCGCGAACTCTTCCGCGCCCTCAAGCTCGAACAGGTAGTCACCTTCATCGTCATCGCGCTCATCGTCATCGTGGCCGCGCTCAACATTCTCATCGCCCTCACCATGATGGTGATGGAGAAGACGCGCGACATCGCCGTGATGATGAGCTTTGGCGTCGAGCCCGGCCAGGTCCGCCGCATCTTCCTGCTGCAAGGCCTGCTCATCAGCCTCATCGGCACCGCCCTGGGCCTCATCCTCGGCTATCTCGCCGCCTGGGCCGGAGGCCACTACCACTTCATCCATCTCTCCGCCGAGGTCTACTCCATCGATACTCTGCCCTTCGCGCCCCGCCCGCTCGACGGCGTAATCGTAGCCGCCGTCTCCATCGGCATCTCCCTGCTGGCTACGCTCTACCCGTCATCCGCGGCTGCAAGGGTACTGCCGGCCGAGGCGCTGCGGTATGAATAGGGCTTGCCGCTGTGCCACTTGACAATGTGACACATTTTGTGCCACATTTAGAGCATGCCGAGCATCAACACACGCCAACTCCGCGATACTCGCCAGCTCTTCACTTGGCTTGAAGCCGGCGAGGTGGTCGAACTTCGCAAGCGCAATCGCGTTGTGGCTCGCATTGTGCCCGAGTCGCCGAGGATTGAGCCCGTGAAAATTCCGGACTTCGCAGCGCGCCGTCGCGCGATATTTGGCGACCGTGTGCTGACCCCGGTTGCCGATCTGATTGCCGATCGGGAGAACAGCCGCTATTGAGCGCTTACGTTGACTCAAGCTTTCTGGTTTCAAGCTACATCACGGACGCGCACTCCGTGCGCGTTGACGCGTGCATGGCCGGCATCCCCTCCGTGTGGCTCACTGACTTCAATCGTGCCGAACTGGCAAACGCGCTCTACCAGCAAGTGTTTCTGAAGCGGCTCACCCCGGCAGATGCGGATCATATTTGGAGTGATTTCAAGCGCGATTGCGCCGATGGTGTCTGGACTAAAGTGGGATTTCCTTCTCATGCCTGGGAGACCTGCGCCGATCTCGCCCGGCGGTACGGTCCCACCCTAGGCGTCCGCACACTGGATTCGCTCCACGTTGCCTGCGCACTGGAATTGAAGGCTCAACGCTTCTGGACCTTCGATGACCGGCAGGCTCGCCTGGCCGAAGCGGTTGGGCTCGATACAAGCCCGCTGATTCCCTGACGCGGATCGCTTACTGCGGAGTAATAATCCCTCCCACCGCATGACGCCGGGGCAGCACGATGCCGCGATGGTCGACCTCCGCCGCTGGCCCACCGGGCTGGTCGAGAACAGGAAGCCTTGCCCGCTCAATCAATGCCCCGCCGCAAGCGGGGCACCAGTCGGCCATGGTCTCTTCGTCGAGCACTGCCCGGCACTGGCTGCAAACTCTCTCCATATTCAAAAGACTACCGGATCGGGCCGCCATTTCCTCTGCATGAATAACCCCTGAGCTCCAGCAATCCTTCTTGCAGAAAATAACCCTCCCCCGGCGCACAATTGGATAAGAAAGAAAGAGGTGAGTTCCCCCACTGGGTGCCCCACCGGGGTGCCCTCTGGGCCCCGCGTATTTGTTTTTGCGGCTAGGGTGGGATCTGAGTGCCCGGTCCGTACCCACCCCCTCCCCTCTTTTCCCGTATAGTAATGAAACTATACATGTTAGATATCATTTTTAGCAAACAAATGGCGAAATCTCAATTCCGGTCCAGATTGTGTCACTCGTCCACTGGCTTCGCCGGCCCGCGGAGGAATAAAACTACCTCCAGAGATGCCGCCGCTAACCCGCTAACTTGCTATCCCCGCTTTTGCGGGGGCTAACCTGCTGCATTGCTCTGAAGAATAAACGCCGCGCACGCGCTGAACAATTTCATCATCATCTCGCCCGGTAAACTAAACCTATGCACTCTCCCGTTCGCCTGGTGGCAATCGACATGGATGGAACGCTGCTGCCGAACTTGGGGCGGGAGATAAGCCCGCGCACAGCACGGGCGCTCAACGCCGCGCAGGAGGCAGGAATCATGCTGGCCATCGCCACCGGCCGGCGCGCGGCCTATACGGCGCCGCTGCTCGAGGGCCTGGGCCTGCGAGCGGATACGTCCCTGATCACGTCCAATGGTGCAGTGACCCGAACCCTGGGCGGCGAGCCGGTCGACCGCTGTCATCTCCAGTCTCAAGTCGCGCGCGGGCTATGCGGTCTGCTCCGGCCCTTCGGAACCTTGGTCTTCACCTTTGACCGTCCGGGACGCGGCGAGTTGGTCCTCGAAGACCTGGAGCAGATTCACGAAAGAATTGCCCTATGGGTCGAGGCCAACCGCAGCGCGATCGAAGTAGTCAAGCCGCTGGAACTGGCGCTCGTGAACGGCGAGGATCCCATTCAGGGCATGGTGGCCGGTGGACTGAGCAGAATAAGAGAGGCTGAGACGGCGCTCAAGGCCAGCGAGTGGGCCGGCCGTTGCGAGTGCGTCAGGACCGAGTATCCTGTGCGCGACCTGTCGATCCTGGACCTGATGCCGCCGGGAGTTTCAAAGGGCAGGGCGTTCGAAAGACTTGCTGCCCGGCTGGGCGTCGACCGCCGGGAGACCATGGCTATTGGCGACAACTGGAACGATGTGGATATGCTGGAGTGGGCGGGCCAGGGCGTGATCATGGGCAATGCCGCCGGTGAGCTGCGCGACCTGGCCAAAATGCGCGGCTGGAAGCAGGCCCCGCCCAACGACGAAGACGGCGTGGCCGTGGTGCTGGAAGCCGAAGTGGCCACGCTTGCCAGACTTTCCATAGCCAAAGCGTGACCGCAAAATCAGGATTCGGAAGTGCAATCGGGAATGCGCGGAAATCTCTTCATCACGATGGCAGTCCTGGCAGCCCTTGCTCCGGCGGCGCGGGCGGGCGAGCGCGTGACCCTGCGCAACGGATTTGAGATGCGCTGCGACCATCACGCCCAGGTCGAGGGCCGCGTCCGTCTCTATCTCAGCGCCGGCGAGGACAACTACATCGAATTCGCGCCGCAGGATATCGCGGAGTTCGAGACGGTCCCCGATCCACCCCCAGCCCCGCCGCCATCCTCCGCGGAGAAGTCCCCCACAACATCACCGGCAAAACATCCGGATGCCAAACTCAACCCGGCGGACCTGCGCGAGATGCTCGTCAAAGCCGGCCATGAACACAACCTGGACGTGGACCTGCTGGCCAGCCTGGTGAAAGCCGAGAGCAACGGCCATGTGCGCGCCGTGAGCAGCGCCGGCGCCCAGGGGTTGATGCAATTGATGCCGGGAACGGCCAGCGAATTGGGCGTGAAAGACAGCTTTGAGCCCGCGCAGAATGTGCGCGGTGGCACCGCTTACCTGGATGCGATGCTCACCCGTTACCACGACAACCTGGCCAAGGCGCTGGCCGCCTACAACGCCGGCCCGGACGCGGTGGACAAGTACCACGGCATTCCTCCCTACCACGAGACCCAGGCTTATGTGGCGCGCGTGATTCACGAATTCAACCGCCGCGTACTGGCGCGCGAGGCCGAATTGAAACGGGCTGCCTCGCAAAACTGAGCCGTCCGATCAAAATTTATTGAATAATAGCCGCATTTGAACCCTCTTTTGAATTGATTGGCGCTTTCCGTGCATGTGATATATATCACATGCTATTGTATTGACGGTCACATACGGCTATGATGGTGCTTTAGGTTGTTAAACAAACAGGGTCACCGGTGGTATCGGGTGACTGGTATTCCAACCGTAACTGACAGAAAGCAGGAGGGCATTACGTAATGCGGCAAGTGAAAGCTCGTGGTGTGATGGTGGCAAGGATGATAACTTTCATTCTCGTTACATGCTTCGCGGTTAGCGCGGCGTTTGGGCAGATGCAGAACATGCGGATCGGCGTTCCGTATGCGTTTACCGTCGGCTCGAACTCGAAGGTGCTGCCGGCTGGAACATACACTTTCTCAGTTGACAGAGACATACTCAAGGTGGAATCGGTCAGCGCGTTGTTGAAAGCGATGGTCATCGCTCAGCTCAGCGGGCCGGGCGATTTTCTTCAAGCCGGCTCTCTTGTATTTGACACAACAGGCGGTGTTCATATTCTCTCCGAAGTGTGGATACCCGGGATGGATGGACAACTTCTGTACATCATTCCGAAAAACCACACTCACGAAGTAT
The DNA here is from genome assembly GCA_050012555.1 of Occallatibacter sp. Taxonomy (GTDB): domain Bacteria; phylum Acidobacteriota; class Terriglobia; order Terriglobales; family Acidobacteriaceae; genus Telmatobacter. The sequence continues at coordinate 148,030 of JBEKGY010000003.1, forward strand.
TGTTAGCTTCCTATCTGAGCCCGACCCACCCCGTCTCTGGAAAGACGGCTTACAATCAGACATGTGGCAGATGCCATGGCGCGGACGGCAACGGAAATGAGAAAGCGGACGAATTCTATAACATCAAAATTCCCAGGCTCAACTCAGCAATGGTGCAGAGCAAGTCGGACGCGGAGTTGAGAAAGCTCATCAACAATGGCAGCACCGTGATGCCTCCTGTCGAAATCGAAGAATCAGGGTTCAAACATCGTCTTCCGGAGCAAGACGTGGACGCCGTAATTGCTTATGTGCGTACACTGAAACAGTAGTTTGACCTTGGCATCGGGACGTCGTGTGTGTTCTCTTACAAAGAAGCGGGTGGCCGAAGCGCTGGCAATGCCACTCGCTCCGTTTCGAGAGCTTTTTCATGATCCACGCGGCCTACAAGAATCCGCGGCCTCCGCCAGCCTGGCCTTCAGCCCTGCCTGAAACGCCGATTCGCTGAATAAGTTCCACGTGAAACCGCGCAAAAACTCGCCTGCGCCCGACGGCTTGGATGAAATGCCGCCAAATTCCGGAAGGAGCCGGCGTGCTTTCTTTGTTCTCAAACGCAGCGATGAGCTTCATCGGCGAATGCTTCAATCAGCTTCAAATCGGCGTCAAAGAAATGATCCGAGGGGCAAAGAATGTATCCGCCGCCTTCGCCCGCAGCCTCAAAGCAGGCGCGAACGGCGGCTCGGGTCTCTTCGGGTGAACATCTGCTCAGGTAATGAAACTGATCGAATCCTCCAATCATGCATACCTTTTCGCCAATCCGCTTCTTCGCCTTGGCCAGCTCCATATCCCCGCCCATGCCGGAAGGAGTGAGCGTTTCCATGGCGTCCGGCTGCATAGCCGCGATCCTTTCCAGGATCGGCATCATGCCTCCGCAGGTGTGGTAAACAATCCGTTGCCCTGCCCCGTGCGCCAGCGCGATCAGTTCGGAGTCATAAGGAGCCACGAAGTGATCGAATATCTTCGGTGAGATGACGGTTGTGGATGCGGAACCGCCTCCCAGCTCCACCAGATCGAGTTTGGCGCCGGCCATCGAGCGGATATAAGTCTGCTTGCGCCGGAAAAGAATGCCCAGAAACTCATGCACCCAGGCCGGGTCGTCATAGGTGGCCAGGATAAGTTGTTCCGTGCCGTAGAGGCAGCAGGCATCCTGCCAGGTTCCCGGCTGTCCGAAGACGTCGAAACAGGGGACGTGGCTGCGCACCAGCCCGCGCTCGCCATACTCCTCGGCAACCCGGTTGACGGCCTCCACGTCGCAGAACGGATGAGTTGCATACTCGCCGATCAGGTCGATGTCGCTTTTTTCTTTGACGGGATGCTCCACAACCCAGGTGGTCTGCTCATTGGATTGCGTTGCCATGGTCAGCGTGCCCTTGGGCGTCACAAACCGGTAACGCGTGGCCTGGCAGCCATCGGTAGAAATGTCCTCGGCATAGGTTTGCCAACTCTCCGACCAAACCCGTCGCGCCTCCAGAAAGCCGGGCTCTCCCTGCAGGGGATCGAAAAAATCTCCCAGAGCATCGTTGGGCTTGTGGCAGACGGGCCAGGTGATGGCATCCAGATCGAAATGTTCGAAAAAAGCCTGGCTCGATTGACCGCCAAAATACTTGTCAAGGAAATACTGCATCAGGTGATGCGTGGTTACGGGCAGCCGGTCCGGTTTTCCGCGTCGCAGAGCATTCAGGAGCCGTTCTTTGTGCGTCATCGTCCTCTCGATTCCAACCGGCATCCGCGCCGCCACTCTCGCCGGACCGGGCGCGTTCAGTTCTAGCTTTCCTTGATCGTCACGCCTTTGGCTCCCGCGGTCAGATCGTATTGTTTATCGCGGTAGAGCAGGCCGGTGAGCCGGCCCTCGAAGCCGGAAGGCAGGCAGGGTTCGGCGAGCACCCGCTTGCCCGTCCAGTCCGGCTGAAATCCAAAGAACGAGCCCAGGATCAGTTCGGCAAACACGGAATCCTGCGCCATATGGGTGACCATGGTTTCGCGGCCGGCAACGCGTACCGGATCGTCCCATTTGCGGCCCATCAATTCATGCGCCTGCGCATACGGGCCCTCGTGTGTGACGCCTTCAAAGCGGTAGAAGGCATCCAGGGCCTGGCCGCGATAGCCGAGCGTGCAAAGCGCTTCCAGCGTGAGGGGCGGCCACTCGTCATAAGCGCCCATGGGACCATGGTCGGGACGGTCGGAATCGGGCGCGGCGGGATCCTGCAACGAGAGCGCCCGCATCCAGTTTTCGGTCAGCAACTCGCGCTCGGCGAAGGCCATCATCTCGCTGCGCATGGCCGGAGTCAGGTCGTCCGCCATCCACTTGACGATGGTGATGAAGTCATAAACGTGGCGCACCTTGAACAGCCGTCCGTCGGGTTGCGCGCAGTTCCACACTCCCTCCCCCGGCACATACAGCTTCAGAACCGCGGCGGCCAGCGCTTTGGCGTCCTGGCGCAACTCCGCCGCGCCAACGGTATCGCCGCGACCCTCCAGCAGGGCGGCCAGCATGCGCATCATCCCTACGTTCGCGGCATTCAGCGAGGCCACCTGGTGCATGTACGTCGGATCGCATTCCAAAAGGTTCTCGGCCCCGCCGTAATCCGCCAATTGCCCGTTCTTCGGAACCAGCTTCTTCCAGCCGGTGGCCAGTTCCTTCATGTGCTCCAGAACCGTCTTGTCCCCCGCCTTCTCATCCAAGAGTCCGTAGTCGCCGGTCACGCGTAGGTGTCCCTGGAGCATGGCAAAGATGGAGATGTTGTTGGCCGAATACCAGACGCCGCGACCCTCGCCGCTCAGGTAGTCCCGCGCGTACCATTTGTACCTGTCGATGGCGAGCCAGCCCTTCAACTGCTGCCGCATCATCTCCGGATCGAGCAGCGACATGAGAAACAGCGTGTTGTCCCAGAAGTAGGCCAAGGTGACGGCGTATTGCGGGCCGCCGGTTACCGTGATGCGGGGCTGGACGGGCAGGTTGGTGCGCAGCATTTGCAGTCTGGACAGGATGCTCATGTAATAGACGCGCCGCATCTTTGCGTCAGATGTGGCCAGCACCGGCAGGTTGCCGGAGTAGAAGCTGTTGCGCGGCACAAATGCGTCCGTGTAGCGCTTTTCCCATTGCGACCTGGCCTGGTCGAAGTACTTCGCAAATTCGTAGCCCCACCTGCGCGCCACGACGATGGTTTCGCTCTCACCATTCCCCACCGCCATCACGTAATCGATGGTCCGTTCCTGGCCGGGATCGAGCGTGACGTTCCAGGTGGCGCGGCCATGGTTGCCCAGGGCTTCCAACTGATCGGGCATCTGCGGAAGAAAGGCAAACACTATCCGCGCCGGAGATTTTGCATGGCGGATGAGCAGTTGGGATTTATCCGTGTATCCATCCGAGACCAGCGCGGCCGCAAAGTCGTTCTGGTCCTGGTTCTGGGGTCGCGGAAAACTCCAATCCCATCCGGAATCGTAGCGGGCAATGAATCCATTCAGCTCTGCGCTCACCTCCACCTGCCGCGCCGAGTTGAGGAGATTCTTCAATTTGATCCGAAACAATACTCCCTGGTATTCAAAGACCATACGAACGCAAGTTTCCACTTCCAGGCCGGCGGTGCGGCTGCGGCGGAGAAGTTGATAGGCATACCATCGGCTCTCGTCGGCCCTCATCATCTCCTCGCCGTTGATGCGCAGATTCCCGCTGTGGCCGCCTTGCGAAAAGGGCGGGAAGGTTAGCTCCGTCACCGCCAGCAGGTTGTCCGTGGCTTGCAGGGCTCCCCAGAAATTATTGATGGCCGGATTGTTTCCCAGCGCGCTCATGCGCATCCACTCCCCGCTCAGGTCGTCCAGCGAGAGAACCCCTTGCTCCCAGGCGCAGGATGCGATCTCTCCTCGCAGAAGCGCAGGATCGATGGCCCAGGCGCCGGAAGCGCAGACCAGGCCGGTGGTCATAAGACCCTGCAGCAATTCGCGCCGGGAGATCGAAGCCGGCGATGAAGCGGAGAGATCTTCTTGCCGTGAACTCATGATGGGTCGCTCCTCAAACAGTGATCCAATCATCGGAACCGCATATCTTCGCGGAACTAAAGACCGTAATTCAATTGCCTTGATGAATCTCCAGAATTGTACCCCTTTGGAGGGCTCGTTGCGAGCAACTACAGTGGTTCTCCGGTTGCTATCGAGTGAAACCACTTACGTTGAATGGAAATCCTGTTTAGAATGATCGGTAGTTGCCAATCATGCCAAGGAAATCGCGACAGCGTAAATCCCATGGCCAGCGTCCACCAGCGGCGCCGGCTGAGAAGACCGTTCCCTTTGTTCCCGTAACCCATCAGCCGTGGCAAATTGCCGCTGTGTGCGTCGTTCTTACGGTGGTTACCGTCATTGCATTTCGGGGTGTGCGGAGCAGCGATTTCCTTACCTACGACGATATCGGCTACATCCTGGAGAATCAGCACGTGCAGCTGGGGGTGACTATGCAGAACATCGCGTGGGCGTTTACCACCTTCTCTGCTGCAAACTGGCACCCGCTGACGTGGATTTCCCACATGGTGGACTGGAGCATCTATGGCAATAATCCCGGCGGCCATCATATAACCAATTTGTGTTTGCACGCCGCCAATGCAGTTCTGCTTTTCCTTTTGCTTATGTACATGACCGGTTTCTTAGGTCGTTCCGCAATGGTCGCATTTCTGTTCGCGCTGCACCCCGCCCATGTCGAATCCGTTGCCTGGATTGCCGAACGCAAGGATATTTTGTGCACGTTTTTCTGGCTTGCGACGTTGCTTGCTTATGCATGGTATGTGCGCAAACCATCCTGGAAACGGTTCGCATGGGCAGTCTGCGGCTTTGCTTGCGCACTTATGTCGAAACCCATGGCCGTCACTCTTCCCTTTACCCTGCTGTTGCTCGATTATTGGCCATTGCGCAGAATAACATTCGCGCGGGAAACACGCGCGCGGTGGTTCTCTACTTATTGGAAGTTATGCCTCGAAAAATGGCCGCTTTTCATCATGGCTGCTCTCTCCAGCGTCATCACCATTTTTGCGCAGCGGTCCGGCGGCACGGTGGCCGCGCTTCAAGCCTTGCCCTTGTGGGAGAGACTCTGCAACGCGGCGATCAGTTACTGGCGCTACGTGCGGATTATGTTATGGCCTGATCCGCTCACGGCATATTATTACTATGATTTACATAACATCAGAGTTTTTACAGCGGTGTTATCGGTCCTTGCGCTTGTCCTGGTAACTGCCGTTTGCTGGTATTTCCGCAAGGAAAGGCCTTATTGTCTCATCGGCTGGCTGTGGTTCCTGGGAACACTGGCGCCGGTGATCGGTATCATGCAGGTCGGAGAGCAGGCCATGGCCGAGCGTTACACCTATGTTCCCTTGATCGGCCTTTTCATCGCCGTAGTCTGGCTGGCCGGCGATGCCGTAGCCAAATTCCCGAAGATCAGGGTCGCGGCTCAATTGCTTGCGGTCGCAGTCATTGCAGCGTGCGCCGTTAAGACCGATGCGCAGGTAAAGGTGTGGAAAGATTCGGTGACGCTTTTCAACCACGTTCTTGAGATTGACCAGCGCGGGGCAGTTCCCAATTTTTGCCTGGGCCTTGCGTACATGAGGCAGGGAAGGAATGCCGAAGCGCAGGAATATTTCGAACGCGCATTGGTCTATAACCCCTCCAGGCCTCTGATTCTTTCTTATTCCGCCTATAGCATAATGCGAACCGCGATGCAAATCCATGACCGGCGCAATCTGCCGCTTGCGGAGCAACGCCTCGAAAAGGCATTGCGGATTGCTCCTGACGATCCCGAAGCCCTGACCGACATGGCGCTATGGTTTGCTCTGATGGGCAGGCCGAAGGATGAGGAGACGTATAGCAGAAAGGCGATCGCCGCCACCCCGGATTTTGTAAGAGCGCGGATTTATCTTGCCGATGCTCTCCAGATGCAGGGAAGACTTGACGAAGCGGCTCAGGAGTACCGCCAGGCGCTGGCCATCGACCCGGAGTTTTACGATGCGCATAATAGCTTAGGCTTTATTTTGGCCAAACAGGGATTGACCGGGGAAGCGCTGAAGGAATTCCGGCTTTCTCTGGCCATCCAGCCCAATCAGGCAATTCCCCATTACAAAATCGGCAGGATTCTTCTGGGGACGCATCAACTCCCCGAAGCGGTAGGGGAGTTTACCCAGGCGCTGCGCTTCGATCCTGCCAACGCTCGCGCGCATAATGACCTCGGCGTAGCCCTGTTTCAAATGGGGGACTATGAAAAAGCGGTCGAGCAGCTCAATGAAGCGATACGGATTGATCCGGACTATGCCGATGCCAGGCGAAATCTCGATTTTGCTCAAGCCAGGATGAAAAACGGAAAAGTTGAACAGGCAAGAAAATGAATGATGCCGGAACCATGTTCCCGTTCGTTGCATGCAAGGGCTTTCTATGCCGTAACTGCCCCACTCGCCCGGCTCGATAGAATGAAGAGAGACTGCGGCGGAACGGAGAGCGTTTGAAAAAGAATCAGTTGATCCTGGGACTGGTGGTGCTGGCGGCCCTGGTGGCGCTCGTTATCTGGGGACGCCACAGGATTCACTTCGACTTTGGCGTCTTCCGCGCCCAGCTCGCCCTGGCCGACTGGCGCAGGATCGGCGTTGCCTTCGGCTGCATCTACCTGGCCTACGCCTTCCGCGCGGCGCGCTGGGCCCAACTGCTCAAGCACAACAGGAAAGTGGCGCCGCTCTCTCTGCTGGGAACTCAGGTCATCGGCTTTACCGCCATAGCGCTGCTGGGCCGGGTCGCCGACCCGGTGCGCCCCTATCTGGTGGCCAGAAAGACCGGCCTTTCGCTCAGTTCGCAGATCGCCGTTTATATCGTGGAACGGCTCTTTGACGCCGGCTCAATGGCGCTGATTTTCTCTTCCGTCATCCTGTTCACCGCCTGGTTCGGGGTGCCGGGAGCTCTGCCCCATGCTGAGATTGTGAAGAAGGCCGGCTACTGGGGGATGGTATTCACCGTCCTCGGTGCGCTCTTTCTGGTTGCCGTGCGCCTGGCCGGAGGTGCGGTGGCCTCATTCTTTGAAAGAACCTTTGGCCTGGTCTCAAAGAGACTGGGCCATGCCGTGGGAGAAAAAGTTCACAGCTTCCACGCCGGCCTGGACACCATGCGCACCTTCTCTGACTTTGGAGTTGTGGCCGCGCTCTCGCTGAGCATGTGGGGGGTGATCACGCTGGCCTATCTTGAGACCACACAGGCCTTTGTCGCCAGCCCGCAACTTAAGTCGATGACCCTGGCCAAGTGCATGCTGTTGCTGGCCTTCAGCGGAGGAGCCAGCGTCTTCCAACTGCCCGTCCTGGGCTGGTTTACGCAGATTGGCCTGGTAGCCGCGGCCATGTCCAGCTTCTATGGCGCGGCGCCTGAGGCCTCCACCGCCTGCTCCGCCACGCTGCTCGTGGTCACCTTCCTGGGCATCGTGCCCGTAGGCCTGATCTGGGCGCACTTCCAGAACGTAAGCCTGCGCAAGGTGACCGTGGAAAGCGAGCATGCGGGCGAGAAACTGGCTCAGGATGAGCCGGCCGGCTAGAGCCTGTTATTAACTTTATTCCTTTGAAATCAAAGAAATATCCAAGCATCCCGTCGTCGCAGACGATGGGAGTATGGGAAACAGAGGGCAGAGCGGGTATCCGAGCGATGTGAGCGACGAG
>JBEKGY010000004.1:0-151085 GCA_050012555.1 Occallatibacter sp.
TATAGGTCGGGCTCCCGTTGGCATTATACGCGGTGCGCATCCGCTCCGTGCCCAGCCAATCCTGATGCTCGAAGTGCGTGGCGGCGCCGGCGCTGCTGGCGGCGGTGGTGTAGTAGGCCACCGGCGTACCTCCCCAGTAGTACTTGCCCTTGAGTTGCGCGCGAGTCGTCCCGTTCCACTCGGAGAGGACTACGCGTCCTGCGGCACTCCAAGGTCTCAAAGGCGAGACCTAGGACACCCGGCGTCACCCGCCCCTCGCTTACATGAACGTCCTTACAATTTCAGATACGGTTATGAAGACGCCACCAGCCATCAGAAGGGAAATAAAACCCTTCTTTCCGCGGATTAACATCAGCCACAAAAAACTGAAAAACATCATGAATAGGCCAACGTCAATACGAATATTTGTGGTCATAAAATTCCATCGCGTAATCAGGCGAATAAGAAAGTGCAGCCAGACAACCGCTAAAGCCAAATTGCAGACAACAAACAGAGCTTTCTCGCTCTTGTCACACGTGATCGATTGCATGGATCACCTCCCTTCCTTTTGCAGGTTTCTGGCCTATTGGCAAAAATACGCATAGGCCACACCCTCCACAGTAGCAGCCCCGCCGAATACTGCAGAAACAGGATTCCAATACTTTCCAGCCCCTGAAGTAACGAAAGCAATACCCGCATCGGTTGCGGCCACGCGCCCTAGTTGTTGACACGTGGGGAGAGTGAACAGCGGGGGAACAGGGCCCACATTGACGCACGCGCCTGAGACGCAAGAATAATTCGTCTGGTTATTATTTGTGTTACAGCTATTCTGGCTGCTTGAGGAGGACTGGTTTGAGGACTGGTTTGGCGATGCCATTGCTCTTGCAGAATTGGACCTGCTGCTGCCGCCTCGGAGCGCGTGGCGAAAGACGTCCGCGCTGGCGCCGGTATCGCCGCTGTCGCTGTTCGTGTCAGTGTTGGACGGATCGTCGCAGGACAGGGTCTGGTCGTCATTGTTGTCCTGCTGGCTGCAGCTTGGATCCGACGGGTCGCAAGAATTGTTGTTCTGCTGGTTACAGCTTGGATCCGACGGGTCGCAAGAATCGTCGCTGCTGGTATCTTCCGGCACCCATATAGCTATATTAGTAGCCAAGTCCTGGCAGTCTTCCTCGGACATTTCATAATCTGCTACAGGCTCAATTAAATCTTCATCACCACCAAATGCAAAAGGAATGTCATAATAGCAAGTTCCCATTCCAGGGTTTGTCCCCACCGGATCCACCATGGAAAGCGGGTTGTTCAGCACGTAGACGTAGCGGTTCATGCTCTGCGGGTTGGAGAAATCGTAACTGCCGCTATAGGGGTCGGGAGAGAGCCAGCGGCCCTGCCTGTTGGAGTACTGCCGGAACTGGGCGTGGTCGGTGTCGCTCTCCGAGTCGTGATCGAGCTGGGCGTAGTGGTTGGCGTCCGTGTCCGCGCCGGCCGTCCCTTGGTCGTCGCCCCAGGGCTGGGATGTGAAGGTCGCTTCCACGGTATAGGTCGGGCTCCCGTTGGCATTATACGCGGTGCGCATCCGCTCCGTGCCCAGCCAATCCTGATGCTCGAAGTGCGTGGCGGCGCCGGCGCTGCTGGCGGCGGTGGTGTAGTAGGCCACCGGCGTGCCCCCCCAGTAGTACTTGCCCTTGAGTTGGGCGCGCGTGCTCCCGTTCCACTCCGAGACGCGCTGCCCGGCCGCGTTGAAGACGTACTCCGTGGCCGTGCTTCCCACCATAGCCCGCACCCGCTGGTTCAAGGCATTATAAACATAAGTCGCCGTCTGGCCGCCATCCACCTCGGTGATGTTACCCTCCGCATCGTAGGTGTAGGAGTGAAAGGTGTCGCTGGTCATATTGCCTGCGGCGTCGTAGCAGTATTCTGTCGATATGGGGCAAGATGCGCCTGGAGTGATCTGGTTGTTGGACGTGAAGTTCGCCGAGAAGGTCGTTCCGCTCCCAGTCCCCCCTGTTATGCTCTGCGACCAGCGGTTGCCCCAGCGGTCATATTTCCAGGCGAAGTTCGGTCCTGTGCCCGAATTGACTGTGCGCGAGGCGAGCCGGTTGAATTCGTCGTAGCCGTAGGTGGAACTCTGGCCGAGAACCGAATCCGACGAGTTTTGCAACTGCGATCCCTTCCATCCGCTGGTGAAGGAGTAAACGTTCGAACTGCCGGAGAGCACCGATCCGCCGTTCATGCGCCCCAGCGCGTCATAGGAGTAGGCGCCGGAGAGCCCGTTGCCGATATTGTAGCCCACCGGTCCGTTGGGGCTGTATTGCGCGCTGGCGAGGATGTTGGCCGGATCGGTGGAATTACTGAGAGTGCTGGTCAGCGATTGAATCTCATTGGCGGGCGACAGTGTGTAAGTGGTTTGCACGTTGGTTCCGTCGGTCGAGGTGAGCATATTTCCGGCCAGATCGTAGGTGTAGTGGAGCTGCCGGTTGTAGGCTGTCGTGCCGCACGGCCCGGAGGGCAGGCATTCGTCCAGGTAGCTGGTCCTGCCCATAGGATCGTAGCTGTAGGCGGTGCCCGCTACTCCCGATATTGTGGCGAGAGAGAGACGGCCTTTCAAATTGGCCTGAGTCAGGTCAGTAAAGTTCGCGCCCGCGCTCGCGTCATAGGCAAAGGTCTTTGTGGGCGTTCCGTCGTTGTAGCTGATGCTGACCACGCGGCCCAGGGCATAGAGATCGGTGCGGCCATCGAGATCGGCGGCGCGGGTTCCGGTCCACTGCTCGGGGGCGGCATAGGCCATGGTGAGCAGGGCGCTGCCGGTCCTGGTTTGCTGGCTGGTCTCCTTGGTGGCGACAATGCCGAAGTCGGCAATTTTGGGAACCCACTCCTGGCCATCCCTGGCCATGAGAATGTTTTCCGGCTTGATGTCGCGATGGACCATCCCCTTGCTGTGGGCTGCTCCCAGTCCCTCGGCGATGCCGCGGGTGATGGCCAGGGCCAGGCGCACATCGAAGGGCCGGGCAGCGGTTTTCAGATAGTCGCGCAGATTTGGCCCATCGACGAACTCCATGGAGAAGAAGAGGGACCCATCCTCGGCGCGTTCGGGGTCGCCGCAGTCGACGACATTCCTGTTGCGCACTTGGCGGAGGGTGCGCACCTCGCGCAGAAACCGGCTGGTAAAGGCCTCGTCTTCGCTCAACTCCTGGGAGAGGAATTTGAGCGCGCGGGGTTCGTCCATGATGGTTTGCTGGGCCAGGTAAACGGAGCCCATTCCGCCCTTGCCGAGCTTGCTTTTGATCCTGTAGGTATCGCGGATCAGCATACCCGGCTTCAGGTCGCGAATCTCGCTGAGCAGGCCGCCGTGGGTGGGGCAGGTGGTGTGGCTGTCGTGGTATCCGGACTCACACTGCGGGCAGATTTTCATTCGCTTGCCTTGTTTTGATTCAGAGGGTCATACAGGCGTACTGGGGTAACAGCATTGTGTCAGCCCAACTTGGCCGTGCGCAACTAAAAAACCGGATATCTGCCGGCGATGGTGTGGAGTGCGGGCCGGGGCTGGAGGCCGAAGCGTGATCGCGTATAAACTGGGCAAGCTGAGAATCGGATGAAAGCCCGCAATTCCCGGTTTTGTTGCGCCCCGGAGACAGCCCTATCCCGTCTGCACAGGTGCTGGGGATGGAAACGGATAAAAAAACGGGCACGGCTGTGGCGTCTGGAGGTAAATTGTCTAGTAGCCGGGTCGGCAAGAAGGAAATCCCGGCGGAGCGCAAAAGAACGGAATGGCCGGATGCAATAATCGCTCAGCAAGACGGTAAGGAGTAATATGGACTTCCCCACGCTTAGTTATACCGACACCGACGGGCAGCACACCGTCAAACTCGAATCAGCCGCTACATCGATTGGCCGTTCGCCCGGTCAAAACATCATTTTGCTGGATCCATTTGTCTCGCGCCAGCATGCGGTCATCGTCAGGGAAGATTCGACCTATACGGTCATGGACCGGGACAGCAGCCACGGTACGTTCCTCAATGGCGAGCGCGTTCTGAAAGCTGCCCTGAAGTCGGGCGATGCGCTGCAACTGGGGTCGCTGGAGGCGCCGCGCCTGCACTTCCAATTCGATGCGGGGGGAGAACGGAAGGCCGTGCCAAGCAGCATGGTCACCAGCCTGCTTTCCTCGATCACCGAATTTCCGCTTCCCGGCGAGAAACGCCCGCCGGCAGCTCGCGAAATGGAGCAGTTGAACTGGCTGCTGAGCGCCGCGCGGCAGTTGAACGCCGGCGGAGCGATCGAGGATATCCTCACCACCCTGCTGCAGTTGACGCTGCAGCTCACCAGCGTGGAGCGCGGGTTCGTCTTCCTGAGTGAAGGCGGCAAGATGAAGCTTGCGCGGGGGCTGAATTCCGAAGGCCTGTTCGTTGAAGAGGACTCGACGATCTCGCACCGGGCCATCCAGAAGGCGATCGAGAGCGACGCAAAGTTCTCCATCAGCGACACCATGGCGGACGACAGCGCCTCGGCCTGGGCGAGCGTGATGGTGAATAAGATTCGCAGCATCTATTGCATTCCACTGCGCAAGCGCGATGCTAAAAACCAGAATGCCGAACTGCTGGGGCTGCTCTATCTCGATAGCCAGATCGGCGCGGGAAAATTGAGCGAAGTCGATCAGCAGTTGCTGGACACCATCGCCACTGAAGCCGCCGCGCTGCTGCAAAACGCCCTGCTCGCCGAGGCGGAATACAAATCGCGCAGGACGCGCGAGGAACTCGCCATTGCCGCGAAGATTCACAACGGCCTCATGTCCATCACCCTGCCGGTGATTCCATACGCCCTGCTGCAGGCCAAAAGCATTTCCTGTTACGAAATCGGCGGCGATTTCTTCGACGCGGTGGCGCTTGACGACTGTGTGTGCGTGGCCATCGCGGATGTTTCGGGCAAGGGCGTTCCGGCCGCCATCGTGGCCGCCATCATGCAGGGCATCATCCACGCGCAGATGCTCTCCGGGCAAAGCCTGCCGGATATCGCGGCGCTGTTGAATCAGTTTCTTTGCACCCGCAATGTGGGCAAGTACGCGACCATGGTGATGCTCAAGCTCTTCCCCGACGGACGCGTTGAATACATGAACTGCGGCCACATTCAGCCGCTGCTCATCCAGGACTCCGGGGTGAAACGATTGGAAGAAAGCAACCTGATTGTCGGGCTGCTTCCCGGCGCGAGTTATACCTCCGCGAAATATACGATGAAGCCGGGAGAAAGGATTCTGCTGGCGACGGATGGATTGGTCGAGGCCGAGAACAGCGCCGGTGAACCCTTTGGCGACGCAAGATTGAGCGAGATGGCTATTAAAAAGGATCTGAACGGCATCCTCGATGATGTGGGAAAATTCCAGGCGAATAATGAGGCGCAGGACGACTGCACATTGGTTGAGGTCAAATACAGCGGCGGGCGTGAGCCTTCTCGCAAAACGGGCTGATGCGTTGGATTCGTATCGCGAGATGCGATCTCGCCGCATAGGATCATTGCGGCGCTTGCAGCCTTTCAGCTCACCCGCAGCACCATCCTGAGCGTGGCGCCGGGCGCGGTGGTCATCCGCTCGAAGGCCTTCTGGCCCTCTTCGAGCGGCATCTCGACGGTCCACGGGCTCAGGTCGATCTCACCATCCGCCAGCAATTTCAGCGCGCGTTCAAAATCCGCCGGCGTGTAAGCAAACGACATCGCCACGCGGTGCTCCTTGCGGATGCTGGTCACAAAGTCGATCTCGCTGCGCGGATGCCCCATGCCCAGCAGCACCACCAGTCCCCCCGGCCGGCAAAGATCGAAGGCCGCCTGCCGCGCCGCGCTTGTGCCGCAGGCATCGAGCGCCAGGTCCAGCCCGTGGCCGGCAAACCGGCTTCCTTCCGCGCGGCCTTCCTCCGTGCCGGCGTTCACCGCCAGCGTGGCTCCCATTGCGCGCACCGTCTCCAGCCGCGCGTCGCTCACGTCCTCCACCAATATCTCGCGTGCCCCCATCCGCCTGGCCGTCAGCAGCGCCAGCGAACCCATGGTTCCTCCGCCCACGATTCCCATGCGGAAAAACGGCTGCGGCGCCGCGATCCGGAAGAGATGAACGATGTTGGCCAAAGGCTCGGTGAGCACTGCCCGCGCGTCGGTCAGATGATCGGGAATCTCGTACACCTGCGACTCGGGAAGGACGACAAACTCCGCGTGGCAGCCGGAGGTCCGGTCCATGCCCAGCAGGCGAAAACTCGAACACAGATTCTGCGCTCCGTTCAGGCAGACCGTGCAGTGCCCGCAACCGATGAGTGGATTGGCCACCACGCGCCGCCCGTCCGGCCTGCGCCCCACCAGTTCGTGCCCCAGCACCAGCGGCGGAATGCGGTGACGGCTGCGCCCCAGAAATCCCGAGAGATCCGAGCCGCAGATGCCCGCGGCGGTTACGGCAATCTCGCTTTCTCCGGCAGCCGGACGAGGACGAGGGAGTTCCTTGAGCGTCACCTGGCGCGGAGCGGTATAAACCAAAGCGCGCATGATCTTTCCTTCCAGCATCTTCCAGAGAGGGTGGAATGCGCGGCCACGGAAGCCGAGCGAACGCTTGCCGGCAGGCCGGGGCCCCGGCGACTGGCATCAATCCTTCTTGATGAACTGCCAGGTTGGTGGGCCCGCAGGGATTCGAACCCCGAACCAAGGGATTATGAGTCCCCTGCTCTAACCGTTGAGCTACAGGCCCTTCTGTGCAGTATCGAAGCAAGATGCCACTTATGGGCAACTTCCCGCTTTCCTTCGAACGCCGTACGCCGGTTGCTTTCTCAGTGTGACACAGCCGCAAGGCGTAATCCCGCTAAACGAATGCGGCCACGCCGGAGTTTCCCGCCGGCGTGGCCGCATTCAGTGATGAGCAACGCGGCTCTACTTCGGTTGCGCCGGAGAGGCTGGAGCAGCCGGTGACGCCGGGGCAGACGGCGTTGGCGCCGCGGCTGGCGCTGGCGCTGGAGCAGGCGCTGGCGCTGGAGCAGGCGTTCCGGACGCCGGTGCTGACTCGCCGGTTAGCCGATGCCCGCGGAGGTCGTTGATACCGCCTCTTCCAGCAGGCGGCAAGGGTGGTGCGGGGGGCTCTACTACATCCACCAGCTCGACATCGTAAATCATGTCGGACATGGGAGGAATCGCGGGAGGGTGGCCCATCGGGCCCCAGGCCAGTTGCCAGGGGATATACAGGCGGCGCTTGCCGCCGACCTTCATGCCGGCAAAGCCCTGGTCAAAACCGAAAATCATTTGGTGGCGGCCCTGGATAAAGTTGACGGTCATCGGAGGGCCTGGCATGGCTTTACCATTGGCGTCCAGCAGGATCTTGCCGTCCTTGTCCTTGACCGGAGGACCCCCGTGGTCGTAGGTGGAGTCGATCTTGTGCCCGTCGGCGGCCAGCCAGTAGGTGTATTGGACCTTGTAGAGCTTGTTCGGCTCGGCCTCGGCGCCGGTACCGATCACGAAATCCTGGTAGCGAAGGGCGAGGACAGACTGCACGTTGCCCTGAACATGAGGTATTCCGGGGGGCAGTACGATGCCCGCCGATGCTATCGAGCAATCCTGGTTTGTTGCAGAGGCGGCCGGTTTGGCGGCGCTGGCCGCGTTGGTGGCCAGATGGGCCGGGGTTTGTGAGCTTGCGGCAGCCGCGCTTGCCGCCATCAAAAGAGTCAGAAAAATGTGTTTCATGGTGTGGCCTTACTCCGAGATTTAGATGTACTCCGGGATATACCCCGGGATGGTTCTTGACGGAAGTGTATCAGGCGCTCCCGCACTTACGCACCCGGCCGGCGGCTCGCTGGCAGCGCCGTCCTGGATGCCAGACGCACCAGAGCGCCAGACCGCTCGACGCGGATCGATTCGTTCCGGGCCTGCGCCATCGGCGTGCGGCGGATGCCGCCGGCCGGCGTTGCGTTCAGCCCCGTGCGCCTCTCTGCGAAAATAGAGGCAGATGATTTCCCTCAAAAATGCCGGCAAGCGGTTTGGGCCGCGGGTCTTGTTTATGGAAGCCAATTGGCTCATCCGAAACAAGGAGAAGACCGCGCTGGTGGGCGCCAACGGAGCCGGAAAATCCACACTGATGAAGGTGCTGGCCGGCCTGGAGACGCTGGACTACGGCAGCTTGCAGCAGATGCGCGGCATCAGCATCGGCTACCTGCCCCAGGAGGGGTTGCATCTCGCCGGCAGGTCGGTCTTTGACGAATGCCTCGCGGTCTTTGACGAACTGCGCGAGATGGAGCGGGAGATCGTGCGGCTGGGCGGGCAACTGGCCGAACTCGACCACGCCAGCCCGGAGTACGAGTCCGCGGCGGAGCGTTACTCGATGCTCCAGGAACGCTTTCACGCGCTCGACGGCTACGCTCTGGACGCGCAGGTCGGCGGCGTGTTGACCGGATTGGGATTTGGCAAGGAGGATTGGTCGCGCCAGACCGACGAGTTCAGCGGCGGCTGGCAGATGCGCATCGCGCTGGCCAGGCTGCTGCTGGCCAAGCCGAATCTTCTGCTGCTCGACGAGCCCACCAACCACCTGGACCTTGAAACCCGTAACTGGCTCGAAGACTATCTCCGCACTTATCCCTTCGGTTACATTCTTATCTCCCACGATCGCTACTTTCTCGATGTAACTATCGACCGCACCGTGGAGATTTGGAATAAGCGGCTGACTATCTATCAGGGTAACTATACAAAGTATCTAAGTCAGAAAGACGAGCGGCGCACGCAGCTTAAGGCGGCATACCGCAACCAGCGCTTGCAGATCGAGCACCTTGAAGCCTTCATCAACCGCTTCCGCTATAAGGCCAGCAAAGCGAAACAGGTGCAAAGCCGCATCAAGGAACTCGAAAAGATCGAGCGCATCGAGATTCCCGAAGAAGAGCCGGTGATTCACTTCAAGTTTCCCCAGCCGCCGCCCTCGGGTCGGATGGTTGCGGAGGCCGATGGGCTCTCAAAGAGTTACGGCGCCAAGCAAGTGCTCAGCCGGGTCAGGTTCAACCTCTCGCGCGGCGACCGCGTGGCGCTGGTGGGCGTGAACGGCGCGGGCAAATCCACGCTTATCCGCCTGCTCACCGGTGAAGAACCGCCCACGGCGGGCCAGGTGAAGCTGGGCCACAACGTGGTCAGCGAGTACTTCGCGCAGGACCAGTACAAGGTGCTCGACGGCGAGACGCGCATGATCGACGACATCAGCGCCGCCGCGGTCAAGGTTCCCGAGGTTGCGCTGCGGTCGCTGCTGGGCTGCTTTCTCTTCAGCGGCGACGACGTCTTCAAGCCGCTCGGCGTGCTCTCGGGCGGCGAGCGCAACCGCTACGCGCTGGCGCGCATTCTGGTTTCGCCGTCAAACTTTCTGCTCCTCGACGAGCCCACCAACCACCTGGATATGCGCGCCAAGGATGTGCTGCTGGAGGCGCTGGCGGTCTTCTCGGGAACGGTGATCTTCGTATCTCATGATCGTTATTTCATCGACCGGCTGGCCACGCGCGTGCTTGAAGTGGAAAACGGGACGGTCACCAGCCACGAGGGCAACTACGAGGACTATCTGCGCTGGAAGGAAGCGCAATCCGCGGTAGCCACAGCGCCGGAACCCGCGCAGCAGACGGGTGCCCCATCCTTTCGCCGCACTTCGGCGAAAGGGTGGGAAGCCGGCAGCCTCGTTCCTTCCGCGCCCTCCGCGGAGAAGTTGGAGGCCCCATCCCCAATCGATACCGCCAAGGACCGTCCCCGCCGCCTGAACCCCATCAGGCAGAAACAGATGGAGGAGCGCTGCGCCTTTCTGGAAGAAGAGATCCCGCGTATCGAAGCCGCCATCCGCCACACCGAGGAGCAGCTGGGCGTCTTCGTCTCAGCCGCCGAAACCCAGCGGCTCACCGCACTGGCTGAAGACCTGCGCAACCAACTAGCCGCGCTCACAGCCGAGTGGGAAGAGCTGATGATGCAGTTGGATGGGCAGTCCGCGCTCTCATGATTTACTGAAGTTTCCAATTGCCACCTGCCGCGTTGGGCCACTATCCTCATGATCGAGCGTCACCGTTCCCCCAAAAAACAAAGTTCCCCGAAGCTCAGAAACTCGGCATCCAACAGGCTGGCAAGTATTTGGTTGATAGCAACTCTGATCGGCAACTGCATGCCGATGGTGGAGATCAATCTTGCAGAGGAGGAATCATGAAGGCATTCACACGAGGTTTTGTCGTACTTATGCTGCTCGCGTTCACCCTGCCCGGTTTTTCCCACGCGCAGGCAACCAATCTTGCGGGCAAGTGGAGGATAACGTGGCTGGCCGGCGGCAAGCCCGTCGCCAAACCGAACACCATTAACCTGACTGAAAGCAACAGCGCCGGCAAGATGACCACTCTCAGCGGGACCTTCATCTCTGACGACGGCGAGAAGTGCGCCGTCACAGGGCACAAATCCAATGACACAGACAGGCAACTCGATATGAGCGTCACCTGCGCCACCTGGAGTATCTCGATTACCGGCACTGTTGCGGTGGACGGCCAGCAGATCAATGGTGGCTACATTGTCCATTACCCCAATGGACCTCATCTCGGAGATTACGTGATGGATAAGATCATCTGCATGTTGCCCGAAGGCTGCAACAATTGAACAAAATCAGAACGAAATTAAGACCTGGGGCACCCGGCAAATAGGTAGCCTGCTCAGAATAGATTCTTCAGGTTGCGCCGGCCATCTACAATTCTGACGATTTCGACTTCGTCGATGGCGCCCTGATCGCTATCCGGATGTGTCTCATAAAGAATCAGGTATGGCCCTTCAACGAGTATGCGCGACGACGGACGAATTTCAGGCCGCCGCACTCCAAGCCGGGGATAATTGATCAGCGATTCGGCCTTTGCCCGCACGGCATCGAAGATACGTTCGGCGGCGGATGGATTGTCGAGACCGATATAGATATAAATCTCGATCAAATCCTCCCGAGCCTGCGGAGTCCAGAAAAGATCAGCTGGCACGGGATTGATTCTTGGCGGCAACTGCAAGCCGCGATCGCGCCTCTCGCCGCGTATGGTTGAAATCCACCGGCGTAGCTGTTCCGCTCTCCTTGCCTTGATCCCAGAGTTGGCGTAAGCGTTTCAAGTCATGAAGCCGCGACTCGCGCTTGAATTGCCAGTCCCGGATCGCCTCGCGCACGATCTCGCTTGAAGTGGCATATTCTCCCGTTTCGACCGCTGCCTTGAGAGCGGCAAGCTGCTCCCCGGTCAAGGCGATACTGACTTTTTGAACATCCGGCATGACGGCGTCTCCGCTCCCGGCTGGAGTATTCCTTACTACTTCTTGCTATATTATAGCAAAAAGAAGGTAAATCCACGTCTAGCCATCAACCCCTGGGATTGCAGGCCATTCATCCGGAGAGAAGGGCCGCGTCGTGGATGTGAAAAACTGAAGGCCTGCTGGATCAATTACCTCAACTGGCTCATCCGCTCCCTGAATGCGCAGAAGGACTTTAGGATTCGGACCAACTTGTTCTGTGGGCCAAAGAGGAATTACCCAACCTTCGCCCGTGATCTCGATACGCCAATCTTGCTTCACAGGGAATTTCAAAGTTTGAAAATCGCATTCATGAATCAGTACGGGCTTCCCTGGTTCCCCTGTTTCCCTTGGCTGTCTTACTAAGGGACGAATCGGTTGTGTAATTTCTATGTAGCACTCGCCAACCTCCCATGGATCAGAAGAAGATGAGCGAACATAGATCTCCACGTACTTAGCTCTGTTCCAGTAGACGGCAATTCTCCCGTTCACTTCGCGGCTTCTTCTCAGTCTCTTGTCAACAGCATTCGTTAGAATCGCCTTCTCCCCAGCCCAGATGAGCAGCTGTAGATACTTCTTAACATCCAAACGATGGCAGTGCAGCACAAGCAGTAGCACGCCTTTAGGATGGTCGATGTAAAGACTGAATTCTGGCCACTCGTCGCCTGGGTGTTGGCCTCCTTCGCGGAGTATCGTCTGCGCGGGCTTTGCGTTCGCGCCTGCAGAGAAACGCGGAGGCTCCAGCCGTTTGAATGTTGCGTCCGGGTGGGTTTCGATGGCCTCAAGTTCATGGCTCTCGGCGATGGACTCGATTGACGGCTTGGACTCTCGTTTTAGGATTATGTTTCCGTAGATGAAGGGTCCTCGGCGCAAGGCGGAGTCCCGAGTATGGCCGAGGGGGTACATGACAAACTGCATCTTTTCTGGCCGTGTATCCTCGTTGTCAGCGACCCATCCCTGCGGCGGGCTCACAATTGCACCGACGGGCTCGACCCACAGGTACGCATCGCCCATGTGTTGGAATTCGGATAGTCTCTCGGGAGTTATGATCCTCAATTCAGTTTGGCGTGATCCGTTTTGTGCGCGCTCATATGCCGACTTCGAGTAACCCTTGGTTGTGACGAGGGCACCCTTCCTAATTCCGAGATCCTCTAGCATTCCCAGAAAGGCCTCGACGTCTTTTATATTCACCTTCCTCTTGTAGCATTTGCAATCGACCACGATACTCAGGATGACGCCAGCATAATCCCGTTCCACCAGGACGTCGATCTGTCTGGACCGTCCGGAGATGATGCCCCTCATTGTCACGTTTTGCTGGATGTGTGCCCCAGGCAATAACCTTTGCAATGTTCCGAAGATGTATGTTTCGTAGTCCTGCCAGTCGAGAGCTTTCGTCCAAAGATCCATGCGTTGCTCGCCTTGAATTCTCATGTCTTTGAACAGAGTTTACAGCGTTACTTTCCTGCCCTTCGTGCATAATCAAAATAAGATGGCTCTTTTGTGGAATCCCGAGAGCTGGACCGAGCGGCTGGCGGAGCTGGAGGCGCAAACCGGCGAGCTGAAGGAGGCTCCGCTGCGGCGCGATGTGCGTTCGCTGGGGACCTTGCTGGGCGACGTGCTGCGCGAGCAGGCCGGCGATGAGCTGTTTGCCCAGGTGGAAGCGCTACGGCAGGGGACCATCCGGCGGCGCGACGCGGAGGCTCGCGGCGACGAGGAAGAGGCTACGCGGCTGGCCATCGGCTCGCTGGAGCTGGTGCACCGGCTGCCGGTGGAGCAAGCCATTCTGCTCACCCGCGCCTTCGCCTTCTACTTCGAGTTGATCAATCTTGCAGAGACCAACCATCGCAAGCGGCGGCGCATCGCACTGCAACTGAGCGGACAGGCCGTGCGGCAGCGCGGGTCGCTGGCCGGAACGCTGAGCGAGATGCGACGCGTGGGCATCAGCGCGGAGGAGGCTCTGGACTGGCTCAGGCGCGTGCTGGTTGTGCCGGTCTTTACCGCGCACCCGACCGAGGCGGCGCGCCGGACGGTAATGTTCAAGCGGCGCCGCATCGGCGAGTTTCTCGCCAGCCTGGATCGCATCCCCGTGCCCGAGCAGGATATGGCGCGGCTGGAGCAACTGGTGATGGCGGAGATCACCGGACTGTGGCAGACCGACGAGGTGCGCTCGCGCCGGCCCAGCGTTTACGACGAGATCAAGATGGGGCTGGACTACTACGACGTCTCGATTTTTGACACGCTGCCCAGCCTTTACCGCGAGATCTCCGAGGCGCTGCGCGCGGCCTACTCGTTGGAGATTGAGCCTCACGAGCTGCCGCAGGTGCTCTGCTTCGGCTCCTGGATCGGCGGCGACCGCGACGGCAATCCCTTTGTCACGCCGCAGGTGACGCGCGACGCCATTCAACTGGCGCGCGGGCACCTGCTGCTCTACTACCGTCGGCGGCTGGACGAGATCACCAACCTGCTGACCACCAGCGCCCAGCAGACGGCGGTGAGCGAGAAGCTGCTGGCGCGGCTGAAAGCCTACGTGGCGCAGGTGCATACGCCGGAGGCGCAGGTCTTCGGCGCGCAGTACGAGTTCGAGTACTATCGCCGTTTTGTCATCTGCCTGAAGGCGCGCGTGCAGCGGACACTGGAATTTATGGAGCATCCCGGCCACGCCGGCGCGCTGCCGAATCCTTCCTACACGCTGGCCCAGGGACAGGACAAGCTGGCCCAGGTGCTGCCCGCCTACTGCTCGGTGGAGGAGTTCATTGCCGACCTGGAGACGCTGCGCGCCTCGCTGGCCGCCAATCGCGGGCTGCGCATCGCGCGCACGCTGGTCGATCCGCTGATTCTTCAGGTGCGCACCTTCGGCCTGCATCTGCACACGCTCGATATCCGCCAGCACGCGCGGGTCCATGCGGCGGCCTTGCAGGAGGCCATTGCCGGCTCCAGCGCGCCGGCGCTCTACGGCGGCCTCTCCGAGGAGACGGCTAGCGTGCTCGAAACCTTCCGCGTGGTGGCCGAGATCAAGAACGGCTGCTCGCCCGAGACCATTCGCCAGTACGTCATCAGCGGCGCCGCATCAGTGGACGATGTGCTGGCCGTAGTGCGGTTGGCGCGGCTGGGCGGCGTGCAGGTGGAGGGCTCGGGACGTGATCCGGGCCTGATGCCGGTGCCGCTCTTTGAATCCATTGGAGACCTGCGCCGGGCTCCGGCCGTCTGCCGCGAACTCTGGAGCCGGCCCGACTATCGCAAGCTGATGGCCACCTGGGACAACTGGCAGGAGGTGATGCTGGGCTACTCCGACTCCAACAAAGACGGCGGCATGCTGACCAGCACCTGGGAGATCTTCCGCGCCCATCGCGATCTGCACGTGGCGGCGCGCGAGGCGGGCGTCAAGCTGCGCATCTTTCACGGACGCGGGGGCACGGTGGGCCGTGGCGGCGGACCCACGCATCGCGCCATCTTCGCCCAGCCCATGGACTCCTTTGACGGCCAGTTGCGCATCACCGAACAGGGCGAGGTGCTCAACTTCAAATATGCCGACGAGGTGCTGGCCGAGCGCAACCTGGAATTGATGATCGCCGCCTCGCTCGACGCTTTGGCGCGGCCCAACGCCCGCGACCCCAAGGGCCACTTCACCGGCGTGCTCAAGCCCGAGTGGGAGGCTGCGCTGAACGAGCTTTCGAAGCTATCATATGGTTTCTATAGAAAGCACATCCTCGACGATCCCGGCGTGGTTACCTATTTTGAACAGTCCACGCCGGTGGGCGAGCTGGAGAACGCTAAGATCGGCTCAAGGCCGGCGCGGCGCAACGAATCGACTCTACTCGGAGACCTGCGCGCCATTCCCTGGGTCTTCGGCTGGACGCAGTCGCGCCTGATGGTTCCCGCATGGTTCGGCGTGGGCTTCGCCATCGAGCAATATCAGCCTCAATCCGGCGCGCTGGAGTTATTGCAAACCATGGCCCGTGAATTTCCGCTCTTCATTGATCTGCTGCGCAACGTGGAGATGGCGCTGGGCAAGGTTGACCTGGCCACCGCGCGCCTCTACTCTTCGCTGGTTGAGGACGCGAAGCTCCGCGAGCGCATCTACGGCCTGTTTGAAGCCGAGTTCCATCGCACGGTGCGCGCGGTGCTGGCCGTGACCCGGCAGACCGAATTGCTTGAGACCAACCAGGTGCTGGCGCACTCCATCAAGCTGCGCAATCCCTACGTCGATCCCATGCACCTCATCCAGGTGGACATGCTGCGCCGCAAGCGTCAGGGCGAAGACACTCCGGAAGTCAACCGCGCCATCGCCGCCACCATCAGCGGCATCTCGGCTGGACTGCGCAATACCGGCTGAGGTAAAGTGCGCGCACGACGCTTTTCTCAGGTTTCACTTGCCATACCCCGCTCTTGGGGTCTACTCTATTTCCATGCATCGATGTCGCTAACACCGCCCTGGTGACAGCTCCGATGCAGACGTGCGCCGTAACCGCGCGCGTATTCCCCGCTTTTTCGAGTTCCACTACCCCAAACACTTTCAAAAGAAGTACCCGGGAGAATATCCCGGAAAAAGGAGAAGATTATGGCGCGCATAGCCGCGGATGTAACTGAACTCATTGGCAAGACCCCGCTGGTGCGGCTGAATCGCATAGCGGCCGGCCTGCCGGCTACCGTTGTAGCCAAGCTGGAAAGCCAGAACCCGGTCTCGAGCGTAAAAGACCGCATCGGCCTGGCGATGATCGATGCCGCCGAGAAGGCCGGCAAAATCAAGCCCGGCAAAAACGTGCTCATCGAGGCGACCAGCGGCAACACCGGCATCGCGCTGGCCTTTGTGGCCGCCGCCAAGGGCTACAAGCTGATCCTCACCATGCCCGAAACCATGAGCCTGGAGCGCCGCGTGGTGCTGCTGGCATTCGGCGCGGAAATCGTGTTGACGCCCGGCCCCAACGGCATGAAGGGCGCCATCGCCAAGGCCAACGAGATCCTGGCCAAAACGCCCAACGGCTATGTCGTACAGCAGTTCGACAATCCCGCCAACCCGGCCATCCACTACGCCACCACCGGACCAGAGATCTGGAACGATACCGACGGCAAAGTGGACATTCTCATCTCCGGCGTGGGCACCGGCGGCACCATCACCGGCGTAGCCAAATACATCAAGGAGCGCAAGCCGGGGTTCAAAGCCATCGCCGTCGAGCCCGCAGACAGCGCGGTGCTCTCCGGCGGCAAGCCCGGACCGCACAAGATTCAGGGCCTCGGCGCGGGCTTTGTGCCCAGCATACTCGACACCAAGCTGATCGACGAGGTGATCCAGGTAACCAACGACGAGTCCATCGCCATGGCCCGCCGGCTGCCGCTGGAGGAAGGCCTGTTTGTGGGCATCAGCTCGGGAGCGGCGCTGGCCGCGGCGCTGAAGGTGGCAGCGCGGCCTGAAAACGCCGGCAAGCTGATCGTGGTGGTCCTGCCCGATTTCGGCGAGCGCTACCTGACCAGCATCCTGTTCGAGTCGCTGCGCCAGCAGGCCCTGGCTTTGCCGGTCGAAGCAATTGCGGTGTAGTTGCTTTGAAAGGGCACGGCTTTAGCCGTGCCGCCCGATAAGCAAAAGAAGCTCTGGGCTTTAGCCCCTGAGGGAATGTAATCTGAACAATATGCGTTCCCTCAGCGGCTAAAGCCGCGGACGTTTCCATTCTTTAACGGATGGGCTGAAGCCCATCCCTTCAATACCGAAGATTCTTGCGGTTTTGAAGCACTGTTGCCGGTTTGCCGCCATGGCCCTCTTTGCCCGCATTCGCGAAGACATCAACTCCGTGCTGGAGCGCGACCCGGCCGCGCGCACGCGGCTGGAGGTCTTTCTCTGCTATCCGGGCCTGTGGGCCGTCTGGATTCACCGCGTCTCGCACGCCCTGTGGCGCGCCAAGCTGCGCCTGCCCGCGCGATTGCTTTCCCAGGTGGCGCGCTTCTTCACCGGCGTGGATATTCACCCCGGAGCGCTGCTGGGCCGGCGCCTGTTCATTGACCACGCGACGGGAGTGGTGATCGGCGAAACCGCCATCGTGGCCAGCGATGTGACCATGTACCAGGGCGTAACCCTGGGAGGAACCGGCAAGGGCCACGGCAAGCGCCATCCCACGGTCTGCGACGGCGTCTTCATAGGCAACAACGCCAACCTGCTGGGCAACATCACCATCGGCGAGAACTCGCGCGTGGGCGCCGGCTCGGTGGTGCTCGATGACGTGCCCCCCAACTCCACCGTCGTCGGCGTTCCGGCCCACATCGTCTATCGCAACGGCCAGCGCGTGCTGATTACCGATCCGCACGACGTAAAGGACCCGCTCTCGGACGTGCTCATCGCTCTCTCGGCCCGCGTGGAGGAGCTGGAACAGCGGCTCGGCGGCATGCCGCGGCCCGCCGGACCCTTCGCCGCCGAAGAGGCAGAACGCGCCGCCTACCGCGTGGAGCTCGACCGGCTGCGGCAGTATGTTTCGATGGGCGAAGGCATTTGAGGCTTTGCCTCGCACTCCTCTCAAATCTCTCGAAAGCTGAAAATCGTTGGCTGAGCGATAAGGGGTGCTGACGCCAGTTGACAATATTGCCTAGGGAAATCAGTAAACCCTTGCCAACTTCACAGGACTAAGCGGTTTTTAATGGAATCATTTGGCGTATATGCTTCAAATTGACGGAGTCGTGACGAGCCCAAATCAATTAAGTAAATCGCAGCCTGCACATGCCCGATTGTTTGCCACAGAACTGGGAATTCGGAACGTACGAGTCAGAAGATCGCATAGTGTGCCCTATCCGCAATTGAACGCGACTAGGACGAGCCGTTATCCCGCTTTTTTCCGGAAAACCCGCCTGCAACAGAAAACAATCCCCCGAAGCACCGCTACAAGAACGAAAAATACGAGTGCGAGGGCAAGATTGATGTTCAGCGTCGTGATCAGTTCTTTCCATTCGGTGTTGAAGCGGATGATCGAATAGACGTTTACAACAAGAGCCGCGAGAATACAGCCGGCAATAATCTGCAATTCCCGGATGATTTGCCGTCCTGAAATGACAATATCCTTCATACCCTGAATCCCTCCGGCCAAGCGATCTCCTGTTGTTGTTCCATCGAAGCCTGTCCCATCAGGACGCTTACTCCGGTTCTGCACGCCTGTTCCATCATGCCGGGAATGGGTTCGCGCAAGCGGATCGCGTTTGCGAAGGCGGCCAGCGCTATGGCTGTTCCGTCTTCCGTGAGCTTCTCATTCACAAGCAGACTTCCCTTGGTGTCTTTTTTCAGGTCAGGCACCCAACTGGGTCCGCCGATGGGAACCGTATTGAAGAACCCATGCTCCAACCCGTTGATGAGCTGAACGATGCCGGGCGCGGGCGGCGGGCTCTCGGCGTACAAACGGCCCGATATAGCCTCGATGGTCCCCTTGGGGCCCATGATCTGAATCTCCTCGCCATAGAGCCGGTTGCTGGTCAGCGAGTCGTAGACCACATGGGTGCCGTCCGCATAACGGTACACTACGTTGACGTTGTCGTATAACTCGCGCCCGTCCTTCCAGTAATTGATGCTTCCATAGCCCGCGCAGGCAACCGGATGCGCGCCGAGAAACCAGTTGGCCACCTGTATGTGATGAGAGGCCAGCTCGGTCATGAGTCCGCAGGAATAGGCGCGGTAGAGCCGCCAATTCAAGCGGCGCTCCAGGCTTGGGTCCGGTACCGGGTTACGCCAGTTACCATGGCGGTGCCAGTAAGCGCGGATTTGAGTGATCTGCCCGATCTCCCCGTTGCGCACAAGCTCAAGGGCGCGCAGGATGAGGGGGCTGAACAAACGCTGGTGACCGATCAGAAAGACCTGCTTGCTTCCGCGGTAGGCGTCGGCAACTGCTTGGCACTCCTCAATGGTGTAAGCGAGACTCTTCTCGCAGTAGACATGCTTGCCGGCGGAAAATGCATCCAGGCACATGCGAGAGTGGAGATAGAGAGGCGTGGCAATCACGACGGCGTCCAAGCCCGGCATATCGAGCATTTGGCGATAATCGGCAAAGCCCTTCGCCCTTTTGACCCGCATCAAACCGGCCTGAAGGTGAGGCTCGTAGTCGTCGCACAAAGCGGCGATCTCAACCCCCGGGGTGCGCAGCAGCTGAGCGATCAGAAGGTTTCCACGCGTGCCGACGCCGACCAGGCCAATGCGCACGCGGTCCGCCGGCGAGTCTCCTACCGGCGCGGCGCGCAACGGCGACCACCAGGGCAATTCGGCGAGAAGTGCGGAAGAACCGGCTAGAACAGCGAGGCGCTTGAGAAACTCGCGCCGATGCGCGCGATCTGAACCACCCGAAGAAGAAACAAATGCAGAATCAGAGTCCATATTCCCACTCGATGCAAGGAACAAACTTCCCCGCGTTGGTACGGTAAACAATCTCAATCGCCGAGATTGTGGAGAATCCGGAGATAAGCGCAGCACGGTCTCGCTCCGGAGTTACGAGCAGAGCGGTAGAGAGTACCTCTGCCTCGATACCGCTCGGGCTTACAACCGAAATTGTGCGGTACCCTTCCAGGGGACGGCCGTTGCGCGGATCAATGTTCTGTCCGAAGACCTGTGGTCCTCCCATGCGATTGAAAGGCGCTGTGCCGGAAGAGGAGAGAGACGCATTCCGCAAATGAAACGTGTGCACCGTGTCAGAAGGCTGAAACATGTTGGTAATTCCCACCGGCCATGCCGGACCGTGAGGATGAGAGCCGAGAACGGTGATCGAACTCTCTCCGAAGCTCAAGAACGCCTGCTCTACACCTTGTGCCCGTAAGCTGCCGTCCAGACGTTCGATTGCAAAGCCCTTGCCGAATCCGCCCAGGTCGATACTCATTCCTTTGCTCTGGAAGCGGACAGTATGAGCGATCTCATCGAGGTGGAGGCGCTCGAATCCGGTCTGAAGGCGGGCTTGCTCTATGGCCTTCCCGGTTGGTTCCTCTCCGCGGCCTAAATGTTCACGCCAGAGATGATTTAGAGGCCAAAGCGTAATGTCGAACGCTCCTCGGCTTCGCTTCCAATAATCCCGGCACAGTGAAAGGATCTCCCACAACCCCTCTGGCGGTTGAATCGCAGTTTCCGTGGCGCGGCGGTTTAAATCCGATACTGGACTTTCCGCATCGAATCGGCTCATCATCCGTTCGCAAGCACGCAAATCGCACTCCGCAGCAACGGCCAATGCTTCCGCCCTCTCTGTTTCAATTCCCACCAGAACCATCGAAAACCGCGTGTTCATCGCAAAGCAAGAGCGATGGAACACCTTTTGTTCGGGAAAAAGGGTGGGGTGAGACATTCTCCTCCACGTACATCCTTCCATACAGGCAAATATGAGAGATATTGCAAGGGTACAACATCACCGCTCAAGGGGGCAATTTTGCCCATTTTAGATGTGCCTTCTCTTCCGGTGCTACAGTGGTTTCGATTGCATTTTCCTGCCGGGGGCTTGCTTCTTGCTGGGTATTCGTTCGCTGCTCGTGGCCGTTCTGGCTCTTTCCGCCGCCGCTCATGCCGCCTCCCAGGTTCATCCCGCGCCGGTGCCGGCGGAGATGCGTTCCACCGCCTTTACCATCACCGTGAACGGCCGGCACCTGGATGTTGCGCATGCGGCGGCGAGTTATGAGTTCGTCAGCTTCGATATAACCGGTCCCGTGGAAGTAGCCATTACCGCGGCCGAGCCGGGCTTTTGGGATCACGGCGTCGATATCCAGCCCTGGCGCCTCGGCCTGCGCCCCACCCGCCGGGGCCAGACCATCCGCTTCCGTCTCGCATCGCCGGCCAAGCTCTCCATCTCGCGGCCCGGCGACTTCCTCAACCACGCCGACCTGCTTTTTCTCTTTGCCGGCTCGCCACCCCCGCCTTTGCCGCGCGACCCCAAGATCCACGCCTGGCAGCCGGGCGTCTACCACCAGAGCCTGAACCCCAAGAGCGGCGAAACCATCTACCTGGCGCCGGGCTCCTACTTTTTCGGCAGCCTGAACCTGTGGAAGGTGGAGAACGTAAAAGTGCTGGGCCGGGGAACCATCGTCTACGACGGCCCCCAGGACCCCAACACCGACGAGGGCTGGATGCAGAAGCCCGACTGGCATTGCATCGGCGCGCTGGAAGCTCATAACGTGGAGATCGACGGCCTCACCTGCATCGTCCGCTCCCGCACCTGGTCCATCCAGATGAAGGATTCCACCGGATTTGTTTTTGATGACCTGCGCGTCATCGGCGGCAATCCCGGCAACGCCAACCAGGACGGCATGGACTGGCTGGGCGGCGGCGACACCATCGTCCGCGACGCCTTTATCCGCGCCTCGGACGACGTTTTCGCCATGCAGGGCAACTGGGACGGCTACACCGACGAGGAGCTCACCCGCCCCGGCCACGACGTGGAGAACATCCTCATCGAGCACAGTGAGCTTTCCACCAGCATCTCCAACATTGTGCGCGCCGGCTGGCCGCAAAAAATCTACAACTCCAGCAACTTCACCCTGCGCGACTCCGACATTCTCCACGCCGGCATCGGCGCCTGCGGCCAGACCTTCGGCCTGCTCGGCTTCTGGGGCGCGGACGGCGCCAAAGGCATCCACTCCGGCTTTACCTTTGAGAATCTCTTTCTCGACAACTGGTACTCGCTGGTGCAAATGGAGCAGGAGTACCCTGGACTGCAGGGCTTCACCTTCCGCAACATATGGGCCCTCGACCAGCCGCCTCTGGCCGATTCCACGCTCATCGGAGACGTGGCCGGCGTGACCTTCGACAATGTGAAGTACGGCCAGACCCGCGCGGCCGCAGACGCCGATCTGCCACTGGTGGTCTCCGGCGGCGCCCAGCCGCCAACCTTCACCCCCAGCCACAGCCCCGTTGCCGCGTTTACGGTGAACCCTCCGGTCTTCGCCCCAGGACAAATCGTCACCTTCACCGCGCAGACCTCTCCCGGCGCGCGTTCTACCTGGCTCTTTGGCGATGGAACCCAAGCCAGCGGCCGGCGCGTGAGCCACCGCTTTCCCGACGCCGAGGGTACCGAACTGGATGGTTCGGGCCGCTTCAGGGTTCTGCTTCACGTCGAGGACAGTAAGGGCCACCAGGACTGGGCCGGGCAAGGAGTGGTGGCCGTAGCCCATTGGCACGCAGCCGCGGACGTCGTCGGCCCGACTGTTCCCGGCCTCACCTGGCAGATCTACCCCGGAGTGTGGACCGAACTGCCGAACCTGGCTGCCGAACGCGCGGTCTTCAATGGCGAGTCGCCCAGTCTCCAGGCCGACTCCCAGGGCTTTACCCATTACGCCGCCGCCTGGGACGGCCTGCTCGACATTCCCGCCGACGGCGGCTACACCTTTCACCTGATGGCCCGCGACGGCGCGCGCCTGGTTATCGACGGCGTCGAAGTGGCCAAAACCGGCCCGCCCTTCGCCCAGGTCTGCGACTCTGCCGGCAACGCCATGCGCTACGACCGCGGCTCGCTGGGCCTGCGCGCCGGCAAACACGTTTTTCATCTGGAAGGCCTGCACTCCGCCAGCCAGGGCTCACCCCGCCTGCTCTGGGAAGGCCCCGCTTTGCCCCTCAACGACGTGCCCCCGGCCGCCTATAGCCACCTGCGGCAGGATGTGGTAACGAAGTGAGGCTGCTTCTGGCTACTGGCTTTATCTTGGCGTTCGATTGCACAACCAGGATCAAACCGATTCGACGGTGAAAATCTTTTGCCGATGGTTAAATTCAACCTTATGCTGTTCAAAAAAGCCGGACTGGCCAAGCAATCCGAATCCGATCGGGTCCATGCCTTGAGTAAAGCCTACATAAGCAGAGAATGTAATGCCGCCGCCAAGATCGATGGTGATTGTGTCGTAGTAAGTTACGTTTGCCTGGCTGCCAACTCCGCCCGTGAGCGCTTTGGGCAAATTGAGGACATCCAATTTCAGCAGAATTGCCAGGCTCAGCGGAAATAAACAAGCATCTGCTCCGGAGTCTGGAAGTACCATGCACCGGATCGACTCGCCATTCGCCGCGGTAAGGGTGGCGAAGGTTAACGGGCGAAACGCTGTCGTTCCTTGAGGATAAGCTTCGTTTACCGGCAGGGAGATCGAGACGTATGGGTATGTGGCCTTTGCCATCTTCGCTTACAGGAACATCGCCGAGTTCTGGTCGGGAACGCGCACCATCAGCGGGAGTTTTTCGCCTTTTGCCTGGGCCTCGTTGAGCACAGCCTGAGCGTCCACTCCGAAGGCTATGGCCTTGCGTTGCCGTTCAGAGATAGCAACCCACGCGCCTGCAGGGATGCCCTTGAGCAGGTCGGTGAGATCGGCAATTGTGGTAGCCATGGTCGCCTTCTATTCTCTGCGGGCTGCGGCTTTAGACGCCCACGCCGAACTCGTGTTCGCCGGCGTTCGAGTAGTAGTCGTAGGGAGTGCGATTCTTGAACTTGTAGCGGCTGCGCAGTTCGTGGCCCACGTAGATGCCGAGGGCAGCCACGGCCATTCCCACCGAGAACCAGGTGATGACCCGCAGGGTGCAGGACTCGCTTTTCCCCTCTGTGGGGGTCTCTTCGCCGGGCGTGAGGGGTTCGTATTCAGTGGACATGATGCAGCCTCCTACACAACCATGATAGCGCAGTTCGGTTCCGGCTGGCACTCCGCGCAAGCGCTGAATCTGCCACTTTCGTTTACTGTGTAGAGTCGATTCGGGAGAGCCACGCGGTTTTTGCCGACTCGGGAAGGAAGCTGGCGCGGATGGAGTTGGCCGCCAACTGGCGCAGTTCCCGGCGGGAAAAACCCTGAATCGTGTGGGCCAGCAGGTATTCGTTGGCCACGTCGGAGCCGAAGAAGGCCGGGTCGTCGGAGTTGAGCGTGACCAGGAGGCCGGCATCGAAGTAGCGGCGCAGCGGGTGCCCGGCAAACGACGCGCAGACCCCGGTGCGGACGTTCGAGGTCGGGTTCAGCTCCAGTGCGGTGCTCCGCACTTTTAGCTCCTGGACGAGTGCAGAATCTTGGATTGCCGAAAAGGCGTGCCCGATGCGTTCCGAGCCGATGGCGAGCGCCTCCCAAATGGCCTCGGGGCCGGTGGTTTCGCCGGCGTGGTTGGTGAGGCGCAGACCGGCCTTTGCTGCTTCGGCATAGAGAGCGGCAAAGGGCGCGGAGCCGGCCTGCCGCTCGTCGCCTCCCAGGCCGATGCCCACGATCGAGGGGTAACGCGGACGCAGCTCGGCAGCCTTCAGGAAGACCCGCTCCGCCTCCTCGAAGGTAAAGTGGCGCACGGCGTCGAAGATCCAGTAGAGCGAGAGTCCCAGTTCGCGCTGGCCGCGTTCGCGGGCCCGTTCCAGGCCGGCAAAGATGGGCTCGAAGGCCGCGGGATCATGATTGCGACCCATATAAATGACGCCCACGGCGATATAGACCTCGGCGTGGACCACGCCCTGGGCAGCCAGATGTTCCATCATGCGCCAGGCGGCCAGTTCGTAATCGTCCGGGCCGATGAGCTGCCGGCAGACGGCCTTGAAGGCATCCAGGAAACCGGTGAAGTCAGTGAATCGGTAGAGGGCTTCGGCCTCGGGCAGCGTGAGCGGGCGCGTCCGCCGCGGCGGATGGCGGGCGCTCAGCTCCACCAGCGTGGTGGGCAGGATGGTTCCTTCCAGGTGCAGATGCAACTCGGCTTTGGGGAGGCGGCGGATGAAATCCTTGACTTCGGTCACAGTTCAAGTTTAGCGGAGAGATTGGTTCGCTTGTCCCATGAGCGGGAGTTGGGGCATACGGCGGCAGATGGGGGCACGGCAGGCGCCAGGTACCCGGCAGCTACCCATTTTGCGAATTGACTTAATTAAGTCGATTGGAACATAATGACGTATGGAACAAACAGCCATCCGCACATCCATCGACCTTCCGCGGGATCTGCACCGCAGGCTGCACGAGGCGGCCGCGCGCAAGGGCTGCTCTGCACGCAAGCTGATTCTGGCCGGAATCGAACAGGCAGTCGGCGAACCGGAGTTGTCCCGTCCCGCACGGCGGCTCACCCTTGACGAGTCGCTCGTTCCACCGGCTGGACGCCACATTGATTTCACGAATGAAGAGCTCTATGACCTCATTGAGTTTCCCTGATGTGAACGTTTGGCTTGCCTTGGTTTCTCACGAGCACGTTCACAGCGTGATCGCTCGCCGTTGGTGGAACTCCTCGAGTGGCCAGATCGCATTCTGCCGGCTTTCGCAGCTCGGCTTGCTTCGCCTGCTTACCACAGCGGCGGTCATGAAAGACAAACCGCTTTCGTTCGACGAGGCTTGGCGTGTCTATGACAGTCTGCTTGCGGACGAGCGCGTGGTCTTCTCACCGGAGTATTCCCGGACCGACAGGTTCTTTCGAACAAATACGACTGGCCCGGCGAACGCCCCAAAGGTGTGGGCCGATGCCTGGTTACTGGCCGTTGCAGAAGCGGCAGGCGGCGTACTGGTTACATTCGACAAGGCGCTGGCGGCGCGGGGAGCGCATTGCCTGCTGGCGAAGAGAGGCTGAAACCCACTACGCTCTTAGGGATACCCAGAAACGGAAGGTTGAGGTTCCTAGTCTCCCAAATCTCAAATTCGAGATTTAGAGCAACAGCTCGGCGGTTCAATATTCATGCCCCATGGATCAATGGAATTTCGTTAGATTGCGATCGCTCCGATACCAAACCAGACATGGACCGAAGGATATGCAAATGAAGTGGGTTGCCCCGTATCCTGCTGCGTTAGCATCCTCGGAGATTGCAACCAAACCGGATTGAATTCTTTGAGTTCCGCTTCAATCTCCCCCGCGATCTTCTTGCAGAACCGATCAGGAGTGATGCGGACACCCGCTTCAACTTTGCGGTTTGCGCCCTTCCTTTTGTGATTGGTCGGATCCGATGAAAGGCAAGCTAGATGAAGCAATCCTACCACCGGGACTTTAGGGCATCGCTGCTTCCCTTCCTGAAGTTGAGTTACAAGTCGATGTAACAGCTTTCTCCGTTTAGTTTCATTGTCTCTTCTAAATAGAAGTTTTGCCTCGATAAGGAACGCGACTTTTTTCTCTGAGACGTAACCAACAAGGTCCGGAATGCGGCGGCTGGTGAGGCACTCGGGAATATTCGAATAGCATTGTTCGCCGTAAACGGTGAATGTGTCACACGTGGAAATCGCGTTGAGCGCAACGAAAGATTCCGCATTGAACCACCCCTCGCGTCTTGGTCCGGCGAGAACGTCTGCAACTTGCTGCTGTTTGGCGTTGAAGTGTTCAATTATCGCTTTGATTGCTTCATTTTCGAATGACATATGTACCCGTCCGTTCTCCTACTCCGAACGTTATACTATTCTAAAAAACCAACTCCAAATGCCAAATACGGTTCATATTCGCTGAATACATTACTTCATCCCGGCAAACTCTGACCGGTGGCGGCTGTAGAAGTAATAAATCAGCAGGCCGGTTACCAGCCAGGCGAAGAAGCGTATCCAGGTAATGACTTCAAGCCCCATCATCAGCACAATGCAAAAGACGATGCTGAGCACCGGGAAGAGCGGGCCTAACGGAGCCCTGAATCCTCGGTAGCGCTCGGGCTCTCGATAGCGCAGGATGAGCACGCCGAGGGAGACCAGGACAAAGGCGAAAAGGGTGCCAATATTGGAGAGGTTGGAGACGGTGCCGATATCGAGCAGGCCGGCCGGGATGCCGACGACGAATCCAGCCACCCAGGTAGCTACCGCCGGAGTGCGGAATTGTGCGTGAATGCGTCCGAATATCGCAGGCAGCAGCCGGTCGCGGGACATGGCGAACCAGACGCGCGCCTGGCCAAGCTGGAAGACAAGGATGGAGGAAACCATGCCCAGGATAGCGCCAACCAGGACAAAGAGCCGCACCCAAACGAGGCCAGAGCCGCCGGGCTGCAGGGAGAGCCTCTTGAGGGCGTTGACCACCGGGGCCGCATCGCCCATGACCGACTGCCAGGGCACGATGCCGCTGAGCACAATGGCTACCGAGCCGTAGAGAACTGTGCAGGCGACCAGCGTGGCCAGAATTCCGATGGGAAGGTCGCGCTGAGGGTTTCGGCACTCTTCGGCGGCCGTGGAGACCGAGTCGAACCCGATATAGGTGAAGAAGATGATCGACCCGCCAGTCAGAAGGCCCGTCCAGCCGTTGGGCATGAAGGGATGCCAGTAGTGCGGCTTGATAAAGCTGGCGCCGGCAAAGACGAAAGCCAGGATGGCGGCGATCTTGACCAGCACCATGATGTTGTTGGCTCGGGCCGACTCGCGGATGCCGCGCACCAGGATAACCGTGAGGATCATCACGACCAGGAAGGCGGGGAAGTTGAAGCCGAAATGCCAACCGGATTTGTAAAGGTCATTGCCCGCCAGATCCTGCAAGCCGGTGGGCAGATAGGCGGGTGAGATCCACATCAGCGGTGGATGGAGGCCGAACCAGTCCAGCAGGTCAACGATATGGGCGGCAAAGCCCACGCTGACGCTCATGTTGCTGAAGGCATATTCGAGAATCA
Source organism: Occallatibacter sp. (assembly GCA_050012555.1). Lineage (GTDB taxonomy): Bacteria > Acidobacteriota > Terriglobia > Terriglobales > Acidobacteriaceae > Telmatobacter. The sequence continues at coordinate 27,714 of JBEKGY010000004.1, forward strand.
AATCCCAGCCGATGATCCAGGCTGTCAGTTCGCCCATGGTGGCGTAGGTATAGGTATAAGCCGAGCCGGCGATGGGAATCATCGACGCGAGCTCGGCGTAACAGAGGCCCGTGAAGGCGCAGACGATGGCCACCAGCACCAGCGATAGCGCCAGCGCCGGACCCGCTCCCGGCCGGCCGGCCATCGCCGTGTGGTGCATCAGATAGTGCAGCAGCGGCGTATCGCCGATCGATGGCTTATCGAAGCGCTGCCCGGCCATGGCCGTGCCGATGACCGTGAAGATGCCCGAGCCGATCACCGCTCCGATGCCGAGCGCGGTGAGCGACCACGGCCCCAGGGTCTTTTTCAGCGAGAACTCGGGAATCTCCGAGTCCCGGATCAGCTTATCGATCGATTTGCGGGCAACAAGTTGGCTGGGCAGGGCAGTTGTCCTCATCCCGCGGGTAGTGGGGTCCTGTCAATGCGGGGTTGTACGGGTTCCGGGCCGAGTGAGCCGGGCCGGAACCCTGTTGAGCGTCAGGAGCGGATGCATTTACCGCTTCGAGACTCCGCGGGCCATCTTCTTCACCTTTCTCTTGTGTTCGCCGCGCGCTCCGGTCCGCTTGGCCTTGGGGGCGGCCTTCTTGCGGGCGGCGCGTTTCAGCTTCTTGCGTTCCAGCTTGTCTTCAATCCTGGTGGTATCGGCCACGTGGTTCCTCTTTCGCTCAAATCTCTTCAGGTTTCCCGCAAATCGGGTGGATTGAGGTCTATGTTAACAGGCAATTGGCTGGGGCGAAAGCGGCGTCCGCGCGCAGAGAGCGCATTTTAGAGCCGCACCGCGGCGGTTTCCGGCGTACAATGAAAGAAGACCGGAAATCTGACCAGACTGCTCGGCTTCAGGCCGTCCCACCGCTTCAGACGAGCTACGCACCCCACGCGACAATCAACCCGCACTTTGCTGACCGGAGTTTCGTTATGCGTTCCAACCAGATTCACCGTGCGCTCGCGCATGGAATGAACCGTTTTGAAGTATGCCAGCTCGTCTCCAAAGGGGTAAAAGCCACCCACAAGACCGGCGCGCGCTTCGAGGATTCAATCAACGATGTACTGATCTACCTGGGCACCCACGATACGCCCAGGGAAAGCCTTCACCCGGCAATCCCGCAGGTGAGTGTCAAGAGCCTCAAGCCGGCTGCATAGCCTCACAGGGATCAGGGATCAGGGATCAGCTTGAGCATCCCGGCCCACACGCCAAACGCAGAAGAGGGACGGCAGATTCGCCGTCCCTCTTCTTTTTGATTTCGAACCGATTGCTCAGGAGTTATCCCTTAGACAACCTGGACGTTCTCAGCCTGCCAGCCCTTGGGACCCTTGGTCACGTTGAACTGGACCTTCTGGCCCTCTTGCAGCGAACGGAAACCGTTCGACTGGATGGCGGTGTGATGGACAAAAACATCCTCACCGTTTTCACGGCTCAAAAATCCAAAACCCTTGGCATCGTTAAACCACTTGACTGTGCCTGTTTCCATTTGTGTTGCTCCTTGATACTGAATTACCGTCCGAACGCAATGTGGAAGTGTTGCGAGTAGGCGGTAACCAAAACAGGCAAGAACTTCAGATCGAATTCTACGATTGCTTATAGTGTAGCACGGATTGTCAAGCAGGTCGATGGAGATCGTTTGCCTTGTTTCAAAACGAGATTCCGGGGCGGCCGGCAAGCTCAAGTGCGAACTAATGCGGCGAATCTGTTGCGGCGGGATGTGGACAGGGCGGGCGAGAGAGTAAACTCGATGTCGCCTGTATTCTTTGAGAGGTGACCTTGTGACCAACGACAGCAGCAGGGTTCTTGTTCTCAATCCAGGATCGACGTCCACCAAGTTCGGGGTCTACTTGAGAGAGGGCGCCGAGTTGGTGCGGACCATCCGGCATGGGGATGAAGAGATCGCGCGATTCCGCGGGCGTCCGATGCTGGCGCGGATGGACTATCGCGCGGGGCTGATCGAGCAAGCGCTCAAAGAGGCCGGATACAGCGCCACCGGGTACCAGGGAAACCGGTTTGCCGCGGTGGCCGGGCGGGGCGGGCTGCTGCCGCCGATTGCGAGCGGCACCTACCTGGTGGATGAGGCGATGGTGGAAGAGCTGCGGCTGGCGCGCCGGGGCGAGCACGCGTCGAACCTGGGAGCCTTGCTGGCGCTCCGCTTCGCCAGGGAGGCCGGGGTGAACGCGTACATTGTCGATCCGGTAACCATGGACGAGTGGCAGGAGTGCGCGCGCCTTACCGGTTCGCCGCTGGTCGAGCGCTTATGTGCCGGCCATGCGCTGAACACCAAGGCCGTGGCCCGGAGGTTTGCGCGGGAGCAGAAGCGCCCCTACGAGGCGCTGCGGCTGATCGTGGTGCACATGGGCAGCGGGATCACCGTCTCGGCGCACCGGGACGGGCGGATGATCGACAACAATACCATCGGCGAAGGCCCGTTTGGTCCGGACCGGTCGGGATGGCTGCCGGCGCGAGAACTGGTGGAGGTCTGCTTCAGCGGCAAGTACACGCAGAACGAGCTCGAGCGCCAGGTTTTCGGAGATGGCGGTCTATTGGCGTACCTGGGCACGCGCGACCTCAAAGAAGTGGAGAGCCGGATCGACGCGGGAGACGCGCAGGCCGCCCGGGTCTTCGAGGCCATGGTCTATCAAACCGCCAAAGAAGCCGGAGCCATGGCGGCGGTGCTCCAGGGCAAGGTGGATGCGGTGTTGCTGACCGGGGGCATGGCGTATTCCGAGAGAGTGGTGAAGCTGCTGAGCGGGTATCTGGAGTGGATTGCGCCCATCACGGTCTATCCCGGCGAGGATGAGTTGCAGGCGCTGGCCGAAGGAGTGTTCCGGGTGCTGGACGGCGAGGAGCGGGCGAAAAGGTTGGGGGCGTAAGCGGCAACGACGGAGTGAATTGTATGGATTTAGTTCTCGCTTACAGAGTGCATTGTCTCCCATGTCTCAGAATCGAACCATGAGGCGCCCGGCTGGCGGCGCTCTTTTGCTGGGGAGGGCCATTGACGGGGGCGAGGGAGAATAAACCTAAAAGTGTGTCATTTTGCATAGATTCAACCTCTTTAGCTGGGGTCCAATTGAACAGGCTAAAACTCAGCGCGTGTCGGGGGTTCGGCCTCAAGTGAAGAGGAGTGCCCATGCGCCGCGCGAATATCCTTGCCTCACCTGTATACATAGTTCTCCTTCTTCTCGCCCATGGCCTGATCGGTCAGGAGCTTCCCGCCAGTTCGCCTACGCTGCTGATGAAGAGCGGCACTCTGGTGAAACTTCAGTTGGCGGAAACTATCTCTTCCGCGCGCGCGCACGAGAGCGACCGTCTTGAATTTTCAGTCGTCAAAGACGTGGTGATCGGAGGGTTCACGGTAATCCGGACAGGAGCGCTGGCTAAAGGTTCGGTCATCGGGGTTAAAGGCAAGCGCCCCCTGGGGATGGGGGGCAACGTGACTGTCAGGCTCGATTCGGTGAAGCTCACGAACGGCCAGAGTATGGGGTTGGTTGCGCGCAAGGAGTACAAAGGAAAGTCGCGCACCCTGCGAATGGGAATGGAGATGGCTATCGCAGGGGCGGTCTATTGGCCGGCCGCCCCGGTGTTTCTGATGTCGCGTGGCCGGGATAGAACGGTTCTTAAAGGCGCGGAAGTGACGGCGTACACCAGGGACGATTCTTTGCTGGTGACGGAGAAATTGCCCCGGGCGCAGGAAGGTGTTTCAGAACTGAGCGAGACGATCAAGTTGCTGCCGCCACAGGCTCTGGATGGTGAAGGACGCCAGGGCGACATGCTGAATCTGATGTTTTTGGCCAAAGAAGACGATTTAAAAATGGCCTTTGCGCGGGCCGGTTGGATCAAACCGGACAAATCCAAACCTCGCATCGTTTGGCGCCTGATGTGGCAGCGAACTCACTACACAAAATTGCCCATGTACAGTCTTTACGTCTTTGGCAGGGTGCAGGACTATTCGTTCGTGCTGCCCGATCCGGATTCGATCGTGGCGCAGCGGCACCACCTGCGCATCTGGAAAACGGGCGGTGAGGTGGATGGCGTTCCGCTGTGGGCCGGCGCGGCAACGCATGACGTTTCCATCGAATTTGTGAAGCATACGTTTCACATCTTTCACAGAATCGACCCCAATGTGGATGCGGAGCGCGATTTCATCGCTACGAACCTGGCTCAGACGCGGCAATTTACTCGCGAAGAGTACATGAATTGCGCCAAGCCTTTGTTCAGCGCGGAGAACGCGACCGGACAGAAATACTACTCCGACAGCAGAATGCTTATGTTGGAGTTGAATGGGAAAGCCGCACCCATGGCCGGAACAACGGAAGTTGCCGGTAATTAGAGCGGTTTCGGTCTGACTGTTTACGATCGAGATGGATAACCGGAGTCTCCCACCCTTTGTGCAAAAGACGCACAAAGGATGGGGCACCCAAAGTTCCGTTAACACTTAAAGTGAAAATGCTCTAGCCGCAGACCGGCGGGGAACAGGAACTCAAGCGGCGAACAAGCCTAGATCTTCTGCAGATTGGCGAACTTTTCCATCAGTTTTTTCATGCCGTGGGTGAAGAGGACAGTAAGTTTGGCGTCTTCGCCGTCGCCTTCGCGCTTGAGGACGGTGCCCTCGCCGTACTTGGCGTGGCGGACGCGCTGGCCTTTTTTCAGGCCCTTGGCGCCGCCGGGCTCAGGCAGGTCCATCACCGGGCGGGACGATGCCCGGCGGGGGAGTGAGCCGGGCTTGCCGAGGCCCGCTTTGCCGCCAAAGAAGCGGGCGATGTTGTCAATGGATTGCGGCTGCGGCGGCGGCGCTTGCGCGCTTTTACTTTTTGGCGCTCCCGGTGCTTCCGCACTTTTTCCTTTTGGACTAAATCGTTGGCTGGGCGACAATCGCTGCGCTTCCTGGCTTTCGTCTTCGTAGTTGTAGTGCTTATCGGCGAAGTCGCCGCTGTGGCTAGAGCGGCGGCCGTAGGTGCTGGAGTAGCCGGGAGTGGACCACGCCGGACTGCGCCCGCCGAGATTCTCGATCAACTGGCTGGGAACCTCTTCAAGGAAGCGGGAGGGAATGCTCATCTCCGGGGCGTCGTTGCCGTACCGTCTTCTGTAGTGCGCGCGGGTGAGGATGAGCGCGTTCATGGCGCGGGTCATGCCGACGTAGCAGAGGCGGCGCTCCTCTTCGAGCTCGTCGGGATTGTTGATGGTGCGCGAGTGGGGAAACAGACCCTCCTCAAGGCCGGCAAGAAAGACCAGCGGAAATTCGAGGCCCTTGGCTGCGTGCAGGGTCATCAGGGTGACGCGGGCTTCGGGATCGAACTGATCGGTATCGGAGGCCAGGGCGGCGTGGTCGAGGAATTCGGCCAGGGTCTCGCCGCGGGCTTCGGCGTCGTGAGCGGCGTTGGCCAGTTCCTTCAGGTTTTCAATGCGGCTGAAGGACTCCGGCGAGCCTTCGGTCTCCAGAGCCTTGATGTAGCCGGTGCGGTCGATGAGAAAGCGGATCAGCTCGGGGAGGGTGGCGGCGTCGCCGGGGGCGCGGAATGCGCTTCCGCGTCTTTTTTCTACTGCCGCGATTTCTTTTGCTATTTCTTCCGGGTCCGATTCAAAATCGGGGTTGGGTGGGGTTGGATTCCCAGGTCTCAAATGCGAGACCGGGGTCCCCGCAGACAGGTCTTGGTCTGCGGGGTGGGAGACCTGGGGCACCCGGCTTTCTCTTTTTGGACTGGTGGATTCGGCTGAAACTGCGCCGAACTCGAATCCGGTGTCCCCGGATTCCGCGCCGGCGGCTACGTCGGCGGAGAGCTTGCCGGCAAAGTCGGGGTCCATCATGGCCTGGGCGTCGAGGATGAGCTGGCGGAAGGACTCGATGGCCATGAGGGCGCGGTTGGGGATGAGGCGATTGGCAAGGGCGGCGGCGATGGCGTCCCAGGTAGACGTGCCGGTTTCGAGAGCCAGCCGTTCCAGGGTCTCCATCGTAGTTTTGCCGATGCCGCGGGCCGGGGTGTTGATGACCCGTTGCAGGGCCATGGAGTCGTGGGGGTTTTGGATGAGGCGGAGGTAGGCGAGCAGGTCCTTGATCTCCGCGCGCTCGTAGAAGCTGAAGCCGCCGACCATGGTGTAAGAGATGTTGTAGCGGCGCAGCGCCTCCTCGAAAAGGCGGGACTGGGAGTTGGTGCGGTAGAGGACGGCGCAGTGGCCCTGCTCGGGCTTTTCCCCTTCGGAGGAGTCCGTCTGCCGGAGAAAAGTCTGGATGCGGTCGGCGATGAAGAGGGCTTCGTTTTCGCCGTCGGGAGCCTCGTAGTAGCCGATCAGCGAGCCGCCCTGGCGGTCAGTCCACAGCTTCTTGCCCTTGCGGCGGATGTTGTTTTGTACCACGGCGCCCGCGGCCTCCAAAATTATTTGAGTAGACCGGTAGTTCTGCTCCAGCCGCACGATGCGGGCGTTGGGAAAGTCCTTTTCGAACTCGAGGATGTTGCGGATGTCGGCCCCGCGCCAGGAATAAATGCTCTGGTCCTCGTCGCCCACGGCGCAGACGTTTTTTCCCTTGCCGGCCAGCAGCTTCATCAGCTCATACTGGGGGCGGTTGGTGTCCTGATATTCGTCGACGAGCAGGTAACGGTAGCGGCGCTGGTAGCGCTCACGGGCTTCTTTCGAGACTTTGAGCAGGCGGACGGCTTCGAGCAGCAGATCGTCGAAGTCCATGGCGTTGCTTTTGGCCAGCTCGGCGCGGTAGCTCTGGTAGATGTGGGCGATGCGCTCGCTGTTCGGATCCTTGGAGGCGATGTAATACTCCTGCGGATCGATCATGTGGTTCTTGGCCCAGCTGATGCGGCTGAGGACCGCGCGGGGCGTGAGCTGCTTGATGTCCAGGCCCATCCGTCGCATGACCTGCTTGACCAGGGCCTGCTGATCGTTTTCGTCATAGATGGCAAAGGCGCGGGTGAGGCCGTCCTTGCCAACCTTGAGGTCTTCGATGTCGCGCCTCAGGATGCGCACGCAAAAGGAGTGGAAGGTGGAGATCAGAGGCTTGGCCAGCGACGAGTGGCCGAGCAGCCGGTCGACGCGTTCGGCCATCTCGCTGGCGGCCTTGTTGGTGAAGGTGACGGCCAGGATGGAGTCGGGCGCGACCCCTTTTTCGCGGATGAGCCAGGCAATACGGCTGGTGATGACGCGGGTTTTGCCCGAGCCGGCTCCGGCGAGGATGAGCAGGGGGCCTTCGGTAGCCTCGACGGCGGCGCGTTGTTCGGGATTCAGATTGTCGATAAGCGGAGGCAAGGCGCGTCCAGGCGGGAAGGGTCCTTGATCCAGTGTACCGTTCAGGGGGGACGAGAGTTGGGGCGGGGGTTGGAGGCAGGGGTGCGGCTAGCTGGCGGAGATAATAGGGTAAAATTGTACATTTTGTACAAATTGACCAAATTGTACAAAATGTACAATTTCAGATATACTGCTGATATGCCGACTGTTTCAGCAACTCATGCCAAGCAGAACTTCGCCGCCATCCTCGACCAGTCGCAACGCGAGCCGGTGCGGATTCAACGCCACGAGCGGGATGTCGCCGTACTGGTGTCGGCGGAGGAATACGAGCAAATGGTGAGAGAGCGATGGAGGGAGTTCGACCGTTTGGCGGCGCTGGCATCCGCGCAAGCGCAGGCCAACGGCCTCACGGAAGAAAAGCTACAAGAGATTCTCGCTGAGCGATGACCAAACTGCGACGGTTGGTTCTGGACACGAATGTTCTGGTCAGCGCGGCTCTTCGAAACGGCTCTCTTCCGCACCGCACTCTGCTCAAAGCTCGCATGGAGGCGCGGCTCCTGGCCTCCGATGAGACGCTTGCGGAATTTCGCGCGGTGTTGCTGCGGGATAAATTCGACCGCGACGTAGACCGTGTGTTTCGCGAGGGGTTGGTGCAGGAATATGAACGACTCTGTACTCTCGTTCCAATCCCCACGCCCATTCGCGCCTGCCGCGATCCCAGAGACGACAAGTTTCTTGAAGTTGCCGTGCATGGACTGGCCGATGCAATTGTGACCGGCGACGCAGACCTGTTGGCGCTCAATCCCTTCCGGGGGATTGCGATTCTCACGCCGGCGGCCTATCTGGAGTTGCAATAGAGTCCGCCGCCGGCCAAGTTATCCTGAAATCACAATGACCTTGCCAGCTAAACCCATCCGCCGCGTGGCTGTTTACTGCGGATCGGCCAATGGAAACAATCCAGCATTTCTCGTCGAGGCGCGGGCGCTGGGCGAGGCCATTGCCGCGGCCGGGCTGGGGATGGTGTATGGCGGGGCCTGCGTGGGGCTGATGGGCGCTGTGGCCGATGCGGCGCTCAAGGGCGGCGCTGAAGTGATCGGCGTCCTGCCGGATGTGCTGGCCGAGAAAGAGATTGCCCACGTTGGGCTGACTTCGCTCGAGTTGGTTCCCTCCATGTACCAGCGCAAGGCGCGGATGGAGGAGTTGGCGGATGCGTTTCTGGTGCTGCCGGGCGGCTATGGAACGTTGGAGGAGCTGCTGGAGGCGGTGACCTGGGCACAGATGGGCCTGCACGCCAAACCCTGCATCCTGATCAATACGGCCGGCTACTGGGACGGTCTGCTGGCCTTTCTGGATACGGCGGTCGCGGCGGGGTTCCTGAAAGCAAAGAACCGGGCGCTGCTGCGGGTGGCTGCAACTGCGGAAGAGGCGGTTGGGATGGCGGTCCGTGATTACTGAAATCCCAGATTTCAAAGGCGAGAAATGGAGCACCCTACGTAAATCATTCGATTCAGTCAATTTCGGCGAGCTGACCCATTAGGAGTCCTTCGAGATAGCCTGCCAGATTGGAGACGTTGAAGTGACCTTCGTTCCAATGGCGGTCTGCTTCCTGAAGCGCCGCGTAATACGGTTCTCGATTCTCTTTTATACGCTCAGGCACGATTTTTACACCGGGCAGTAATCTTCCTTGCCTCATGCATATCAGGTAGTAGCAAGCCGCTCTCGCTGTTCTTCCATTGCCCTCCACAAAGGGGTGAATCCAATTGAGCCTCCAGAGCGCATACGCAGGAAGGAGTGTGGGGTGGTCCAGGACATCCCAATTTTCATGTATGAGCGAGAAGAACCGGTCCATTTCATTTCCAACATCTTTGAAATGAGGTGGATAATAATTACCTACATAGATCGGCTCCTCCCGGTAGCGTCCTCCAAATTGGGCGATATTCGCAACTGCCGCGGCGTTCAGAGACCATAGCGTGTACTTGTCGAATGCTTCTATGCCCTTCGTCAAGCCAATCTCAATACAATTCAACAACAAGTCGTACTGCCGCAAGAGATTCTGCTCTTCAACCTTGACATAGAGTTCCGGGTTGTCACTTTTTCTGACGCTCATATAAAAGGCAAGCAGACCCTAGCAGTGCTCACATTACGATGAAATGAGGCGGACGCTTTGCGATGCGCGTCGTACGCTCTCTTTCGTTATTTTGTTTGAATTCAGAGCGTTGCCAAATGCAAAACTGATCCTCTGTTCACGCAACTCGTCGTCGGTCACCGTTCGGTCGCTCGATTCGCTCAAAAGCCGCAACAGATCTGTATTCGCTTGAGCAACGCCAAGAAATTGTTTCCGTTCTGCCATAACGCCGCCCTCCTTGACGCTTCCCCTTCGGTTCAAACATCATAACGCAATTGCGTTAGCCGTGCATCAGTCAACCAAATTGTCTTATTTATGCTTCATATAACCCTTGAATTCCTTTTTGTACTGTCGCCCAAATTCTGCCATAGGGAAGGCAGCTTAGTTCGGCGTGCCGGTGGTTTCTTCAGCGGCGAAGGTACATTCCCTGCACTGGCAGACGCGGCGCAGATACTCCCAGGAGTAGATGCCGCTGGAGTGGCCGTCGAGCCAGTTAAACTGGAGAGCGTAGCGGCCTACGGCGTGGGCGCTGGCGGGCTTGGCAGGCGGGATGTATATGGGCAGCACGGCGGCGGGTTTGGGCTGGGGCTGGCCGGGTTTGCGGCCTTCCAGGTTGCGCTGCTCGACGCAGGTGGCGCAGGGACAGGCCTCGCGCAGCCAGGCGAAGGTCCAGGCGCTCTTGTGGCCGTCGGCCCAGTCGATTTCCAGGCCCTTGCCCTCGGTGAGCAGGACTCGGACCTTCTCCGGGGTGACGGCGATGCGGGGCAGTTTGCGCTCCGCTTCCGACTCGCGCGCGGCGTGGCCTTGCGGGACAAAGCGGATGCCTTCGTGGCTCATGGCTCTATTTTAAGGGCTAGAGATCGCGCGTGCATGCAGGGCGCGTCTATTTTGCTTCCGCACGAAGAGTGGCTCCATACGGCATCAGAAACGCGATGGGCCACTGCTCCTGGCCCTGAGATACCAACGCGGACCAATTCAGAACGGACGCGGAATCAGGCGCAAGAATTTTCACTTGCGGCTCGACTTCCTGGAATCGAACGGCAAGGCTGTAGGCATCACCGGTTGCAGCCAGTGTCAGGGGTTGGGGCGGCAGATGCGCATCCCGCTTGCGAACGAAGAGTTCGGCTATCTTGAGATCGTCCATCATTTGAAGAAAATAAGGCCGGCCGGTGAGCAATGAGTTATAGACATAATCGGCCAATACGCTCCCCAGAGGATTGACGTACGCTGCATCGAAGCTGCCTTGCGCCGGAGATGAATCGTCGGAGGAATCGACGCGAAAGTTCATGCGGGTTTCGCCCAAGCCGCGAAAGTCGAATGAAAATACTTCGTAACCGTCACTTAATAACTTAGCTATCTGGGGCCAGTCCTTTTGCGAGGCTTTGCCGTCAAGGCTGAACCAAAGAATAGCTCCTTTGGGATGGCCGCCATCAATGTAAAAGTGGAGAAGAGGTATCTCCAGATAGGTGCTGTGATGAAGCACGTAGCGATCGATATGCACCGCCCCGGCCGTGCTGCTTCCTACAGCCTCCCATTGCAGTTCCCTGAGCGGAGAGTAGCCTGCATAGCTGCCGACTTTCCAGGAGGCGATATCGGGATCCTGCTCGCTGCGGTACAGTTCAGCCAGCGTCTTCCGGCTGCGCTGCGAAGCTTCGGCGGCATAGGAAGCTATGTAGTGCAGAAGCGTGTGACCATCCGGATAGTCGACCGATACCTGTCCGCTCTTTGTCACCTGGAGGTCGACATTGCTGAACGCGGTCACCGGGGGAAGGCCATGGCGCACCGGCATGCGATTGAAGCGATCGAGAAAGTTCAACGCCGCTTCCTGATTTTTCAAAGAATAGTTATGCCGGTTATAACTCTCGGTGAATGCGATCCGGTCTGCGTGCCCAAAGCGATTGTAGAATGAGCTGACTTCGGAATAGGTCTTGTGAGCGCCCTGCACGGTAAAAAAGTCGAGAGTAGCGGTTGCCACCATCACCGGTCGCGGATACATCATCAATAACATGCCCGCGTTATCCACGCCCTTCGATAGTAGTCCGTAGGGGTCCTGTTCCGGATCGCTGTCATAATCGGCGAAGATGCGGTTCTCGACCCGCGTGGGCATCGCCGTGATGTAACAGGAGGGAATAATAACCTTGATGCGCTCATCCAGAGCGCCCAGCAACGCGGTCTGGGTACCGCCTCCGCTGGTTCCCGTGATATTGATCCTCTCCGCGTCGACGTCCGGGCGGGTGAGCAGATAGTCCACGGCGCGCATGCCGTCCCAAACTTCCCACCGGGCCAGGTTCGCTCCGGCAAGATAGGCCAGGTTACCCATCACGGCATGCTCGCCGCAGACCAGGTTGTAACGGCTCTTCTTCGCCTTTGCATCCCAGAACTGGCTTCGTTCGCCTTGCCCGACCGGATCCCAACTGATGACCAGATAGCCGCGCAAGGCCAGCCTCTCACTGAGGGCCTGGTAGTGATCTTTTCCGTTGGTCGAGTGTCCGGCGGGAACCAGGATGGCGGGATGTACCTTGTCGCCATTCTCGGGCACGTACACCAGCGCCGTAACATAGAAACCGGGAAGGCTCTGATAGATGAGTTTTTCGATATGAAATCCATTGCCTGCAATTCGGCCGGTAATGGTCGCGTGCAGATCCGTCTTCTCCGTGGGAAGGCCGCCAATTGTCTCCAGCAGCGATTTTTTCAGCTCCGCGCGCAAGCGCAGAAGATCGCCCTCGGTCTTTACCTGCGACCAGCGCTCAAGGCGAAGTTGATCCTGATGCCATGCGAGTTGGGTTTGGTACAGAAGATAAGGAGTGATTTGCGGGCCTGCCGCATCTGCGGGAGGCAACACGCGAAAGGCTTCAGCGGGAGGGGCGTTCTCGCGCGTCGCATCCGGCGATTTCTGTCCTGTAGCCGCGGCGCACATCGCCGCAATTGCAATACCGCAAACCAGCCGCACACGCATCGAACCGTTCATCTGAACCTCCCGGAGTTGCGACAATGATACGGCAAATCCGTCTGTGCCTACTTATCCTTCACCAGCATTAGTTGCCCGAATTTTTCAGGGACGTGAAAGGTATCGCTCATGGGAGCCTTCCAGACGATCTCTTTCCTATGGTGAGGCGGTCCCTGGCTGCGAAACAGGTTGGCGCGAAATGTTCTGCCGGCAACCGGACGGTGACGGTCGAGAGCTTTGAAGGGAATTCGCATGGCGCCATACCAGATTTTATTCTCGGCATCGATGCGTGCTGCAACCTGGAACCCGGAGTTCCACGTCCATCCCACCGTATGATCCGGAAGATCGAGATTGACATCGAGGTCGATCCACTCCCGCTGCGGCGAAAGTTCGAACTCCTTATAGCGGCGAATGTTGTGAAAGTCGGTGCCGATAAACAGTTCAGCTACATCCCAATTCCATAGCGCATAGGTCTCATCCACTGCATTCGGCGAAGGCTTTAGATAAAGCTCCTCGTAGGGACACTCGAACAAGAGATAGAGATAATTTTTTGTCCATCGTGAACTTATCCTGGTTCGATACGCGGGAACAGGGCGGCCCCAACTGTCGATCTCCGCGTAGACCGAGGGCGCCCCTTGCCAGAAGGCTGACTGTGTATCCGTGTCCAGCGCAACGTCCTGGGCCGCATACGCGCTCCTGAACGTGCTGTCGCCGGCAGTGCTTGCATGCATTGTGCCGGTCAGAAGAAACAGGCATGAAGTGAAAAACTTTTTCACTGGCAATATCCTCGGTGAAGCATGGTAACGAGCTTCCAGATTATCGCTTCCTAGCTTGACAGATGCAGTTCGCGCATGGCATTCCCGTTGTAAACCTTGCGGAGAATATCGTCCGGAAGGTTGATGCCGGAGATGCGCCAACGACCCTGCGGCGGAACTTTCGCGGGAGCATAGTCGAAGTACTCATCGTCCGTCTCCAGGAATCGATAGTAGATGCTGTAGAGATCGCCGCCGAATAACTGCTGCGGGTAATTGTGGACGTGTGGCGTGGCATCGGTCCCGAACAGAATCCTGTCTTGATATTTCTCTAAGAAGGCGCGCGCCGTTCGCGGTTGCCGGCCCAGTTCGCCGATCCGCGCGGCGAGATCGACGTGCATATTCGGGAACCGGTCCATCGCCTGGGAGACGTTCTCCAGATTCTCGGCAAAGTTGCCCACATGCAGCACAACGTAATGCGTGTTGGGATGACGGGCTATCATCCTGTTTCTCGCATCCAGTAACTCGGCATTGGTGGGAAAATCCCGCCCATAGAAAGACCAGTCAGGATGATTGTTCAGCTCTTCATAGCGCTCGTTGAAACGGTCGGTGGGCGTGAAGAAGGCGGAAGGATCGGAGATGTGAATCGCCACGGGCATGTTCAACTGGCCGCACACGTCCCACATGGGATCGAATCTCGGATCGTCGATCTTGATCAGATCTCCCGTGGTGATGTTATCCCGCAGATAGAGGCCAAGCGTCTTGAGAACCTTGAGCCCGCGTGCTCCGTCGCGGTGCGCCTGCTCGATTGCCTCGGCCTGTTTGCGGGGATAGTCTGGCTCCAGGATTTGCGAGTAAGCCGGCTCAGTAAGTGTGTAAAAACGATCGGGAAAGAGCTTATCGTACTTATTAACGGTTTCAGCCAGGCCGGAGCCGTACCCTCCCGTCAGATTGACCATAGAGCGAATGTTCTTGCTATCCATCACCGGGAGAAGTTCTTCGGGAGTGGCGCTGTACCTGCGCTCGGCAACCATGGGCACGCCTTTTTCCCCCTTGGCGGAAAAACTGATGTGAGTATGAAAGTCGATAACGGGGAAGCGTGCCTTCTCGACATGAGTCTCGCGCACGTGCAGCATGCTGGTGGGCTGATAGTCGGGAAGATCGAGCACTTTAGGCTTCGGTTGTTCTTCGATCGGTTCGGATGCCTTTACTCCCGCGTGCGCGGCAACGCCAGACAGCAGTCCGATGCCCGTTCCGTACAACAGTTGACGACGATTCATTTCGCTATACTCCTTGGAAATAACGCTCAAGTGTGAACACGCCCAGGCTACAATAATTCTCGCAGGCGGCCGTTCAGAGGCCGCCTGCAAGCCTCACAGGCATCTCAGAGATGGGGCGCCCAGCCTTTCTCGTATTCGCGCGACCACATCTTCATCGCTTGCGCGTCATCCTGAATCTTTCCGTCTTGCGGGTCGATCTGCAATGCCCGGTTCAGCTCCCAGGAGATGTTGGAGAGATGAAGCGTGGTAACAACGATGTTGCCCTGGGAGATAGGAGCGTGGAGCTTCTCTCCTTTGCTGATTGCCGCGATGAGGTTGGCGAAGTGGGCATTGGTTGGAGTGTCGCCGTCGAACTTGTCATAAAACGGTATTGAGTCGTCGTCCTTGAACACGCCCGTCTTATTTCCTTTGAGGTCATAGACTTCATAACCGGAGCCGCCATCGCCATAAATAAACACCGAGCCCGTGGTTCCCATGACGACCAGCCCCGCATCGTGATCGTAGTATTTCATGCCGTTGCAGGATTTACCCTCCCACGAGATCATCTTATCGCCGTAATCGAAGCTGGTTACCAGGGTGTCGTAAAACTGCCAATCGTCATTGAACTGGTATCTTCCGCCCAGCGAAGTTACCCGGTTTGGATAGTCGACTGAGAGCGCCCAGCGGCAGAGATCGATACTATGCGTGCCGTTGTTCAGAGCCTCGCCGGTGCCCCAGTGCTTGAACCAGTGCCAGTTATAGGGATGAATGTTATCCATATACGGCCTGCGCGGCGCGGGTCCCTGCCATAGATCCCAATCGAGCTGCGCAGGCACGGGCGCCGGCTTGCCTGTCCCGATCGACTTTCTTGTGTTGCTGTACCAGGCTTTGGCGAAGTAGGGCCTGTCGATCACGCCGTTGTGTATCTTGTCGATGGCCTCCATGGTGCGCGGGCACGATCGCTGCTGTGTGCCCTGCTGCACGTGCTTTTGATATTTCTGCTGAGCCCGTACCAGCATCGCACCCTCGGCAGGATTGTGGCTGCATGGTTTTTCAACATAGACGTGCTTGCCCGCCTGGAGAGCGGCAATCGCCAAAGGGGTGTGCCAGTGGTCGGGAGTGGCGATGGTGACGGCGTCCACGTCCTTCTGCTGGAGAACGTCGCGAAAGTCCTTGTCACTCGCGGGAGCATAGCCCAGCTCATGTTCGGCGATGCCCGCGAACTTTGCCCGAATACTGTCGTCCACATCGCAAATATGCGAGACCCGGGCGGTATCCTTATTTGCCTTGAGCGCTGAAAGATGGGCATAGCCGCGCCAACGCAGGCCCATGATGGCAAAGTTGAGGCGATCGTTGGAGCCCAGTATCTGACCGTAGCTCTTCGCGGTGGAACCGATAGCCAAACCCGCCGCCCCTACCGCGAGCGTATCGAGAAATTCACGTCGACTAACCATTTTGTTTCTCCTTTAATCCAACAAAAGTCTGTGCCGTTCAATTTTAGTTGGGGGTTTGCCAAACATTGCCGGGAAACTGCAGAACCACCCCCGAATTCTTCCGCTCTCGGCATCCTCTGCTCTTCCTCTTCGCGGCATTACGGGAAATCCCATGCGGCACCAAGTATACACAAAAAGGGGACTCTCACGACACGGGGCATTATAGCCGGGAAAGAGGGCATCAAAAGCGAGGCAAACACATTTTAATTTCCAAGCGGATGGAGCAGATTATCGTGATTCCATCCTGCTTAACACCCTGCAATCGTATGCGTTTGCGCGGGCGGTAGCCGTCCGGATCTTGGTACCGGCCAGTGGCCACACTGCAACCAGCGCAACGCGCCCATGACCGCGATCTGACGCACGGGGTCTTCGCGGCGCCCACCGTGGTTTATGATGCTGTGTGGGGCAGTGGTGTTCTTGAGTGTGGCCGGAAAACCGGCGATGGGACAAGCAGGACGATGCGGACGGCGAAAACGAGATGGCGCTGTTCCAGGATTGGGGCCTCATCCCCGAGACACTCACTTCTGTCAATAAGGAGCAATCGCCAATGAATGGAATTGCAGATATTCTGGAGGCCATTGCGCACGCGCCCATCAAGAAGCGCGCCATAACCAATCATGGCGTACTCAACGAAGCCTATACCTATCCCAAGCCGAGCTCGTTCTCGCGCGGCATGCGGATCGATTTGAACGGCCTCGTTATTCTGCTCATCTCCGGAACGGCCTCGGTCGACCATCAAGGCAAGAGCGTCCACATCGGCGATTTCCCCGCCCAACTGCGGCGCACGTATGACAACATCACGGGCCTGCTGGCCAGCGAGGGCGCCACCTGGCGCGACGTGGTGCGAACAACCTGCTACCTCAGGGATATCGATCGCGACTACGACGAATTCAATCAAGGGCGCACGGCTTTCTTCAAGGAGCAGGGGCTCGATCCGCTGCCCGCGTCCACAGGAATCCAGGCCATACTTTGCCGGCCGGAACTGCTGGTGGAGATCGAGGCCATCGCCATGTTCCGCACGGATAAAGCGGCCGACAACAGCAAGGAGAGCGTTAAGAAATAGGGCAAGCGATTGAGGCCGGGATGTGAGAGTGTTGGACCGTATTCAGGAGCCGCAATCAACCTAGAAGTTCTGCTCAGGAGGTTATTTCATTTCAGGGAATTATCTCTTGACGATGACAAATACGAATGTTACTTTGATCTGGGTGCGCGGCAAGATCCGCGATTGTTGTAATCGGCGTGATGCAAAGGCATTCATAACTCAGCAGGAAGGATGCATTCCATGGTAAATCGTCGTCAGTTTGTGAAAACAGTCGGGCTAAGCGCTTTGGCAGGCGCGGGAATGAGAGTAGCCGGGGCGCAGGCGGCTGCCGCGGCACAATCGGATGTCAGTGCGGACAAATCCAAACTGGCAAGGTTACTTCCGGGATGCTGCGCCTACTCCTACGATAAAGAACTCAGGAACGGCCCGATGACGATGGAAGAGTTTATTTTCAAGGCGGTAGAACTTAAGCTGGCCGGCGTCGATATGACGGTGTATTACCTCAAGTCCACTGATCCTGAATATCTTAATAGTCTTCGTCACCTGGCTTACAAGCATTGCCTGGCCTTCTCGGGAGCCGCATGCGGAGTGAGCATGGTCCAGGCCGATGCCGCAAAGCGCGCTGAAAGTATCAACCTGATCAAGAAGTGGGTTGATGTTACTGACCAGCTCGGAGCTTCTCATCTAAGAATCTTCGCCGGCGAGCTGCCGCAAGGCGCCAGCTTGAAGGATGCCGTAGATTGGGTGGTCGAATCGATGAAGGCCGCTTGCGACTATTCCGGCAAGAAGGGCATCACGCTGGGGGTTGAAGACCACGAGGGCGTGACGCAGAACGCTGACCTATGCGTTGAGCTCATGCAGCGCGTCAATTCGCCTTATGCGGGCATCAACCTCGATATTACAAACTTCATCGCCACGCCGGCTCAGGACGCCTACGCGCAGATTGCCGCATGCATTCCCTATGCCACCAATATCCACATCCGCGACCACTTCTACGATCACACTCCGGTGGATATGGACCGCGTGTGGAAGATCTTCGCGCAGGCCGGGCACCAGGGATTTGTGTCTGCGGAATATGAAGCCGCTTTTCCTGACAGCCTGCCTTCGGCCACCGGCGTTCCAATACTGGTGGAAGAAATCCAGGCGCTGTGCAAGAAATATTCAAGCGTTTAACGATTCATTATTGCCTGCAGCCTAGAATTCGTCGTACGCGATCTGGTGGGTGGGAATCCCGAGGCTCGCGAGCATCTTGGTGCATGCCTTGATCATCATCGGCGGGCCACAGAGATAGTATTCCCCTGACTCGGGATTTTCGCGATCACTTAAGTGATTTTTCAGGACGACGTCGTGGATTAATCCTACGTGACCGGTCCAGTTATCCTCGGGCAGCGGCGAGGAAAGAGCAAGGTGGAAGGTAAAGTTATGGTGTTCCCTGGCTAACTCCTGAAAATAATCCTCGTAAAATATCTCCTGCTTCGAGCGCGCTCCATACCAGAAACTGATCTTGCGCGCGGTGTTCTCATTTTCAAGAAGGTGCGATAGATGGGCGCGCAGCGGAGCCATGCCCGCGCCGCCGCCGATATAAGTCATCTCGCGTTTTGTGGGTTTCACATGGAAATCCCCAAAGGGGCCGATAGCGGAGACTTGGTCGCCAACCTTGAGATTGAAGACATAACTCGATCCGATTCCGGGAGCGCAATCCTGGCCCGGCGGCGGCGTGGCGATGCGGACGTTGAAGCGCAGCGCGCGCTCCGTCTGCAGGTTGCTGGCCAGGGAATAGTTATTGCGGCGGCCTGCCGTGGGATTGCCGGCGACCAGATCGAAGAGATGGTGATTCCGCCAGACGGCAGCGAAAGGCTCGGGGATGTCGAAGTCGCGGAAGCGAATCTCTTCGTAGGCGGGAATGTCGAGTTGCAGGTAATCGCCTGGAGTAAAAGTGATTTGCTCAGCATCCAGCGGTTCGAGGATAAGTTCCTTGATAAAAGTAGCAACGCTTCTGTTGCTTGCGACGCGGAAGCGGCAGGACTTTTGCGCGCGGGCTCCAACTCCTCCGGCTCGAACAACATTGATGTGGATTCGCCCGCCGCGTTCCTCCACGGGATAGGTTGCAAGTCCGCGGCAGATGGGCGCGCGCGCCGGCGATCCGTCGATGAGGTTGTAGCGCCCGTTGTGCTTGGAACACTCGATCATATTCCCCACGATCAGGCCGCTGGAGAGATGGGTGTTGCCGTGGGTGCAGACTCCGTCGGTGGCGAAGAGCCGGCTCTCCCGGTCGCGGTAAAGGGCGTAAGTTTTCTGGCCGTGGTCGAAGCGAATAATATCGTCGAGCCGCAAGTCGGCGGCGGCGCAAACGTCGATCCAGCCTTCCGCGCCGGGCTCGGCATGGGAGACGTGACAGCGTTCATGCAGTCGGGCCCTGGGCTCGGGTAGCCGGCGTTTGACGTAATACCCGGGGTCCTTGATTTGCCTGCGAATGGCAGGAACGATTTCACGGAAGGCGGCAAAGAGGCTCGGATACGGCGCCGGGCAGTCGTCCTTCACGATGGCATGTAACTTGCGCAGAGCGTGGTAAGGAACCAGCGGGAACATATGATGCTCCACGTGGTAACCCATGTTCCAGTAAAGATAGCGGTTGATCGGGTTCATATACACCGTCCTGCAATTGAGGCGGTGATCGAGGACGTTTTCCGCAAGGCCTGTGTGCTGGGTGAGATAGTAAATAGGCCCTAGCCAGGCGCCGAAGAAGCCTGCGAAGCCGACAAACATGAGCGGAAGGATGCTGCGCTCGTAAATCGAGAGCGCGATGACGAATAAGTAAATGGACACATAGATGCGCGCTTCGCGATAGACGTGGTGAAACTCAGATTCGGGGATGTAGGTTTTATCCTCGGCAGACATGCGTCCCATGCTATGCAGAATAATTTGCTTGAAATACATTTGATACGTGCCGATATTGAAGAACCGCTTGAGAATGTCAATCCAATCAGGCGGGCGGGGAACGGCAATCTCACGGTCGCGGCCAACGATGATGGTGTCGCTGTGGTGGCGGTTGTGGCTCCAGCGCCAGAGCGTGGCTTCGCGCATGAGCATGAACGACGCGACCTCGTAAAGAGTGTTGTTCATCCAGTCGGTCTTGAACGCGGTTCCGTGTCCGGTCTCATGCCAGCGCGAGTCGGAGGTCGTCGCATAGAGTACGCTGTAGATCGCGTAGGGGAGGATGGCCCACCAGGTGCCCCAGAGGGCATAAGTGGCATATCCGGCGCCGAAGATCAGCGCAAACCAGAGGATGGTGTCGCGAATCGCGGGTCCATCGCGGCGCTCGAGAAGCCTGCGCATGGTTTCGCGCGGTACAGGACACTGATACCAATCAGCCTCGGCGAGCCCCTTCTCAACGGCCAGAGTGGCGTTCACTCCGGTCAGACTGTAGTCGAGCTTGATTGGAGGGCTGGGGAAGACGTCCGCGATGCTGCTCATATTCGATTCGGCTCCTGTGTGGAGTTCCTGCTGGTGAGAAAAGTTCTTGACCAAGCAAGCCGCATGGGCGCATGAGCCGGCCCGACCTGCCGGAATGCTGCTTTGACTCATTGTACTAAATGGGAAGAATCGGTTACATATTCCAATTCATCTGTGCGATGGTCAAGCCGGCCGGAAACCAGACCGGAGTCCCGGCCGGTCCGGCGAGTGCTGAAAAGGTCAGGTTTTGGTACTGTTGACCCATGCCCGAGTCCGCAACCCAACCCGATCCGACGGCTCTCGACCTGGAATCTCTGGCAGCCGATGTGGTCGCACTTGCCGTAAAAGCCGGCGCCAGCGATGCCGAGGCCGTGGCCCGCGAGGGCGACGAGTTCAGCGTCAACGTGCGCATGGGCCAGGTGGAGACGCTGAAGGAGTCGGGG
Organism: Occallatibacter sp.; assembly: GCA_050012555.1. Taxonomy (GTDB): domain Bacteria; phylum Acidobacteriota; class Terriglobia; order Terriglobales; family Acidobacteriaceae; genus Telmatobacter. The sequence goes on from JBEKGY010000004.1 coordinate 48,483, forward strand.
TCGCGGGGCCTGGGGCTGCGGGCTTTTCTGGGGCTGAGGTCGGCTTCGGCTTCTACCAGCGACCTGACCGCGGAGGGCATTCGCCAACTGGTGGAGGGCGCGCTGGCGCTGGCCAAAATCACCGAGGAGGACCCCTTCGCAGGGCTGCCGGAAGCGAAAGAATTCGGCTCGGTCGATACTCGGATGACTGGGGACGATCTGCACCTTTACTACGAGGACGTTTATTCGCTCTCCGGAGCGGAGCGGATCGAGTGGGCGCGGCGGGCTGAGGCGGCGGCACTGGACGCCGACCCGCGCATCGTCAACTCCGACGGCGGCAGCTTTGACGCGGCCACCGGACGCAAGGTGCTGGCCAACTCGCGCGGCTTTGTGGGAGGCTACCGCTCCAGCTATGCCGGAGTTTCGGTGGTTCCGCTGGCCATGGATGCGAACGGCCAGATGCAGCGCGACTACTGGTGGTCCAGCGCCCGGCGGCTCGCGGACCTCGAATCCCCCGAGTCGATAGGCCGGGAAGCGGCGCGGCGCACCCTCCGCCGCCTGGGCGCGCGGCGCGTCCCCACGCAACGGGTCCCCATCGTCTTTGCGCCGGAGGCGGCGCAGTCGCTCATCGGCTCGGTTTTCGAAGCCGCTTCGGGCGACGCGATCTGGCGCGGAGCATCGTTTCTGGCCGGCCGGATGGGCGAACCGATCGCCGCACCGAACATGACCATCGTGGATGACAACACCATGCTGCTGCCCACCGGCGCGGGCGGCTTCGGGAGTTCGCCCTTCGACGGCGAAGGCCTGCCCTCGCTGCGCACGGTGGTGGTCGAGAACGGCGTTCTGCGCAACTACCTGCTGAATACCTATACGGCCCGCAAGTTGAGAATGAAATCCACCCACAACGCATCGAGGGGCCTCGCCGGCACGCCGGGCATTGGCTGCGGCAACCTCTACCTTCAGCCGGGGTCCTTCACCGAAACGCAAATCATCGGAGATGTTCCCGCCGGCCTCTACGTCACCAGCCTGATGGGCTCCGGCGTCAATCTGGTCACCGGCGACTACTCCCGCGGCGCAACCGGCCTGTGGATTGAAAACGGCGCGCTGACCCATGCCGTCGAGGAGGTGACCATCGCCGGCAACCTGGCCGAGATGCTGCGCAACGTCGCGGCCATCGGCAACGACCTGGTCTTCCGCGGCGCGGTGGCCTCGCCCACCCTGCGCATCGACGGCATGACCATCGCGGGGAGTTAGCGATGCCGGCAAGTTAGCGAGTCAGAGAGTTAGCGAGTTAGCAAGTTAGCTAGTCATTGAGTCAGCGAGACAGCAAGTTAGCAAGTCGGCAAGTTAGCAAGTTAGCGAGTTAGCGAGTTTGCGAGTTTGTGCGGTATGGAAGGACAGGATCAGACTGGGAATGTGCCTTTGAGGCATCCTTACGAGGTTGCTATGCAGCAGATCGCCTTCGATCCGGCCGACCCCAGGGCCGCGCTGGCCCAACTGCCGCAAACCTCGGCGGTCTTTGCGCTCTACGGCGCCGAGGCCCACGCCGAGCCGTATATCGGCCGCACACCCAACCTGCGCGGGCGGCTGGAACGCCTGCTCCAGCCCTCGGCCCGGCATCCGCGGCGCTTGCAGTTGGCCGGCCGTGTGCGCCGCATCGAGTGGCAACTCACCGGCTCGGAGTTCGAGTCCCTGCTTCTCCAGTTTGAACTACTCCAAAAGGTCTACGGCACCAAGTGCCTGGAACGCATGCACCTGCGGTCTCCGGCCTTTGTGCGCTTTCTGGGCGGCAACCCGTATCCGCGCATTACCGTCACCCATCGCCCCAGCCAGCGCGAAGCCGATTGGTCCTATGGGCCGTTCCCGTCGCGGGCGGCGGCCGAGCGTTATGCCGAGGAGATGCTCAAGCTTTTCCTGCTCCGCCGCTGCACATTCGAACTCTCGCCCGACCCAGGCTATCCCGGCTGCGTCTATTCCGAGATGAAGATGTGCCTGGCGCCCTGCTACCAGGGCTGCACCGACGAGCGTTACGGCGAGGAGGCCGTGGCGGTGGAGAGCTTTCTGGCTACGCGCGGTGAGAGCCGGCTGGTTACGCTTCGTACCCAACGGGAAGCAGCGTCGGCAAATCTTGAATTCGAGTCCGCCGCTACTCTGCACTCTCAAGTGCAGCGCGTGGAGAGCGTCCGTGCCCTGGCCGCCGAACTGGTGCGCCCGCTCAGCCGGCTTCGCGCGGTCATCCTGCAAGCCTCCGCCCATGCGGACGAGGTCGCAGTCTTTCTCTACGAAAACGGCCGTCTCCGCGGTCCGGCCCAATTTTCAACCCTGGGCATGAGAATCCAGAACGAGCAGTCGGGCTCCACTTCGCTCTTCGCCCAGCCGATGGCCATCGAACCGGTCCCTGAAGCCGTGCAGCCAGAACAGGCGGCGGAAGATATCTCGCGCTCAGCCGAGGTGCTTGAAAATGATCCCGCAAGGGCTAAAGCCCCCATCGATTTTGTGTCTGATTCGGCACGGCACCCAGAGGGTACCCGGTCGTGCCCTGACACAAACCTTCCTACTCCGGCAACATCCAAGGCCGGAACGGTGGCGCCCGTAAAAGCCGCCCGCGGCGTGCTCGAAGCCAGGATGGAAGCGGCGCTGTCAGCATTGACAGACCTGAGCAAGGCCCCATCGCCAACCCTCCGCCAGGGCCACCTGGCGCTGCTCAAACGCTGGTACTACCGCCCCGAGGCCCGCCGCACCGGCGAAATCTTCTTTACCGATGCCGAAGGCCGTTGGCCAGTGAAGGCCATGCTACGCGGGGTGGGGCGCGTCGCGGTAAAGACGCTGACGGCCGGAAATCGCGATTGAGATCCCAATTCTCGCAGCCGGAATGGGAAATGACCGGAGCGGGAAAAAACGGGGGCAGGAAGACTTATAAATCTCAAGATCGACGGCAGATAAGGTCTCTCTCACGCATACACTGTCCGCATGAATCGCTCCCTGCATCTTGTCCCCAGGCGGGAGGGACAGCCTTCGCGGGAGGGTCCGCTTGTGGACCTGCACAGCTTGTGCAGCGATGCCATTCAGTTCCATCAGCGTGGGCAACTGCCCGAGGCGGAGCGAATCTACCGGCAGATACTGGACCTCGATCCCCATCATGCCGACAGTCTTCACCTGCTGGGAGTGCTGGCCCATCAGGTGGGCCGCGACGACGTTGCCGTCGAGTTGATCCGCAAGGCGATTGCGGCCGACCAGCGGCCGGCGGCTTATCATTCCAACCTGGGCACGGCCCTGCAGGCGCTGGGCAAGATGGACGAGGCCGCCGCCAGCTACCGGCACGCCCTGGTTCTCAACCCTGACCTGGCCGAGGCGCAGATGAATCTGGGCGTTGTTCTCCAGGCGCAAGGCAGGCTTGACGAAGCCGCCGCGCGCGTCAGGCGAGCGCTGGTCCTCAGGCCCGGCCTGGCTGAAGCTCACGTCAACCTGGGAAATATACTCCAGGCGCAGGGCAAGCTGGAGGAGGCCGCAGCCAGCCATGAACGGGCGCTGGCCCTTAAGCCGGACTTCGTCGAAGCCTGCTTCAACCGCGGAAACGTTCTCCAGGCGCAGGGCAAGCTGGCGGAGGCGGTGGCAAGTTATGAGCAAGCGCTGTTCCTCAAGCCTGAGCTGGCCGAGATCCACGGCAACCTGGGGAACGCTCTTCAGGCCCAGAAGAAGCTGGCGGAGGCAGAGGCCAGTTATGAGCGCGCCCTGGCCCTCAGGCCGGACTACGCCGATGCCTTCTACAACCTGGGCAACCTCCGCCAGGCTCAGGACAATCTCGACCAGGCCGTCTGCTGCTACGAGCGCGCCCTGGCGCTCAAGCCGGAATTGGCCGAGGCCCACTATAACCTGGGAAACACGCGCCAGGCCCAGGGAGATCTGAAGGCCGCGGCGGCCTGTTTTGAGCGGGCGCTGGCTCTCAGGCCGGAGTACGCCGAGGCCCATTACAACCTTGGCTGCGTGCTGCAGGCGCTCGGCCACCTGGATGAGGCGTTGGTGTGGTACCAGAAAGCCGTCGAGCTCAAACCGGATTATGGCCAAGCCTGTTTCGGCCAGGCACTGGCGCAACTGCTGCACGGGGACTTCGACCCCGGCTGGCGCAACTACGAATCCCGCTGGCGGTCCATCGATCACGATACCCCCATGCGCCCCTATCCTCAGCCCTTCTGGACCGGCGAGAAGCTGGACGCGGGCCGCCTGCTTCTGTGGGGCGAGCAGGGAATTGGCGACGAGATTCAGTTCGCGGGGTTGATTCCGGAGGCCATCCGCGTCGGCAACCGCATCGCGCTCGATTGCGACCCGCGGCTCAAACCGCTCTTCGCGCGCTCCTTTCCCGAGATAGAGGTGCTCTCGGGTTGCGGACCTGCCGAATCTCAGATCGCCGCCCACCTGCCCCTGGGCAGCCTGCCGGGACTCTTCCGGCGCACGGAAGCCGCCTTTGCCGCCACCACCTCGCCCTACCTCAAGGCCGATCCGGTCGAGAGGGAGCGGTTTCGCGCCCGCTACGGCGACGGACGCAAGCTCATCGGCCTGGCCTGGCACACCCGCAACAAGCAGACAGGCCGCAAACGCTCCATTGACTTATCGCAGCTTGCTCCGCTCTTCGCGCTCTCCGGCATTCGCTGGATCAGCCTGCAATACGGCGACTTCGACGCCCTCGAAGAACAGGCCGTGGCGGCCGGGGCGACCATTCTCATCGATCGCACAGTCGACCAGTTCGCCAATATCGATCTCTTTGCCGCGCAAGTTGCGGCCATGGATCAGGTCATCACCATCGACAACTCGACGGCCCACCTGGCCGGCGCACTGGGCGTTCCCGTCTGGCTTCTGCTGCCCTTCGCCGCCGACTGGCGCTGGCTTGAGAAGCGCGAAGACAGCCCCTGGTATCCCACCATGCGCCTCTTCCGCCAGCCGCAGCTCGGCGATTGGGAGTCCGTGATCGAAAGCGTCCAGAGTGCTGTGGCCGAGACTTTCAATCGCCCATAAGTGATTTATTTATCATCGTCGCTGATAGGATGGGAAAATATATGCTACCATATATCCGATGGTCGAGATTCGGGAATATCTCGGGCGTGACGGACGAAATCTCTTCGGCGAGTGGTTTGACCGGCTCAATTCCGAAGCGGCACGCCGGGTAACCACTGCTCTTTACCGGTTAGGCCTGAGGAACTTCTCAAATGTGAAGGGCGTTGGAGGCGGCGTCTTTGAATGCCGCATTGATTTCGGTCCGGGATACCGGGTTTACTTCGGGAAAGACGGTGAACGGATCGTGATTCTCCTTTGCGGCGGCACGAAAAAGCGCCAGCAGGACGATATAGCTTTGGCCGGCGCATGCTGGCAGGATTACAAGCTGCAGAAGAGGAGTGAACCATGGCGTTAACTCGAGATTTCCGGGAGACAGTGCAAGCGCGGGTGCGCAGCGACGAGAAGTTTCGCCGCGGCCTGTTGAGTGACGCGATCGAGTCTCTGCTGGCGGGCGAGGCGTCGTTGGGCCGCGAGATTCTGCGCGACTTTATCAATGCGACCCTGGGCTTTCCCACGCTGGCTGAGAAGACCGGCATCCACGTGAAGACTCTTCATCAGATGTTCGGCCCCAGGGGCAATCCAACCGCCGCAAACCTGTTCAATATCATCGCTTGCCTGCAGGAATACGAGGGGATTCGCCTCCAGGTGGTGGCGTAGGCCCGGCGAAAGCCACCCACAGACTCCCGCGCCTCTGCGCTGATACACTGACCCTGCAAGGAGAGCCCCGCAAAAACATGGTTGAGCTGTTGCCATCCATATTGTCGGCGGATTTTGCCCATTTGGCGGATGAGGTTGCCGCGGCTGAGCGGGGCGGCGGCACAGTCATCCACGTGGACGTGATGGACGGCCATTTTGTGCCTAACATTACGCTGGGGCCGCCGCTGGTGAAGAGCCTGCGCAAGGTGACCGCGCTGCCGCTCGACTGCCACCTGATGATCTCCAACCCCAACGAGTTCATTCCAGCCTTTGCCGATGCGGGGGCCAATTGGCTGAGCGTGCATTACGAAGCCTGCCCGCACCTGCACCGCTCGCTGCAACTGATTGCCCACCACGGCATGAAGCCGGGGGTGGTGTTGAATCCGGCCACCCGCGTCGATCTGCTCCTGGACATTCTGCCCATGGTGCATCACGTGCTGATCATGAGCGTGAATCCGGGCTTCGGCGGGCAGGAATTCATCCCTTTTTCACTGCAAAAGATCCGGCGGCTGGCCGAGTTGCGCCGGGAACTGGGGCTGGCGTTTAGAATCGAAGTTGACGGCGGCGTGGCTCACGACACGGTGGCCCAGGTCGTCCAAGCAGGTGCGGAGTTGCTGGTGGCCGGCTTTGCCGTCTTCGGCGCCGGCCATGCGGAGCGGGATGCGCGCGCCCTGCTGGCGGCGGCCCGCAAGGCCGCGAACGAGTAAGCTGGTTACACAAGTAAGATTCGAGAGTTTCGGGATAAGGCGGATGGCCTGTGCTTGAGGGCTCTGCCGCAATGAGGGGTTATGAACCGGTTGACCAAGAAGATTGCCGTGGTGGCCCTGGCCTTTCTGGTCCTGGGCGCGGTTTCGGCCCAAGGCGCCATCATACGCAAGAAGCCGAAGCAGAAGAAGGTGGACTTGAGCGCCAACCCGCTGGCAGGCGTGAACTCCAAGCAGCCCGACAAGGAGCTCTACGACAAGGCCATGGTGGCCTTGAAGAAGGGCCGCTTCGACGTGGCCCGGCTTGACCTGCAGACCATGCTCAACACCTATCCCGAGTCAGAGTACAGGATGCGCGCCAAGCTGGCCGTGGGCGACAGTTGGTTCAAGGAGGGCGGCGCCGCAGCCCTCACCCAGGCCGAGGCCGAGTACAAGGACTTCATCACCTTCTTCCCCAACGCCCCCGAGGCCGCCGAGGCGCAGATGAAGGTGGCCGACATCTACTACCAGCAGATGGAGAAGCCCGACCGCGACTACAACAACACCCAGCGCGCCGAGCAGGAATACCGGGCCATGATCAACCAGTTCCCTGACTCGACGCTGGTGCCCCGCGCCAAGCAGAAGCTGCGCGACGTGCAGGAGGTTCTGGCCGAGCGGGAGACCCAGATCGGCCTCTTCTATGTGAGCCGTGAGCAGTACCCCGCGGCCATAGCCCGGCTACAGACGGTGGTCGATACCTACCCGCTTTACTCCAAGAGCGACCAGGCGCTGCTGGGCATCGGCGATGCCTATCTGGGCGAGGACCATCATATCCAGAATATTCCCCATCTGTCCGGCGCGATCAAGGAGCGGATGCGCGCGGTCTACCAGGACAAGGCCGCCGCGGCCTTTACCAAAGTGGTCACCCGCTATCCCATGGCTCCCCACGTGGAGGACGCCCGCGACCGGCTGGTGGCCATGAACCGCCCCGTCCCCGAGCCCACCCAGGATGCGCTTGCCGAGAACGACGCCGAAGAACGCAGCCGCCAGCCCTTGCACTTTACCGGTAAGACGCTGGGCTTCATCAAGCACGGGCCCACGGTGGTAGAGGCAGTGCACGTGGGTGAACCCAGCCTGGATGATCCCAAGCGGACCCTGGCCCCGGAGATCAACAAGCAGAACCTTGCCATGTTAGCCGCCGCATACAACGCCGGCAGACCGGTTGCCCGCCCCAGCGGCGCCATCGCGCCCACCGCCCCCAATGAGCCTCCGCGCAGCGACCAGCCGAACTCGGCGCCGTTGCAGCCACAGACGCCGCAAGGCGGCACCGGCGTGGGCGTGGAGGTTGTGAGCGCGCCCTCCGGTCCTGCCAGCGCCGACCCCAATGCCGTGCTGAAGGCGGTGGGACCCGCCAGCACTGAACTGCCCGCCGCAGAAAAGCCCGCCGAGCCCCCCACTCAGGTAAACGACATCAAGTCCGGCGGCGCCACGGCCACGCCCGTCAACCCCAACGGCAAGAAGGTGAAGAAGCCCAAGGCCGATCTGGGCGACGAGTCCAGCAGCAAGAAGAAAAAGAAAAAGGGCCTCGACAAGCTGAACCCGTTCTAGGCTGATAGCAGATTCCAATCAAGGCCGCACCCCAAACGGGCGCGGCCTTTTCACCTGGAGCACCGTGCGCTTCCCGACTTTGCGCCTGATTACCTCTGCCCCCATCTGCTAAAGTGAGGGGTGGTCCCCTCGCTCAAAACCCTTTCTCTACAAGGGCACGGCGCACACTCTCGGGGGCTCGATCCGAACCCTCATGCCTCACGACCTGCCCAAAGCCTACGACCCCACCGCCATTGAAGATCACTGGGCCGAATACTGGGTCCGCGAAAAACTCTTCGCGGTTGCCACGCCCGATCAGGCCGCCGAAAACCAACGCCTGGACGGCAAGTCCGACGGCAAATCCGACGGCCAGGCCTTCACCATCCTGTTGCCTCCGCCCAATGTGACCGGCAATCTGCACATGGGCCACATGCTCAACCAGACGGAGATGGATATCCTGACCCGCTGGCATCGCATGAGCGGAGCTAAATCTGGGAGGGGCGCCCTGTGGCTGCCCGGAACCGATCACGCCGGCATCGCCACGCAGATGATGGTCGAGCGCCAGTTGGCTGAGGAGGGCACCAGCCGCCAGAAGCTGGGCCGCGAAGCCTTCGTCGAGCGCGTTTGGGAGTGGCGCCGCCACTACGGCGGCGTCATCCTCGAGCAGATGAAGCGCTTGGGCGCCTCCGTCGACTGGCAGCGGGAATACTTCACCATGGACGAGCGCCTCTCTGTTGCTGTGCGCGAGGCCTTCGTCCGCCTCTACGAGCAGGGCCTCATCTATCGCGGCGCATACATCGTCAACTGGTGCCCCCGCTGCCAGACCGCCATCAGCGACCTCGAAGTGGTCCACGAGGAGCGGAAGGGCCATCTGTGGGAGATTCGCTACGCCGTCCTCGCCGCCGACAGCCCCGAAGGCCTTCCAGTTAAGGAAACCGGTGAGTTTCTCACCGTCGCCACCACTCGTCCCGAGACCATGCTCGGCGATGTAGCCGTGGCCATTCATCCCGAAGACGAGCGCTACCTTCATCTCCACGGCAAAAAGCTCCGCCTTCCGCTGACGGGCCGAGAAATCCCAATCGTCCTCGACGAGTGGGTCAGCCTCGACTTCGGCACCGGCGCGGTGAAGGTAACCCCGGCCCACGATCCCAACGACTTTGCCCTCGGGGCACGCCACAATCTCCCCTCCATCAACGTGATGGACTCGACTGGCCACATCAACGCCGAAGGCGGCGCCTACGCCGGTCTCGACCGTAACGTGGCGCGCAAAAAAATCGTCGCCGACCTCGAAGCTGAGGGCCTGCTAGCCGGCATCAAGGACCACATCAGCAACGTGGGCCACTGCGACCGCTGCAAGACCGTCGTCGAGCCGCGCCTCTCCACGCAGTGGTTCGTGAAGATTCAGCCGCTCGCCGACCGCGCCATCGAGGCCGTCGAAAAGGGCCACATCCGCTTCACCCCCGAGCAGTACGCCAAGACTTACTTCGAGTGGATGCGCAACATCCACGACTGGTGCATCTCGCGCCAGCTCTGGTGGGGCCATCGCATCCCTGCGTGGCACTGCTCCGCCTGCCACAAAATCACCGTCTCCCGCGAAGAACCCGCCGCCTGCGCCCACTGCGGCTCGGGAAAGATCACGCAGGAGACCGACGTCCTCGACACCTGGTTCTCCTCCGGCCTCTTACCCGTCTCCGTCTTCGGCTGGCCCAATTTCAGCGGTCCAAATGTCGCGCAAGTGCCCCGTGCCCCATCCTCGCGCCTTTTTTCTGGCGCGAGGGTGGGAGACCACGACCCTCAACCGTCCACAGACAGAGCCGACTTCGACGCCTTCTACCCCACCAGCCTCCTCGTCACCGGCTTCGACATTCTCTTCTTCTGGGTAGCCCGCATGATCATGCTCGGCTGCTGGTTCGCCGCCGATGTTCCCATGCTCGACGGCAGCCCGCGCCCGCTTGCCGAATCCGTTCCATTTCGCGAGGTCTACATTCACGCGCTGGTCCGCGACGCCAACCGCGAAAAAATGTCCAAGACCAAGGGCAACGTAATCGACCCCATCGAGATCGTGAAGCAGTACGGCACCGACGCGGTGCGCTTCACGCTGGCCAGCATGGCCTCGCCCGGCACGGATATTGCCTTCAACGTAGCCCGCACCGAGGGCTACCGCGCCTTCGCCAACAAAATCTGGAACGCCGCCCGCTTCCTCTTCATGAACGTGGACCGCGCCGCGGAGATCGGCATTGTTGTTGATCCCGCAGCACTGGGGAAAATGCCGGAAGCCGGGCAGGATGCGCCGCTGGAAGACCGTTGGATCGTGGATGAATTGCAGAAAACGGCCTGGAACGTGAATAAATCTCTCGAAGACTATCGCTATGATGATGCCGCGAATGAGATTTATCAGTACTTCTGGGGCTGCTTATGCGATGTGTATATCGAAAGCGTCAAGCTTCGCCTCGACTTCTCTGAGACCGCCAATAAGGAACAAACCACAGTAGCACTCACCACGCTGGTCAGAGTTTTCGAAGCGGCTTTACGCTTGCTCTCCCCGTTTATGCCGTTCATTACTGAGGAAATCTGGCAAAAGCTATATGAGGGAAATCCTCCAGTTCGGTCTATCGCACTATCAACCTATCCATTCAAAGAACTCGACTGGTTGGCAATTCACAACAGAGGAGTAAAAGATCCAGGATTTCAAATGGGTCGACTCCTTGAATTGAAGACTGCTGTTCTCGCTCTTCGTAAAGAAATTGGAATTGAAGAGAGAGCGTGGGTTCAGATTGTGCTACGTTGTGATTCGTGGATCAAAAATCGCGAATCCCAAAACGGATTAATTGATGTCAATGGAGAATTATTCGGTCGATTGGCGAAAGTGAGCCGAATCCAACAGGAAGAAAATACCGGAGCGATTTTCCCAGAGATTACAAGACGGTCTGGGCCGGATTACGAAGTCGCAGTCATTCCTGATGGCTCGGAAAAGAAGATCGATGTCGCCGCCGAGCGTGAACGCTTGACAAAAGAGATTGCCAAGTATGAGAAAGGTCTAATGTCGGCGGAGCGGCAACTGGGGAATGATGTATTTTTGAGCAAAGCCCCGCCGCCGGTGGTTGAGGGGTTGAAGAAGCAGGAAGCGGATACGCGGCTTCTACTGGAGAAAGCACGAGCCGCGCTAATTGTGCTTCCGAAGGAATGAGAAGTTGAGCGAAGAACAAATGCAGGTCCTTCGATTACGAAGGTCAAAAAGATGAGCAGTTCATCAGGGATGAGAAATGAGACCTGGGCAGCCAACCAGCAGCGTATGATTTGGTAAGTCCAGAGCAAGGAGAAGGATTATGTACGGTTCGGCTGATTATTTCTATGATGAGCCTTCACTCCTTTCTCGCATTTTGATGAGTGTTGCCAGTCTATTGCTCCTTCCCATTTCGATTCTCAATTTCGTAGCGTTGCCAGTTGGTGCAATCTGGCTTTGCATATTGGGATATTGGAAACTTGTAGTTATTGTAATCATTGCGTCGTTTTTTAGTCCCAAGATTATTGGTCTGGTAACACTTCCATCTGCGGGACTACAGGTCGTAGCAGCTAAGGTGATTGAACGGGAGCGGTCATTTTTGCGATGGCTTCTGTGCGGTCTTCTGCTGTCTGGAAGTTATTATTATTTCGCCATTATATTCGGCGCATGGAGCCTGATCAGCTTTAGCTATATCATCAGGTCCACCTCTGCAAATGCATTAATTCCTGCATTACTTTTAGCTTTCGCTCTTGGAATATGGCCTGAACAAGCAATGGCTGATACTAAGAATCCAAGCATACATGAAAACCTGTGTTTACTATGCGGGATTACAGAGATGGTTGCTATGAGTATTTTGTTACTTCTTCATGTCGGTGACCTAATATGGTATTTGACAGCCTGCGTAATCACCATCATTGTCTTTGTATCGATTCAAATGTGGATAGCGTGGCTCGGGCTGAAATCGCTAGCCTCTTCTGGGGCAGATGAATTTCTAGACGATAACCGGGACGTTTGGCGTAAAATACGCGCCAAACATCACTCAGAATAGCAAGCATTTTGAGATAGCTCAGGAACAGAACCATGGACTGGAAGAATAGCCGCATCGACGCATTGCTGGAGCATGCCTTGATCGAAGACAAGGCCGCCGGCGACACCACCACCAACCTCACCATCGACCCCGATCTGCGCGCCACCGGCTCCATCCTTGCGCGCCAGGAGATGGTGGTTTGCGGCCTCGGAGCAGCCCCGCGATTCTTCGAGATTTTTGCCCGGCTCGACAAGCGCGCCCCGGCGCAGACTCGCTTCGAAGTGGTCAGCCATCCGGAGATCTTCGACGGCGTGCGCGTTCATGATGGCCAGGTACTGGCCGTGATTCGCCACAACGCCCGCGCTCTGTTGAGTTGCGAGCGCGTGATCCTGAACCTGATGCAGCATCTGAGCGGCATCGCCACGCTGACGCGAAAATTCGTTGACGCCATCCACGGAACCCACGCCCATGTGCTGGATACGCGCAAGACCGTGCCCGGCCTGCGTACCCTGGAAAAATACGCCGTGCAGTGCGGCGGAGGAACCAATCACCGCATTGACCTGGCCTCCGGCATCCTCATCAAGAACAACCACATCTCGCTCGGCGGCGGCATTGCCAAAGTCCTCACCCAGGCTCTCGAAAAACGCCGCAAGGGTCAGCGCGTGCAGGTGGAGGTCCGCAACCGGCAGGAACTTGAAGAAGCTCTCCAGTACGGCGCGGAGGCCATCCTTCTCGACAACATGACGCCCAAGGAAGTGAAGCGATCCGTCGAGCGCATCAAAGAGGTAGCCCCCGGACAGCAGACACATGGGCCAGGACACGAGAACGAGGCGCGCTGGATTCCCACCGAAGCTTCGGGCGGCATCGTGCTTGAAAACATCCGCTCCTATGCCGAGACCGGCGTGGACTTCATCAGCGTGGGCGCGCTGACCCACTCGGCCCGGGCAGCCGATATTTCGATGCGCATCGAAGCGGAGTGAGCCGGCAATGTTCGATCTTGCGGCGCTTGAATCCGCTCTCGCAGACACTATCTTTGCCGGCAATCTGCATTTTTCCGCGGTTACCGGCTCCACCAATACCGATGCGCTTGAGGCAGCGCGCGCGGGTGCGGCCCACGGGTCGGTCTACTTTGCCGACGAGCAACTGGCCGGACGCGGACGTGGCGATCACACCTGGCACTCCGCCGCCGGCCAGGGGCTTTACGCAAGCGTTCTTCTGCGCCCGCGCATTCCCGCCCTCCGTCTGCCGCTGTTGCCGCTGGCCGCGGGACTCGCCGCAGCCGATGCCGTTCGCGCCGTCTCCGGCCTCAGCGTCGATCTGCGCTGGCCCAACGATTTGCTGATCGGCCCGCGCAAGGCAGGCGGCATCCTGGTCGAGGCCAACTCGGAGGCCAGCACTAAATCCGGCATGGTCGCATTTGCCGTGGTGGGCATCGGCATCAACGTCCACCAGCGCAACTTTGCCCCGGATTTATCCACGCCAGCAACTTCGCTGGAGATGGAGTCCGGCCGCCGCATCTCGCGCCAGCCTCTGCTCGTCTCCCTGCTAGAATCGCTGCAGCGTGAAGCGCTCGGGCTGCTCGATTTGGCGTCGCGCCAGACGATTCCCCGGCGCGTGGAACAGGCCTCCACCTGGGTGCGCGGGAAAAAAGTTGATGTCTACGGCCCGCAAGCCTGCACCGGCGTTACCGCCGGCCTGGACGAGCACGGATTCCTGCTGGTGCGCACCGCCGACGGCCTGGTGACGGTGCAGACCAGCGGCATTCGCGCCGCGGAGAAAGGCTAGCTTTTAGCCATTAGCTCCTAGCTGTTGGCAGGCGAACCAACCATCTCGTCGCCCAACCAGGAAAGCTGAGAGCTAAAAGCTAAGAGCTAAAAGCTAGGAGCTAAGACCATGCTGCTTGCTCTCGATGTGGGAAACACGAATACGGTGCTCGGCCTCTTCAGGCTCGATGGGGAAAAGCCGGAGCTGGCCGCGCACTGGCGCGTCACTTCCCACCGCAACCAGACCGCGGACGAGTACGGCGTGCTGTTCGTGAATCTCTTCGAGATGAACAATCTCGCCCCCAGCCAGGTGCATCACATCATCATCTCCTCGGTCGTTCCCCCGGTCGAGTCCACGCTGCGCGAGGTCTGTGAAAACTACTTCCACGTTCAGCCGCTCTTTGTTGAGCCGGGCATCAAGACCGGCATGCCGGTGCTGGTAGACAATCCCTCGGAGTTGGGCGCGGACCGCCTGGTCAACGCCATTGCCGCCTTCGAGCGTTACGGCGGCCCGTGCATCGTGGTGGATTTCGGCACCGCCACCACCTTCGACGTCATCTCCGCCAAAGGCGAGTACCTGGGCGGAGCCATCGCGCCGGGGCTGGGCATCAGCGCCGATGCGCTCTTCTCGCGCGCCGCCCGCCTCAGCCGCGTAGACATCAAGCGCCCCGCCAAGGTCATCGGCACCAATACGGTCACGCATTTGCAAACTGGCCTTTACTACGGCTACATTGGACTCGTAGACGGCATCCTGGAGCGCATCATCGCTGAACTTGGGAGCCAGCCGCGCGTCATCGCCACCGGCGGCCTTGCCCGCCAAATCTCCGAGGACTCGCGCTTCATCGCCGAGATCGACGACATGCTCACCCTCGACGGCCTGCTCATCCTCTTCGAGCGCAACCGCATCGCGCGGCCCCGCAGCAAACCGCACTGAGGCGAGCCGTGCAGAATTACTTCAACTACTTCACCGAGATCGAGGAGCGCTTCCAGCAGCGGCGCGGATCGATCCTGCTGCTCTCCACGCTCGACTGGGCGCTGATCGAAACCTGGCGCGAGGCCGGCATTCCGCTCGAAGCGGTGCTGCGCGGAATCGATGCCGCCTTCGATAAATATGAGGCCCGGCAAAAGCGCGCCCGCATGCGCCGCATCAACGGCCTGGCCTGGTGCGCGCAAGCGGTGATGGAAGCCGCAGAAGATCTGCGCGAGGCCGCCGCCGGCACAGCCACTTCCACATCTGAGCCTCGCGAGTCGGGTTTTGAGCAGCAGCGCGTCGCCGCGCATCTTGAAGCAGCCGCAGCCGCTCTGGATGCGGCGACCGTAGCCCCCGAAGCCTGCGCCGTAACCGCAATCCGCCTGCGCGAACTGGCCGCCGAAGTGTGCGCCGCCGGGCCTGAGAACGCCGCGGCTCAGAATTTGGAGGCTCTGGAGCGCACCCTCACCGTCCTCGAAGAGAAGCTCTTTGCCACGTTGACCGCCGCGGCCCCCGAAGATCTGCTGGTGGGACTCAAGGAGCACGCGGCGCGCGAACTGGCTCCCTATCGCAGCCGCATGGGCGGTCGCCGCGGCGACCAACTGCGCCAGGTGGAACGCCAGTTTGTGCAGAAGCAACTGCTGGTGCACTACAGCCTGCCGCGCCTCAGCCTCTTCTATATGAGCCAGCAATGAAGCCGCCCGCGCTTCAATTCGCGCAGCCTCAGTTGGTCACGCTGGAGAAGCCCATCTATGGAGGCGCGTTTCTTGCTCATCTTGAGGGCAAGGCCGTCTTTGTGCAGCTCACATTACCCGGTGAGCAGGTGCGCGTGCGCGTTACGCACAGCAAGCGCGGCTACGACACCGCCGATCCGGATGAAATCGTCACCGCCGCGCCGGAACGCGTTGACCCCGCCTGTCCCTACTTCGGTGCCTGCGGAGGCTGCCACTATCAGCACGCCAACTATGAAACACAGCTTGCCTTCAAACAAACCATTCTGCGCGAAACGCTGGAGCGCGGCGGCGTTCAAGCGCCTGATGAGATTTCCGTACTGGCCGCCGAGCCCTGGCATTATCGCAATCGCATCCGCCTGGCCTTTGACTCGGCAGGAAATCTCGGCTATCGCGCCCGCCGTTCCAATAATGTGGTTCCCATCAGCGAGTGCCCCATTGCCGCGTCGCTATTGATCGAATCCGCATTGACGTTCGCTCAAGCCGCTCGGCAAATTGCGCCCTCCCTACGTCCCACTGAAATTGCGCTCTTCTGCAACGCCGACGAAACCGCATTGCTGATCAGCATCTTCACCGAAAGCGCCAAAAAGATTCACTTCGAAGAACTCGCACATGCCCTTCACGAGCGAATTCCCGCACTCAAAGGCACGGAGCTGGTAATCGAAGGCCGAGTCGGCCAGCAGCAGCGGACCGTTGCGCATTGGGGCGCAACCTCCCTCACCTATCGCGCCGCTGGTTTCGACTACCGCGTGGACCACGGCGCCTTTTTCCAGGTGAACCGCTGGCTGGTGGATGCTCTCGTAGAGCGGGTCGCCGCCGGCCACAGCGGCTCGCTGGCCTGGGACCTTTTCGCCGGCGTGGGCCTCTTCGCACGCTGCCTCACGCGGAGCTTTGAGCGCGTGGTCGCCGTCGAGTCCGCTCCCTCCGCAACCCAGGCGCTCGCCGCGAACCTCAAGGGAACGGCCGGAACCCCGGTCCGCGCCACGACCCTCGACTTTCTCCGCCGCAACCGCCAGCCGGCGCGTCCCGATGGGTCTCGCCCCGATCTGATCGTTCTCGATCCTCCGCGCACCGGCCTGGGCGCGGAGACTTGCGCACTGCTCGCGGAGATCGCCGCGCCCGCCGTGGTCTGCGTCTCCTGCGATCCGGCAACCCTGGCCCGCGACCTGCGCGCGCTCATCGCCTCGGGCTACGCGATCCACTCCATCACCCTCGCCGACCTCTTTCCCCAGACCTTTCACCTGGAGACAGTGGTCCAGTTGCGGCACTCCTGATAGGCTTGACCCCCATAGAACCTTTTTGAGCTTTCAGGTACATGCAAGCCGAACCGACCACCTCCGGGCAAACACTCGACAGTCCCGCCTCCGCAGGCCTGAGCGCAGTCCCGCTCTTCCATGCCGCGTGGCTCTTTGCCGCCGGAATCGCGGCAACAAAGTGGCTCTGGCTGCGGCCCAGCATGGTGCTGGTGGCTCTGTCGCTGGTAGCCGTTCTGTGCGGCGTGGCGGCTTTCCGCGCGCAACGCATCGCCTGGCTGCCGCTGGCCCTCTTGTGGCTCCTGCTGGGCGCGTGGTGCGGATGGATGGAGCCGCACCCTGCTCCCGCGCCCGCTCTGGCTGCGCTCTCCGACGGTTTGCTGCGCACCGTCGAAGGCGCCGTCGTCGATGCCGGCCCGGTTCGCGGCGAGATCGAGCAAAACCTGAACGACCACGATTCAGCCGAGCCCTCCGGCACCGCACCCGCACCACAACCCTCGCAACGCATCGACCTGCGCGTCTCCTCGCTCGAAGTCGTCACCGATGCCGGCGATGCGCAGGCCCCTATTGCGGGCGGCGTACGCCTCATCGTTCGCTGGCCGGCAGCCGCACCCAACCCGCAGCCCTTTCATTGCGGCGAGCGGGTCCGCGCCGTGGCGCGCATCTTGCCCCCCGAGGTCTATCACGATCCCGGCGTCTGGAGCCGCGAAGATTTTCTCCTCAACCAGGGCATCACCTCCACGGCCACGGTGAGCATCGATCGCGTCGACCGGCTCGACCCGTCCCCCGGCACTTTCCTCGCCTGCCGCGTCAGCGGCTGGCAGCACGCTTCGAGTTCCCGCCTGCTGGCGCTGCCCGCGGCCATGCGCCGGCTTCCCGCTCCCTTCCGCCTCACCCAGGACGACGCCATCATGCTGGCCGCCATGGTCACCGGCGACCGCACCTACCTCACCCACTCCCTGCGCGTGGGCTTTGAGCGCACCGGCTCCTTTCACATGCTGGTGGTCTCCGGCTTCCACCTGGCCATCGTGGCCGGATGCATCTTCTGGGCCGCGCGCCGCCTGCGTCTCCCCCGCGTCCCGGCCACGCTCCTCACCATCCTTGTCTCCTTCGGCTACGCGCTTTTCACCGGCTTCGCCACGCCGGTGCAGCGCTCGCTGTGGATGGTCACCCTCTATCTGCTCGGCCGGCTCCTCTACCGCGAGCGCAGCCCGCTGAACACCATCGGCTTTGCCGCGCTGTGCCTGCTGGCTGTGAGCCCCCGCAGCCTCTTCGACGCCAGCCTGCAAATGACGCTGCTGGCGGTGGTCGCCATCGCCGGCGTCGCCGCTCCACTGCTCCAGGGCACACTCCACCCTTACGTGACCGCCATGCGCAACCTTTACCTGAAGGCCATCAGCAAGCGCGGCCTCACCCCCAACATCGTCTTGGATGCCAAGCTAACTCAGCCACAGGCGCAATTTCGCGTGATTCTTCGCATGATTGCTGAAGCTTTGCACTCCCCCAAGCTCAAGGTCTCCCGCGACCCCAGCCAGACTGAGAGCGTCGCCGAGCCGCACCCACAACTCGACCTGTTTCCCGCCACGATGAGCGTAACCGCCGCGGGGTTGCAGGCAGCCGAGAACGGTCGTCCTGCCGAGTCCATCGCCGACCGCATCTTTCCCTGGGCAGTGCGCTTTCTGCTCCGCGTTGGCGAACTGATGGTGGTTTCCTGCGTGGTGGAACTGGCCATGGCCCTGCCCATGGCCGTCTACTTCCACCGCATCACCATCTTTGCGCTGCCCGTGAATCTCTTCATCCTGCCGCTGCTTGTCGTGCTGATGCCGGCCGCGCTCATCACGCTTTTGGTCGCGCTGGCCTGGCCCGCCGCCGCCTGGGTTCCGGCCATGTTGGTCGCCCTCCCGCTTCACTTCGGCACCTGGCTGGTGCATATCTTCGGATCAATGGCCTTAGGCGATTTCCGCATTCCCGCGCCGCTGTTGTGGCAATCGGCAGCCTTCTGCACGCTGCTCGGCGCGGCCATCGTGCTGGCCCGCCTTTCCGTTTCGTCGGGAGCCCACTGGCATCGCGGCGCAGCCTTGGCAGTTCTGTTTCTCGCCGCACTGGCAGCCGTAGCGCCGCGGCCGGTCCAACACCCCCGCGACGCCCTGCTCATGGAGGCCATCGACGTAGGCCAGGGCGACTCGCTGCTGCTCATCACCCCCGACGGCAAGACCCTGCTCGTCGACGGCGGCGGACACGGCGGCGGCCCGCATCAGGCCCCTCAGGATTTCGATATCGGCGAGGAGGTCGTCTCCCAGGCCCTCTGGTCGCGCGGCATCCGCCGCCTGGACGCGGTTGCCCTGACCCACGCCCACTCCGACCACATGGGCGGCCTGCCCGCCGTACTGCGCAACTTCCATCCCGATGAGCTATGGGTGGGCAACAATCCCCGCATCAAAGACTACAATGAGTTGCTCGACCAGGCCGCCAGCCTCCACGTCCGCCTCCGCTCCCTGCGCGCCGGCGACGCGCTCACCCTGGGCAGCACCCGGATCAGCGTCCTCGCGCCCTTCAGCAACCGTCAGCCCGGCCCCGAGCCCACCAACAACGACTCGCTGGTCCTGCACATGAGCTACGGCGCAACCTCCGTCCTGCTGGAGGGTGATGCCGAAGCTCCCGTCGAGCAAGCTATGCTGGCCGAGCCTGGCCTTGAGAGCACCCTGCTCAAAGTAGGCCATCACGGAAGCAAAACCTCCACGCGCCCCGCGTTCCTCGCCCGCGTCTCCCCGCAGTGGGCCGTCATCTCCTGCGGCCTGCATAACCGCTATGGCCATCCCCGCCAGGAAGTGCTGGCAGCGCTGCAAGCCGCCAAAGTCCGCACCTACAGCACCGACATCAACGGCGCCACCTGCTTCCGCCTCGACGGCAAAACCGTGGCGCCGGAGCCCTCGTGTGGGTGGCTTCCAACGCCCTGAAGCCCACAGAAATCCCCATCCAATCGACTTGATCCTTTGCTAAAGGGAACGTTCTTGAAAGACCAGTGATCTCGGTTCTATAGCGTATTCAGGAATGGAGTGTTTCGATCAGGCCGATAAGTGCGTCTCAGCAGGAATCACTATTCGCTCATCCGCCTGCGCGGAATACCTTCCAACTCCGGCATTGTGCCTCCCAGCGCCGCCAACCCGCGGTAGCTTTCCCGCTCGATCAGAGACTTGAGAGCTTCCCGAACCAGAGCCGTTTTGTCATTCATGCCCGTGAACTCCTGGGCAATCCGCACCAGGTCGTCGTCGAGATTAAGCGTCGTTCTCATAGGAGCTCCATAAATCTAATATTGTATTTATCGGATGCTGGAATGATTTGTGCAGTTCAAAATCTCATCCTCACCCCCACTTGTATTTGCCGCTCGCGATAGAAGTTCGTCGCATTCACATTCAGCGGCTGCCCGAAGGCCGTGGTGTTGGCCTTCAGGCCGGTCATAAAGTTCAGCGTGGGTGGGCTTGAGGTAGTTCCGGATTCGATATAGTAGCCGGTGGTTTCCAACTCCGTCACGTTCTGGTGGTTGAAGAGGTTGAAGCTCTCGGCCAGCAGCTCCAACTGGCGCATCTGCCCCAGGTCGAATTTCTTGCCCACCCGCAGGTCGGCCTTCCAGTTGGCCGGATAGCGATAGGTGTTGCGGCCAATAGTGTGAATGAGGTTATCACTGTCCTCCCAGTAGACGCGGTTGTCGCCGCCGGAGCCGTTCATTCCTGGTCCCAGCCCCACGATGTAGTCGCCGGCGGTCGCACTTACTCCCTGATTTTGCGGAGTACACAGAGTTATGCCCGTACTTACGACGCACTCGGGCAGTGAACCCGATACGCGCATGGTGTAAGGCAGGCCGCTGCGAAATTGCCCGATTCCCGAGACCATCCATCCGTTTCCCAGCTTTCCGGCCAGATTGCGCAGCTTCCACGGCGCCTCATAGACGACCATGGCGGCGGCCGAGTGGCGCACGTCTAAATTGCTGGTCCCGTACTCCAGGCTGAAGTTGGCCGGGTCCAGCACGTCACTGCCGGCTGCCAGCGTGCTCTCGTTGGGGTTCCAGTCCATGGCGTGGGAGTAAGTATAGTGAGCGTGCAGGCTGAGGCCGCGGCGGCCGTAGCGGGTCACCTTCAGCATCGCCGCCTCATAGGTCGAGTTGGCTTTGCTCGTGATCTGGTCGATCTGTTGATAGCAAGGGTTGAGCCATCCTTTGTATTGAACTGTGTATTGAACAGTACCTTGCCCGGTTTGAGCTGGGCAATACACGGTATATTCGGTCGTCAAAGGCCAGGATGCGTAGAAGGGAACTGTAATCCGCGTGGCCTTGATGGGGCCTTTGCTTGTGCCGTCTACCACGTCATAGGTGATGATCTGTTGCGCCGTGGGGGAATCGAGATTAGTGTCGATGGAGATGGGCAGCCGCCGGCCCAGGCTCACCATCGCCGCTGCGGTCACCTCCACGTGGCCGGGCAAGGTCTCCTCCACGGCAACCACGGCCTGGTGCACCTCGGGATTGCGGAAGTTGGGCGCAAACTCGACCGCCCCCGGCTTGATTGCGCTTGCCGGACCTGGTGGCCTGAGCACGTAAGGAAACGGCGGAGCGCCGCCGCCGTTATTAGGGAGATCGTCCGTGGGCCGCATGAAAAAGTTTTGGTCGCCGTTGGGCGAGCCGGTCTGGGTGAGCGCCGTCTCGACGGTAGCGTTCTCCGTGCGGCCGTAGTACATGCCATAGCCTAGGCGCAGCACCGGCCAGTGTCCCTCGGCGTTTCCTACGGCCAGGCTCACCCGCGGACCCCAGTCGTTGCCCAGGCTGAGCAGTTTTTCAGTCTGCGACAGCTGCGAGTTGGCCAGCAGGGCGATGGGCGGCGGCAACTGCTCCCGCTCCCAGCGCAACCCTGCGGAGAGAACAAAACGCTTGTTCGGCTTCCACTGCGTGGTCACGAACCCGGCCCAGTCGTTGGTGCTCAAATGCCAATCACTCGGTCCGATGGTCTGCGAATAGTAGGAGTAGCAGGGCAGAGCACCCAGCCCGCGCAACCCGCCCCCCGAGTCGCGCCATACTCTGCCCGTCTGGTCGCAGTTGTGCTGATTGAAGGGGTCGAGCGGGTACGGACTCAGCTGAGGGTTCTGAAATACCAGCGCGTCGGAGGCGAAGTTCTCCACGTTGGAGTAGGTATAGGTTCCGGTCTGGTTGCGCAGCAGGCTGGTCGCGTCGAAGTTGTGGATCACCTCAAAGCCGGTCTTCACCAGCAGGTTGCCTCTAACCCAGTCCACCGACTCCTGCGCCTGATAGAGCCGCTCGTCGGGATAGCTGCCCTGCCCGAAGCGCGAAGGATTGCCGATGGTGAAGCCATAGCGATTGTCCACCACGATCTCCGGTAACTGCCCATAAACATTCGGGCCTAGGAGCGTCTGCTCGTAGGCGGAGGGTGTGCTGGGCCGCGTCTCCAAAATCTCGCGCCCTGCCGAGCCTTGCGTCACAGCCAGCAGATTAGGAGTGATAAATGCTTCCCAGCGGCCGAGGAGCCACTCTTCGCTGGCCCTGCTATTTCCGAAGCTGTGGTTGCCGTAGTTTTCCGAGAGGCTCGTCAGCCCTCCGCCGGGCGAGTTCCACCGGGCGCCGATGTCTTCCAGCGTGAAATGGTGCCTTTCGGCAGCCTGCCAGTCGATACGGCCAAAGCCCACCCACTGCTTTGCCGTGCGCGGAGCCGGGCCGAGCAGCCCAGCAAGGGTTTCCAGCATTTGGGAGTAGGGGACCAGCGCCTGGACCAAGGGATTGGTGCAAGCCTCCGTCTGTCCTGGCTCCGTCAACCCCAGCCGTGCGCACAAAACTTGCAGCTCGTCGTTCGTCGGCTGGGAAAAAAAACCAGTGGTTTCGGGACATTGGGATAAGCCGGGCGGGCATGTTTTCGGATTCGGATACGTCACAAGGTAGGGATGCTTCACCATGGCGACACCGGGATCATTGCGGTGGTAGCTGTCCAGCGCGGCAAACCAGAACAGCTTATTACGCCGGATCTGGCTGCCCAGGCCGATGCCCCACACCGTTTCGTGGTCCGGCGGCGTATACGACTCCGGCGATCCGAGCGATTCGGACTGATAAGAATAATTATCAAAGACTGGGAACAGAGCGTTAGCGACGACCGGCGCGAACGGCGCGAACTCCGAAGTCTCCGTAATCCACTGGGTAAACGGATTCCGCGCACCCCAGTTGTTTTGGCGATCGAAGAAAAACCCCTGCCCGTGTAGCCCGTTTCCGCCGCCTTGGGTCTCCACGTTCATGCGTCCGCCGGCGGTACGCAACCCTTCTGCCTCCGCGTTGCCGGCCGCCGTCTCCACCTCGCGGATAGCCGCCTCCGCCACCTGGGCTCCGCGGCCTCCTGACCACGCCTGCCCCATGCCGTTCTGCTCTCTCCCACCCTGCCCATTCGAACCCGGCCCTGAAGAGCCTGGTCCATAGCCGCCCTGGCCGCCAAAGGCCAGCCGGATGCTTGCCCCATCGATGGAGGTTTCGGCCGGCGACTGCCCAGCGCCGCGCAGCGTGGCCTGAGCCCTGCCCTCAGCCGCGATCGCCGCCGCCGGCGTATCCAGCACAAAATCCTGCCAGCGCCGCCCGCTCGCCGGCAGCGCCTGCAACTCGGCCCCGCTCAGCGTGGTGGTCACCACCGGCGTCACCGGCTCCGCCTTCTTTTGGGCTACCTGCATGGGCCTGGGAGGAGGCTTTCTCAACCGCAAGGCAACCTGCATCACCCCGTCTACCGCCTCGTCGATGGCCAAACCCCGGCCTGCGGCCCATGCCTGGCTTATTCCATGCTGTTCAGGGATGCCGGGAATCAGTGTTGCGCCGGCTGCCTTTGGCTTGACTGTAGCCAGGGCCTGGCTCGCGGCAAGACCCGCCTTCGGGCTCACGGCCTGGACTTCGCCGCGCGGCGGAGTTTGGGCCGTGCCCGCTTTCGCTTGAGCGGCGGCCACAGGCTTCTGCTGCACACGGGCCGGCAAGCGCCGCTCGCTCGCTGCCGGTTGCTGCAACGGCTGGGCAGCTAACGGTGTGTTTACCGCCGGGGTCACCGGGGCAATCTCGTGGATGACTGCCTGGATGGGCTCGGACGGTGAAAGCTCAAAATGCATCGCCGTCTGCACGCGCGTTTCGTGGCCGGCGGCAACGAAGATGCCTTCCAGCCGTCCCCGGCCCAGTTGCTCGCTCTCCGCCTCCACCGTATACGTGCCGGAGTCCAGCCCGGTAAAGCTGTAAATCCCATTCTTTTGGGTTGTGGCGCGCGCCTCCGCGCCGGTGGCCTGATTGCGCAGAACCACCACGGCGCCATTCACCGGCATCGAATGCAAGTCCGTCAGTTTGCCGGCAATAGCCCCACTTGCCCCACTCGCCGCAGCTTGCGCCACAACAGACTGCGCCGCACCCACGCCTACAAGCAGCGCGGCCACCGCCAACGGCCAAGTCCAACTCCGCCTTGCCCCTGCCATCGAGGACCCTTCTCGCGGCAGACCCTGGGAAAAACGCTCAACATGCTTGCTGACTGCCCAGCCCGCTCTCGTGGCAGGTCCGGGTGGGCACAATCGCCGGCAAATCCCTCTGCCTTGAAAAGGCGCGGCTGGCAGGCCGGGGTTTTACCCCCGGCAGAATCCGTGCCTGCCGGCGACAGAAGGAGTGGCGGGCATTCGCCCCCGAGGGAATGCTATTCCCGCCGCCCCGATTGCCCAAAATGAAGTTACGAGAGATTCTATGCCTGATTCGGTAAACTGAAAAGACGGCAATGCGGATTTAACCCTTGTAGTAGGCATCTGGCCACTGGCCACTGGCCACTGACCACTGACCACTGACCACTGTCTATCCATGTTCATCGATGAAGCAAAAATTCGCGTCAAAGCCGGCGACGGCGGCAACGGCTGCATGGCCTTCCGCCGCGAGAAGTTCGTCCCCCGTGGCGGACCCTCCGGCGGCGATGGAGGACGTGGCGGCGACGTGGTCATGGAGTCCAGCCAGCGCCACAATACCCTCATCCACTTCCGCTATAACCCGGAGCACAAGGCGCAGCGCGGCCAGCACGGCATGGGCTCCAACTGCACCGGCCTCGACGGCAACTCCATCGTCCTGCAAGTTCCCGTGGGCACATCCCTTTACGACCAGGAAACGGGAGAGCTGATCCACGACTTCAGCGCGCCCGACGAGCGCCTGGTCATCGCCAAGGGAGGCCGCGGCGGCCGCGGCAACCAGCACTTTGCCACCCCCACCCACCAGGCCCCCCGCGAGCACGAACTCGGACGGGCAGGCGAGGAGCGCTCCTATCGGCTTGAATTGAAGCTTCTCGCCGACGTGGGCCTGGTCGGCTACCCAAACGCAGGCAAGTCCACGCTCATCTCCCGCATCTCCGCCGCGCGGCCCAAGATCGCCGATTACCCTTTCACCACCCTCGAACCCAACCTCGGCGTAGTCACCGTGGGCGAGGAGCCCCACCAAGAGTCCTTCGTCGTCGCCGATATGCCCGGCCTCATTGAAGGCGCACATCTAGGTTCCGGCCTGGGCACCCAGTTTCTCCGCCACATTGAGCGCACCCGCCTGCTGGTTCACCTGGTCGACGTCTCCGACGCATCGGGACGGCCCGACCCGGTAGAAGACTTCAAGGTCATCAACGAAGAACTGGCCAACTTCAGTAACCGCGACGGCGAGCACCCATTAGCCAACAAACCCATGATCGTCGCAGCCACCAAGATCGACTCCGCCAACCCCGATAAGCTGAAGAAACTGGCGGCCTACGCAAAGCGCCGCAAGCTGGAGTTCCACGCTATCTCTGCCGTTACCGGCCAGGGGATTGATGAGTTGAAGTGGTCGCTGGCGCGCCATTTGCGGCCTGAAATATCCGAATAGACAATTTCAACTAGAACGACTATAATTCTAGTTGAAATAGGAGAAGAGCGCTCATGACCTGGCAGCTCCAACAAGCGAAGACTCGCCTGAGTGAAGTGATCGAAGAGGCGCACACCCGAGGCCCGCAGATCATTACCCGCCACGGCGCCGAGCGGGCAGTCGTGCTGTCCATCGAGGACTACCGCTCCCTCGTCTCCCACAAGCCCAACCTGATCGAATATCTCCTCGGCGGCCCAAAGGTAGAGGGCTTCGACATCGAGCCGAGCCGCGATACAGGCAGGGAGATCGACCTGTGAGCGGGCAGGGCTCCTATCTACTCGACACCAACCTTCTCAGCGAGACACGCAAGCCGAAGGCCGACCCCGGCGTGATCGCGTTCCTTCAGGCCGCCGACCCCTCATCAGTCTTCATCAGCGTGCTCACGCTGGGAGAGTTGCGCAAAGGCATAGCCGCCAAGAAACTCAAGGATCCTAACCCGGACGCGGCCAGTCGTCTCACCGCCTGGGTCGAAGGTCTTGAAGTCAGCTTTGCCGACCGCATTCTGGCCATCGATGCGGCCACAGCCAGGCTTTGGGGAGATTGGTCCGGTCAACGCCCAAGGCCTGTGGTCGATACCCTGCTGGCGGCAACCGCCGTGCTCCATGATCTGACGCTGGTGACGCGCAATCTCCGCGATTTGCGCGGCATCCCGGTAAAACTGCTGGATCCGTGGAAAAATTGAAGCTGGAATCCAGCCCACCTAAAGCGGTTCATGTATGGATGTAGAAGGGTGCAATTAGAACGGAGGGAGCAGGGGCCTTCAGGCCCCTGAACCGGGCTGATTTTGCGCCCGAATTTCGTAGGGCTAAAGCCCCACGCTCCCTCCGTTCAACAGCTTGCGAAGCTCCTCTACACCATGGAGAGAACTGCTCTAAAAGCATCGTAAGCTGGAGTTTCACGGCCTCTCTGCCGTTACCGGCCAGGGGATCGACGAGCTGAAGCGGTCGCTGGCCCGGCATCTGCGGCCCGGCTGCGTTTCTCTTCCATCCGGGCCGTCCTCGTGCTACATTCTTGTCATGAAAAAGATTCTTGCCGCCGTCTTGATGTTGATGGTGCTTGCCAGCCCGGCGTTCGCCGCTGGGGAACACCATCACCACCACCACCATCACCATCATCATCATCATCACCACCATGCCTAGAACGAACCTCGGCCCCAGGGCAGCACAGCGCCGGTGGCCGGGCCGCTCGATTCGGTTGCTGAAGCAAGAGAGCATGGTAGGGTTCAATCCATGACAGAACAGACCGACCTCCGCTATCCCATCGGCCGCTTCAGCCCGCCAGCCGCCAGCCTGCCCGGCATCCGCGCCGCGCACATCGAAACGCTGCGCCAGCTCTCCGAGCGCCTGCGCGCCGTTACCGCCGGCCTGAATGATGCCCAGCTCGATACGCCCTACCGGGAGGGCGGCTGGACCGTGCGCCAGGTGGTGCACCACCTGGCCGACAGCCACGCCAACGCCCATATTCGCTTCAAGCTGGCCCTCACCGAGGATTGGCCCACCGTCAAACCCTACGACGAGGCCGCCTGGGCCAACCTGGCTGACAGCCGCAAGCTGCCCATCGACGGCTCCATGGCCATGATCGCGGCGCTGCATGGGCGCTGGGTTGCGTTGCTCGAATCTCTCTCTGCAGAGGACTTCCAGAAGGGCTATAACCATCCCGAGCATGGCCGGCAGAACCTGGCCACGGTGCTGGCTATGTACGCCTGGCACGCGCGCCACCACACCGCGCACATCGCCGGCCTGCGCGCGCGGCAGGGCTGGTAGGGCTTGCGCATGACCGCCGGTGAAGTTGCAGCATCTCCCGGCCGGCTGGCGAAAAGCATAGAAGAGTACCTGGCGGACCACCCGGCAGCCGCGCTGCTCGAAGATGGCCGCGTCCTGTTCGATATGCGCACCGCCCACTACACGGTGAGCGAGTCGCACGGCCGCTGCCTGTTGCAATTCTGGAGCGAGGAGCGCAACCTGCTGCGCACCGTGGTCGATGCGCAGGAGCGCGCGCAGTGCCTGCGTCTGACCACCCGCCGCATGGGCGCCGCCAAACCCCAGGCCCTCGAGCTGACCCCAAACAGCGACCGCCGCACTCCCACTGCCCGCGACGCCGCGCGGAGGAACTATTTAAGGCTGCTGGAGCGCGTGCTCACGCGCGGTTTTGCCGGCTCAAAGGTGGACGGATTGCGCTCGGCGATGGACCTGGAGCACAGCTTTGGGCCAGCCTATGCGCGCGGGCGGCTGTTGCGCGGAACCGCGGCGGACGCTGTGATCGGCGTGGGCGAGGCGGAGTCGTCGGCCATTGTGGACGGCATTCTTACGCTGGGAGTTCTTTGGCTCGATCATTGCCGCCAGCACGGCGACGGAAGGCGGCACTTTGGCGGACTCAAGGTCATTGTTCCGGCCAGGGCGTGGCGGACGACAGCCGAGCGCATGGCCTGGCTGAACCACGCCGCCGCCGACTTCCAGTTATTTACTCTTGACGAGCGCAGCGAAGAGCTTTCTCCGGTGGACTTTCGCGATACCGGCAACCTGGAGTCGCGGCTGGTTCATGCTTTTTCAGCCGCGGCGGCCGTCGAGCGCTGCCAGTCCGGCATCGACCGTCTGCTGGAGCTCATTCCTCCCGCAGCCAAAGAGCGGGTCGAGGTGCTGGCCCGTTCCGCCACTGAGGTCGCGCTGCTGCTGCATGGGCTCGAATTCGCCCGCGTCCGCCACGGCGTTGCCGCCAACTCCTTTACCCGCGAAAACGATATCACCTTTGGAGCCGGAGCCAATGAGACCCCGTTAACGGCTGAAAATGAAGGACTTTGCCGCGACCTATGCGCGCGGCTCTTCTTGAGCCGCCATGCCGACGGAGCGCATACCGACCCGCTCTTCCGCCTGCAGCCGGAGCGCTGGCTTGAGGCCCGGCTGCGCGCCGGAATCGCCGAACTGCTTCCCGGCCTGCGCGGCGATCTGCTCTATACCCAGGTGCCGGCGCTCTCGACAGGCGACCGCGGTTTGCTCGACCTGCTCACGCTCGACCGCAACGGCCGCCTGGCGGTCATCGAGCTCAAGGCCGACGAGGATCTGCATCTGCCGCTGCAGGCGCTGGACTACTGGATTCGCGTCCGCGCCCTCAACGATGACCGCCAGCCCGCCGCCGGCAACTCCGGCGGACGACCGCTCTCGGCCTTCGAGCGCCAGGGATACTTCGCCGGCGCCGAGGTTGCGCCGCTACCGCCGCGGCTGCTGCTGGCCGCTCCCGCTCTGCGCATTCATCCCGCCAACGAGCCGGTGCTGCGCTACTTCTCGCCGCAGGTGGAGTGGGAGCTGATCGCCCTCACCGAGCACTGGCGGCGGGAGTTGAAGGTGGTCTTCCGCAAGCGCAGCAGCGACGCGCGGAGTTAACTGAGGGTGCCCCACCTTCGCCGCGTCTTTGTTCTTGCGGCTAAGGTGGGATACCTATAACTACAGTTTTTTACAGTTCCTTATAAAAAAATCGCCAGTCCATTGCCCTTCACTCCAGATGCCCGTCCGTCCGGGCCGTATTGAGCCCCTGATAGATGGCGTCATACCTCCCGCTTTCAGCGGAGAAGCGCAGGGTTTTCACGTTTTCAACGCAGATTTCGGCGGGCGTGGGCTGGGCCTTCCATATCGTCATCACCTCGGCAATAAACTTGTCCAGCGTCATGGCGCGCGGGTCGTGGGCTCCGCTCATCAGGTCGGTGGCCACATAGGGAGGGATAAGTTCGATGACCTCGGTGGTGGTGGACTTGAGCTGATAGCGAAGCGACTGCGTATAGGAGTGAATGGCGGCCTTGGTGGCGCAATAGGTCGGCGTGAGCGCCAGGGGAAGGAAAGCCAGCCCGGAGGAGACAGTCACGATGGTGGAGTGGGGCTGCTTTCTGAGCAGCGGCAGCAAGGCCGCCGTGAGCCGGATGGGGCCGAGCAGGTTGGTGGCGACGGTTGCTTCCGCGACGGCCAGATCGGGCTGCGGGGCGAGGAGCTTTTCGTGGCGCATGATGCCGGCGTTGTTGATGAGTACATTCAATGCCGGGAAATCCGCCGCTATCCGCGCCGCAAAGGCGCGGATAGCCGATGGATCTTCAATATCAAGCTGAAGCGACTTCATGCCGGGGTTGGCGGCGGTGGTTTCGTCCAGCGCCTGCTTGCGGCGGCCGGCGATGACGACTTGGTTGCCCAGTTTGTGCAGATCTTCCGCAAGTCCGCGGCCGATGCCCGAGCCGCCTCCGGTGATGAGGATGGTATTGCCGGTGAGGTTCATGGGGATTTGTGCCTCCATGACAAATGATAAGGGAATGGTGTGAATCGGAGCTTCGTTTGTTTCGATCCTGAAGGACTGAACCACCACAGAGTTGTCATCCTGAGCGGAGGTCGCCGCGGCGGCCATAGTCGAAAGCCGCCCTGAGCGCAGTCGAAGGGGACCTGCGGTTGTTCTTGCTCTTCGTCCTTTCAGCCAAATTTGACCGGACCAATAAACCGCATACGGGTCACTCTTACTAAAGTAACTTGACACACTTATTTTCTCCGTAGTAAAGATTTGTGGATAATCAGCACCCCAGAATTCAAAACCCCCCCCCAACACGAGGGATCAAAAGGAGTTACGTCATGGAAATTCGCAAATTATTTCCCTATTGGATGAAGTTTCGCCTTCAATCGAATGCGCTGAGCGTTTTCAGCGTATTACTCTTCCTCGCACTCTGTGCGAGCAGCGCGGTGGCTACGACGGTGGCCACGCCAACCTTCAGTCCGGCGGCGGGGACGTATACCTCGGTGCAGACGGTGACCATCTCGGATTCAACCTCCGGCGCGGCCATCTACTACACCACCAACGGCAACACGCCGACGACCAGCTCGACGCGGTATTCCAGCGCCATCACGGTCTCCGTCACGCAGACGTTGAAGGCCCTCGCCACACACAGCGGCGATACCAACAGCGCGGTGGGTTCGGCGGCTTATACCATCAACCTGCCGGTAATCGAATGGACGTGGATGAGTGGCGGCAGCACTGTTGGAAGCAGTGGGGGCCAAAACGGTGTGTACGGCACAAAGGGAACGCCCGCTGCCGGAAACGTCCCTGGAGGCCGTCAGGCGTCTGCGATATGGAGCGACAGCAGCGGCAATCTTTGGGTATTCGGAGGAAGTGGTTTTGATTCCGCCGGTACGAATGGCGATCTCAACGACCTGTGGAAGTTCACTGTTTCCACGAGCGAATGGACCTGGATGGGCGGAAGCAACTTAGCCAACCAGTCCGGAGTGTACGGCACAGAGGGAACGCCTGCCGCCGGAAACATCCCCGGAAGCCGCACCATGGCTGTGAACTGGAGCGACAGCAGCGGCAATCTTTGGCTTTTAGGGGGATGGGATTCCGCTGGCGCGCTCAACGACCTGTGGAAGTACAGTCCTTCCTCGAACGAATGGACCTGGATGGGCGGTAGCAGCTCGGCCAACCAGGACGGAGTGTATGGCACAGAGGGAACGGAAGCATCCGGAAACGTTCCCGGAGCCCGCGGTAACTCGATCGGATGGATCGACAGCAGCGGCAATCTCTGGCTCTTTGGCGGATATGGCTTTGATTCCGTCGGAACCGAGGGCGATCTCAACGATCTTTGGGAGTACACTCCCTCCTCGAACGAATGGACCTGGGTCAGCGGCAGCAACACGATCGGAAGCACCGGCGGCCAATCCGGCGTATACGGCACGGAGGGAACGCCTGCGGCCGGTAACGTCCCCGGAGGCCGGGACAGCATGAGCGCCTGGATTGACGCCAGCGGCAACTTCTGGATATTTGGGGGCGAGATCAACTATACCAGCGGCGGTACTGCCTGGTTCAACGACCTCTGGAAGTTCAATCCTTCCACGAAACTATGGGCCTGGATGAGCGGCAGCAGTTCGACAGGCCAGTCCGGCGTGTACGGCACGAAGGGCACGCCCGCTGCCGGAAACGTCCCCGGAAGCCGCGATAACACTTCGAACTGGACCGACAGCAGCGGTCATCTATGGCTCTTCGGTGGAACAAACAACGGCGGCAGCACTTATCTCAACGATCTTTGGGAGTTCAACACTTCCACGAGCCAATGGGCCTGGATGGACGGCGGCAGCACGACCGACCAGTCCGGAGTCTATGGCACGCTAGGAACGCCTGCTGCGGCGAACACTCCTGGAAGCCAGTTGGAAGGCGCGAACGTGACCGACATCAACGGCAATCTTTGGCTCTTCGGGGGATATGGCTACGATTCCACCGGCGCTGTTGGCGCGCTCAACAGCCTTTGGAAATTTCAGCCTACGGCAACGACGGTGGTAGCCACGCCGGCCTTCAGTCCTGCGGCAGGGACGTATAGTTCGGCGCAGTCGGTGACCATTACCGATGCAACCTCTGGCGCAACAATTTACTACACCACCAACGGCACCACGCCGACGACCGGCTCGAGCGTCTATAGCTCGGCGATCGCGGTCTCGGCCACTGAGACGTTGAAGGCCCTCGCCACGCACAGCGGCGATACCAACAGCGCGGTGGGTTCGGCGGTGTATACCATCAACCTGCCCGTAGTGGCCACGCCGGCCTTCAGTCCTGCGGCGGGGACGTATAGCTCGGCGCAGTCGGTGACCATTACCGATGCAACCTCAGGCGCGACCATCTACTACACCACTAACGGCGCCACGCCGACGACCGGCTCGAGCGTCTATAGCTCGGCCATCGCGGTCTCGGCAACGGAGACATTGGAGGCCCTCGCCACGCACAGCGGCGATACCAACAGCGCGGTGGCTTCGGCGGTGTATACCATCAACCTGCCCGTGGTGGCCACGCCGGCCTTCAGTCCTGCGGCGGGGACGTATAGCTCGGCGCAGTCGGTGACCATTACCGATGCAACCTCAGGCGCAACAATTTACTACACCACCAACGGCTCAACGCCGACGACCGGTTCGAGCGTCTATAGCTCGGCGATCACAATCTCGGCAACGGAGACGTTGGAGGCGCTCGCCACGCACAGCGGCGATACCAACAGCGCGGTGGGTTCGGCGGTGTATACCATCAACCTGCCCGTGGTGGCCACTCCGGCCTTCAGTCCGGCGGCGGGGACGTATTCCTCGGCGCAGACAGTGACCATCTCGGATTCAACCTCCGGCGCGACAATCTACTACACCACCAACGGCTCTACGCCGACGACCAGTTCGAGCGTCTATAGCTCGGCGATCACGGTCTCCGCCACGGAGACGTTGGAGGCCCTCGCCACGCACAGCGGCGATACCAACAGCGCGGTGGGTTCGGCGGCCTACACCATCAGTACAACGGTAGCCACGCCGGCCTTAAGCCCGGGGGCCGGTACGTATAGCTCGGTGCAGCAGGTGACCATCAGCGATACGACCTCCGGGGCGAGCATCTACTACACTCTCAGCGGAACCACGCCGACGACCGCCTCGGCGCCGTATCTCGAACCGGTCTATGTCACAACGACAGAGACGTTGTCGGCCATCGCCGTAGCCAGCGGCTACACGAACAGCGCGGTGGGTTCGGCGGCGTATACCGTTTCGGCAGGCACTCCAACACGGTCTTTCCCCACCACGTCGACCACCTTGTTGGAATTCAACGACCAAACACCGCTGGGCAGTCTAAGCACGGCCCAGATTCAATTTCTGGCCACAAATTACGCGGGCAGCCAGAAGCAATTAGCCTCGGAAGCAACCACTTTACGAGGATACAACTCAGACTACCTGGTCCTGCACTACCGCTTGTCGGAGGAGTTGGGCTACGGAGAATGCAGCGGGACGACCCCGACAGAAACCGACCCCCTGACCATTATCGACGGGAACAACTGGGTCGAGGAGTGGGCTTGGCCTGGAAATCCGGCGCCGGCAGCGGATGCCTCGTGGTTTTACCAGTGCGACGGGACGATATGCACTCCTTCCGGATCGACCATCTACGACTGCGGCGATCAGCATTGGCTCATGAACATTACCAACACGGGCTGGCAGAATTATTACAGCCAGCAGGTCATCAAGGAAATCAACGATAACGAAGATGACGGCGTCTTCGCGGATAGTTACAGCGTTCCCAATTACCTGGGCACCACGATCTGGACCCCGAACCTGGCGGCGATCGATACCAGCTGGGAAGACGCATGGGCGACGGACATGACCAACTTTACCACCTACATGCGCGCCCAGTTCAATGGCAATTGGCGGTGGATACCCAATGCGGGACCATACGTCACGACGCGAGACCCAGCCACTGAGTACAACAATTCTGACGGCGTGATGTTCGAGGATTTCGTGGATTACGGCAACGAGAACTTCCTGGCGCCGGCCGATTGGGTGACGCAGATGAATCGCGTTCTAACCCTCGACAACCTCAACAAGGTACTGCTTTTTGAGAGCTATCCCAACTCGGGATCGGCCGCCACCTACGAGCGTGTTTACATCACCGCAAACGCTCTGCTGATGCAGGGAGAGTACACTTACCTGAATCTCGACACGGGAGGAGAGACTCTGTCATGGTGGCCGGAGTATTTGATCTCCGGTCTTCTCGGAGCGCCCACTCAAGCGCTGCCCAGCACCGCCACCACCATCTCCGGGTTCGCCAAGACATCTGGGAATGGCACCACCTATTATCAGCGCAACTTTGCTAATGGGATGGTTCTGGTAAATCCCACCGGCAGCGACACCGGCACGATCAGCCTGGGCGGGACCTACTACATGGTTACCGGCGATTCGGGTGGCGGCGCCGTACCTTCAGGTGGGACTGCTCCCGGCACGCTGTCGTGTACGGCCGTGACCAGCGTCGACCTCACTGCAGGTGGAACAAGTAGTTATGGAGGTGATTCCTGCTACGACACCAATGTTTCAGGAGGATATTGCGCAGCCATTCTGCTGACAAATCCGAACTGCTAAACCGTCGGCAATGAAGAAATTCCAGGCCGGTTGCGGGCTCAAACCCGTAGCTGGCCTGGAAAGTATACGCCGCCGGTGATGAGGATGGTATTGCCGGTGAGGTTCATGGGGAATTGTGCCTCCAAGGAGAATGATAAGCGGATTGGGTGAATCGCAGGGTGCAGAGGCGAAACCAGGGGCACCCGGCCAGACGTGAAACACTCAAGTGATGCAGTGGAAGCCATTTCAATTCTGCGGAGAAGTCTATGATTTGGCTCATTTGCACCCCCATTCCGTGACCTATGTGCAGCCGGCAAAGGGCGATGCTCCGGCGCGGGTTTACAAGGTTGATGTGATGTTTGGCTTGCACTGCTTTACCCGTGGAAGAGGCCAGGATGTACCTCATGAGAATGCGCTGCTGTACGGAGATGATCGAGAGACACGGGTCTTCGACTTTGTTCGCTATGAGCTGTCGAAGCGGTTGCCGGAGATTATCGAGGGATAGGCGCAGCGCAAGTGCTAACACACAGGCAAAGGCAACTTCTTTTCGGTAGAAATCCTGCGGGAGAATGGGGAGGTTGTCGAATACGACATCTTCTTCGTTGCGTCCCGCTCCAGCGTGAAGGGAAGAATCAATCTGTTTGTCCAGAGCGCATATGTTCGCGACGCGCACTACGCCTCGAATCGACCGCATCGAAAGGCGATTGGGTTTTACGTCATTCTCTTCAACACCCTGAACAATAAACCCATCAAAGCGCCTGAATAGCAGAAGGGCCCCTTACGGAGCCCTTCTGTCGAACAGATAATCGGACCTCTTGGTTATCCCCACACTTGGGTGGAGGCCATTGCTGGCGGGATCAGCGCACGGCTTTCGCCGTCCCGTTCATACGCTGACATGTCAAAGTATACGCCTATTTGTCAAAAAATCAAGACGGCCTGGTCTTGGAAGCGAGAATTTGGACATCCGGCCTGTCCACGCAATGGGATTATATACATTACTATCTAAGCCATGGCTTTGACGCGGGATTTTCGGGAGACGGTGCAGGCGCGGGTGCGGAGCGATCAGGAGTTTCGCCGCGGCTTGCTGAGCGATGCCATTGAATCCTTGCTGGCGGGCGAGGGGGCGCTGGGCCGCGAGATTCTGCGCGACTTTATCAATGCGACTCTGGGCTTTCCCGCGCTGGCGGAGAAAACCGGCATTCATGTAAAGACGCTGCATCAGATGTTTGGACCGAAAGGGAATCCGACCGCTGCGAATCTGTTCAATATCATCGCTTGCTTGCAGGAGCACGAAGGGGTGCGGTTGCAGGTGGGGACGTAGGAGCTAGGTCAATTCCCAAGTCTCAGAATCGAAACTTGGCCTTCGACTTAATCATGCCGCAGCCACAGCCCTTTTCGGATGAATGGACATCAATGCCTGACGCTCTGCGACATCGTCGCTATAGTCCAACACAAGTTGAATCTCTGGGCGCTTTCCACGATTCAAATCGTTGTAGACATCGACATCGGTCTTGAGCTGAAGATTGTCGCCCACAATCTGCTCGCGCCGCTGAGTGAACGCGCGTTCCATGTGGTCGTGGGAAGCAAATCCCATCACACCCCAAAAGGTTTGCTGTACTCCGGCGTTAGTCACCCGGACGGCGTGGTTGACGCGGTATCGGCGCCCCTTGCCATCGGTCTGGTACTCGTCCCGGAGTGCATCAGACATCTGACCCGCAAGAACATCATAGGGGTCAATATCGGGAAGTTCTATTAGGCCCTCTTTTACAGCCCATTCAACCGCTTCCCTTGCGCTAGTCGGCCGGTGGCCTTTATTGGCATCATAATGGTGCCAAATCCGCTGTAGGCGTTCGTTCTTAGTCGACATGGAATACTCCAATCACAATGAAATTGGGAGGATTTGGCCCCATCCATCCGCAATAGCTCCTGGCACAACAAACTGTTTTACCTTCGACAGGTAAGGAGTGAGGTAACTGTAATTGTCAAGATGCCTCTGCATCTGACCGACAACGATCCCAGGATGCCTATTGACAAGACGGGAATACGCTATCACGTCGCGCTCGTAGTAGAACGGCTTTTTCCGAATGATGAACGATTCAAATTTCTCTGTTACCACACAAAAATCCCTTGCGGCTAAGTTGGCAACTTTTTCTGCTTCTGGTTCCGTCTCGTCATCTCTCGATTTCTGGAGATCGCCGTCGATCATTTCCTCCTTACGACCATGCTTCCGAAGGACATGCTCAATTTCATGACGCAGCACAAACCAGAAATTGTCGATAGTATCGCGCTGAATCGACATACCGATCACTGGAGAATACTCGTTTAGCCAAAAACATACGCCATCTATCTTAGAATTGGGCAGCTTCTCAACAATGATGAAGCGAACCCCGCACTCAGCCAACAGCCGCGGTATTTCGCGTGTCTGTTCTGGCGCTACCGTGAGCCCACGCATCGTCTCCACAGCTTCCCTGAGTTTGCCTTCTGAATACCTGGGTGCGGAGATCGACTTTGCGATATGCCGAACCCTAAACAACCAAGCAAGCTGCGCTGGAGGGATCTCCCGCTCCTCATACAGGCTTCGCTTTTTGGAGGCATGCGCCATATAGGGAATTTGCGAGGTATTCTGTACTTCAAAAAAACGGGCCAACTGTTGGTTGATCATGTCTGCTTCGGCATTGACAAGCCAGCCACGATTTACCATTTCCCGTACGGGGTAGTTGACGTGCATCTTTCCAAGAAGAGAGACCCCGGCTTTTGGCTGTTTGGCCTGCGCCATTTCGTATTCCTTTTGTAGATTTGCAAACAAATCAGGATTGACATCGAACGCATCACCGAGAGAACGCGCCATATCAGGGCTGATTCCCCTCTTGCCGCTAATGATCACGTTTACGGCCTGTTCCTGAACACCAAGAATGAAAGCGAGATCGCGCTGACTCCATCCGCGCTCGTCCAGTTCCTCCTTGATGTAAAAGCCAGGGTGCTTAATCCAAGTTGCATCCGTCGTCGCCATTGCCCTCCCCCTCAATCGTGATTCCAGACTCGTAACACCTTTATCTTGTTTGGATTGCACTAGGTATCAATTGTGAAAATCAACCGAAACTGATCGTTCAAGCGTATTGATCTCTCATCACCCTCCATTTTTTCGTAACGCAGACTTCGCCAGTTTCTCAGCGACCTCTCGTCAGGAACGTTTCTGAGAAACTGAAGTTTGTTTCTCATCGATTCAATGACCGAAATCGGCAGTCTCGTCTTTGGCGCATCGACAGTCTCGACCAGCGAGAGCTTTTTGTCGGCAAACTCGACTTCCATGCGCCAACTCCTTGAGTGCAACTTTAGAATAGCGCTGTTGTGCTAATATGTCAACAATCGACTGAACGCAATGCGTTCAGTCGATTGTTGACAGGTGCAAAGTTGAAGAAAAAGGGGCTTCGAGACGGTTGCATGTTTGGGAAGGGTGAGGAGCCCAAACACCTACTTTTTCAGCGGCTTGCGGGCGAAGTAGTAGAGGGAGAAGGCCAGGGCGGCAAACGCCAGCACCGAAACCCAATCATGATAGAGGAAGCTGTGCGGCATGGCGATGGGGTCTTCTTTGCCCCATGTGGTCTCGTAGAGCTTGAGGGCTACGCCGAGCAAGCCGATGATGCCGCCGGCTGCGATAAGGCCTGAGGCGTAGAGCGAGCCGGGCGAGACGTCGCTCTCCGAGTCTGCGCCTCCGCCGGCTTTTTTGAGGGCTGCATCGACCATCCAGCGGACCACTCCGCCGGTGAAGATGGCCAGGGTGGTGCCGATGGAGAGATAGGCGCCGACGGCGAAGGAAAGCGAGCGGATGCCCAGTAACTCGACGGCGATAACTAAAAAGACTCCCAGCAGCACCAGTCCCCAGGGCAGCTTGCGGCTGAGGATGCCGCTGATAACGGTGGCCATGAGGCGGGCCTGGGGCGCGGCGGCCTTTTCACTGCCGATGCCGGAGATCCATTGCACTTCAATCTGTCCAGACGCGGGCGAGTAGAGATACTTGCCGTCGGCCAGTTCCGGCGAACCAATGGCGTTGAGCACCACATACTCGCTTTTGTGGTGGATGGTGGTGGTCTTGTTTGCGCCGATGACGGGAAACTGGTCGTGCAGGCTGGTGGTGTCGTTCTGGACGTTAACGCCGGGGTGGGGCGCGGTCAGGTTCCAGGCTTGCGGGGCTGCGTGAAACTCCGTCAGGCCATCGTTCATGAGCCGGAGGGTGAAACCGATGGCGACGGTAGAAACGACGATGCCGATGAGGAAGGCGAAGCGCTGATTGCGCGGCGTGGCTCCGACGAGAAAGCCGGTCTTGAGGTCCTGCGAGGTGTCGCCGGCCTCGGCTGAGGCGATGCAGACCACTCCACCGATAGTGATAGCCAGTGCCCCGAAAGCCGGCGCAGTCCACCCATTAACCAGGAAGATGGCTGAGGTCGCCATGAGCGTGGCGATGGTCATGCCGGAGATGGGGTTGGCCGAGGAGCCGATGAGGCCGACGATGCGCGAGCTGACGGTGACGAAGAGGAAGCCGAAGAAGACGATGAGGATGGATGCGGCCAGGTTGGCCCACACGCTGACCTGTGCTCCGGGAACCGGCTTGAAGACGAGAAAGAAGAACATGAGGAGGATGAGGAGGATGGAGCCGACGATGGCCGTGGCCATGGAGAAGTCTCGCTCCGTGCGGATGGGCTTGGCCTTGGCCGCCGTGCCGCCGCGCATGTTTTTGAAGCCGGAGCTGAGCGCGTTGACGATGGTGGGCAGCGTCTTGAAGAGGGTGATGAGACCGGCGGCGGCTACGGCTCCGGCGCCCATGGGACGGATGTAGGTGGCCCAGAGCTGGCTGGGGCCCATCTGCGCGACGGGGATGGTGCCGGGATAGATGGCGCCGGGGAGTCCCTTGCCGAAGAAGTAAATCAGAGGCATGAGCACAAGCCAGGAGAAGACGCCGCCGGCAAAGATGATGCCCGCGGTCTTGGGGCCGATGATGTAGCCCACGCCTAAATATTCCGGCGTGGCGTCGGCCTTGATGGAGGAGCCTTTGAGCACGTGCTGGGGGCCGAAGTCGGGCTGGAATTCGGGGGTGCCGGGCCAGGCGCCGAAGAGGTTCTCATTCTGGAAGAAGGTGTAGAGCGCGCCCAGGCCGAGGCCGAAGAAGACGCGGCTGGCAAAGGAACCGCCCTTCTCGCCGGCCATCAGAACGTCGGCGCAGGCCGTGCCCTCAGGGAATTTCAGGGTGCCGTGCTCCTCGACGATAAGCGGACGGCGCAGAGGCACCATGAACAGCACGCCGAGAAAGCCGCCGATCAGAGCCAGCATGAAGATGCGCGAGTATTCGAGATCGAAGCCCAGGAAGATGAGCGCGGGCAGGGTGAAGATGACGCCGGCGGCGATGGACTGGCCGGCGTTGCCGGTGGTCTGGACGATGATGTTTTCAAGAATGGAGCTGCGGCCGAAGGCGCGCAGGATGCTGATGGACAGAACCGCGATGGGGATGGAGGCGGCTACCGTGAGCCCCGCGCGCAGGCCTACATAGACCGTGACGGCGCCAAACATGAGACCGAAGAAGGAGCCGAGCAGAACAGCGCGGAGAGTGAACTCCGGACGGTTGTCGCCGGCGGGAACAAAGGGCTGATAGTCGGGCATGGATAGCCTCCAGATGGTTGCAAGCAGTTTTCAGGGGAA
Organism: Occallatibacter sp.; assembly: GCA_050012555.1. GTDB lineage: Bacteria > Acidobacteriota > Terriglobia > Terriglobales > Acidobacteriaceae > Telmatobacter. The sequence goes on from JBEKGY010000004.1 coordinate 88,700, forward strand.
TTTCCCCGAAGGGGGAGTTTACGGCATTACCAGGGATACTGTGTACTTTTTAATTCATCGCAGGGTCGCCGCTCGCTCCACCCCATCGAGCATCCGCCGCGGCGGACGCTCGCTGGGGACCCCGGCCTGATGGTCGCGTCGACATAATTGCTGTGGTTTCGGTATGCCTCCTCCCTGGTAATGCTAAAGCAGTGAAGGGGCTGGATGCGACAGAGGTTGCGGCGGCCTTGGCGAAGGGGAGCTCGTGCGCGTAGAGTAGCTGGCATCCCTCGAATCGGCACGGACGGAGATCCGCAATGACCAACCCGGCATTGAACCCCACGCCTGCGCCGCGGCTGCTCTCGCTGGACGTGCTGCGCGGCATCACCATCGCCTTCATGATCATGGTGAACAACAACGGAGGCTCCGGCTCGTGGGGCTTTATGAACCACGCCGCGTGGAACGGCCTGACGCCCACCGACCTCGTCTTTCCTACTTTTATGTTTGCGGTGGGGGTTTCGATCGTCCTTTCCTTTGACGCGCGGCTGGCTCGCGGAGCCACGCGCGCCCAACTGGCCTGGCACACGCTGCGGCGGGCGGGGATTCTGTTTCTCTTCGGGTTTGTGGGCAACGGGTTTCCGTTTTTCAAGATGGAGCACCTGCGGATTTATGGGGTCTTGCAGCGCATCGCCATCTGCTACCTGGTGGTGGGGCTGTTTTACCTCTGGGACAGGCGGGTGTGGACCAAGATTGCCGCGCTGGCGGCGGCGCTGGTGGGCTACTGGGTTCTGGTGCGCTGCGTTCCGGTGCCGGGAGCGGGGCTGCCGGGGCGCGATATTCCCTTCCTCGATCCGAACGTCAACATCGTGAACTGGCTTGACCAGCACATGTTTCCCTATCACCTCTATGAGGACTGGACGACGCACAACCTGCGCGACCCCGAGGGGCTGCTCAGCAACATTCCCGCCGTGGGCACGGTGCTGCTGGGGCTGCTCACCGGGCTGGGTCTGCGCGCGCAGAAGACGACGAAGGCCAAAGCGCTGGGACTGGCCGCGGCCGCCGTGGGTTGCCTGGCCGCGGGCTATCTTTGGTCGTTGTGGTTCCCGCTGAACAAGAAAATGTGGACCAGCTCCTATGTGCTGGTGGCGGCGGGGTGGTCATTGGCCGTCTTCGCGCTGGCGTACTGGGCCGTGGAGCAGCGCGGCTGGGGCAAGCCGCGCGGCAAGCTGTGGTTCTGTCCCTGGCTGGTCCTCGGCTCCAACGCCATCGTCGCCTACATGTTCAGCGAGTTGCTGGGCAGCACGCTGGGGAGCATCGACTTTATCGTGGACGGACGGCGGACCGACGTGCTGGCCTGGCTCTTCAACCATGCCTACGCGCACATCCCCGATCCGGGTTGGGCCGCCTTTGCCTACTCGGTTTCGTTCCTGGCGGTTTGCTTTGTTCCCATGTGGGTGCTTTACCGCAAGAAGATCTTTATCAAGGTGTGAAGGAGCCGGGAAAAGGAACAGTTTTTTCCAATTCGCATCAGGGCAGTGCATACCAGGAACCTTTGCCTGTGCCGTGGCGCATCAGGCGCCGCTTCTCCACCAGCCCGCGAAAGTGCTCCTTCAGCGTGTTACGGCTGGCTCCGGTGATGCGGATCATCTCGCCCATGGTCACGCGTCCATGCTGGCGCGCATGGTCCACTATCTGAACGGCCAACTCGGGCAAGGCGGCGATGGCTAGTTTTTCCCGCTCCAGCTTTGCTCCCAGGCGCCGCTTTTGCTGCTGCAAGGCGCGCAAAAAGAAAGTCAGCCACGGCTGCCAGTCCGGCGTCTCGGCGCGGATCGAGCTTTGCGTCTGGCGCAGAGCCAGGTAGTAGTTCTCCTTGCTGTTCTCTATCACGCTCTCCAGCGAGCTGTAGGGAACATAAGCATAACCGGCCCTCAACAACAGCAGCGTAGTCAGGATGCGGCTCAGGCGTCCATTGCCGTCCTGAAAAGGATGAATCGTCAGAAAGACGACGGTAAACACGCCGGCCATCAACAGCGGATGCAGGCGGCCCGTTTCCTGCGCCTCTCCCAGCCAGCCCACCAGCTCGGCCATGCGCCGTGGCGTATCGAAAGGGGAAGCAGTCTCAAAGACGATGCCCACCTGCCTGCCCTCATCGTCAAAGGCGGCAACGCGGTTGGGCAGGATCTTGTATTCCCCGCGATGCCGGCTGTCTTTCTCGCTGTAGCGGAGCAGGTCGCGGTGAAGCTGCCTGATGTGGTTCTCGGTAAGCGGAATCTCCTTTGAGCTCTGAAAGACGGTTTCCATCACCTCGGCATAGCCGGCAACCTCCTGCTCGTCGCGGGAGGCGAAGGATCTGGTCTCCAGATTGGCAAGCAGGCGCTCCACCTCGCGATCGGAGAGCTTGCTGCCCTCAATGCGGGTAGAGGAGCCGATGCTCTCGATAGTCGCCACGCGGCGCAGGCTGCTCAGCCGTTCCGGCGCCAGACTGCCAAGAGCGCGCCAAGCGCCTTTAAATTCATCGATTTCGGCAATCAGCGACAGTAGCTCGGGCGTGATCTGAATGGTTTCGGCATGGATCACCGGATGACCCTCTACACCCATATTTACACCCATAAACACCCATAAGTCCACGCAAAAATACACCCATAAGCACCCATATTGAAGTCTGTCTGGGGGCAGACCAACGCACCTAAATGGTCGCAGATGCTTACCCCTGCCATTGGAAAATGGACTATAGAAAAAAGCTCTCTACTGAGCGCAATGGACTGTTGGCATCAGTTGAAGGTTACTTCCGGATTGCCGGTTATCCAGGCACAAAGATCCGAAACAGAACCGGCGGCTCGTCCTTGACCTCATTTGAATTGTGAATCTGTCGTTCAAGGCCAGTCGAATTTGCAGGAACGGAAAAAATGAATGGAGGTTCGGCCTCAACATCCGGTTCGCGGACCGCTCTCTCACAATCTCGCCACTGAAACTGCGCCGTCATGAGAGGTCTGATTCTCAAAAGGGTTCGTTACCGGCAAAAGCGAGTTCTCTTCCTGTTCTTTCCCATCGCAGAGACGGCTTAGCGCGTGTCTGCATGGACGACGCGGACTATCCCAGCGCGGCCCATGCTTTTCGGTGAAAGTGCAGTGGAATCACTCCGGGCGCAACGTGGCCGGTTCGCCGATCGCCATAATCTTCTGTCTCGCCAGGTTGAGCAGATCCTGCGCCGAGACAGAGATGCTCGCGCCGCCCGTCTCCACCACCTGTTCCGGCGCATGGACATGCGTCTCGGCGTATAGAAAGTCCGCCGCATAGATTTGGAGGTAATTGAGGGGCGTGGCACCCCGGGTCCCGCCAAAGAACGACGCGGCCGCCGTTCCGTTGAAGTAGATTTTCAGCACGTTGTATTCCGCCTGCTCCGGCGAGATCAGGTCCTTCTTGGGGACGTTTCTGAGTATGTTGAAGCTTGCCAGATCCGCCTGCGTGACCCCGGGGGCGAGGCAAGCCTGCGGGATGCATGCGACGGGGATGCACATTTGTGTGGTGCAGGTGGACGGAATGCTGCACGCCGCCGGCCTGTCAATAGGCTTGGGTGGAAACTTGCTGGTGCATCCTTCCGTCAAGGTGAAATTTGTAAAGGATGAGTTGAACTGGGCCCCGCCGAGGACCTGAGCCGCAGGCGCCCTGAACTGCGCCGTGCTCCGCGACACCAGTTTTATGCCGTCTACGCCCAGGTTGAAGCGTCCCAAGCTTACGCGCGCGGCTTCCATCCCGTCCTCCTGGGCTGCCTTTGCGTTGGCTCCGCCCACGGTGCGTTGCTCGAAGTAGGACAGAATCGCCGTCTCGGCGGCACAATCCATGTTGGGATGGGGACAAGCCGAACTGAAATGGCTGGGGACGGTGAAGCCCTTGGCAGCCAAGTTGGGAAGGCCGGCGCCAGTCGTCGTGACCAGTGTCACGCCGCTGAAGATCTCCCCGTACATATCGATTGCCGCCTCCCACTCATCGATGAAGGCCTGATCCGACCTTTGGTACGCCGGCCTGCCGGGGTAGTGGAACGCCAGCAGTTTAAGCCACATGGCGTTCGGCAAGAGGCCCCCGAACTGGTCTTGAGAGGGCGTGTTTGCGCTATTGGGCAGGATCATCTCCTCTGACGAGGCAGTGGGTCCCGCGACGGATATGGAGACGAACGCAGGGTTTGACTCATATCGGGCGGCAAGCGCGGTCAGGAAGGTCCGCCAGGACCTTTTATACAAAGGGTTCCACGGCATCGGTAGTTCCCTGACGCCGCGCCCTTCCACGAATCCAGCAAAGGTCGCCTTTCCGCATGTCCTGGGAGGAGTATGAACGGGTGTCCGAAACAGCCCGTCGCAACTGGGAATCTGAGCCAATAGCCATTGGGGAGTCTGAAAGCCCGGCAGGGGGACAAGCTGGATCGTTTTCGGAGCTTTCGTTGGATTTCGGACATTCCGCGCGGAAGCCTGGTTAAAGGCGTCATCCACGTAAGTCCAGTCGTAAGGATTGGCGGCGGCTGGAGGATTGGGGTTGAGCGCGTCCCAATTCACCCACAGTGCCAGCCCCGAAACCGCAGGATTGTCCAGGAGATCCTGGTAGAGATTGACGAAATAGGCTTTCAGCTCCGCGGGCGTGATCGAGGGATTCGCCGCCTGCTCCTTCTTGATGTTTTCCTCGATGTTGACCCCGGCATAGATGCCCCACGGCCTGCGTGGGGCTGGCTGCGCCACCAGAGACGGTACCAGCACAAGAAAACTCAGTACGAGAGCGAGCCTTACCGAACAGCCCATGGTCCCCTCCTCCCCTAATCCACTTTGTTACCTTTTCCAGTCGCAGTCGCTCTTCAAATCCGCAAGTGTCTCCATGAGGAGCAGCGCGACCCAATAGACGGTGTCGCGCACCTCCTTCTCGAATCCCGCGGCATCGCAAATCCACGTCGCGAGCAGGCACGACCGGAGCTGAGACTCCAGCGGCTGACCGAACGCATTGTCCTGCGCGAGGGCCAGGGTGGCGACGAATTCACCTAAACGAAGCGATCTGGCAAAAATAGGGAACTCTCCCGATGCGGGGCCCGAGCGGTTGGCGTATTACAGGTACTCACTTGACCACCTTTCACCAACGGCGGTCAAGGAGAAAGATGATGAGCCAGGAAAGCGCGGATGTCGTCCGGTGCGTTCACGCGGCCTGCAACGAAATCAGCGCCGATTGACAACATTTCCCACTTCACCCAACCCAACCAGGGAGAATTCCATGATGAACGAAGCAGGAAAAAACGCCGAGACTGTGCGACGCGGTTACGATGCCTTCAACAAGGCCGACATGAAAACGCTCACTGAACTCTTCCACGAGAGCGCCTCGTGGCACACGCCGGGAAGAGGCCCACTCGCTGGCGACCGCAAGGGCCGCGAGGCGACTTTCGCCCAATTCGGCCGGTATGCGGGTGAAACGGCAGGGACCTTCAAGGCCCTATTGCGGAGCGTGGCCGAGGGTGACGACGGCCGCGTGGTCGCTATTCATCGCAATACCGAAACAAGTGGTGTCGGCCAGTTCGGAGATATAATTCAGGGTAGCCGTGAATCACCTTCCAGCGGCGCCGCATCGCAAGCCTTCGTGGTTCTGATCGTCAATTCCGGCCTGCGGCGTTGCGGCGAGAGATCGGTTTGAGGGATAAAGGAGGAGCCTTCCATGAAAGACGTTCGGTCCTTGTGGCTGGTGGGCTTGTTGGTGCTTTTGACCGGAATCGCGTCAGCACAAGCGAGGACTGGGAAGATTGCCACGGAAGAGCCGGGACTGCCCTGCGCGGCGACCGATTACTCTATGGTCAGCGGTCTCGTCGTGGATATCACGCCCCAAAAGGACGGCTCACTGGATCTACGATCGGTGAAGAATCCATGCATCAGCGGCGTCGCTCTGCAGATTCACTGGAGCGACCTCGAGCCGGTTGAGGGAAAACCGGATTGGTCGAAGCTGGATGAATTGTTCGCTGCTGCAGAAGAGTCCAGGAAGTGGGTGCATCTCGAAATCTTCCCGGGCTTTTTTGCTCCCGCCTGGGCCTTGAAAGGCGTAAAGAGCGAACAGTTCGCAATACAATACGGACCTGGCAGAGGCACCGTTCTTCCCCTTCCGATGCCGTGGAATGGGATATACCTGAACCGTTGGATCACATTCCTGAAGCTGCTCAGCGCCAGGTACGGGAAGTCGCCTGCTTTTAGACTGATTTCAGCTGCCGGACCCACATCGGTTTCTGTAGAGATGACGTTGCCGAATTCCGTAAAGGATCTGAAGAAGTGGCGAGGCGACTCTTTTACGGCGCGAAAGTTCAAAGACGCATGGCAGAAGGTATTCCAGGTCTATGCCGCCGACTTTCCGAATCAGTCCGTCTCTCTTACGGTGGGGAATGCTCTTAACATCAATGACCAAGGCGAAATCCAACAAGGGGAAGGCTTGCGCACGCGGAAGGCAATCATCGACCAGGCGATGGGTCTGTTCGGACGCCGGTTTGTCCTTCAGAACAGCGACCTCCATGCAGGCCCGGAGAAACAGTCGCCCGCCACCCCTTTTGTGATGGGTTACAGCGGACGCGTGATCACCGGTCTTGAGATGCGTTGCGCCGCCGAGCTCGGCACCTGCAGCTCCGCGATGGGCGCCGAGGGCAATCCACCCGCCGCCTTAAGAAAATCAATCGATAAAGGAATGGCGCCGAACATTGCCGGCAAGCGTGTCAAATATCTGGAAATTCACGAAGGGGATGTACTTGCGCACGAAATGCAACCGGTACTGCGGTATGGAGCGTCGCTGTTCGCGCATCAATAAACCGCCCGAAGGCGGCCCATTGATGCTACGATTTGCCTGAGTTGTTCAGAGTCCGCCGGCTATTCCTTCACATTGATCGCGACCGGTTCACCGTTCCCCGGAGCCCGCACATTCGGAAGCCCGGCTGGTGGGGGAGGGAACCTTTAGAGACCGCTGGAGCAGCGGAGGACCGGCGGAGGAAACGGGTCAGGATCGCGACTTTCTCTTCCGGCGTGTGATGGTTCCGTTGCTTCTTCATGCGTTCGCTCCATTATCTTAACGGGGGGACGCTTCTCCATTTCCAACTGAACCGGAACATTTCCGCATGGCGCTATACAATCCGCCCATGCTGCCCACCCGTACTGTCGACTTTGTGGAAGAAGAATGCCGCATATACGACGAGGACCCATGCAACCAACTGGGCGATAAGGTCTGTTGGCATCAACTGAGCCCAATCTTCTGATCGACCTGTATCTGCAATGCCAAGAAGAAGCGCCATACTTGCGGCAAGGAGGCCGCCTGTATGCGTAAAAAGGTCACAAAGCCCAACTATAGAAAGGTTGTTCTCCGTCTGCCGGACCTCGACCATGCTAAAGCATCGGTTCTTAATAGTCTGAGCTCTCCGAAGTCACGGTGTAATTATCGCTTTGCGATGGATCAATTCATGGCGTGGTATTTCTCGGTGCCACGCCTTGCGTTAAATCGCGCCGTCGTGCTCAGATATCGGTTGTACGGAGCAGTCATTGGACAATCTGCCTCGCTGCCGGAACTCAGATCTCGATCGGGTCTGTACAAGTTGAGATCAAGATGATCTGCCGGGCATCATTTTGCGAACGGATCGCAACGCGCAATTCAAGTGTCGGCGCATCCCGCACAGGTCGTCGAAGAAGATCAGACAATGGGGGGCGCTACGGCCGGTTTGAGTAGCTGGATGTTCTGACAGTTTCCGGGATCTACTGGTTGATGGGGCGTTATGAGACGAACAATCAAAAGGACGCTGGAGAACTCGGTTTATTTTCTGCAGGTTGTTCTTCTGGCCAGCCTGCGGTTGCCCGGCCTGACGCCGATGGAGCCTGCGGAGGAATTCAGTCAACGGTCCTGGCAGGCTCGCGACGGACTGCCTCAATCTTCCGTGCAGGCGATTGTCCAAACACCGGATGGATACCTCTGGATCGGCACCTCGGGCGGCCTGCTTCGGTTTGACGGTTGGGGATTTACACTTTTCAATCACTCGTCCGATGCGGCATTCCAGGACGACAGCGTTTGGTCGCTTGCAGTCGAGCAGGATGGAACTCTGTGGATGGGCACTGAAGGCGGAGGCCTGATCCGCTATCGGAAAGGAGCATTTCAGCATTTCGGGAAAGAAGCCGGGTTCACGAATCAATTTGTTCGAGCACTCTACGTCGATGGCAACGACGGTTCTCTGTGGGTGGGCACGGATGACGGAGTATACAAAGGCGATGTTGAGGCCGGCTTCCGGCGCCTGGATGCGACAAATGGAATCCCGGCCATGAATGTTTATACGATTGTGGGCGGGAGGGATGGCGCCCGGTATGTGGGGGGAATGGATCTGTTGACGGTGGAAAAGAGCGGAACGCGCTACTTCATGTCGCGTAGATTCTCCGGCGATAACTTTGTCTCTTCGCTCCGCCAGACTGGCGACGGCACGCTTTGGGTTGGCACATTCTCCGTTCTTCGCAAGCTAGGCCTGCATGATCAGGAAGATATTTACAGTCCGGCGCATGTGGTCCCGGTTCCCAGCGCGGCAAAGCAGTTCAATCGAAGCGCGACAGGACTTGCCTCGCCATGGCAGAGCCGATTGCAATACAGCGCCATGATGGAAGCCAGCGATGGCTGCCTCTGGATCGGGACCTACGGCGAAGGTCTATTGCGCTGGAAGGATGGAAACTTCAAATGGTTCCGCGCGCCGGAGTATCTTTCCGATAACCACGTAAGTTCGGTCATGGAGGACGCGCAGAAGGACATCTGGGTGGGCACAACGAACGGGCTGGCGAGGCTAAAACCTGCGCAAGCGATCCCCGTTCGGTTACCGGGGGATATGCCGGTCAACATCAATTCGGTGGCCAATGATGGCGAAACAGTTCTTCTAAGTACGCTCGAGGGTAAACTGCTTCGGCCAATGCCGGGTTTTCTGCAAGCCGTATCCTACCCTTCGCTGGCGGATACAATCGCGGTTCGAACCACTTTCCGGGACCGGGAAGGCACTCTCTGGATTGGGACAGCCGGACAAGGTCTGTTCAGTTACCTGCCCGATGGAAATACGCATCACTACGCAGCGGCTGACCTGGTTCGTGCCTTTACCGAAACCCCCGATGGGAGACTCTGGATTGGCACAGACGGCAATCTGTGGACGATCAGGAGCGGACTGCTGACTCGCTTCGACACCGGCTATAATCGCAGCTTTCGTGCATTGGCCGTGGATAGCAGGGGCGTTCTGTGGGTGGGCAGCGATTTTGGCTTGGTGCGCATCCGCGATGGGCAGGCACTGCACGAGGCCGCGCTTTCACCGCTCGGGCCGCTCAAGATATGGAGCCTGCTCAGCGACGAAGAAGGGGCGGTCTGGATCGGAACCCGCGGCTCAGGGCTTTACCTTTGGGAGTCCGGGCATTTGCGCCATTATGGATCGTCCAGCGGCTTCCCGACCGACAGCATTTACGCCATCCTCGAAGACCGCTTTCATCAAATGTGGATAAGCGGGCCCAGCGGAGTCTGGTCAATCGATCGCGAGGCCCTGGTGGCAGCCGCGGATGCGCGAAGTTTCGCCGCCGCCATTCACTCCTATGGCGGCGCGGCCGCGGAGATGAATGCGGAGATGAATGGAGGAGTGCAGCCCGCCGGCGTCCTCACGCCCTCCGGTGACCTCTGGTTCGCGTCTACCAATGGCGCTCTCAAGGTGCACCCCATTCGGACCTCGCCACCACATCCCTTCCCGCTGGTGATCCAGCAGATCAGGGAAGATGGTTCAGCTATCGATATCAAGGGCCCGGTGCTGATCGGGGCAAACGTTCAGCAGACCGAAATCGATTACTCCGCAATCCGCCTGGACTCGCCGGAGCAGACACGCTTCCGCTTCAAGCTCGATGGCCTGGAGAGCCGCTGGACAGATGCGGGATCGCGTCGCGCGGCCTTCTATTCGCACCTTCCGCCGGGGAGGTACCAATTCCGCGTCCAGGCCTTCGATCCCGGGGCACCCGACCGCATCATCGAAGCCAAAATCCAGATTGAAAGCATGCCCCATTTCTATCAAACGGTGTGGTTCTACACCCTGTGCGCGGCGCTTGTGTTTTTCCTCACGGGGCTTGCCTTTCTATTTCACCAACGGCGATTGCGCGAACGATTTGGGCTGGTGCTCACAGAGCGCAACCGGGTGGCGCGAGAGGTGCACGACACCATTATTCAAGGCTGCATCGGGATCTCCACACTGCTGGAAGCTGCGCACAGCACGGAGGAAACATTCCCGGAAAAGAGCCGGTCGCTGGTGCACCGCGCACGGATGCAGGTGATCATCCTGGTTGACCAGGCCAGAAATGCAGTGTGGAACCTGCGCCACGAGGAGCATCCGCCAGAACAAATGTTTGGCAGCGCGCTCGATAAGATAGTTGCGGAATTCCAACAGGAAGAAAAGGCTTTAATCTCGTTGCATTTCGATGGCGCTCTGCCTTCAATGAGCGCGACTGTTTGCGGCAGCATGGCATCTGTTGTGCGCGAGGCGCTATTGAATGCAATCCAGCATGCGCACGCCGGCCACATCCTGGTCTCGGTCCATGTTGGCCGCCGCACGCTTACAATTGCAGTTTCAGATGACGGGCAAGGCTTTGACGCGGAAGCAGGCGACAAAATGCATTTTGGAATGATCGGAATGCGGGAGAGAGCCGAAGGTCTGGGAGGAAAACTGGAGGTGGCCAGTTCAAGAGGCCATGGAACCACGGTAGGAATAGTGATTCCACGCGCAAGATTGAGTCGCGAAGTTCCGGAGCGTGCGTCATGACCCTGGCCAGCCCCATCACGGTCCTTGTCGTCGAGGATCATCCCGTGGTCCGCTTTGGCCTGGTTGCCCTGATCGATTCGCAACCGGACATGAAGGTGGTGGCCGAGACAGGCGAGGGCCGGGAGGCGGTCCTGGTATATAGCCGCTTGCTGCCGAGTCTCGCGGTGGTCGATCTTCGCCTGCCGGACCTTTCAGGAGTGGATGTGATTGCCGGCATTATGCACGCGCACCCGGATGCCCGCATCGTTGTGCTGACCACCTATGACGGCGACGAAGACATCCATCGGGCTCTGGCAGCCGGCGCGCGCGGCTATGTGATCAAGGCTATGCCTCACGATGTTCTGCTCTCGGCACTGCGCACGGTGCATGCCGGCGGCCGTTCCATTCCCACGCCGGTGGCAACGGCTCTTGCCAGCCGCGTCCCCTTTGCGGAACTCACCTCGCGGGAGACGCAGATTCTGGAACTGATTACGCGCGGCATGAGCAACAAGGAGATTGCGGACAGTACCGGAATCACCGAGGGCACGGTCAAGTGTCATGTCAACGTAATCCTGGGAAAGCTGGGCGCAACTCACCGCACGCAGGCAGCGGCGATTGCCATACGGCGCGGAATCGTTCACATCTGACACGTGCCTGCTGGTAAGCAAAATTCCATCTCATATTTTCACCGGATCTTCGCCTTTTCCGCTCGAATGTCCTGAGGCGCCCCGCAAAAATTCTTTACTCGTATCTATCTTTCGATAGATGCGCGCCGTGTTTGGATTTGGTACTTTTTTCACGGCTCAGGAAGCGCTTGCATAACCTCATCCGAGGTGGACCAGGAATCCTGAAAGCGTGGAGACGTGCAGGAGTGTAAGCATAGAGACTCTTCTAGTGGGTAAACGTTCTCCCGGAAGGCGCCGGCATCGGTTGACGCCATCTGTCAAGCCTGCGCATACCAGAATACCGAGGTGCACGTGTAAGCGCCCTAACCAGAACATTTTGGAGATCAGTATGACAAAAGCCAGATCAATCTTAACGGTAATCGCAGTAGCTCTAGCGATGGGGAGCTTCTGGCCAGGCAATTTGGCCGCCCAGGGGATGTTCGGCACCATCAGCGGAGCGGTCACAGACGCAACTGGAGCTGTTATCCCCAGTGCAACCGTCACCATCATCAACGTCGGCACGAATGTGAAAGCGACGCTCACCACCAACGCTTCCGGCGACTATAGCGTCGCCGGCCTGAACCCTGGAATCTATCGCGTGGAAGCCAGCGCGAAGGGATTCAAGAATGAGGTCCAGAACAACATTGTGCTCGAAGTCGATGGCAATCCAAAGGTAAGTTTCAAGCTGCAGATTGGCGCGGCCTCTGAAACGGTGACCGTAACCGGCGAAAGCGCGGTGATGCAAACCCAGGCATCCTCGCTTGGCCAGACAATCGACGAGCAACAGTTGAGCGACCTGCCATTGTCGGGGTCGGCCGGCACCGGCCACAGCGCATACAGCCTGGTTTCGCTTTCTGCCGGCGTCACCCAGCAGACCGGCGAAGGCGGTTACGCTCTTGACAACGCACGCCTGAATGGCGGCCGGCCGCGCATGGATGATTATCTGATCGATGGAACCAGCACAGAACAGCCGACATTCGGCGGTCCGGATGCCAACCCCTCGGTAGATTCGGTGCAGGAGCTTCGTATTCAGACAAACCTCTTCTCAGCGGAATACGGCAAGGTGAGCGGCGGCGTCATTGAACTCACCACCAAGAGCGGCACCAACAAGTTTCACGGCTCGGCGTATGAGTACTACCAGACCGACAAACTGAATGCGAACAGCTATTTTGGCAACCTGGATGGCATTCCCATCCAGCCCTCGCATTTCGACGAGTATGGCGGCACTCTCGGCGGGCCCATCATGAAGAATAAACTGTTCTTTTTTGCCGACTACCAGGGAGTGCATTCCGACGCCTCTTCGACCATAACCCACGACATCGTGCCCAACTCCCATTTCTTGTCAGGCGACCTTTCCTCGCTCTGCACGGTCGGCTTCACTGCTGGGGTATGTAACGATGCGTCAGAGCCATCGCAGCTTTATGATCCGGCTCACGGATACGCTCCGTTTCTCAATGATCAGGTCCCCGTCAGTACAATTGCGACGGCGCTTGAGGCCTTATGGCCAACCGGAAACGCCGGAGCCTCAACTGTGCCGGGCGGCGATTTTTGGAACGGTGTTTACGCATACGGAACCAAAGCCAATCGCGTCAATCCCCGCGTGGATTGGTTTCTGCGCAAGAACGATCATATATTTGGCGTCTATCACTATGAGAAGTCGTATTCCCCCGGTAACACAGTTGGCTGGATCGACAATGCCATGTATCAGAGCCTTCCGGTCACCACCATCACGGTGGGCTGGACGCACACCTTCAATTCCTCCCTGCTGAATGACTTTCACTACGGCTACGATCACCGTCATACACTGCGGACCACCAACGGATACGGGGTGGCGGACGACGGCGATTTCGGCATTGCGGGCATCCCTGACTGCAACTTTACCAGCTCCAATGGCAAATGCGGACCGCCGTCGGTAGGCGTTTCCGGCTTCACCGGATTTGGAGCCGGTGGGAACATGCTGGATGAGCCTTCCGGCTACAACGAGTTCCTTGACTCCGTCACGCTGGTCCGGGGCGTCCATAGCCTGAAATTCGGCGGAGAAATTCGTCGCGCGGCTATCAACAACATCCAACCCAACCAGGTGGACGGAAGTTTTTCGTTTAATGGCTCCGGTACAGGAAACGCGTTTGCGGACTTCCTGATTGGGTATCTTTACAAAAGCAGCGTGCAGGTACAAAGCAATTACCTTCAAGTCCGTACCTGGGCCGATGCGCTTTACGCCCAGGACGACTGGAAACTAAAGCGGAACCTGACCCTCAATCTGGGAGTTCGCTGGCAGTACGATCCGTCCTGGACGTCTGCTAACAACGAGTTGGCCAGCTTCGATCCCTACAACCTCACATGGGACCAGAACGGAGTGAATGGGACGCCGGAAGGCTCGATCCAGACACATTGGAGGGAGTTCGCACCGCGCGCCGGCTTCGCATGGAACCCGCGCAACGGACTGGTGGTGCGTGGCGGCTATGGCATCACTTACCCGGGTCTTCTCGGTCACGGGCGCGGTGGAGACGGCAATGTTTCGCCGAATCTGCTAGCGGCTACATCCATCAATCCCGGCACCTACATCTCGAGCTTACCGACGATCAACCTGCCTGCGGCGACCGGCTCCGCCCCTCTGGCAGACTGGCAGGCCGAATACTTCTACTACACGCCTTACAATCAAGCGGCTTCGTACGCCGAGATGTGGAACTTAACCATCGAGAAGCAACTCGGGCAGAACTCGGCTTTGACCGTCGCGTACAGCGGAAGCCATGGAGTGCATCTGCCTGTCAACTATAGTTACAACATTTGCCAGCAGTCTGCCGCGAGTATCGCCCAGTATGGCGCTACGATCTACAGTGGTACCGTAGACAGCCCCTATTGCGCGCCAGGAAACATCACCGCGCTGGGGGGATTCTATGGCGACTATATTTACCCCGGCTGGTGGGGTCTTTCCAGTTCGGTCTACCACGGATTGCAGACCACATTTGACAGGCGCTACTCTCACGGTTTCGCTCTTCTGACCAGCTTCACGTGGAGCAAGCTGATGGACGATTCGTCCTCCGACTGGAGCGGCTTCGGCTCACTCGACGTGTATGGGCAGGACTTCTATCATCGGGCGGCAGAGCGCTCGGTCAGCGCCGGCGACATTCCCCTGCGCTTCGTCATCTCGCCGATTTACGCTCTGCCGATTGGCCCTGGTCACGCGTTGTTGAACCATGGCGTCGCCGGCCAGGTGCTTGGCGGCTGGCGTGCAAGTGCCATCTACACGCTCACCAAAGGGGATCCGGTCGGCATCCTTGACGGCGGATACCTGTATTGCAACCCCTCCATGATGATTGCCACCCGGCCCATGCAGATCGGCAATCCGGAAGCGGGATTCACCCGCGGCGTCAGCACCAAGGGCACGTGGTTTAACACCAATGCCTTTGACTGGGAGGGAACCTGCGCATATTACAGCAACCTATATGACTCCGGAAACCCCTACTCCGGAAACCCCGCCGATTCCTTCGGAAACACTCCCCGGTACTCGAGTGAGATACGGGCTCCTGACGTCGACAATCTGGATGCGTCGCTGCAGAAGGAGTTCAACCTGCCACACCTTGGCGAGCAGAGTCGTTTACGGATTCAGCTCGACGCATTCAACGTGCCAAATCACCCGGAGTTCTCTCCGCCCGTTGGCATCGCCAGTCCTCAGTTCGGTGAGATTCTCGGAACGCGTAACGGCGGAAGAGTGGTGCAATTAGGCGCACACCTGGCTTTTTGACGCCTCTCGCAGCCAGCCTGCGGGATCACCTTCCCGGTGGTCCCGCACCTGGCATTTCTCGTCCGCACGTTTACGGTCCGGTTCCCACTACTATGCAAGCCCTGACAGATAATCAATCCCGGTTCCTCTCGATCCTGCTCGCAATTGGCTTGATCCCGACACTTACGGCCCACGCCGCTTCTCTCAAAAAAGGCATTGGCGAATCTACGCAACCAAATGCAGTGCAGACGATCTCCGACGCCAACGTATCCTGGTACTACGATTGGGGACCTAAACCAGCAACCGGAGTAGCGCCTGCTGATGTTCAGTTCATCCCTATGATCTGGGGATTGAACAATCTCAACAGCGATGACCTGAAAGCCGCGAAGGCCTCCGGGGCAGGCACGCTGCTAGGCTTTAACGAGCCGAACGAAAAGACCCAGGCGAATATGACGGTGCAGCAGGCCCTGGACGCATGGCCGCAACTGGAAGCGCTGAACATGCGGCTCGGGAGTCCAGCACCCGGCACAGGAGACGATGTCAAGCCTGACGGATGGCTGGCTCAATTCATGGCGGGGGCCAAGGCGGCCGGGTATCGGGTGGACTTCATCTGTATTCATCCCTACCAATCCAGCTTCGATCCAGACCAGGCCACGAAGGATCTGGTCAAGGAGGTGACGGCCGTACATGATATGTACCGCCTCCCCATCTGGGTAACCGAATACGCCCTGGCGAATTGGATCACGCCCCCTCAAACGCCCGACGCCGCCACGCAGGCGAAGTTTGCGGCAGAATCCGCGAAAGCGCTGGAGGCCCTTCCGTTTGTGGAACGGTATGCCTGGTATGGTGATGTTCCCAATCAGCCCACATTTTCGCTCTACAACACGGATGGCACTCCTACGCCCGTAGGCGCCGCGTGGAAAGCTGCACCTGCGAAGGCCGGCCCGAAGCCATAACTGCAGGATCATCCTATGCTCAGGCATCATGAATTGAGGACGCACATGCGGGACTATAACTGTATTAGCCAAAAGCTCCACTTAGTTGGTTTTGCTTTCGCGTTGCTACTTGCAACATCTGCTCTTGCCCAGACCTCCCCATCAGTCGATGTCTGGAGGCCTGCCGCCAGTACAACTCCCATTCCGCATCTGCAGAAGGTGAATGGCCACCAGGTTTTGTACGTGGACGGGCAGCCTTTTTCCATGCTGGCGGTGGAAATTCCCTGGTGGGATCTTCGCGCCGGGCATTATCGGGAAGACGAGACGGTCTATGACAGTCTTTACGCCAAGGCAAAGGAACTTGGCGTCAATACGCTGAAGGTTCCGGTGAAATGGTCGATGGTGGAACCGGAAAAGGATCAGTACGACTTTTCCTATGTCGACCATGCCATCAGGATGGCCCGTGAAAGCCATCTCCACCTGGTGCTCGACTGGTTTGGGCATTATGCCAGCGGCGACGGCAACATCTACGGTAACCTCAGCGGCGAGGTGTATGCTCCGCTCTACGTTGTGAAGGATGAAAAGACTTATCCGCGCGCCATAGATGGGGACGGCATTCCCCACCATAATGCGATTTCCTATGACTCACCGGCCGTGATCGATCGCGAGGTCAGGGCTTTTCGCAGGTTCATGCTTCATCTGAAGAGCGCCGATGCGGAGCACGTGGTTGTGGGAATCCAGTTGGAAAATGAGATATCTGTTTTTGGAGCCGACCGCCATAACGCCAAGCTGTTCCGCGATCATTCGCCCGAGTCGAATCGCAAGTTTGTAGAGCACGGGTTTACGGACGATCTGAAGTACAGCGCCTGGGACATGAGCACGACGTGGATCAAGCCGCTGACTGAAGCTGCTCATGCAGCATATCCTATCCCACTCTTTCATAACTACGTAGGCGGTACAGTAGAGGAAGGCCTGATTGGCGGTTCCCCTGGAGAAGATGTCCAGACCTATCTTGAGGACTGCCCCAACCTTTCGTTCATTGCCGTGAACGCATACTTCTGCGCCGATTGGCATGGAGATCGCTGCGAATCTCCGTCAAGCGCGACAACCGAAGAGCTTCGTGCGGCCTTGAAGCGATATGCCATCTCGCGGAATGTGCCGGCGGTGACTGAAACCAACAGCGGCGCCTCGGACCTGGCGCCGCGCTTCGCGTATGTTGCGCTGGGAGAGTTTGGCGCGCCCATCTTCTCACCCTGGGCGCTCACCGTGTCCTATCCCGAGTCGAACCAACCGTATGTTTTGCACGATGGCCGCCTTGCCAATGGCGCTTTCAAACTGCGGGATGCGTACCAATCCCTGGAGATGGCTCTTGCGCAGATTCTCACCTACGCAGGGACTGACAAGCTCAAGGTATTTCAAGCGCCGGCCGAGGGTCAACGTCTCTCCATGAGCGACACAATCAATGGTCTGACGCTGAATATATCCGGATCTGCCGATGGCCAGGCCATCGTGATTCACCCCGTGGAAAAGCAATTCCTTATTGTTGGTTACAGCGTCGATGTGTCACTGAAAGACCAGGGGCTGGTGTGGCCGGTCATGCAAGGCCTGCATGTGCAACGTGTGCATTGGTCCGCGGCCGGCTGGGTCGTGGATGGCGAGCCTTCCGATTATGGTATTAACCAGGCTGATCATACGTTGTGGATTGGATTGGATTACCCTCAGGCTGTTCTGGTTACACTGCCGTAGGTACAGTGGCGATCGACCTTCAAGACCATTGGTGCCGGTAAACGCCCTTGTATCAGCCAAATCCACCGCAGGAAATCTCAGCTGGCGCGAAATCGCCTTCCCACTCAGTGAGCGGTCCAGGCGAGTGCTGTGGACCACAGTTTTTCGAGAATGAAGATCACCTTGGCTCCGGTATTCCTCTTTGCCGAAAATATCCCTCCAACGGCGCACAATGGTTTTGGAAGGAGTAGACAAAGAACCCATGCCGCGCCGCCGGATTTGCGAACGGATGAAACACAACCCCATCCCTGCGCCCGCCTTCCCAGCCTCCAACCCGGATACTACCCCCCCTACAAACCCCAAAATATCGACTGTGAAACTGTGAAGCCACTTAAACTAAGCAGATTCAACTAATTACCTCATCCAACTGCAAAGCTTTACAGCGGCAGTATGGCTGTAAAATCCACTTATCCTTCGCAGAATCAGTTGGTTACATTATCCTGCCGGGAGCGGCACTGCATCTGTGAAACTCTGAACGTTGAGCGAGATTTCCCCCGACGGCTGGCTCTAACTTCCCCGCTAAGAGATTGATATTTATCTATTTAGATCGATAGCCGCCGCAGCCTTCACCGGCCTAAAGAGCCACAGCAGCAGCAGCGAGAAGAGCAGTCCGCCGACGGTGAACTTGAGCCAGACGGGCGCCTGCGATGGAGAGAAGAAGCCTTCCAGGCAGCCGGCGATGACCAGCAGGGGAATGATGCCGGCGACCAGTTGCGTGGCTTCGCTGCCGCCGCGGGCTACCGACTCCTTCCAGCGCAGCGCGCCGGGGAAGAGCATGGCGTGGCCGAGGCGGAATCCCGCGGCGCCGGCGATGAGGATGGAGGGTAGTTCGAGCGAGCCGTGAGGGGCCACAAAGCTCCACAGTGCCAGCGACATGCCGTATTGGTGGCAAGCCGCTGCGATCACCCCCAGCATCAACCCGTTGAAGGCAAGGTAAAAGAAGGTTCCCAGGCCGAAGACGATGCCGGTGGCGAAGGTGACAAAGCTGACCGTGAGGTTATTGGTCATGATCCAACTAGAGGCTTTGGGCTCGATTCCTACGATGGCCTTGGTCCACATCTCGTGGCGTTCCATGGTGGCGATCATCTGGGGGCCGACGAAGTGGCGCATGAACTCCGGACGGGCGCTGGTAAGGACGGCTCCCAGCAGGCCCCAGGCTACAGAAACCGCAATCGAGGCCAGCACGTAGCCGATCTGGCGCTGGAAGATGGCCGGGTATTCGTCCCTGAGGAAGCGGAAAAGCGTGGGCAGAGTGGTCTTGCGGCCGGAATAAATGATATGGTGGGCGCGAGCCAGCAACTGATTCACATGCGCGGCATAGACGCGGGCGGTCGGGTCCTGGCGCAGCACCGAGAGGTCTGCGGCGACCTGGCGGTAGAGCAGGGCCAGCTCCTGCAGTTCCTTGCGGGAGAGCTGGTAGAGGCCGCTGGAGCCGGATTGGGCTAGCAAGCCGGAGAGCCGGTCCCAGTAGGGCCGCCGCTTTTGAATCCACTGGTTGGAGAGGATTTGCGCCATGGACCTGAGTTCTGACCAGCTTAGCATCGATACCCCGGAGCTGGTGGCCATCGAGATGCCCCTGGCCGGCATCGGCAGCCGCTTTATCGCACTGATGGTCGATACCCTGATCTGCGGCGCCGGGCTTCTGTTTCTGCTGCTGGTGTTCGCGGTGATTCTTCCCGGCATCCTGGCATTCTCAAAGATTTCAGCGCAATGGGCGACGGCGATCGTCATTTTTATTGTCTTTCTGTTTCAGTGGGGCTACTTCACCCTCTTTGAGGCGTTCTGGAACGGGCGTACCCCCGGCAAGCGCGTGGCCAGGATTCGCGTCATCCAGCGTTCCGGGCGGGCGATCGGCTTATTTGAGTCCATGGCCCGCAATCTGGTGCGCTATGTGGATCAGATTCCTTTCTTCTATGCGGTCGGGGTGATCACGATGTTCGCCACCCGCCAGCATCAGCGGCTGGGCGACCTGGCTGCCGGCACCCTGGTGGTGAGGGATCGGGAAGAGGAGACTCCGCTGTGGGGCGAGTCGGGCGCACGCACGTTCACCGCGCAGAGCTTTACCCCCAAGGCTCCGGTTCCGGAGCCGCATTTGGCCGTGACGCTGCCCGCCAGCGGGATCGCCAAACTCTCGACGGCCGATCTCGAGGTGCTGGAGGGGTTCCTGTCGCGGCGGCTGGATATGAGCCTGGCGACGCGCCGGGCCCTGGTGCAACGGATTGCTTCGGCGATCCAGGCGAAGTCCGGGCTGGAGGCGCCTCAGGGAGCCAGCGTGGAGACTTTTTTGGAGGCCACGGCGCGGCAACTGCGGGATCTGGCCCGGATGCAATAGGGAAGTTACAGCAAGGGGGCCGGCGGAGACCTAGTTCAAGCGGGCATGGGAGACGAGGGAATTTTCATGCGCCTGCATCTCGGCCAATGCCTTTTCCGGGCAGATGTGGCGAGCTTCCCGCTGATCCAGCTCCTCCGCCGTCTCCACGGAAGAGGCGATGGTCATGAAGCAGTCCAGGCAGCGGGTATTGTAAGTGCCGTTTTCGTTCTGAGTGCGGCTGTACATCGTTCCTCGGAGAAGCGGGGAGATTTTCCGATGCTAGGCGCACTTGCGTTTCCCCGGCGTGATACGCATCACTTGGTCTTGTGATGCGTCGCCGGGCTCGATGAAGGGCTGATTCGCCGGAGGATTTTTGCGGCAGACTCTTACAGGGTTGTAGTGTGGTTGGAGTTTCGCCTCAGGCGCCGGCAGGGGCTCCGGCCCGCCTGCGATTTCCTCTGGTGTTTGGCGAGCGAACGTGCTATTCAACTGCCAGACTGATGCCATCGGCCAAATCTTTCATTCAATCACCCGGCCTTTGGGATTCGATCATCGGAGGATCGCCATGAAACCTGCACCCGCGCCTGGAAATCCGATTGTTCTCTCTTACCTGGAACTGAGAACTGCTGTAGGAATTGTCGGAATCGCGCTTCCGTTCGTACTGGCTTTGGGAATGGTTGTGCAGGGATTCCATAGACTTGAAAGCTCGCTCAGCAGCTATTACTACACAGACTTGCGCAACGTGTTTGTCGGAAGCCTGTGCATCATCGCGGCGTTTCTGGCTTCCTGCAGGGGCTACGACCGGAAAGACGAGATCGCCGGCTGGCTGGCGGGCGCGTGCGCAATCGGCGTGGCGTTTTTTCCAACCACCCCCGACGGATGCGCAACACCTGGAGAAAAGATCATCGGCGATATCCATTACACGTTTGCCGGAATCCTGTTCCTCACCCTTGCCTACTTCTGTCTTTTTCTTTTCACCCAGACTCACACGGATCGGAAGCCAACCGCTCAAAAGCTCAAGAGAAATACCGTCTACGTTGTATGTGGATGGATCATGCTTGCCTGCATTGCTCTCATGTTACTTTTCATCGTGCCGGTACTCTCAAACCTGGTCCATTGCTCAAGCCGCACCTTCTGGCTTGAGTCCACCGCAATCGTTTCATTCGGCGTGGCGTGGCTGACCAAGGGCGAGGCGATTCTCAAAGACAAATAGGTTCCGGCATGCTTCGACTTTGATGGGGAGTTATTCGCCGGGATATTTTTTCAGGAAACTTCTTACAGCGTTGTTGTCTGGTTGGAGTTTCGCCTCAGTTGCCAGCAGGGGCTCTGGCCGGCCTGCGGAAACAGCGAGAGCGAGCAGGGCACGTCCGCGGAGCCGAGATAGTCGTATTCCAGTTTGTTGCCCTTGAGCGGCACGGTGAGGAAACGGTTGACGGTCACTTTGGAGATGGGCGAGCCACGCAGCCGGAAGATGGCCCAATCGGCCCCGTAGGCGGCCACAAAGCCCGCTACCAGCACTACGGTTATGCGTAACAACCAGCGTTTCATCCGGTCTCGGCCTTCCACTTTCGATTCCCTCTTCAGAATAGCCGTAAACCGGGAGCGCGCAAGCGAAAGAGTATCAGGGCAGCGAGTTCTTTGCGGGCGGGCCAGATTCCGGGCAGTGACAAAATTGATAGAAATTCCGATGATTGTCGAGTGCAGGGAGACCAGGTGACCAATACAATTTGCAGGTTCAACGCGCGCCGTACTTCTGCGGCGATCTTCGTGCTTGTTGCTACGGCAATTATTTTTTCTATCCACGGCAGCAAAGCGTGGGCGGAAGACAATGCGCTGACGGTGCGCACCACAAGCGGGCAACTGCGCGGCGTGGCCAGGGCAAACGGGGGCGCGAAGTTTTTGGGGATTCCCTACGCGCAACCGCCGGTGGGCGATCTGCGCTGGCGCGAGCCTTTGCCGGCGAAGCCGTGGAGCGGCGTACGCGATGCGTCTGCCTTCGGAGCTCCGTGCGCGCAGTGGGCCGATGCAGAGGGAGACTGGAACTGGAGCTTCGCGAAAGCCAGCCAGGAGGATTGCCTCTACCTGAATGTCATCACGCCGGCGTGGCCGGTGAAGAAGCCGCTGCCGGTGATGTTCTGGATTCATGGCGGCGGAAATGAAGGCGGGACTGCATCGACCCCGCTCTTTAATTCCGGAACCCTGGTTGACCACGGAGTGGTGCTGGTTACAGTCAACTACCGGCTGGGCATCTTCGGCTTCTTTGCCCATCCCGGACTTACGCGCGAGTCGCCGCATCATGCTTCGGGCAACTACGGGCTGATGGACCAGATTCTGGCCTTGCGCTGGGTGATCGCCAATATCCAAAAGTTCGGCGGCGATGCGGAGAACATCACCGTCTTTGGCCAGTCCGCCGGCGCGCAGGATACGAGTTTGATGATGACCTCCCTGGCCAGGGACCTGCTTCAAAAAGCGATAGTGGAGAGCGGAACGCCGCTCCGCGTTACCCTGCTTTCTCTTGCCCAGGCGGAGCAGGCGGGAGCGGCATTCGCGGCTGGCTTGAAGGCTCCTGCCGGGGAGGACGCCGTGAAATTCCTGCGCCGGATGACGGCACAGAAACTGATGACGGCGGTGAACGCCGAGGACCAGAAACACCGCCCTCCCATGGGACCGATGATCGACGGCTGGGTCATCCCGCGCTCGCCCGCCGAGGTCTTTGCCGCCGGGCAGGAGTCGGCGATTCCTTTGCTGATCGGTTCCAACGCCATCGAATCCGGCAGCACGGCTTCACCGGACGAACTGAGAAAAACAATTCAGAGCGCGGCGGGAGAGTTTGCACCCCAGGCGCTGGCGCTCTACGGGCTGGCCAATGGCGGGCAAGGCACAGCCGATCCGTTGTATGGCACGGCGGCCGATCAGTGGACGGCCGATACGCGCTACCGTTGCGCCGCCACCACGGAGGCCATGTGGCACAGCGCGGCGTATTACCCCACTTATGAGTATGAGTTTCAGCGCGTCAGCCCCGGCCAGGAAGCGAAGGGGGCCGTGCATTCCGCAGAGCTGCCTTATGTGTTTGGATATTACCCCAGGTCCGGGCAGTTCGTTGCCGCCGCGGAGTTTGTGGATGCGGACTTGAAACTCGCCGGCGAAATGGAGAGTTACTGGACTAACTTTGCCAGAACCGGCAATCCGAATTCAAGAGGGCTGCCTCATTGGCCGGGATTCGAGCAAGGGCAGGCATTCATCGAATTTACGCAGGACGGCCGGGTAGCCAATGCGGCGGGACTGCGCGTTCCGCAGTGCAATCTCTATCGGGAAGTGCTGGCGGAACGCATGAAGCAGCAGTAACCGCACGCGTTGGCGATGCCGCATGAATCCGTCAGCGCGCGATCTGTGCTTGCGAATTCAGCGCCTCAGGGCCTGATTGCCTTTGGACTTACCACCGTCATGCTGAGCCTGATTAACGCCGGCGAATTGCCCAAAGGCGGCCAGCCTGTGGTGCTGCCGCTGGGTGCGCCTTCGGGGCATTAGAGTAACACGGAAAAAGGTCTCACTGACCTGACAGCGGTTTCCATGTTACCCTGTGCGCATCATGCGCCTGCTCTATTTTTTTGTTTTGAGTCTTGCGGCAGTGCTGCCGGGATTCGGCCAGACGGCCGGCAGCGCTACTCTGGGATTGCCCAAAGATCCGCGCGCCATCTTCGCGGCGGCTGCGCCTTTCTATGACTTCACTTCGCCGGAGTTGAAGCCCTGGCACCTGAAGGCCACTTACCAGCTCTACGACGAGAATGGCAAGCCGACCGAGCAGGGGACTTATGAATACTGGTGGGTTTCGCCGAAGATCCATCGCAGTAGCTGGACACGTCCAGGGGTGACACACACCGATTGGTATACGGCCGATGGTAAACATGCTTACCAGGCTTCCGGCGAACCGCTTAAGTTCTTTGAATACAAGTTGCAGAGCGCATTGTTCTCACCGCTTCCGGATTCAGACGATCTGGACCCAGCCAAAGTCCGCTTGGACCGCGAACCTTTAGGAGCAAAGGGCAACAAGCTTCCTTGCATCATGGTAGTCCCACTGATGCCACAGCATGGGCGGATACAAACTGTGCCATTAGGTTTGTTCCCCACTTACTGCTTTGATCCGCAATTGCCGGCTTTGCGAGTCAGCTCTTCGTTCGGCGCGACTACTACAGAATTTAGCAATATCGTGAAGGCGCAGAATAGATATCTGGCTCGCGAGATTCTGATTACCGAAGGAAAGCGAAAGATTCTCTCCGCCACGGTTGATTTGGTTACCTGGCTGGACGCAGCCGATCCAGCGCTTAAACCCGCGACGGTAGTTGCTCTCCCGTATGTTAAGAGTGTGAACGTTGCGGATGTGAAGAAAGTGAACGTTTCGGGTGGCGTTATGGCGGTATCAATAGTAAAGAAGGAACAGCCAGTCTATCCCCAGGACGCAAAGGACGCACAGATTACAGGCACGGTGGTTCTGCGAGCCACAATCGGCATCGATGGCGAGATTCACGATCTGCACGTGGTTTCTGCCCCGTGGCCTTCGCTTGCAGCATCGGCCTTGTGGGCGGTATCCCATTGGGAGTACAAACCTTATTTGCTGAGCGGTGAGCCGGTCGAGGTGGAGACGACCGTCAACGTAATCTATACGCTGGGTCCATAGGACTGCGGAGATTTGCAAATGTGAAAAATCCGGTGCGTGGAATCCCAAGTCTCTCCGCCGCGGCGGACCACGGCGGAATAAACGTGAGCATTCAGATTTGGCTTTCCCTCAGGGGCTAAAGCCCGAGTTCATTTGTAGGATTTAACGGCACGGATAAATCCGTGCCCTTTCAAAAACTTCTACTTGAGCGGAGGTTCCTTAGATCTTGACCGAGGCGGCGCGGGGTGAGATTCCGCTCAGTTCGGCGGCGCGGGCTTCGGCGTAGGCGGCGGCGCCCAGCAGCGCGGCGCTGGTCTCCAGAATCACGCGCACCGGCATATTCACCAGCAACTGGCTCAGCCGGCCCTTATCGGTGAAGGCTTTCATGAAGGCGCCGTCCTTGAGCTTCTCCAGGATGCGGGGCGCGATGCCTCCGCCTACATAAAGGCCGCCCACCGGGAGGATCTTGAGGGCCAGGTTGCCGGCCTCGGCTCCGTAGGCGGAGACGAAGATATCCATTGTCTTTTCGCAGATCTCGCTCCTGGCTGCCAGCGCCAGCTCGGTGATGACGGCGTTGGGGTCCTCGGCGGCCAGGCGCTCACGGAGCCAGGCCGGCTCGTCCATGCCGCGGACTTCGCGCAGAAATTCATAGACGTTGATCATGCCCGGGCCGCTGACCACGCGCTCAAAGCTGATGCGCCCGTTGTACTTCTGCTTCAGGTAACGCAGCAGATCGATCTCGTCTTCGTTGCGCGGGGCGTAGTCCGCGTGGCCGCCCTCTGAGGGATTGGGAATGTGATGGTGGCCGTTCCACACCAGGTAGCCCTCGCCCAGGCCGGTTCCGGCGGAGATCAGCGCGCGGTTGCCCATCTGCCGCGCATCGCCCTTGTTGAGCGTGAAGATCTGGCTGGCGGAGAGCTCGGCCACGCCGTAACCGTTGGCCTCCAGGTCGTTGATCAGGAAGACGTGCTCGATGACCAGGCCGGCGGCCAGCTCGCGGCTGTCCAGCGTCCAGGGAAGGTTGGTGAGGCGGAGACGGCCGTCGCGCACCGGGCCCGGCACGCCAAAACACGCTGCAGTCACTTTGTCGGCGGCCAGAAACTCTTTTACGATCTCTTCCAGGCCGGAGTATTCCCTGGCCGGATACTGCTTATCTCTGATTTGCTTGAGTTTTCCATCGATAAAGTCATACAGCGCCAGGTGGACTTTGGTGCCGCCTACGTCGCCCGCAAGAATCATCGTTCCCTCTCCAAAACCCCACAACCCTCCCCGTCTGTCGCGGGTAGAAAGCGAGCCGCAGCCTTATCCAGGAATAGTGTAAGTATACCGCCTGCGGGCCAGATCAGTTGGCTGGGCAGCCGCTCGGGGTCGTGTGGCCCGGTTAATACTTCCTTTATAATCATGGCTTTATCCGCCCCTGCGATGAGGAAGAAGACGGAGCTGGCGTGGTCGATGACCGGCCAGGTGAGGGTGATGCGCCAGGCGTCTTTCTGCGGCACGTGGTTGGCCGTGACCAGGCGGCTGATTTCGTGGATGGCCTGGGTGCGAGGGAAGAGCGAGGCGGTGTGGCCGTCCTCGCCCATGCCCAGCGCGACCAGGTCGAAACGCGGGCACTGCGCGCCCTCCAGGCGAAAGCTGTTCCTGAGCTCGGACTCGTAGCGGTCGGCGGCCACTTCGGGGTCCAGCTCGCCCTCCATGCGGTGAATCTGCTCGGGCTTGAGCGGGACGTGGTCCAGCAGCGCCTCGCGAGTCATGCGGTAGTTGCTTTCGGCGTTGTCGGGAGGGACGGCGCGCTCGTCCACCCAGTAGAGGTCCAGGCTTCCCCAGGGCATGCGATTGCGCCAGGGCTGGGTGGGGTCGGCCAGTAAATGGAATGTGGCCCTGGGCGTGGAGCCGCCGCTGATGGCGATGCGCGCCCGCCCCCGGCCCGCTACCGCTTCACCGACCATCTCAACAAAATACTGCGCCGCGCGGCGAGCCAGGGCCGCCGCGTCCGGCTCCACGTAGTATTTGATCCTGAGCTTTCTGGCCGCGTACATGGGTGCCTCTTCTCTCTACTCTACTCGGGATCAGGCGGCGGGCGATCAATGTTCATGAGACTGTTACAAAACGGACCAAGTAAATAATTAGTTCTGCAATCTAACTGCTTACCGCCCCAGATAGACCCGGTACTGCTGCTCCAGTACGCCTGCGGAGCGGGCCAGGGCCAGCTTGGCCAGGTTGTACTGGTAGAGGCTTTCGACCAGATTGCTCTCGGCCGAGGCCAGCGTAGCCTGCGCGGTCACCAGGGGCAGGTTGTCGTCCACGCCGGCGTTGACGCGATCGGTTTCGTCCGAGAGGGCGCGGGTGGCCAGTTCGACGTTGGAGCGGGCAACCTCGACGAGCTTGGCCGTTGCGTCCACGTCCAGCAGCGCGGAACGCACCTGCTGGTCGATGTGGCCGCGGAGGTCGGCCAGTTGGGCATCCACGGCGGATTGCTGGGCCTGGGCCGACTCCGCATCGCCACGCAGCTTGCCTTCGCGGAAGAGCGGCACGCTCAGCGTGCCCTGGGCAATGAAGTTTCCATGGGAACCCACCGCGCCCACCTGGCTTACGCCGTAGTATCCGCCGAAGCTCAGGCTGGGCAGCCGCTGGCTGCGATAGGCGGTGTGGATGGCCTTGTAAGCGACCGCCTGATTTTGCAGGTTCTGGTAGTCCTGGCGGTTCTGATAGGCGACGGCGCGCACCTCTTCAGGGGTTTGCGCGGCCAGTTCGCTGTAGGGAGCCGGGTCAGTGAGCACGATCTTCTGGCCGGGGTCGACGCCGATCTCGCGCTTGAGCAGGATCAGGTCCTTCTCCAGAGAGTTTTCGGCGGCGATGAGGGACTGTTGCTGGGCCTGTAGCTGGACTCGCGCCCGCAATTCGTCGAGATTGGCCGCGGTTCCGGCCTGGTGCGCGGCGTGGGCCTGGCTAAGCAGCAACTGGCCGGTTGCTTCCAGGGCTTTGGCATTGTCCACCTCGCTCAAGGCGGCAATGGCATGAAGATAGGCCGTGGCCACCTGCTCGACCACCTCTCCGCGCGCCGACATTTTGGCGAAATATGCCGCTTTCTCCCCCGCGCGGGCGGCCTTCCAGCCGGCGATCACAGGGCCGGAGAAGAGCATCTGGCTGAAGTGGATTTGCCCCTCGGTCAATTCGTCGCGGGTGATGAAGGAGAGCCCAGCGGGCGGCACACCGCCAGGAAAGAGCGCGCTGAACTCCTTGATGACGCCGGGGCTGAAGCCCAGCGCGACCAGGTCTTGCTGGTGGGCGCCCGTGTCGCCGGTGAGAGTGATGGTGGGCAGAAACTCCTGAAGGGCTTCGTTCTTTTCCCCCTTGATCACCTTTTCGACGTTCTCGGCTTCCTTCAGGCCGAGGTTGTTTTCGAGGCCGCGGCGTACGGCCTCGTCCAACGAGATCCTGAGGGTCTCATCGCTGGTTGGGCGGGCAGTGACGCTGCCGAAAAAGGGGTTGGCGGCGGAGGTTGGATTGGGCGCCTGTGCGTGAAGGGCCGCGGCCGCGCCGGCGAGAACCAGCAGGGCAAGAAGCGCCTGCGCCGCTGCTCTCCGGAAGACGAAGTTTTGCGTTTGATCCACTGCCATTATTTTCTCAGATGAGGCAGCAGGCGGACGCGATTCCGGTTCAAGGTGGAAAGGCTGGGGAAGCATTCCGGCATTATGCTTCAATCCCTTGAAATCCGAGCTGCCGGGCTGCATCGAGGAGCCGGTTGTCTCCAGAGATGAAGGGCCGGCCTCTTGGCTTTCCCAGGCACCAGGCAAGTGCGGCGGCAAGTTGGAGGGCGTCCGCGGCTCTGAGCGGAAAGCGATCAACCAGGCGCTCGGCCTGGACGCGAATGGCTTGCTCAGGGGAGATCTCGCGCCAGTTGCTTCTCAACTCGTCAAGGCGCACCTGAGCGCCTACGTGCTCATTAGAGGTGAGTTGGCCCATGCGCAGGAGACGTGCAAAGGCGCCGCGGATTTCGACGGGTGCGGACCACCAGACGATCATGCTGTAGCGTTGGCTCAAGCCGTGTGTGACGGGCGTGGCCTGCTGCTTTGCGCAAAGGGGAATAATTGAGCTTGAATCCCAAAAGGCAGGTTCCATTTAGCGCTCGCCTTTGACCCAGTCGATGGCTTCCTTGACGGCCTCGTCGGAAACATTACCGGTTGGAATTGCCCAGAAGGCCTTCCAGTCCATCTCCCGCTCGGCCGGCTTCATCTGCCCGGTGGCAATCAGATACGCCTCCTCGGCGGCATAGTCGCCTTCCGCGGGCAGAGGCAGGGTGAAGGGCAGAATGCGAGCCACGGGCACGTTCCTGTCGCGCACCACTACCTCTTCGCCCTTGCGGACGATTTGCAGGTAGGCGCTGAGTTGGTTTTTCAAGACGCCTATATTCACTGTTCTCATGGGTATACTCTACACCAATTTAGCTAAGTTGGCTATGTTGGCATCTCCTACTAGACCATCGCTCGTTCCTTCACCATCAGGTAGTTATTCAGCACCGACGAGGTGAGGGCTTCGGGGTTCAGGTCGAGGGTGAGCGCGCCCTGCTCGTGGAGGCGGGCGAGAAGCAGTTCGCGGCGGCCGGCCATCTCCTGGGCGGCGGCGGCGCGGAACATCTGCTCCACATTTTTGGGCCGTGCCTGGGCGATGGACTCCACCTCCGGCTGGGCCATGGATACAAACAAAAGAACGTGGCGGCGCAGCAGTTGCACCGCGCCGTCGATGACCTCAGGGCGCATGGCGGTTTCGGCCAGGTCGGTAATCCACAGGATCAGGGAGCGGCGGGGCTGCAGGCGGTTGAGCATGGCCGTGGCGCGGAGGTGGTCGGCCTCGCCGGATTCGGCGTGCACCTGGGCCAGCGACTCGATCAACTGGCGAAGGTGCGCCGCGCCGCGGCCGGGCAAAAGCCGCTGCTGAATTCCCTGCCCATAGGCCAGCAGGCCCACGCGGTCGCCGGAGTAGAGCGCCAGTTGCGCCAGCGCCACGGCCGTGGTGCAGGCGTGGTCGAGCTTGGAGTGAATTTGTGCGGGTTGATTTTCTTTCTGATGCCCGAAAAACTTTTCTTCAGGGGTTAAAACCCCGGTTGATTTTGCAGCGTTTCCGGCACGACTAAAGTCGTGCCCTGACACAGTGCCGCCACGACTAAGGTCGTGCCCTGACGCATTTCGCCGATTTTCCGTAGGCTGCATGAGCGCAACCCGCGACCGCATCAGCCGCCCGCAGTCGAGCACGATCCAGACCGGCTGGCTGCGCTCGGTCTGGTACTGGCGGGTAATGGGGATGCCGCGCCGCGCCGTGGCCGTCCAGCAGATATCGCGCAGGTCGTCGCCCTCGCGGTACTCGCGCAGGCTCTCGAAGTCGCGGCCCAGGCCCCGCTGCTGAGCGCGGCGCAGTTGCAGGTCGATTTGCCGGCTGCGGGCCAGAAAGATCTGCTGCTCCTCGCCGGTGCGCAGGGCCGGGTAGACTCGCACCGTCTGGGTGAGCGGCGCTCGGGCCCAGCGCTCGGCCAGGCCAAGCCCCGACCGATAGCGCACATAGAGCCAGCCCGTCTCCCAGTCGCCGCGCTCCTGGGGCTGCACGTGGTAGCGCAGGCTGGCCGGCACGCACGGGAAAGCAGTCAGCTTATGGGTGAGCGGCTCGGCAACCAGCGCCAGCGGCAGATCGTCCACCAGGCGGCACTCGACGATCATCTGTCCCTGGTTTTCGACAGTCAGCTCGATCTCGGTCTCCGAGTCGAGGGCCGGAGCGTTGGACCAGGAGCGGCCGGCGATCAACTGCGCGGCGCGCGGCAGGCGCAGGCCGTCCAGCAGCGCGGCCAGCAGCACCAGCGCGTCCCAGGCCGGCATGGCGTAGGCCAGCCGCCCGTCCCAGAAACCCGGAATGAGCCATAAAAAGCCCGCACAGAGCAGGCCGATGGTCCGCTGCGTGAGGCCGAAGGCCCAGCGGCGGCGGCGTTCGCATGCGGCGCGGATGGGGTCGGGATGGAGTGAGGGGGAGATCATTGGTTGCTTAAAATCGTAAATCGAGAGCCATAGAGAGAGCGCGGTCAACCTCCGCGAGTTTGGCCCGCGAAAGCGAGCCGACATATTGCGTCAGGTCAGATTTGGGAACGCTTGCGAGATTGTCACACAATATCCAGCACTCATGCTTCAGTCCCTCATCTGGCCCAACGCTCACCTGGGTCGAGAGGCCGCTCCCATTCGTATAGACAGGCGCGCAGATCACCGTCGGAAATCGCGTATCAATCAGCGCCTGCCGGCTAACAATGGCGAATATTCGGTGCCGCTTCGGATCGCCCGGCGGCTGATGTACGCGATAGAGTTCGCCTCGGCGCATGGGTTCTCTAGTCGTCTTCAGTGGTCCATTCGATGGGCGCCTGATAACGCAGCACGTCCATTGCCTCACGGTTCAGGTACTCGGCATTGGCGTTGATCAGTTCCACGTCTCGACGGTGTATGGCTTCACGAATTTTCTCTTTGAAATACTCGCGGAGTATTCCCTCAATAAACGCGGAGCGGGACGCAGCGGCACCCGCACTCCTGTCAACCTCGGCGAGCAGGTCGGATGAAAGTGTGATTGATGTCTTCTCTTTCATACTACCTTTATACCACTAACCGCTCTGTAATTCAACTTGATATCGCCCAACCGCCGTCATTGCCTTGGCACCGGGACCGCGGCAATCACGTCGGCCAGTACGCGGTCGGCGTCGAAGCCCTCCAATTCGGCCTCGGGCTTGAGCATCACGCGATGGCGCAGCACCGGCTGCACGGCGCGTTTGACGTCGTCGGGAACCAGGTAATCGCGGCCGTCGAAGGCTGCCGAAGCCTGGGCCACGAGCATCATGCACAGCGCCGCGCGGGGGCTCGCGCCCAAGAGCAGCGTGGGCCACTCGCGGGTGCGCCGGGCAATGGAAAGTATGTAGCCGTACAGCTCCGGCTCGATGCGGATTGCCCGTACCTCGGCGCGCGAGGCGGCCAGCAACCCCTCGGGGATGGGCGCGATATGAGCGTCTTCGAGCAGCCCTGCGCCAGAGCCCGCGTGGTGCCGCTCCAGAATCTGCGACTCCTCCCGCTCGGCGGGATAGGCCACGCGAATCTTGAGCAGGAAGCGGTCCAACTGCGCCTCTGGCAGGGGATAGGTGCCCTCGAAGTCCACCGGATTCTGCGTGGCGAAGACCGTGAACCACGCCGGCAGCAGGCGGCGCACGCCGTCCGAGGTCACCTGCCGCTCCTCCATGCATTCGAGCAGGGCGGCCTGGGTGCGGGGAGGCATGCGGTTGATCTCGTCCACCAGCAGCAGATCGGTGAAGACCGGGCCGGGATGGAAGCTGAAGCTCTCCGCGCCGGCTTTGGCTCCGGTGCGCAGAATGGTGGTGCCCAGAATGTCGGCGGGCATCAGGTCGGGCGTGGCCTGCACGCGCTGGAAACCGAGGCCCAGCAGCCGACCCAGGGTTTTGACGATCAGCGTCTTGGCGATGCCGGGCACGCCTTCGAGCAGGGCATGGCCTTGGCACAGAACGGCGATCATCACCTCCTCGATCACCCCTCCCTGGCCGGAGATGACCCGCCCCATCTCCGCGCGGGCGTGGGCCATCAGTTGATTGGTTGCTTGCGGGTGCTCCGCACTTTTTGTGTTTTGGTTTGCGTCTTGCGCTGAATCTAAGTTCGTTTCCTGACTCATGAAACCCTTTCCTGCTGATTGGAATGAATGTCTTCAAATTTCGTGCGCGGACCGCCGTGCTTTACCCCGGCAATCAGTTTTTCCTGGTGCCCATGCAGCGTTTGGACCAGCTTGAGCGCCTCGCCTGGGCTGATCGTCTCGCCCCACGCGGCCTCTTCGCAGGCGGCCAGGTCTGTTTCGAGGTTGGCGTCGGCCTGGGGAAAGCGGCGGCGAATGGTCGCGGCCAATTCAGCCGCGCCCATGGTTTTGCCGCGCAGGCCGCAAAGACTCAAGCTCTGGCGGCGAAACCGCTCCCAGGCAATCGACACAGCCGCAGACGCGGCCCCGGCGTTGCGGTAGAGCGACCCCAGAGCCTCAAGAAACTCGATGGGCATGGCTCGCGCCGGCGCGGGAAGCTCGCGCACCGGCCCGCTGCGGCGGCTGAAGCTGAGCACCACGAGCAGCCCCAGAACCGGCAGACTGATCCATAGCATAGTGAGCGCCGGGCCGGCGGCGTAGCTCCAAACAGAGCGAATCTCCCCGTGCAGCGACTCGTCCCAGTAGAAGCGATGGTCCGCGCGCGACCCCAGCGAATTCAAAAGCAGATCCAGATCATTGGCCCGGGCCAGGGAACCGTTTTCAAGCGGCGTGGAGCCGGCCCACCAGACCACGTGCCCCTTGCCCCAGCCGTACTCCACCACCGCCGGCTGCCCTGCGCAACTGTACTCCACGCGGTGCGACGGGTTGCCCACTGTCCAGGTGGATTCAGGCGCCATCCACACCTCGCCTGAGTTGGAGAGCGCATCAGAGGACAAACCGAGGCCCTCGGGCTCCAGCTTGCAGGCGGCAAAGTCGAAGGCCTTCGGCATGCCGCCGGCCTCGCCGGGCAAGATGAATCCGCCCCCGATTCCGGTGGCGAGTACCCGGCCCCCGCGCTCTATGATCGTGCGCACCGCCTTGAGATCGTCGCCTTCGCGGGTGAAGGGCTCGGCAAAGATTACCACCGTCTCCGGTCCCGCCGTGGCGGCCAACTCGGCAAGCGGCCGCTCCCAGCGTTCAATCGGATAATTGGAACGGAGCAGCGTCTCATAGGCCGCGCGGGCGCCGTGCCGGCCGGAAAGATAACTGGAGGGCAGGGGATTGTCGTTGCTGTTCGCATTGGGCAGCAGAAAGCCGGTGAATACGGCCAGCGCGATTCCGATGCCCAGGCACCAGAGCAGCAGGCGGCGATCTTTGGAGTCGAGGGAGGAGAGAAATCTCATTGCGCCGCGCCTCTCTCGACCCGAATGGCCGAAGCCGCGCTTCCCGAGATCAGCGCAGCCGCCAGTTCCTCGGCCTTGCGGTAGTCGAGCTCCGCGGCTGCGCGGCCGCCGTACCAGGTGCGTTCAAAGCTACCGGTCAGCGTGGCCAAACTGGCCCGGCGCGGGTCCTCCGGCGCTACCAGCGCAAGATACTCGCGCGGAGTGCGGGCGCGGTCGGCAGGCCACAGCCGCCTGGATTCGAGCCGCGAGATCGCGGCCCAGTAAAGGAAGTGAATCGCCTCGCGCCACTGGCCTGCGTCGGCGGCCTGGCGCGCGTCCTTGAGCCATAGTTGCCACTCGCGGGCCGAGGCGGCTCCGGTGGACAGGCTGCCGCTTTCCGGCGCCGGCCGCATGCGCCAGCGACGTTCCAGTTGCAGCAGGCCCCACACCAGCCCCACGCAGACGGCCAGAATGAATCCCCACACAATCACGCGGCCCACCCACGCCGCGCGGGCGCTGAATTGCGCGGCGCTGGCAAAGAGATGGTTGAGCCAGTTGCCCAGCTTTTCCAGAATCGTATCTTTGGGCGTGAACTCGTCAAGGTTGCGGAAGTCGCGCCCGGCCAGCACCTGGTTCATGGTCTCGCGCTCCTGCGCATGGTTGGGGGCGACTGTAGGTGCGGCGTTGGTCTGGGCCAGGTCCTCAGCCAGGCGCGTCTCGGCGGCCTGCAAAAGCTCTGTCGTGGTCGGCGGCAGCGGCAGGGCGCTCTCGACGGATTGTTCGCCGCTGGCGGGTTTGGACGCGGGTTTGGACTCGGGCTTGCCGGCGTCTTTGTCTTTTTCCTGGGCCTTTGCAAGCAGCACCCGCAGCCATCCGTAGCGCACCGGGCGCCGCTCCGCATTCGGAGCTTGCGTGAGGGGAACCTGATCGTCGGGACCAACCTGGGCGGGGTCGCAGGTCTTTGCGTCGCGCGCTTTGGCGCAGGCCTCCACCAGGGTGGTCAGGTCCTGCAAATGCTTGCGGTACTCGTCCAGCGAGGCGTCATGCGAGTTGCCCGCCACGGGAGCGGACAGGTCAGGAATTGGTCCGGCGGCGCGCGCCGGCACGGCGGCGAGAATGGCCGCCAATGCAGCGCCAGCGAAGAGATTTCGGGCCGTCAAGCTTGAACTTCCTCCTCCGCTGCGGGCGTGATGAGACTGCCTCCGACGGGTTGATTTGCAGGTGCAGTCAGTCCAGCAGATTCCATCATCCTCTCGACGTCATAGCCTTCGCGGCGTATGCGCTGATCATAGTAGAAGAGGGTGACGGCGATGGGAAAGACGGGACTAATAAGAGTGGAAACGACGGCATCCGATAGGGAATAAAGCAGGTGATAGAGAAAAAAATGGTGCCATCTTCCCCATCCATGCGGAAAGATGCGCAGGAAAAAGTATGTAGACGAGGCGAACAGCAAATTCAGGCCCCAGCCAATGAGCATGGTAAGGAACAGCGTAAGCATCAGCCGAACTCTGCTCCCCTTGGTAAGCCTCCATGATCGTTTGAGCGCCGAGAACCAGGAAGTGCCTTCTAGCACAGAAGCAGGAAAAGCGAGTGCAAGGCATGATTCCATCCAAAGAACATAGCCTGCAAGAATTCCAGTGATCAGGAAGACAAGAAGAGCGGCAAACGCGAAGCCAGTACTTCCGGGTCGATACAAGTCAACGATCTTCCTGATTCCGACTGCAAAACCAATAAAAAGAAGCGCAGGTAGAGGAAGAACTATCGTTAACTGAGCAAGGTTAAGGACAACGAGGTTTCTCCAGCGCTCTTGCAATGCTGCAATTGCGCTGTGAATAGATGACTTTTCGTCTCCGATGATCCCGGAAGTTATGCGAATGAATACAGGGCGGACCAGGTATTGAAAGAACTCCGACAAATGGTAAAGCACAGCATTTGCAATAAGTCCCGCAAAGGTCATGTAGAAGATCAGGATGCGCTCATCAGCCGAATGATCGTTCAGCCAAATCCTCTCAGCCGTGTTCGCTCCCATCATCGCTAGAGCCGGCAGAGCCGCGATCCCGACAAAGAGCAAAAAACGCTCCCGGTAAATCTGAAAGGTCCGGTCAAGAATCTCGCCTAGGTTCAGTGGTCGCAAATTTGCCGTCATATATTATTTCTCGTCTTCAATGAACGTCCGCCGGGTGAATCCAAATTGCGTTTCCGCCGCCGGAGACCATGTGTACGTCGAGCACCGTCGAATGGTCTACGGGCTGCTTCGAGAAGGTGGTGTGCGTGGCTTCAGTAGCGGCGTCGGGCGCGTCGGCGTAGATCTCGGCTTCGTATTTGCCTTCGCCGAGAAAACTAAGCGGTACCTTCACCGTGCGCTCATCCCAGTTGGTCAGCGAGCCTACATACCAGTCGTTGCCGCTGCGGCGGGCCAGCGTGATGTTTTCCATCGGTCTGCCGGCGAGGACTCGCACCTCATCCCAGGTGGCCGGAACTTGCTTGATGAAGTTGAACTCCTTTTGCCCCTGGTAATGCTCCGGGTAATCGGCCACCATCTCGAAGGGGCTCTCGAAGACCACGAAGAGCGCCAGTTCGTGAGCGCGCGTTCCCAGGCCCATGGGCATGAAGTTGCGAGCTACAAAGTTATCCCGGTTGCTGTTGCCAAAGGCGCCGGGGGTGTAATCCATGGGTCCGGCCAGCATGCGCGTGAAAGGCAGCGTGGTGTTATGCGTGGGAGTGGTGCGCGCGCTCCACTTCAGATACTCCTTGCCCATCACGCCTTCGCGCGTGATCAGATTCGGATACGTGCGGCGCAGTCCATCCGGCTTGTATGCGCCGTGAAAGTCGATCATCAGATGATGGGCGGCGGCGGATTCCACCACGCGATGATAGAAGTCAACCATCCATTGATCGTCGCGGTTCATGAAGTCGATCTTGACTCCGGCGATGCCCCACTGCTCAAAGAGTGGAAAGGCCTGGTCCATATATTTGTCTACCGAAGTCCAATGCGACCACAGCCAGATGCGGACGTTTTTCTCCTTCGCGTAGCGCAGCAGTTCCGGCATATCGATCTCCGGATTTACGCGGGTAATATCGGCCAGTTGCGCGTAATCGTCCGGGCCTTTGTAATTCGCTAACGCCCAGCCCGCGTCGATGAGCATGTAGGGAAATCCCGAATCCGACGCGAAGTCGATATAGTGCTTCATGGTCGCGGTATTCATGCCGGTCTTGAAGCTCACGCTGGGAGCCGCTTCGCCGGACCACCAGTCCCACGCTGACTTGCCGGCGCGAATCCAGGAGGTATCCGCGATCTTCGAGGGTGGATTCAGGTTGAGAACGATGTTGGACTCGATCAGGCGGCCCGGCTCATCGCCGATCATCAGCACGCGCCAGGGACTG
Source organism: Occallatibacter sp. (assembly GCA_050012555.1). Lineage (GTDB taxonomy): Bacteria > Acidobacteriota > Terriglobia > Terriglobales > Acidobacteriaceae > Telmatobacter. Next base: position 125,835 of record JBEKGY010000004.1, read on the forward strand.
GAAAACGGCGTTGCGGTCTCCACCGCAACTCCCGGCTCGGCAACTCCAAATTCGTTGAGGCGCGGCGATAACTCGGCCCGCACGCAGTTGCGTCCTTCGCCCTTGCGCAGATACATGCCCGCGTAGTGATCGATGTTCGCCTCGGTAATAGCCACCCAGCCGATGCCTGGCTGCTCGGCCAGCATCGGCATCCCGATCAGCCAGTCGTGGTGCAACCCGCTCGACAGCCGCTGTTGATACTCGTCCTCCCACGAAGACTGGAAGCCTTCGAGAATCAGCGGATAGGTGGTGGCGTCCTTCGCATAGCAGAACTCCGTGCTCTCGTGAGCGATGCGCGCCTGCTTCAAAGACGGCTGATCCGGAACGAGATAGCGGAAGCCGACTCCATCGTCGAAGACGCGTACCTCGATGGACAGCTTGCGCCCACTGGCGTCCTCGAAATCGACTTGCGCGGAGTTATAGTGGTCGCGCACCGTGCTGGTCTTGCCCACGGGGATGGGATAACTCTCGTCCACGCTCGCTGTTTGCGCGCCCGTCGAGCGCATGCCCGGCCCCAGCGCGGGCTGCCCTGCAATCTCCAGACCCAGCTTCGAGTTATCGATCATCCGCTGGCCGTGGAACTCCACCGCGTAGCGCAGGTCGTCCGGGGGCGGCGTTTCCCTGGACGAGCGCTCAGGGTGCTTCGCCGATGTGGAATTGAAGAGGAGAAAGGTAATCTGGCCGTTGGGCGAAGTTACCTTGGTTGCAGTCCCATCTGTAACTTGAGCAGTCAGAGTTACAGCGGCACAAAATGCGAGCAGGCAGAGCAGAGTTGCGCGTAATGAGGTCATCGGTCCTCCGTGCGAACCGGGTGCGATCGAGAATTGTGATTCAGCTTTTCCGGCCACGCGCCAGTATACTCCGGGCCGCCTTTACACAATCCCTCCGGCTTGCGCAGGCGCGGGCAACAGGCCGTCCTTGCGCAGGCGCTGGTCGTTGTAGAGTACCCCCAGAGCGGTGGTATAGGCCGCATAGGTGACTAATATGCTTATCGCGATCGACAGCAGATAGCCGAAGATGCCCAGGCCAATCAAGATGTAGAACGCCGGCGAGCCCTCGCTCACATGGACCAGTATGGCCACCAGGGCGACTAATGCGGCCAGCACAAAAAGGACCAACACGCACACCATGGTCACAACGTAGGTGATCGCGTAGACCAGCAGCAGCGCCAGGAAGATCCTGCCCTTGGCCCCCTGGGTAAGCTTTGCGCTGCGCTTGAGCGAGGCCCATGCGGTAAGCTCCTCCGCCACGCAGGCCGGGAAGACCAGCGCGAACCTGAGCAGGATGAGGACGCAATATACAGCGAATGCGAGATACAGCAGCACCAGAAGAGGGACCAGAAGGAACATGCCGTCGGGGCCTACTACGTTGTGCAGCAGCAAGGCTGTCAGGCCGACGAGCGCCGCGACCACGACAAGCGGCACGATCACGAACAGGGAGCAGAGAATCATCAGCCAGAGAAAACGGCCAAAGCGCCGCCAGGCCACGCCGTAGGCCTGAAGAAAAGTGACCGTGACGCCAAGATCGGCTTGCGTGGCGGCGTAGCATGCCGCCGGCATATAGAGCACATACACCAGGGGCGAGATCACGTAGATGAAGACGAGGGCCACCCAAAAACCGGCGGGAAACACCGGCGGCGTGGCGGTTTTCCCGGCTAATTGCGGCCCGATGGCGATGAGCATGAAACCCATGACCGCCGCGACGATCAGGAGGATGGCCGCGGAGGGAACCGCCGCAATGCCCAGTAACAGCCGCAGGTGAGTGCGCATGAGCCGGTAAGTACGGTCAAGAATCTGGCCCAAGGTCCTGGGGGCGAAGGGCGAAGGACCGGAGGGCGCGGAAGAAGCGGATTCGTTCATAGAAACTCCTCGGATTTTTGCTGGGTTGGTTTTGCGGGTTGCTGTAACTCTGCCGATTGCTGAAACTCTGCGGATTGCTGAAACTCTGCGGATTGCGGTAGCTCAATCTCAGCCAACTGCGCCTTGGGTACAATCGACGGCGGCCACAAGGCGGCTTCAGGCTGCGGCGGGGCAGGCGCCACCAGCCCGGCCCGCTGCATCAGCAACTCGATATCGAAGCCTTCCTGGCGGATGCGCTGGTCGTAGTAGAAGAGCATGAGCGCGATGCCGTAAACCGGCCTGGTGAGCGCCTGGATGGCAAATGCGGAGCCGTACATAATGAACAGCATCACCATGCCCGCGGTTTGCGCATATTGCGGGTTGTTTGCGCCGGGCAGCAGGGCGATCACGATGATTGCCGGCACGGTGACAGCCAGGGAAAGCAGGTAGTTGAGCGCCGTCACCAGCAGATAAAGCAGAAAGATGCGGCCCCTGGTTCCCTTGCTGAGCGAGTAACTGCGCTTGAGCGCGGCCGTGGCGCCAATCCGCTCCACAACGCAGGCGGGGAAGGCCAGGGAGAGCCGGAGCAGCATCCAGATGCAGTAGACGACCAGAGCAATTACGACCACAACCGCTCCCAGGCCGAAGAGCACGCCGGCCGCGGCGCCCATGCCGGCCGATTGCGCCAGGGCAGCCGCGGCGACGGCGAAGATGACCAGCCCAATCCATACAGCAACCGGAGCCCCCCAGACCAGGAGCGCCTCAAGAAGAAAGAGCCCAATATAGTTCCAGCCGCGCCCCCAGGCGATCCTGTAGGCATCGCGGATAGTGGTCTTCTGGTCCTGCCAGGCGCGGGCTACGGCGTGGTTCATGGCCGCCGTGCCCAGCGCGGTCACCGCAATAATCGCCGGAAGGGCCACCAGCAGCAGAGCGAGGAAGACCAACAGCGCCACAATGCCAACCACCTCCGGCGCCGGGGAAGCTGTCCCGCTGGAACCCGCCCACGCAAAAAGCAGAAAAATAACCGCCGCGGAGACCAGCGCCACTCCGGTTGGAATGACCGCGATGCCGAAGAAGACCGGGAACCGCGAGCGGTAAAGCTGGGCGGTCCGGTCCAGTATCTCGCCCAGGCTCGACGGGTGCAGGGGCTCATTCATGTCCGCTCCCTGGCTCCTGCGGGGCAGGCGGCGGCGCCGGTTCAGGGGCAGCCGGTGGCGGCTCGAAGTGCGCATCGAGAGCCAGCCGGGGTTCGGCGGCGGGCGGCGCGGGCGCCGTGAGCCCGGCGGCCTGCATCATCCACTCGATATCGAATCCTTCCTTGCGGATGCGCTGGTCGTAGTAGAAGAGCGTGATTCCGGTAGCGTAGATGGGCCCCAGGAAGGTACCGGTAAAGAACGTGATAATCTGCGAAATCGCGGTCATGCCCGGTCCCAGTTGGCCGTGGTTCTTAAAGGCCGAGATAAGAACGAAGATCTGCGTGACCAGGACCAGCCCAAGCTTGATGGCGCCGATCAGCAGTCCCAGAACAAAGATGCGCCCCCGCGCTCCCTTGCTCAGGTCGATACTGCGGCGAATCGCTTTGAGGGCCGGCAGGTTCTCCAGCACGCAGGCCGGCAGAGCCAGGGAATAGCGCAGGGTCATCAGAATGGCGTAAACGCAAACGGGGATGAGCAGCAGAATGAAGGCCACCGAGGCTATGCCGACCACGGCTAGTGAATGCGGGTCGGTCGCGGCGGCGTGTTGCGCCGCGTGGGCTCCAAAGCCCTTTCCGTAGAAAGCCAAAGTACCGAAAAAGCCGGCGTAGAGGAGCACAAACGGCGTCCATATGACAAACGCGGTGACGGTCATCAGCCACAGGTAACTGCCGAACCGGGGCAGGATGCTCGCATAGGCGCCGCGGATGGTGGCCGGCTCGCCCAGATGCACCCAGGCCACGGCGCGGCTGATGGCGGCTACGACCGGCCCTATCAGCAGAAAGAGAATCAGCAATTCAATACCGGCGGCGGCCACGGTGATCAATGCCAGCGCCGTGGTGTGCATCGCCTTCAGCAGTTCTTCCAGGCCGATCAGCAGCAGGTTCATTACCAGACCCACGCCGCAATACACGGCAAAAATTCCCGCAAAGAGGACAAAGTTTGTCCGATAAAGCTGCGCGGTGCGATCCAGAATCTCGCCGAGCGAGAGTGGACGGAGGTTGGTTTCCATGCCGGGTTCCTCAGAAATATGGTGTTCGTGCTTGCCGGGATACTAGCACAGAATGAAAACTCTCTGCCGTGAGCAGGTTGGTTGCAGGGCTATTTAATACGGACGAAGACCTGTCCGTGGGGGCCCCGGCTTTGGGGCACCCGGCAGTGATTGACAGAGGTACTTCATATCAGCAAGTTATCAAGTTAGCAAGTTAGCGAGTTGGCGAGTTGGCGAGTTGGCAAGTTGGCAAGTTGGCGAGTTTGCGGATGGCTGCGATCTAAGCAGGTCTTATCTCCCTTGGGCGGCAAAGCCGGCGAGGACTGGCGCAATCTGGAGCCGGAATTTAGACTTTCGCTATATATTCGTTAAAATTGCACCTAACGTTTTTGTTTCATTATCTTACGGGAAAAAGGGGGGAGGGGGTGGGGTACGCACCGGGCCGAGGCATCCGGCAAGGCTTCTAGAGTGACTCGGGATGGGGGTAGTTGCATTCAAGTGGCGTTCTCCTGAGAGTATTGTGCGCGGCGCGGGGATAATATTCTGCAAAAGCGGGCGGGGATTGCTGCGAAAGATGGGCAGCCACTTATAAACAAATAACTTTCATGGAGGCCAGGCAAAAAGAAATCATCCTGCCTCCAGGGCCTCACCGCCGCCTGCCTCCATGCCTTATCCCGACAGATCCTCGTCCATCTCCCCAGTGCCTTCTATTTGTGCACTTCGACGATCCGTATCGTCACGATCTCGTGAGGATGGATGGTGAAATGAAATTGATCGCCTCCCACCATCGGAACTGGCGTTCCTCCTCGTTCGACTGCGTCGGTTTGACTTACACGATCCAGATGCAGGGTTGGAGTGCGAACGGTCACAGTCCGCTCTGCGCCGCCTAAGTCGAGAAAACGCAGGATGGTTCCATCCCCATCCTCGGCAGGCTTCCATGTTTCCAGCAGGACGTTTGGATCTTCTACTTTCAGAAAGCTTCCCTGCTTCCCGTCGAGGCTCCGCGGAGAGCCGGCATCCAGAGGCATTCCGGAAGGCTGCACTGAATTAGTTATAGCCTTGTCCTGGCCCGTAACTGCGTCCGTTTCCAGGGGCGTAATTTCTTCCCATCCCATGCGGCTCAAGTCGTTGGCGCTGGCCGTAGCAGCGCTGGTAATCACGTAGTGAAAGCTGAAGCGCCCTCCCTGGCCGGCACGATAGTTGGTATCCCAGTAGTTATTCATCACATAGGAAAATACGGTTCCCGGCCTCTTGCCGAACTCTTCCGGCCATGCGCCGCGGTTGATATCGCCCAACGTAACCATGGGCGCATCGAGCGGGAACAGGCTCGCCGATACTCCGTCCTGCTGGACGGAAACCCAGTGCTGCACGGTAAACCACTCGTGCCCCGCGCCGGCGTACATATCTCTTGCAGGATCGACGACTCCGTTCTGGACCTCGTACTGAAACTGAGGCTGGCTCATGGCAAAGGGAAACGCAAAGTAAACGGCCTCCTTGCTGTAGACCTCCTTCTTGTCGACGTCTTCAACCAATTCAATCTTCTTCTCGCCGTCGAAGAGCCGAATCTCTGTTTTAATCGAAGGAGTGTTCAGATCTTCGCTTTCCATGCGCGCAACCACTCCAGAGGGGGTGCGAGTTACCGACACAATCCGGCCGTGGTGCGAGGGGTGAACTTCCAGCTCCGGTTTTGGATAAACATGGCTATAGTGAAGGATAGTGTTCGGAGCCTTATCGCCGCCGGTAACGTAAAGATATTCTCCAAAGCGATAGGAACTTTCCTGACTTACCAACTCACGCTGCAACTGCTTATCGTAGATGCTGCGCACCGCGCCGGTCTCGGCATCGAGCTGCACCTTATAGTACGGGCTTTCAAGCGATGGGTTCTGTTCCGGCTCGGCGATGGCTGCGGCTTTCTGCGCCGGGCGGATGGCATAAACCTTGTAGCCGACCGGCGGAACATCCTGGGCTGAAAAGCGAACGCGATTGGAGGCGCTCCCGCCAAGGACGCTGTCGGGGCCATTTCTACTGGAGAGAATTTCGTAGGGCGCCGTTCGGTTGGTGAACATATCCACAACTTCGTCGCCTTTATTCAGATCGATGGAGACCGGTCCGCTTCGCTGCCAGTTCAAGCTATTAAAAACGATCAGGCTTCCCGGGCCGGCGGCAATTGCATCCGCCAGGTTTGCCATGCTGCGCCTGGCAGCAAAGTCCACCTCAGCCGCGGCGTTGACCGCAAACTGTTCTTTCACCGCGAGCTGGCCGGTAGCTTCCTTGCTTGCCGGGTCGGAGACGCTGTTATCCGAGTCCCAGGTGTGTTCATCCATCATCACCATATCGGTCCACATGCGATCCAGCTCAGCGGTATCCGTCTTGAGGAGAGGGTTCACAACCGATGCCAAAGTGGCCAGCTTTTCAGCCGTCTGTCCCCGCGCTTCGTTCCAGCGCTCCATGGATAAGTAATAAGCATCGGAGGCCGCGCCATCCTCCCAATACGGTCCGCCATCTCCGCGAATGGTGGGGATGTTATCGCCAAATTGCTTTTCTATATCCTGAATCGCCTGGTGAAAACCCGCGTACTGCAGGCGCGGGTAAGCATAAAGGGCATTCCATTTCCCGACTAACTCCGACTGTTGAGGATACAAATCGGTATTCTCAACCTGTGTGCCGTAGATAATCGCGGCATTGGCATGGTATTTGGGAGTTTCATACATTTGCAGATAGAGCGGCAGGGTATCCCGGCCCGCCGAAAGCAACGGCGGCAATCCGAATATAGTTCTCATCTGGTGGTAATGGCGCGAGTACCACAGCAAAACTTTCTTGCCGTCGGGTCCCACCCACCACATGGGCGAGCTTTCATGCAGACGGCCCTGGAGCAATACGGGGCCGCGATAGTTATCGCTGCCGGCGGCCAGATAGGGGATGCCCGCGGACGCAAGGATGGAGGCATAGGACCAGGAATACGAAGGAACGTCGGTGATATTGGCGTAGTCGAAGGGCGTGCCGTATTTCCTGCTGAAGTTGGCGCTGGGATAGAGGGAGCGGATCAGAGTCTCCGCCGTCGGAATGCCGGTGAGCAAATTGGCGTACTGGGCGGGGACAAACAGTTGCTTCTTTTGTATGGCCTCGATAACCCGCTGTTGCTGAGCGGCGGCGCGCGTCTCGAGAAACTGCTGAAGGTCCCACTCGCCATCCAGGCTGAAGCGGAATTCGGGATGCTTTGCGGTCATATCCATGGCTTCGGCGATGGTACGGCTCTGAATGGCGGCGACCTTGGCCTGGTAGTCGGAATATCCAATATCGACGTGGATATGGGGAACGAGAAAAATCGTCCACTTCTTCGCGGGATCGATCGATTGCTTAAAATGTTGCTTTTGGCCGCCGGTCTCAATCGTCAGTTGAGCCTCGGTTTGAGGCGCGAATTCGCGAACCGCGAACTCGGCCTTCTCTTCGCCGAAATCGTAACCGCCGCGCAGTTCGGCGTGATAACTCCGTTTGGCGATGGTCAGATCGGCTTTGCTTCCGGGCTCGATTTGCCCGGTGTGGCGAATGAACGCGTCTACGTTTTCCTCGAGTTCGCCGTTCTGAAGCCGGAAGAAGATGGTGGGCACAAGTTGCGCCGAGAAGGCTCGGGAGTCCGCGGTTCGGGGGACACTGTCCAGTTCAATGGCGTCGTAATGCAATCCGGCATCGGGAACAGCCTCCTCCGCCTCTTCGATGGCCTGCAACGCGATGGTGTTGGCTCCGGCTTGCAGGTAACTCCCGGGAAAGTCGAACTCAACGTCCGCGGTGGAGTAAGCGGGATCGAAGACGTCTACCAGGTCGCCGCTGCTGTAATCGAGCCTGGGGTGAAGATAAAAGATGCCGTGCTTTCCATTGATGCCGACCTTCAGAGCCGGCACGCTGGGATTCTCAATCAGCAGGGCAACATGAAACTGGTAGGTTTCTGCCGGCGGACCCGCAAGCGAAAATGAAATCGCGCGCGGAGCGGTCTCGATGCTGGATTCCAGCGGCTTGTTGGCCGAACTCAGCACGGCCGGCTGCGCGCCAAACCAGTCCTTTGCGGGATCGCTATGGGAGACGACGAAATTTACCTTTTGTTGCGGATTCCCGGATGCAAACTCAAAGGAAGAGCGATTGAACTCTCCGATTTGGAATACCGTCTTTTTCGCGTTGTCCTGCGCACAGGCCGCACATAACAGCGAAGCAGCCAGAACCGGCAACAACAGTCCCGCCATGATGCTGAACTTGAAACTCGATCTCATCGGTGAACTCCTCGAACATCCGCTCTAACACACCCAAAGATTGTAGCGGAAGGCCCGCCTTGCCTGACGGGTCGCACTGCTATTTAGAACGATCTCATTCTTCCCTGACTACCGATCTCTGCTTTTCCTCTATTCCAGCTTCTGCGTTTCGGTCCCTTCGGGGATCTTCACCACAAACTGGTCGTCGGTAAGTTGCTGATTCTCTTTCACGCTATCCACCGTGAGAACGATCTGGTACTCCTCAAGCGGGCGCTTGATGGTGACCGTGGAAGGGTAGAGGCTGGAACCGAAATCCCGGTAGCCCGTATAAAAGACCTGGGTCTCCAGATTGCCCTCGCTGTCGTAGATATCTTGCTGATACGGCTGGAGATCGTCGCGAGTAAAGGTCACCACGCGCACCGGTGTCTCCTTCTGGCTCTCCGGTTTGCGGCGCGTGATGCTCAGTATGTATTCCGGTACCGTGTATAGATGTTTCTTGGCCGCGTCCTCCAGCGTTTCGGTATCCGCGATCACTGAATAAAAATCGTCCGGCTCCAGCCCCCGCACCACCATGGCGTCGAAAAAGAACCCCGGCCGCATATTCTCCAACTGGTTGAACGATTTTTTCTTCAATGAGTTGGAACCCTTGACGGCCTTGTTTTTGGAGGGAATGTAGAGCGTGAAGTTGGTTCCGTCGCTCACCATATCGAAGGCGCGCGTGCCGATGACGGGAACCCGCCCATAGACGCGCAGCATCTCCGGCTTGCGCATGAGGATGATTCCGCGGATGGTGGTGTAGTCCTTGGCCAGGCCTTCCTTGCTCTTCATCACGCTGGCCTGTATCTCGACGGTGGCGTTGAGGCTGTCGAGCGCGGCCCAGCGCTGGTTGAGGCGCGCCACCAACTCCTCCGGCGCGACGGTCTGGGTGATGGCGGGGGCCTTGGGCACGGGCAGCCTGCGCGTGGTGGAGAGCATGAAGCAACCGGAAAGCAGGAGGGGAAGAAAGAGGGCTGCGACGGATGCCAGACGTGAGCTTGCTTTCATCGGCCACCTGCCTTCTTCGGGGCGTGACGGTAGCCGGCCACGTTGCGGTTATGTTGATCCAGGGTGCGGGAAAACATCGACCGTCCCTGGGGATTGGCTCCGGCGGCGACAAAATACAGATAATTGGTTTGCGCAGGCTGCATGGCCGCCCGCAGCGACTTGATGCCCGGGTTAGCCACCGGTCCCGGCGGCAGGCCGGCGTGCAGATAAGTGTTGTACGGGGTGTTGCGATTCAGGTCGGACTGATAGAGGACGCCGCGCCACCGGCCTTGAAGCTCCAGTCCGTAGATCACGGCGGGGTCGGTCATGAGCGGCATGTTTTTGGCCAGGCGGTTCGCGAAGACGCTGGCCACCAGGGGCCGCTCCGCATCCACCGCCGTCTCCCGCTCGATCAACGAAGCCATGGTCACCACCCGATGCACGTTTCCCTTCAATCCAATCTGTCCGGCTACCGCACGGAAGCGCCGCACCATGGCTGCGCAAATCTGTTCCGCGCCGAAGTTGCGGGGAAAATGGTAGGTATCAGGAAACAGATAACCCTCCAGGCTCCTTGCTCCGGGGTCCAGATCGGCCACCAGTCCCACCTGTTTCACCGCCGCATCCAGAAAATCCTGCTGCGTGACAAACCCTGCCAGTTCCAGCCGGGCGGCAATCTCAAAGACGCTGGAACCCTCGGGAATGGTCACTGCCCTGGTAAAAACATCCCCGCGCGCGATGCGCGCATAGATCTCGGTTGCGGGGGCCGGATGATCGAAGCGGTACTCGCCGGCCCTGAGCGTTCCCCGCTTCCAGTAGCGCAGTATATCGAAGGCATAGCGGCTGCGCACGATGCCGGCCGCCTCCATTTGCTGGCCGATGCGCGCCGTGGAAGAGCCCTGCGCCACCTCGACGAAGGTCTCCGTCTCCGGCCCGAAGGGCGTAACCACCAGCCAGGTCCCAGCGGCGGCCGCTAAAAGCAAGACAAGAAAAGCCGCCAGCAGGAGTCCCGCCGCGCCAGAACTTTTTTTCTTCCTGCTCTTTCGTCTGCGGCTTACCATTCAGGCGCTATCGACCCTTCGTACTGCTAAAAACTCGAGCGATCCCCCAAGAGGATTCCCTACCTATGATTGTATCGGGGGAGAGCGCCACGCGGGCATTGCATTTTCAGGGTTTACCGAAGCGATGCCCAGCACTGGAATTGTGGCCCTCCTGAGCGAAGAAAGCGAAGAACAGGCCACTCTCAAAGTAAAAGGTTAGGCGCCTCTAGTAACTTCGGCGTTTCTTTCGTCACCTACAGCCGTGTTTTCCCCGCGCCTTCCGGTCCCGGCCACTGTAAACTCGGAGTACGCCATGAGCTTGAGCCTGCCTGAGTTTATCCGCCGATGGAAAGACAGCGAGTTGACCGAGCGCGCGGGTTCACAGTCGCATTTCATCGATCTGTGCCAAATCCTCAACGAGCCGCATCCGGCCGCCGCCGACCCAAAAGGCGACGACTATACCTTTGAAAAACATGTTAACAAGATTGGCGACGACAAGGGTTTTGCCGATGTGTGGAGGCGCGGCTTCTTCGGCTGGGAGTATAAGGGCAAACACAAGGACCTGAAGGCAGCCTACCAGCAACTTTTCAACTACAGCGCCGACCTCGACAATCCTCCTCTGCTTGTGGTCTGCGATTTTGAGCACTTCGAGGTCCACACCAACTTCACCAACACCCGCCCGCTGGTCTACAAGTTCACGCTGGACGACCTGATGAAGCGCGAGCCTATTCCCGGCTCGGACCTTTCCGCGCTCGACATTCTGCGCTCGGTCTTTTCAGAGCCGGAGAAGCTCAAGCCGGGCGCCTTCGAGGTTCGCGTCACCGAGGACGCGGCCAAGAAGTTCATCGACCTGAAGAATAACCTCGCAAGCAGAGGGAACCATCCCGAGAAGATCGCCCGCTTTCTCATGCGGATTCTCTTCTGCCTCTTCGCCGACAGCGTGGGGCTGCTGCCGGACAACCTGTTTCGGAAGATGATCGAGACCGACCGCCAGCAGCGGGCCGCGCGGCAGTTTACGCGCAAGCTCGGCAACCTGTTTCAGGCTATGTCGGAGCCCGGCGACTTCTATGGTCCGTTTCGCATCCGGCATTTCAACGGCGGACTCTTTGCCGACAATACGGTTCTCGGCCTCGAACCCGAGGACCTTGCGATTCTCGGCGAGGCGGCAAAACTCGATTGGAGCCGCATTGAGCCTGCCATCTTCGGCACGCTCTTCGAGCGCATCCTCGACGACGGCAAGCGCGCCCAACTCGGCGCGCACTATACCAGCCGCGAAGACATCCTGCTTGTCCTTGAGCCGGTGGTCATGGCCCCGCTGCGGCGGCGCTGGGACCAGATCAAGGCTGGCGCCGAAGAGATCGCCGCGGCCATGGAAACCGCCAGCGGCAGCACTCGCGCCAAGCTCCGCGTTCAACTGGAAAGCAAGGTGCTCGGCTGGATGGAGGAGCTGTCGCGCATCCGCATTCTCGATCCGGCCTGCGGCAGCGGCAACTTCCTCTACATGGCGCTGTGGCTGCTCCTGGACCTGTGGAAAGAGGCGCAGATCTTTGCCGCCGACCGTCACCTGCCCACCTTCCTGCCCTGCAAAGTGCATCCATCGCAGCTTTATGGCATAGAGACCAACATCTATGCGCATGAGTTGGCCTCGGTCGTGGTCTGGATCGGCTACCTGCAATGGCAGCGTGAAAATCGGCCGGAAGACACCACGGAACCCATCCTGCGCGTACTCGACAACATCCAGCACCGCGATGCCATTCTGGAACTCGACGCCGAAGGCAAGCCAAGGCTGGACGCCGACGGCAATCCCAGCGAGCCGGAGTGGCCGGAAGCTGATTACATCGTCAGCAATCCGCCGTTTCTGGGCGGCAAGCTGCTGCGCCGCGCCCTCGGCGACGCCTATGTAGACAGCCTGCTCCAGCTCTACCATGAGCGCGTCCCAGCCGAAGCCGATCTGGTGACCTATTGGTTTGAGAAGGCGCGGGCGATGCTCGAGCGTAAACAGACACGCGCCGTGGGACTGGTGGCCACGCAGGGTATTCGCGGCGGAGCCAGCCGCGAAGTGCTCAAACGCATCGCCGAAACCGGCAATATCTTCATGGCGTGGAGCGACCGCGACTGGATCAACGAAGGCGCGGCGGTGCATATCTCTATCGTGGGCTTCGATGGCGGTGAAGAGACTTCGCGCACGCTGAACGGTGCCGCCGTGGATGCGATCAACCCGGACCTTACCTCCGGCGCGGACGCCACACGCGCCCGCTTGCTGACGGAGAACGCCGGCCTCTGTTTTATGGGTACCACCAAGGTCGGAAACTTCGATCTCGATCCGGAAACGGCGCGCAAGATGCTTGCCGCGCCGCTCAACCCCAACGGCAGGCCCAACTCCGACGTGGTGCGTCCCTGGGTGAACGCCCTCGACATCACCCGCCGCCCGCGCGGGATGTATATTATTGACTTCGGCGTCGATATGCCGGAGGAAGAGGCCGCGCTTTACGAAATGCCCTTTGAATATCTGCGGGAACACGTGCAGACCAAGAGGCTGGAGAATAATCGGGAGGGTTATCGCGTAAAGTGGTGGATTCACGGCGAGCCGCGGCCGGATTTCCGCTCGGCAATTGCCAAGCTCAACAGATACGTCATTACCCCTCGCGTCTCGAAGCATCGTTTGTTCGCGTGGTTGGGAACCGAAACGGTGCCTGACTCTGCGACCTTTGCCATCGCCCGCTCCGACGATTACTTCTTCGGCGTGCTGCACTCCCGTCCGCACGAGGTTTGGGCGCGCGCACAGGGCACGCAACTGCGCGAAGTGGAAAGCGGCTTCCGCTACACGCCCACTTCGACCTTCGAGACCTTCCCATTTCCCTGGCCACCGGGCCGGGAGCCGCAGGATTCGCATCAGGTGAAAGCCATTGCCGAAGCCGCGCGGGAACTGGTGCGCCAGCGCGATAACTGGCTCAACCCGTCCGATGCAACCCCGGAAGAGTTGTCAAAGCTGACTCTGACCAATCTTTACAACAAGCGCCCTGCGTGGTTGGAGAATGCCCACCGCAAGCTGGACGAGGCGGTCTTCGCTGCCTACGGCTGGCCGGCCACGCTATTGGACGAGGAGCTTCTGCGGCAGCTGCTGGCCTTGAACCAGGCGCGCGCCTGAGCGGAGGCTCTATGCTGGAGGCTGGGAGCTAAACGCTGGACGCCGCCCCGCATCCCCGCTATCTCGGACTCGACGTCGGCAATCGCCGTATCGGGGTGGCTGTGTCGGACGAACTGGGGCTTACGGCGCAGCCGGTGATGACGCTGGAGCGGAAGCGCAATCGCCGGGATGACCTGCGCAGGCTGGCGCGGCTGGCGCGGCGATTCGGCGTGGCGGGCATTGTGGTGGGGAATCCCGTGCACCTCTCCGGCGGCGTGAACCCGCAGGCTGAAAAGACTCGAGAATTTGCCGCCGAACTGGGCGAGCTGACCGGCCTGCCCATCCATTTGTGGGATGAGCGGCTGACTACGCGCGAAGCGCACCAGATTCTGTATGAGGCAGGCCACGCACGCCAGCAGCACCGCCGGGTGGTGGATCAGGTGGCTGCTGTGCTGATTTTGCAGTCGTTTATGGACGAGAAGCAGGGACTAGGGACTAGGGACTAGGGAGTATCCGACTGTTACCACTGAAAAAGATCAATCCACTCACAGAGACCCTGTCTTGTTGAGTGCCGGTTCGCCGCTTTTCTATTCCCTATTCCCTAGTCCCTAGTCCCTGTCTTTTCCACCGCGTATAATGAAAAGTCGAGTTCTTCTATCTCTTGCGGAATGAGCAACCCCGCTCCCCGCCACGGACCAAAGATGCCAGAGCACATCAAAAAGCAGATCCTCGAAGAGATTGCGCTCCTTGAGCACGAGCTTTCTCACGAGCTGCCGGCCGAGATCAAGAAGGCCGTGGCCATGGGCGATCTCTCGGAGAACGCCGAGTATCACATGGCGCGGCAGCGCCAGGATTTCGTGAATGCGCGGCTGGGCCAGCTCAAGAAGCGCATGTCCGAGCTGTCGCTGGTGAACCTGACCAACATTCCCAAGGGCAGGGCCGGCTTCGGCTCTACGGTGGTGGTCTACGACTCGACCAAGGACGAGGAGATTGTTTACCGTCTGGTAACCAGCGAGGAGTCCGACGTTTCCAAGGGGCTGATCTCGACGACCTCGCCTATCGGGCGCGGGCTGGTGGGCAAGCGGGTGGGCGATATCGCCACCATCGTCACCCCCAATGGCAAGCGCGAGCTTGAAGTGCTGAAACTGACCACCATCCACGATGACGCGGGCGAAGGCGACGAGGAAAACGAAACCGCCGCCGGCTTAGATAAGTAAGGAAGAAAAGGAATGACCTGGACCAGCGCTTTCGGCCGCGGCTGCGGTTGGCTTCTCGACCGCATTGTGCATGGCCTGTCGCTTACGCGCATCTCCCCCAACGTACTCACCCTTATCGGCCTGATCATCAACATCGTGGCCGCGTTTCTGTTTGGCCACGCCAACGCAACCAACTCCGGGCGCATGTTTTTCTATGCGGGCATGGTGATCTTCTGCGCCGGCATCTTCGACATGGTGGACGGCCGCGTGGCGCGGCGCAACAACCAGGTCACCGTCTTCGGGTCGTTTTTCGACTCGGTGATCGATCGCTACTCCGACGTGGTACTGTTCTTCGGGCTGCTGGTTTACTACGGGCGCATCAATCGTATGCGTTATGTAGTGCTGGTGGCCTTCGTGATGGTGACCTCGCTGATGGTGAGCTATACGCGCGCCCGCGCCGAGGCGCTGATCGGCCAGTGCAAGGTGGGCTTCATGGAACGGCCGGAGCGGATCGTGCTGATCCTTCTGGGCGCCTTGTTCAATCATTGGGGCGTGATGGCCCCGGTGCTGTGGGTGCTGGCCGTGCTCTCCACCATCACCGTGGCGCACCGCATTGTTTATACCTACTCGATGACCAAGCATCTGGCGCCGCTGAATTAGTGTAGAGATTTGCACATTGAGCCGATGTACATCTTTAGACATCATGACAGGTGATTGTTTTCGTGTTACGATTTCACTTCCAAGTCAGGAGAATGAAAATGGCTACCGGATCGTGCATTGCATCTCGCAGAACGGCAGTTTTTGACCGCATTCAGCAATCTCCCTTGAAACCCACCGGGCTCCTCGGCGAACTTGGGACCGAATATTCGTACACGGATATTCAGGACGCGCTTTCCGATTTGCTCGAAAGTGGCGACGTGGTTTTGATGCCCGATTTGACTCTGAAACCCGCACCTTCCCCGGAGAGTGTCGAGGAAAGATAAGTGCCACCAGACCCCCCAGGAAGCGTTCAGCGGCTCTTTACGGAGGAGAGTCGGCAGGGGGATGACCGGGATAACTTTCAACGCGACCGGGACATTATTCTCTATTCTTCCGCTCTGCAGCGCCTCTCGACAACCACGCAGGTTGTCTCTGGCGAATTCAGCCACGTCTTTCATAATCGTCTCACCCATACGCTTCAGGTAGCCCAGGTGGGCCGCCGACTCGCGGAAAAGCTGAAAATCAAACAGCCCGAACTGGCTGCCATGCATGCGGTGAACGAGGATGTCGTCGAATCGGCATGTCTCGCTCACGATCTTGGACACCCGCCGTTCGGCCATCTTGCGGAAGAGGTGCTCAACAGGCTTGCTGGAGATGAGGCGCAGGGATTTGAAGGCAACGCGCAGAGCTTTCGCATTGTCACGGAGCTTGCCTTCCGGGACGACAAGTACGGCGGTTTGAATCTGACCAACCGGACCCTTCGCGCCATCCTCAAGTATCCTTGGACTTATCGTGGGCGCCCCGAGAAAAAGCGTAACAAGTGGGGCTCATATGATTCGGAGTTGACTTCATTTCAATTGGCGGTGGGAGAATCTGGAACTGGCCCCTTTCCTTGCTCAGCTGAAGCCGAACTGATGGACTGGGCGGACGATCTCACCTATGCAATTCACGACGCTGAGGATTTTTATCGTGCAGGTCTGATTCCATTGCACCTCTTGCTTCCCAAAGGAACGCGTGAAGGAGGCGAACCAGATTTTACCGCGGAGGGTCAGCGGTTCCTGGATTATGTAGTGGCCAATAAGACGAAGCTGGAAGGGATCGAAAACATATCCGACTCGGACATTAGGGCTATCTTTGCCGATTTGCTGTTTGCATACTTCAAGCTCTCTGGTCCTTATGAGGGTACGCGCGAAGATCGCACAAGGTTGCGTACCTTTACAAGTCAACTCGTGGGGCGCTACATTAATGGGTTGTCGCTCATGGAGCCAAGTGGAGATGGGAGAGTGGTTCATATAGTTGATGATTATCAGAGGCAAATTACACTTCTCAAGCAGTTGACGCGGTATTACGTCATCGACTCTCCGGGATTGGCTGCGCAACAGCATGCCAACCGTCAGATCATTCGTTACTTGTTCAATGCCTTTCTTCAGGAAACCAAGAAGTCTCCGTCCAGGCTTTTGCCGCCTTACTATCGAGAGCGCTTGCAGAAAGTTGGAGGAACCCCAAGCGCGGTGCGAAGAGTCGTTGTAGATCTGATCGCTGGAATGACAGAGGCCCAAGCTCTCATGACATACCAGCGGTTGAACGGCATCGTACACGGCTCTGCCTTGGACAAGCTGGTTGTCTAGGTCAGCAGTTCACCATCACAGTCGAGCAGCCGGGCTGGACGGGCTTCCATTGCACCAGGAACTGGGTCACGGATGAGGATTCCATGCGGCGCATGGCTTCAAACTCGCCGCCCTTCTGGCTGTAAAGCAGCTTGCCTTTCTCGCTGAGGACGGCCAGGGCGGGCACGCCTTTGCTGAGCGGGACCTGGTAACGGCTGGCGAGGTCGAGATTGGCGTCCATCTGCCCGATGTTTACGTGGACGAGGACGAAGTTGGCTTCCAGAATGGGCAGGTTGCCGGGGTCATGGAAGTAGAGATCCAGCACCTGGCAGTCGCCGCACCAGTTGCCGCCAAAGTCGAGCAGGACGCGCTTGTTGGTAGCGGCGGCGGTCTTGAGGGCGGCGGCGATGTCGGCTTTGGCCTGCGCCGGATCGGGATAGATGTCGCGGCCGGTGGAGTTGGCCGTGCCGGCGGCAAGGGCCAGTCCGAGGGAAAGGGCGAGAAGCTTGACTGTCTTCAACGGGGGAACCCTCCACACAGCTCTCAGTCTGCCACAAAAGCGCGGCGTTGTTCCATCCTCATGCCCGGTTCCGGCTCCGTGGCATATACTCTGTAGCGGCATGAGCGATCTGCGCAAGCGTCTGGAAGCGGCGGCCTACCCCGACCTGGGAGCGATGATGGAAGGCTACGCGCAATCGGCGGCGGAGTGCGCAGAGCGCGAGTTCGGGCAGAAGCTGGACTTTACCTCGGAATCGGTGGACGGGCTGGACGAGATCCTGGTCCGCGTGGGCGAAAGTCCCGAGCTCGACCTGGACTTCGAGGTGCGGCTTTGGGGCAGCTACCTGGGCGAGGTGCTGCGGCGGCGCTATGCCGGCAGCTGGGAGATGACCCAGTATCCGGGCGGCGTGGCGGCGGTTCCGGCCGTCGAGGCGCGCGGTTCGCGTCTGTTTCCGCTGATGAAGGTCTACCGCCGGCTGACGGTGGGCGAAGAGGAGGATTTGCGCGCCTTCTATACCATGGTGACGGAGCGGCTGGGCAAGCCGGCGCAGGTGAATTGATAGAGACAGTTGTCAGTTGTCAGTGATCAGTTGTCAGTAAAAGCCCGATGACTGTCCACTGTTCCCTGTCCACTGAAGAGCTTTCGTGCGCGGGCATACGGCTTTGTGCGACAATAACTACTGAGAATGCGTGCCGGTCTAAGCGCGGCGCGCGGAGGATGAAACAATGGGCGATCTACTTCAGCCATGGCACCTGGTGGTGTTGGGCGTGGTGGCATTTCTTCTGTTCGGCGCCAAACGGCTCCCGGAGTTGGGCAAGGGTCTGGGCGAGGGATTGAAGGGCTTCAGGGAAGGCATCAAGGGAGTGACCGATCCTCCCGCTGCTGCACCAACCGTACAGCAGAGTGCGGCTCCCCCGCCGCCGGTATCGACGCCGGTCGAGCCGCAAATCATACGCAAAGACTGATGGCAATGGTTCAGGGTTGCTCACTCGCCTGACCGGTCGGCATTGTAAAAGCCTCGACCGCTAAAGCCATATACGCGAAAGGCCTGTGCGGATGCTCAGGCCTTTCCTGCGTTTACGGCCTTTCGAGGGCTGCTGTACCCAGAGAAACCCGATCCCAACCTGGCAATTCTCATGCCTCCTTGTGGTGCAGATTCTCCACTCGTGGCGTTGGCCGAGGCGTTTACTTTCTGGTTATTTATTATTTAGTTAATGCATGGTTACTTCTGGATGGTTACTACTGGATAGGGGGGTAGGGGGGTACATCCCTGGTATGGACCGGGGCGGAGAGACAGTGCTTTCCCGTTACCGCTCGAACTGATTTCCTACTCGATTTCTTTGCCCGCTCTGACCTGTGTACATAGTGCGCCACTGGAAGGTAATTTTCTGCAAAACCTGAGCGCATCCAGAGGATGCGGAAAAACTCGGGATTTGGGGGTGAAATTGGCGGAAAGCGTCTCTCCGGAGCTAAAGCCCGCGTTGATTCTGTTGGCTCTATGCGGGGGGTTGAAACCCCCGCCTCCCTCCGGATCGAGTATTTCCGCATGTTGTCAACAATCCGGCACTGCACTCAGCCGCCATGGCCCAGCAGTAGCAGCACGGCTTTCTCACCAGCTGACTCCCGATACAGGAACTACGGAACCGCCGCGATTCAAGCCCAGCTTCTTTCCGCCTTATACGCTGAGCAGCACCACGGCAGCCAGGGCCAGCGCCATGCCGGCCAACTGGCGGCGGGAGGGCCACTCGCCGAGGACCAGCGCGGCCAGCAGGATGGTTCCGGCGGGATAGAGCGAGCAGACCAGCGCGGCTACGTCCAGGCGGCCTACCTGCGTGGCGCGGAGATAGAAGAGATTACCGATGGTATCGAGAGCTCCGGCCAGGATGCCGGTGAGCCAGAAGCCGCGCCATTTTGCTTTGGGGGGCATGGCGAGTAGAACCAGGAGCATGGCCATAGAGCCGGCGGCGCGGGCTGAGGTCATGGTCCACAGGATGCCGCCGGGACTGGCCATTTTGAAGAGAATCAACTGCGTGCCGAAACCGATGCCCGCCAGGGCGCCTAGTAGTAGGGCGGTTGGGGGCGTGGCGATCGCTTTGGTTGTTAGGGTGGTTCTTACGTCAAAAACCGGGGTGGTGGAGTTTTGTGGTTTCCCACCCTTTTCGCAAAGAACGCGAAAAGGATGGGGCACCCGGCTTTCAGTCAAATTATCCACAAGACATCCCTCAGGGGCTAAAGCCCCTTCTTCATTTGGCTGCATTTGCGGCACGACTGAAGTCGTGCCCTGACACTTCTTGCCTTCCGCAATGAGTTTTTCCGCAGCCTGTTGAGGGCTTTTTTCTGCGGGTGAGCAGGTGATTAGCCAGATGGCGGCCAGGCCCATCGCCAAACCGACGGCGGTCACCGGGGTGGGCAGGCCATAGTGAAAGAGAGAGAAGAGGACGGGAACCAGGGCGGTGAGCAGGCCGGTGAGGGCCGCGGTGAGCCCCATGGCGCCCATGGCCAGGGCGCGATAAAAGACGGCCAGCGCCAGCGAACCCTCAAAGCCGCCCAAAGCGGCATAGAAGAGATAGGGGGAGCCGGGGAGGGCAAGCCGGATTCCAAGGCAGAGGGCGAGCAGCAGGAGCATGGAAAAGATGTGGCCGGAGGCGACTACCAGCAGGGCGGGAGCACGGCGCGCGCCCAGGCCGCCGACGAAGTCCGAGCCGCCCCAGGTGGCAGCCGACATCAGTCCCAGGCCGGCCGCGGCTCCCGATGAGTTCATTAGATCCTAACTAGTGAACGTCCTGCGCGGAGGGGTAATAGCCGGTTTTGGCGATTACCTCCAGGCCGGGCCGGTCGACGCGCACATCGATCTTGCGGAACTTGCCGTCGATGAAGGGCTGGTGGCTGAGGTAGCCCAGCGTGTACTGGGTACGCGCCTCTTCGGCGATCCTGGCGTAGCTCTTCTCAATGCCGTCCACACCGCGCTCGGAGTCCAGCGTGCCGCCGGTGGCCAGGGTGTACTTGGACAGGATGTTGTCGTACATGGTGAAGGGCAGGTGGACGCGGCTCACAAAACCCTCGCCCCAGCGGGCGGAGTCGCCCACTGCCGTGCCATAGACGGCGATCTTGTTGGTCTCCAGGTAGCGTATGACCTCTTTGAAGGTGGCCTTGCTGCCGTACTCCTTGCCGTCGGAGATGACGTAGATAATGCGGCGGCGGCCCTTGGGGCGGCTGGAGAGCTCCTTGGCCGCGGCCAGAATGGCGTCGTTGAGGGTGTGAATATCCTTGGGTAGGCTCATCCAGTTGCCGTTGCCGCCGGCCGATTTTCCCGGCTGCAGGTTGGGGTCCACGCAGTTGCCGTTCTCGCGGATATTGCAGCCGGCCAGCGGACCGCTGTTGACCGGCACCAGCATCTCGCTGCCGGTCTCCTTGGTAAGGGCCAGCACCGCGGGCAGACGGCTGCTCTGGGCGCCGGTAAAGCCGGTGCGCTCCTGAGCTCCGTTGTTGTAGGAAAAGACCGCAACCTCGTCATAGGGGGTGAGCGCGCCCTGGATGGCGCCCAGGGAGTTGTTGACCTTGGCCATTACGTCGGAGGTCAGGCTCTGGTCGATGACAAAGGCGATGGAGAGAGGGAAGGGATCCACGGTGAAGAGGCGCAACGGCTCGCGCGTATCGTTCTCATAGACTTTGAAGTCGCGGAAGGTGAGGCCGGCGACCAGCTTTCCCTTGGAGTCCTTGACGGTGACGGGGACCTCAACGAAGTTGACGTTCACGACGAAACGCGCGACTGCTGAAACCCCTTCGCCGGTCAAAGGCATCTCCGGAGGAACGGTCTGGATCTCGTCCCTGCCTGGGATGGAGGGCGCATGGCTGCTGGGCGCAGGCTGCCGCGGGGCCGGAGCGGTAGAAGACGTACTGGATCCCGGCTGCTCATCCCCGGAGCCCTTGCCGGGCGTAATGGGGCCGTCCACGCCGGACAACGGAGGGGGCGCCTGGGGCGAAGGAGCATCGGGCACCGCGGGTTGCTGTTGGGCCACAGCCGCCGGTCTCAACATTGGACTCAAGTTCAGAAGCGCCGCCAGCGCGATTGCCGTCAAACCAAGCTTCACAGGTATTTCTCCAGTAGTCAGTGGTCAGTGAACAGTGGTCAGTGGTCAGTGAACAGTGGACAGTGAACAGTGAACAGTTCAAAACAATCCCTAATCACAGATGAATCCGGCGCTTCCAGTGGTCCGTGAACCGTTGCGAGTTGGCCTTGAAAGCCGACTTCCGGCCTGCGGCAACCGGCAACTGACCACTGTTCACTGACCACTGACCACTAAACACTGTACTCGTCAGAGTATCAGACGCGCCAGCGCCGCGCAGGTTGCGCTCCAGCCGGGAAAGAGTTCAGGTATGCTGTTCGCAGTGCCATTTCCGTCTAACCGGCCGATATGCGTGTGCGATGGGGAGTTGCCGCTTTCTTGTTCAGCCTGCCTGCATGGTCCATGGCGGGATGGGCTCAGATTGCCCCTTCGCCGGACGCGCCCCCGGTGAGCGCTGCGCCGGCCCCGGCGCACGGGGATGAACCGGCGGCGACCTTCAAGGTCAATGTCAACCTGGTGGATGTGTTCTTTACCGTCAGGGACAAGGACGGAAGACCGGCTCCTCACCTGACCAGGGAAGACTGCACCGTGAGCGAAGACCAGCAACCGCAGAAGCTCAAGAGCTTTACAGCCGAAGCCAGCCAGCCGCTTACCCTGGGCATTTTGCTGGATTCTTCGGGCAGCCAGTACCGTGTGTTGACTCTGGAGCAGAAGGCGGGAAGCCGGTTTCTGGAGCGCATACTCAAGCCCAAGGACGAGGCCTTTCTGCTCTCCTTTGACGTGAACGTGGACCTGTTGCAGGACATAACCGGCGATCTGCACCTGCTGACGCGGGCCATGAACAAGGCGGAGATCAATACCGCGGGCGGCAATGGAGCGGCGGGTACTCCGGGAGCCGGCGGAGGCACCGTTCCCACCATCGGAAAGCCCAAGGGAACGCTGCTCTACGACGCGGTCTACCTGGCCGCCAGCCAGGTGATGAACCAGGAGACGGGGCGCAAGGCGATGATCCTGCTGAGCGACGGCGAGGACGAGGGCAGCCATACAAAGATTGGCGAGGCCATCGCCGCGGCGCAAAGATCCAACGCTCCGATTTACGTGATTTTGATCGCCGACCGGGGCTTTTACGGAGCCTTTGGCTACAGCGGCTATACGGCCATGAAGAAGATGACCGAGGAGACCGGCGGCCGGCTGATCGACGTGGGCAACAACGGCAAGAAGCTCGAGGCGGCCTTTGAGCAGATCGAAGACGAGTTGCGGACCCAGTATGTGGCCAGCTATACGCCCTCGAACACCAGGCTGGACGGCGGCTTCCGGCGGCTGGGCGTGGAATGCCGAGGGGATGGAATGAAGGTGCAGGTGCGGAAGGGGTACTTTGCTACGGGGGGAAGGGAATAGGGGTTAGGGACTAGGGACTAGGGAATAGTGGCCAGCTAAAAAATCTGTTTTCGGTAACTGTTATTTATTGCTGGAAGAGATGAGAAAGCTGCTGCGACCTCAGCCGGAGTGGATGAGTTGTGCAAAGGTGAGGAGAAATGCCTCTGACTGTCCTGTTTTAGGACATTTTATTACGTTGGTTTGATCAACAGTAATCTGGCGCGCATAGTTAACGCTCTATAAGATCGGCACAAGCGAAAAAAACTTGAGGCCGCCCGCGAAAATATTTCAGCCTCAAGAATTCCTCCCGAGGAGCCTGCCGTGATCACCAACTGCGCCGCCAACGATGGATTTGAGATCAGCCCCCGGTTTCGCAGCACCATCGAAGAGCGAATCGCTCGGCTGGAGAGGGATGCCGCACACGACGAGGCCCTGGTGGCCATGCTTGAAGACGGCGACCATATCCGCAGGCAGATGCGGCTGGTGGCCATGCAGCGGTCAGAGGCTCTGCGCATGAGGCTTTTCCTCGACAGTTCGCAGGCGCGGCTGCCGCGGCCGATGATCGCGATATGAAAAAAGCAGGGACTAGGGACTAGGGACTAGGGACTAGGGACTAGGGACCAGGGAATAGAAGAACCCTTTGTTCTGAGGCTCTGCTTCTGATTTGCGCAAAAACTAAATCAACCACGCATTGAAACTAAATTCTGGAGCACCGGGCGGGAATTGAACCCGCGTATACAGGTTTTGCAGACCTGCGCGTTAACCGCTTCGCCACCGGTGCTTAAAACAGTTGTCAGTCTTCAGTTATCAGTTGTCAGTAAAAGCTGAAGACCGAGAACTGACAACTGACCACTGACCACTGACCACTGAAATTCAAAAACCCACCGCGCCTTGTGGCGGGTGGGTCGTCTGGAGATTCTTTGCTTTCGAAATCTAGCCCAGAGAACACGCCCGCGCGGCGCAGCAGCTTTGACAGCAGCAGCACAGACACGTTGCGGGAGTGAAGATCCGGGTCACAAGAATCCTTTGCCGGAGAGCGCATTCACCAAGCCGCCGCTCACCGGGTATTCGTAGACTAGAGTCTGGGCGAAGCCGTGTCAAGCGATGCCTGGGCAGGGGCATATGGAACTGGATTCTTTCGTGATGGATGTTTTTGCCGATACGCCGCTGACCGGTGACCCGCTTGCCGGCGATATATTCCTTTGCGCAACCATCGAATCGTCGAGGGTGGCCGATGCGCGCGGGTCGGGCAGCACTGTTGTTGTTGCAAAAGGACGGTTTTTCCTGCCGTGATGCACATGCTTTCAACAGGTTTTCATCTTCGCAAGTGACGATCTGTGTTAGCTCTAGCTAATTCTCACTTTTTCACATGGATTTTCAGCCTGGATATTCGCCTACATTTCCCTCTTTCCACGTTTTTCCAATCCTCGTACTCTTGCGATTCATTGAACAATTTTAACCGGCTTCCATGCCGGTCTTGCCCCAGGCATCCTACACTGTTTTACTGCGACCGAAGGTGGCCTCCTGTGAATCGGAAGCCGTTTGCCGATTTGTGAGACCGAAGCGCCCGCCAGGGATGCTATACGTTGCACACCAGGCAATCCGGCCTGCAAGATCAACCCGGAGAAGGCTGACACATAACCGGTCGCCGGGCCCGGAAATACGACACGCCAACCCTCCACAAGAGCGGGCAAGGGCGGAATGTTACTAAACGCACGGCAAGAACGAATTGCAAGGTTAAGGAGATTACCAAGACATGCGGCCCAAGAAAGTGATTCTCTGCGTAGACGACAACGAGCAGGAGCTTTCCCTGCTCAAGTTCATGCTGTCAACCAATGGATACCGGGTAGTTTCGGCCTGCACCGGTCAGGAGGCTATCGGCATCTTTGCCCAGACCCAGGTGGACCTGGTGCTGGCCGACCTTGCCATGCCGAAGATGGACGGAAATCAACTGGTAGACCGGCTGAAGCAGCTCGCGCCGCATATCCCCATGATTCTATGGGGGGATTCGCAGAAGATGGGGGGCGAGATCTACACCGCCGACGCGCTGCTGGCCAAGAAGAACTGCTCGGCGCACGAGCTTTTGGAACGCATCAAGGTGATGAGCGTGCGCAAGCGCGGACCTCGCAAGGGCGCGCTGCGGCTGGCGCCGGTGACGGAGCTGGCGGCGGCGTCGTAAAAACAGAGATCAGGGACTAAGGGACTAGGGACTAAGGGACTAGGCCGTATCGACATATAGCTGGAGTACGATCCAGGAGCAGGCGAGGGCGACCATGGCTTGAAAGCATGTTTTTGATTTCTCATAGCGTGTGGCAAA